>NC_017586.1:1256593-1884890 GCF_000240165.1 Streptantibioticus cattleyicolor NRRL 8057 = DSM 46488
GGGCGGTGGCGGGGGTGGTCATCGCGCTCCTTCGGCGAGGGTGACCCGACCCGCACAGGGTGGAACGCGGTGGGCGGCGGGGCCATGGACAAAGCGCGCGCGGCGGTTGGACTAACGCTCCCCCGGCGTCGTTCCCCGGATGCCGCGCACCGCGGTGATCCGGCGCAGCCGCAGCGTCAGCGCGGCGGCGGTCAGCAGCGATCCGGCGCCGAGCAGCCAGATCGTCCACGTCCGTCCGCCGAGGTCGCGGTCGGCGACGTGGTAGGCGAAGTGGACGGTGTTGGCGACCAGGAAGGCGGCGAGCACGGTGGTGGCGGCGTCGGAGCACACGGTGGTCAGCAGCAGCGCCAGCCCGAGGCCGATGGAGAAGGCGCCGCTGTCGTGCAGGAAGTGGCCGTCGGGCGGGAAGCCGGCCCAGGCGGAGAAGGCGTGCGGCCAGCCGAGCTGCCATACCCCGGAGGCGGCCATGGCGGCGCCGGCGAGGGCGGCGACGACGGTGACGCAGGCGTCGGCCAGGTGGCCGGAGGTGCGCTTCGGTGCTGCGGTGGCCGGTGGTTCCATCGCGGTGCGCCTGCCTTTCGCTGGGGTGCGTCTGCGTTGCGTTCCACGGTGCCCGGTGGTCCGGGGCGCCGCGACCGGTTTGGTGCGGACGACGCACGAACGGGGCGGGTGACCGGGGCCGTGCGGCCGACTACCCTCGGCGGGAGGGGCGAGGCGCGGCCGGTGGGAGGTGCCCGTGAGCCGTCATGCCGGACCGGGGCCCGGTTCCGCGCCGGTCGCGCACGGGTTCCCGCATCTGGAGACCGTCCGGGCGGCGCTGACCGCGCTGTGGCGGCGGTTGTCGTACGACACGGTGAGCGCGTTCGCGGTGAGTGTGCGCCCGGAGGACGTGCGGTTCCCGCCGGGTGCGGACGTCCTGCTGGGGGCGCAGGCGGTGGCCCGGGCGATCGTGCGCCAGCTGCGGCTGCCGCAGGCCCGGGCGATCGTGGCGTTCCGGGAGATGGCGCAGGCCGGGGCGGTGGAGGCGGGGGCGGGGCCGGAGTACTTCGTGGAGCTCAACGCCCGTTTCAAGGAGGACCGGCGGGACATCGGGGCGTGCCTGGCGCACGAGGTGGCCCATCTGTACCTGGGCCGCCTGGGGCTCTCCTTCCCCGGCACCCGGGACAACGAGGTCCTCACCGACACCACGGCGGCCTATCTGGGCGCGGGCTGGCCGCTGCTGGACGCCTACCGGGAGGACGACGACCGGGCGACGAAGCTGGGGTTCCTGACGCCGGAGGAGTTCGGTTACGTGCTGGCCAAGCGGGCGATGGCGTTCGGGGACGACGCCGGGGCGTGGCTGACCGGTGCGCAGGCCCGGGAGGCGTACCGGGCGGGGTGGGCGCGGGCCCGGGACGACTGGCGCCGGCCGCCGCTGGCCGGGGCCGGCTGGGCGAGCCGGCGCCGGTACGCGGCCGACCGGCGCTGGGCGGCGTTGCAGGTCGTCGCCGAGGACGGGCTGCCGCCGGTGCGGCTGGCCGGCGGTTACGCGTTCCACGCCGGCGAGCCGCTGCGCGTCTCGTTCCCGTGCCCCACGTGCTGGCAGCGGATCCGGGTGCCGGTCCGGGGCCGGCTGACCGCGCGGTGCGGGCTGTGCCGGAGCGAGTTGGAGTGTGACGCCTAGTCGGGCAGGCCGTCGAGGAATTCCAGGAGGGCGGCGTTGACCTCGGCGGGGCGTTCCTGCTGGGTCCAGTGGCCGCAGCCGGTCAGGACGTGGGGGGCGCCGAGGCCGGGGTGGAGGGTGGGGAGGGCGGGGATGAGCTGGTCGTTGCCGGGGAAGTGGACGACGAGGTCGCGGTCGCCGGTCAGGTAGAGGGCGGGGACGGTGACGCGGGCGCCGTCGAAGGCGGCGGTCAGCTCCCGGCTGCGGTCCAGGCAGCGGTACCAGTTGAGGCCGCCGGTGAAGCCGGCGTCGCGGTATTCGGCGACGAAGGTGTCGATGTCGTCCTCGGTGAGCCAGTCGGGCAGCCGCCCGGGGTCGGGGTAGTTGGCGAGGAAGCCCTGTTCGGGGTCGATCAGCGGCTGGGCGGGCTCGGCGTTGGCGGGGTTGTCGCCGGAGAGTCCGTACAGGCAGCGGCGGAAGGTGGCGTGCGGGTCGCGGGCGAATTCGGCGTCGGCGCGGCCGGGGGTCTCGAAGTAGTTCCAGTAGAAGCGGCCGTCGAACATCTCGCGCATCGCCTTCAGCGGCGGCACCGGTCCGCGGGGGGTGGGCGGGACGCTCAGTCCGACGACGCCGCGTACCAGGTCGGGGCGCATCAGCGCGGTGTTCCAGGCGACCGGGGCGCCCCAGTCGTGGCCGACGACCACGGCGCGTTCCTCGCCGAGCGCGTGCACCAGGCCGACGACGTCGCCGACCAGGTGCGGCATGGTGTACGCCTCGACGGCCTCGGGGCGGTCGCTGCGGGCGTAGCCGCGCTGGTCGGGGGCGACGACGTGGTAGCCGGCGGCGGCCAGCGGGGCGAACTGGTGGCGCCAGGAGTACCAGCATTCGGGGAAGCCGTGGAGCAGGACGACCAGCGGCCCCTCCCCCTCCTCCGCGATGTGCAGCCGGACGCCGTCGACTTCGACCGTACGATGCTCGACCACTGAGCTTCCCTCCCGTAAGTGGCGGTGGCGTCAGCCTACGGGGTCACCGCGGGGGCGGTGGGGTCCGGCGGGTCGAGGAGGGCGAGGAGGCGGCCCAGGGTGTGCGGGTCGCCGTCGGTGACGGTGCCGTCGGGGGGTGATCCGGTGAGCAGGGCGGGGAGTTGGGCCCTGGTCAGGGTGAGGGTGAGGTCGGCGGGGTCGGGTGCGGTGTGCCGGGTGGCGGGTGAACCGCGGTGGGTGAGGGCGCCGTTGGACAACGTCAGCCGCCAGACGCGTTGTTCGTCGGTGAGGTGCCAGTCCATGGTGAGGGTGGCCGGCCAGGCGCGGGGGCCGTCGACGCGGACGGCGAGGGAGTCGACGAGCTGGTCGACGGTGAGGGCGGCGAGCAGGTCGTGGCTGTCGCCGGTGGCGGGCCCGGGGTGGGTGTCGCGCAGGTCGGCGGCGGCGGTCAGGTAGTGGTTGCGCCAGGTGGCGTCGGCGGCGGCGTGGCCGAGGCGTTCGTAGACGGTGGCGAGCGCCTCGCGGGCTTCGGCGTGGCCGGGGTCGGTGAGCACCGCGTGGTCGAGGAGGGTGGCGGCGAACCGCAGGTCACCGGCTTCGGTGTACTCCTTGGCCTTGGCGACGGTGGCGTCCACCCCGCCGAGGCAGGCGGTGTAGCGCCGGGCGAGGCCGGCCGGCGGGTGCTGCCACAGCCGGGCCGGGTCGTCGTCGAAGGGGGGCTGGAGGTATCGGCGGAGCGCTTCGGGGCGGGCGGTCTCCAGGGCGGGCGGCAGTCGCAGTTCCTCGGCGATCTCGGCGGGGGTGTGTCCCCGGTTGAGCAGGCGCAGGGTCTGGTCGTGCAGGTAGGCGTGGAGGTCGCGTTCGACGGTCAGGTGGGCGGTGACGTGTCGGGTGCCGCGGACGGGCCGGTGGTGGGAGGTGAGGAGCACCTCGGTGGTGTGGCCGTGGCGGGCCAGGGTCTCGGCGAGGTGCCGGGCCCGGGCGCGGGCGGCGCCGCCGTGGGTGGTGAGGGCGTCGTGCCCGGAGAGCAGCAGGGCGTGCCGGTGCGGCAGGTACAGGCTCAGTTCGGCCGGTGCGGTGGCGCCGGGGGCGAGGTGGAAGACGAGCCGGAGGCCGTCGACGGTCTCCTCCTGCCCGGTGCGGGTGATCCGCGCGGTGGGCGGGACGAGGGTGAGGGTGCCGGTGGAGACGGCGGGGCCGAGGCCGCAGCCGATCTGGCCGGCCGGTCCCTTGGGCAGCGCGGTGCCGTACCGGTGGCGGGCGTGGCGGGCGCGGGCGGGGCCGGCCTGGAGGTTCTCGCCGAGGGCGTGGTCGAGGAAGCCGTCCGGGGCGAGGACGGGTACGGGTTCGTGGCCGGGCGGCAGTACGCCGCGGGCGCCGCCGAAGTGGTCGGGGTGGCTGTGGGTGTAGACCACGCCGGTGACCGGGCGGTCGCCGCGGTGGGCGCGGTAGAGGGCGAGCGCGGCGGCGGCGGTCTCGGCGCTGAGCAGCGGGTCGGCGACGACGACGCCGCGGTCGCCCTCGATGAGCGTCATGGTGGACAGGTCGAGGCCGCGTACCTGGTAGACGCCGTCGGTGACCTGGTACAGGCCGTGCCGGGCGAGGTGCCGGCCGGCCCGCCACAGCGCGGGGTGGGCGGTGTCGGGGCGTTCGCCGGCCAGGAAGGCGTGGGCGTCGGCGTCCCAGACGACCCGGCCGTCGGCGTCGGTGATCCGGGCGGGTTCGAGGGCGCCGAGGAAACCGTGGTCGGCGTCGTCGAGGTCCCGGGTGTCGTCGTGGTGGGCGAGGGCACCGGCCGGGTCGCGCGCGAGGTGGGTCATGGGGCCACGATGGCACCGGTCGGCGTGGTGCGCCCGTCCAGCGGGGTGGAGCGGGTGACGCGGCACCCGGTGCGGTCGGGGAGCACCGGGCGCCGCTTTCGGTTCCGTACGCCGTTGTACGGCCCGTTCTCGGGGGTGGCCGTCAGACGGCCAGGGCGCGGTCCGTGGGGCGGATCGGCGCGGGCAGGGCGGAGGTGCCGGTCAGGTAGTGGTCGACGGCGCGGGCGGCGGAGCGCCCCTCGGCGATGGCCCAGACGATGAGCGACTGGCCGCGGCCGGCGTCTCCGGCGACGAAGACGCCGTCCACGTTGGTGGCGAAGTCCTTGTCGCGGGCGATGTTGCCGCGGGCGTCGAGTTCCAGGCCGAGCTGTTCGACCAGCCCGTTCCTGACGTCGGTGCCGGTGAACCCCATGGCGAGGGTGACCAGTTGGGCGGGGATGCGGCGTTCGGTGCCGGGCTTGGGCGCGAACTTTCCGTCGGTGAACTCCACCTCGACCAGGTGCAGGTACTGCACGTTGCCTTCGGCGTCGCCCTCGAACTCCACGGTGTTGACGGCGTAGATCCGTTCGCCGCCCTCCTCGTGGGCGGAGGTGACCTTGTAGGTCATGGGGTAGGTGGGCCAGGGCTGGTGGGCCGGGCGTTCGTCGGCGGGGCGGGGCATGATCTCCAGCTGGGTGACGGAGGCGGCGCCCTGGCGGTGGGCGGTGCCCACGCAGTCGGCGCCGGTGTCGCCGCCGCCGATCACCACGACGTGCTTGCCCTCGGCGGAGATCGGGGAGGTGACGTAGTCGCCCTCCTGGACCTTGTTGGCCAGCGGCAGGTATTCCATGGCCTGGTGGATGCCGTTGAGATCGCGGCCGGGGACGGGCAGGTCGCGGGCGGTGGTGGCGCCGGCCGCGATCACCACGGCGTCGTAGCGGCGGCGCAGGCCGGCGGCGTCGATGTCGCGGCCGATCTCCACGCCGGTGCGGAACTTGGTGCCCTCCGCGCGCATCTGCTCGATGCGCCGGTTGATGTGGCGCTTCTCCATCTTGAACTCGGGGATGCCGTAGCGCAGCAGGCCGCCGATGCGGTCGGCGCGTTCGTAGACGGCGACGGTGTGGCCGGCCCGGGTGAGCTGCTGGGCGGCGGCGAGGCCGGCCGGTCCGGAGCCGATGACGGCGACGGTCTTGCCGGACAGGCGCTCCGGCGGCTGCGGCACCACCGCGCCGTTGTCCCACGCCTTGTCGACGATGGTGACCTCGACGTTCTTGATGGTCACCGGGGGCTGGTTGATGCCGAGCACGCAGGCGGCCTCGCACGGGGCGGGGCACAGCCGGCCGGTGAACTCGGGGAAGTTGTTGGTGGCGTGCAGGCGTTCGGCGGCGGCCCGCCAGTCGTCGCGGTAGGCGTAGTCGTTCCACTCGGGGATCAGGTTCCCCAGCGGGCAGCCGTTGTGGCAGAACGGGATGCCGCAGTCCATGCAGCGGCCGGCCTGCTTGCCGATGACGGGCAACAGGGAGCCGGGGACGTAGACCTCGCGCCAGTCCTTGATCCGCTCCGGGACCGGGCGGGTGCGGGCGACCTCGCGCCCGGTGGTGAGAAAGCCCTTCGGGTCAGCCATGTGCCGCCTCCATCATCCTGGCCGTCGTCTCGGACTCGGAGAGCCCCGCTTGCTCGGCGGCAACCTTGGCGGCGAGCACTGCCTTGTAGTCCCGGGGCATGATCTTGCCGAACCGGGTGAGGGTGGTGCCCCAGTCGGCGAGGAGCGCCTCGGCGACGGTGGAGCCGGTCTCTTCGAGGTGGCGGCGCACCACGTCGTGCAGCCACCCGATGTCCTCGGCGTCGAGCGGTTCGATCCCGACCATGCCGGTGTTGACGCACGCCGGGTCCAGGTCGAGGACGTAGGCGATGCCGCCGGACATGCCGGCCGCGAAGTTGCGTCCGGTCTCGCCGAGCACCACGGCCCGGCCGCCGGTCATGTACTCGCAGCCGTGGTCGCCGACGCCCTCGGCGACCACCACGGCGCCGGAGTTGCGCACGCAGAACCGTTCACCGACCTTGCCGCGGAGGAAGAGTTCGCCGCCGGTGGCCCCGTAGCCGAGGGTGTTGCCGGCGATCACCGAGTATTCGGCGAGGTGGTCGGCGCCGCGGTCGGGGCGGACGACGATCCGGCCGCCGGAGAGCCCCTTGCCGACGTAGTCGTTGGCGTCGCCCTCCAGCCGCAGGGTGACGCCCTTGGGCAGGAAGGCGCCGAACGACTGGCCGGCCGAGCCGGTGAAGGTGATGTCGATGGTGTCGTCGGGCAGGCCGGCGCCGCCGTACCGCTTGGTGACCTCGTGGCCGAGCATGGTGCCGACGGTGCGGTTGATGTTGCGGATGGGCAGTTGGGCGCGGACCGGGGAGGCGTTGTCGAGGGCGTCGGCGGCGAGCCGGATCAGCTCGTTGTCGAGCGCCTTGGCCAGGCCGTGGTCCTGGGCGGTGGTGCGGTGGCGGGCGGCGCCGGCCGGGAGGTCGGGCACGTGCAGCAGGGGTGCCAGGTCCAGCCCCTGGGCCTTCCAGTGGTCCACCGCCTGGGAGGTGTCGATCAGTTCGGCGTGGCCGACGGCCTCCTCGATGGAGCGGAAGCCGAGTTCGGCGAGGAGTTCGCGGACCTCCTCGGCGATGAACTCGAAGAAGTTGACGACGAATTCGGGCTTGCCGCTGAACCGCTCGCGCAGCACCGGGTTCTGGGTGGCGATGCCGACCGGGCAGGTGTCCAGGTGGCACACGCGCATCATGACGCAGCCGGAGACCACCAGCGGGGCGGTGGCGAAGCCGAACTCCTCGGCGCCGAGCAGCGCGGCGATCACCACGTCGCGGCCGGTCTTGAGCTGGCCGTCGGTCTGCACCACGATCCGGTCGCGCAACCCGTTGAGCAGCAGCGTCTGCTGGGTCTCGGCCAGGCCCAGCTCCCAGGGGCCGCCGGCGTGCTTGAGGCTGGTCAGCGGTGAGGCGCCGGTGCCGCCGTCGTGGCCGGAGATGAGGACCACGTCGGCGTGGGCCTTGGAGACGCCCGCGGCGACGGTGCCGACGCCGACCTCGGAGACCAGCTTGACGTGGATGCGGGCGGCCGGGTTGGCGTTCTTCAGGTCGTGGATGAGCTGGGCGAGGTCCTCGATGGAGTAGATGTCGTGGTGCGGCGGCGGGGAGATCAGGCCGACGCCGGGGGTGGAGTGGCGGGTCTTCGCCACCCAGGGGTAGACCTTGTGGCCGGGCAGTTGGCCGCCCTCGCCGGGCTTGGCGCCCTGGGCCATCTTGATCTGGATGTCGTCGGCGTTGACCAGGTATTCGCTGGTGACCCCGAAGCGGCCGGAGGCGACCTGCTTGACGGCGCTGCGCCGGGCCGGGTCGTGGAGGCGGTCGGCGTCCTCGCCGCCCTCGCCGGTGTTGGACTTGGCGCCGAGCTGGTTCATGGCGACGGCGAGCGTCTCGTGGGCCTCGCGGCTGATGGAGCCGTAGGACATGGCGCCGGTGGAGAACCGCTTGACGATCTCGGAGACCGGCTCGACCTCCTCGACCGGCACCGGCGGGCGCTCACCGGTGCGCAGGTCGAACAGGCCGCGCAGCGTCATCAGCCGCTCGGACTGCTCGTTGACCCGCTCGGTGTACTTCTTGAAGATGTCGTAGCGGCGCGAGCGGGTGGCGTGCTGGAGCCGGAAGACGGTCTCCGGGTCGAACAGGTGGGGTTCGCCCTCGCGGCGCCACTGGTACTCGCCGCCGATCTCCAGCCGGCGGTGGGCGGCGGCGATCCCGGAGGACGGGTACGCCTTGGTGTGCCGGGCGGCGACCTCGGCGGCGATGACGTCGATTCCGGCGCCGCCGATCTTGGTGGCGGTGCCGTGGAAGTAGGTGTCGGTGAACTCGCCGTCCAGGCCGACCGCTTCGAAGACCTGGGCGCCGCGGTAGGAGGCGACGGTGGAGATGCCCATCTTGGACATCACCTTCAGCACGCCCTTGCCGAGCGCCTTGATCAGGTTCTTGATGGCGGTGTCGGCGTCCACCCCGGGCAGGAAGGTGCCGGCCCGCACCAGGTCCTCCACGGACTCCATGGCCAGGTACGGGTTGACGGCGGCGGCGCCGTAGCCGACCAGCAGCGCCACGTGGTGCACCTCGCGCACGTCGCCGGCCTCGACGAGCAGGCCGACGTGGGTGCGCTGCTTGGTGCGGATGAGGTGGTGGTGGACGGCAGAGGTGAGCAGCAGCGAGGGGATCGGCGCGTGCTCGGCGTCGGAGTGCCGGTCGGACAGGACGATCAGCCGGGCGCCGTCCTCGATGGCGGCGTCGGCCTCGGCGCAGATCTCGGTGAGCCGGGCGGCCAGCGCCGCGCCGCCGCCGCCGACCCGGTACAGGCCGGACAGGGTGGCGGCCTTCAGCCCGGGCAGGTTGCCGTCGGCGTTGATGTGGATGAGCTTGGCCAGCTCGTCGTTGTCGATCACCGGGAACGGCAGGGTGACGTTGCGGCAGGCGGCCGGGGTGGGCTCCAGCAGGTTGCCCTGCGGGCCGACGGCGGAGATCAGCGAGGTGACCAGTTCCTCGCGGATGGCGTCCAGCGGCGGGTTGGTGACCTGCGCGAACAGCTGGGTGAAGTAGTCGAAGAGGAGCCGGGGCCGGGCGGAGAGGGCGGCGATGGGCGAGTCGGTGCCCATGGAGCCGATCGGTTCGGCGCCGGTCTTGGCCATCGGCGCCAGGATGACCCGCAGTTCCTCCTCGGTGTAGCCGAAGGTCTGCTGGCGGCGGGTGACCGAGGCGTGGGTGTGCACGATGTGCTCGCGCCCGGGCAGGTCGTCGAGGTGGATCAGCCCGGCCTCCAGCCATTCGCCGTACGGCTGCTGGGCGGCGAGGCCGTCCTTGATCTCGTCGTCCTCGATGATGCGGTGCTCGGCGGTGTCGACCAGGAACATCCGGCCGGGCTGGAGGCGGCCCTTGCGGACGACCTTGCCGGGGGCGATGTCCAGGACGCCGACCTCGGAGGAGAGGACGACCAGGCCGTCGTCGGTGACCCAGTAGCGGCCGGGGCGCAGCCCGTTGCGGTCGAGCACGGCGCCGACCAGGGTGCCGTCGGTGAAGGTGACGCAGGCCGGTCCGTCCCAGGGCTCCATCATCGTGGAGTGGTACTGGTAGAAGGCGCGGCGGGCGGGGTCCATCGAGGAGTGGTTCTCCCACGCCTCCGGGATCATCATCAGCACGCTGTGCGGCAGTGACCGGCCGGAGAGGTGGAGCAGCTCCAGCACCTCGTCGAAGCTGGCGGAGTCGGAGGCGCCGGGGGTGCACACCGGGAAGATCCGCTCCAGGTCGCCGTCGATGACCGAGGAGGCGAGCTGGGATTCGCGGGCGCGCATCCAGTTGCGGTTGCCCTGGACGGTGTTGATCTCGCCGTTGTGGGCCACGAACCGGTACGGGTGGGCCAGCGGCCAGCTCGGGAAGGTGTTGGTGGAGAACCGGGAGTGGACCAGCGCGATGGCGGTGGCGAACCGGGGGTCGGACAGGTCGGGGAAGAACGGTTCGAGCTGCCCGGTGGTGAGCATGCCCTTGTAGACGATGGTGCGCGCGGACAGCGAGGGGAAGTAGACGCCCACCTCGCGCTCGGCCCGCTTGCGCAGCACGAACGCCGGGCGGTCCAGGTCGATGCCGGTGCGGGCGCCGGTGGGGTCGGCGACGAAGAGCTGGGCGAAGTACGGCATGGTGGCACGGGCGGCGGCGCCGAGCAGGTCGGGGGCGACCGGCAGGGTGCGCCAGCCGAGCACCTGGAGCTTCTCCTCGGCGGCGATCCGCTCGATGGAGTCGACGGCCTTGGCGCGCTCCTCCTCGTCCCAGGGGAGGAAGGCGATGCCCGCGGCGTAGCCGCCGGCGGCGGGGAGCGGGAAGTCGACGGATCCGCGCAGGAAGGCGTCCGGGATCTGGAGCAGTATGCCGGCGCCGTCGCCCGAGTCGGGGTCGGAACCGGTGGCCCCGCGGTGTTCCAGGTTGCGCAGCACGGTGAGCGCCTGCTCCACGAGCGCGTGGTCCGCCTCGCCGGTGAGGGTGGCCACGAAGCCGACACCGCAGGCGTCGTGCTCGTGACGGGGGTCGTACATCCCCTGCGAAGCGGGACGCCCGTCCATGTGGGCCCAGCGGGCGCTGGACTCGGAGTGCGTGGACGCAGAACGCATCGGCTCTCCCGTCGTCGTTGGCATGTAGTGCCGTTCAGAAATGTCACGGCGCAACAGGGACGACGTTGGCCCTCTGCGATTGCGTGCAGGTTACAGGATGCCTCGCATCCCGGAAAGCGGATACATGCTTCCACCATGTGGACACGAGCGGGGTGGCGACCCGGGCGGCGGGGCCGGTGTCGCGGGCGCGCGGAGCGGGCGACTCTGCCCGCGGCGCGGGGGTCTCATGCCCGCCCGGCCGACCGCCGAAACAAGCGATTCACACGAAACCGGGTACCCCGCGCGGACGGGGTCACCCCCCGGTCAGCCGATCGCGTGGCCGAAGAGCGAGCCCAGCAGGAAGGTGATCCCGGCCGCGGCGGCCCCCAGCACCAGCTGGCGCAGCCCGCTGAACCACCAGGAACGGGCGGTCACCCGGGCCACCACCGCGCCGCACAGGAAGAGCCCGAGCAGCGCCAGCACCAGCGCCGGCCACAGCCGGGAGGCGCCCAGCAGGTACGGCAGCACCGGCAGCAGCGCGCCGGCCGCGAACGAGCCGAACGAGGAGACCGCGGCGACCAGCGGCGACGGCAGGTCGGAGGGGTCGATGCCCAGCTCCTCGCGGGCGTGGATCTCCAGCGCCTGCTCCGGGTCGCGGGAGAGCTGGCGGGCCACCTCGTGGGCGAGTTCGGGGTCGACCCCGCGCGACTCGTACAGCTTGGCCAGCTCAGCCAGCTCGTCGTGGGGGTTGCGGCGCAGCTCCAGCCGCTCCAGCTCCAGCTCGGCCTCGACCAGCTCACGCTGGGAGGCGACCGAGGTGTACTCCCCCGCGGCCATCGAGAAGGCGCCCGCGGCGAGGCCGGCCAGGCCCGTGAGGACGATGGTGTGGCTGGAGAGCTGACCGCCGGCCACGCCGGTCATCAGGGCGAAGTTGGAGACCAGGCCGTCCATGGCGCCGAAGACCGCGGGGCGCAGCCAGCCGCCGTTGACGTCCCGGTGGGTGTGGTGCGGCACGTGGTAGCCGGTGTCTTCGGCGCCGGCGCTCCCGGTGCCGCTGCTCTCGATGACGGTGGACATCTGGCGTCGTACTCCCTCCGGACCGGGCACGGAACACCCGGCCCCCTGTGCGACGCGTTGACGATACGCACGAACGGGCGAACCGTGCCAGCAAGGAAAGCCTGTCCAAAGGGGGTGCTCGGGGGTGCCGGAGCCGGAGGGCGGGGGGCTCAGCCCTGCTGTGCGGCGGAGGTGTCCTTACCGCCTTCGGCGCGCTCCTCGGCGGGGTCGTCGGGGAAGGACATCAGCGGCTTCGCGGGGCCGCCGCCGGGCCGGTCGGGGTCC
This sequence comes from Streptantibioticus cattleyicolor NRRL 8057 = DSM 46488, assembly GCF_000240165.1. Taxonomy (NCBI): domain Bacteria; kingdom Bacillati; phylum Actinomycetota; class Actinomycetes; order Kitasatosporales; family Streptomycetaceae; genus Streptantibioticus; species Streptantibioticus cattleyicolor. Next base: position 1,268,529 of record NC_017586.1, read on the forward strand.
TCGGACGGCGTGGCAGGCGTGGGGGGCGCCGTCGCAGCCGGTTCCACCACGGGCTCCCGGCCCGGGTGGCGGCGGGCGGAGATCACGAAGCCGGCCACCGCGGCGAGGAAGACCAGGATCGCCGTCCAGTCGTTGAGCCGCATGCCGAGGATCTGGTGGGCGTAGTCGATCCGCATGTGCTCGGTCCAGAAGCGGCCCACCGTGTAGGCGGCCACGTAGAGCGCGAAGGCCCGGCCGTGGCCCAGCTTGAAGCGCCGGTCGGCCCAGAGGACCAGGAAGCCCACCGCGACGCACCACAGCGACTCGTACAGGAACGTCGGGTGGTAGGTGGCGATGTCCGGGGTGGCGGCGGGGCGGTGCGCGGGGTCGATCTCCAGCGCCCACGGCAGCTTGCTGGGCTTGCCGTACAGCTCCTGGTTGAACCAGTTGCCCCAGCGGCCGATCGCCTGGGCGAAGGCGACCCCGGGGGCGACGGCGTCGGCGTAGGCGGGCAGCGGGATGCCGCGGCGGCGGCAGCCGATCCACGCGCCCAGCGCGCCCAGCGCCACCGCTCCCCAGATGCCGAGACCGCCGTCCCAGACCTTGAACGCGCCCACCCAGTCGCGGCCCGGCCCGAAGTACAGCTCGTAGTCGGTGATGACGTGGTAGAGCCGCCCGCCGACCAGCCCGAAGGGCACCGCCCACACGGCGATGTCGGCGACGGTGGTCTTCAGGCCGCCGCGCTCCGCCCAGCGCTTGCCGCCCAGCCACACGGCGACGAAGACACCGATGATGATGCAGAAGGCGTACCCGCGCAGCGGGATCGGTCCGAGGTGGAGGACGCCCTTCGACGGGCTGGGAATGTATGCGAGGTCCATGGCGTCACCGACGCTACCGTGCCGGGCGGGTGAAGGCGCAATCCCACCCGGCAAAGGACGCGTAACGTCACGGCCGGGGCCGGCCGCCGCCGGGCGTCCCGGAGCCGTGGGTGACCGTCGCGGACACGGAGCGTCCCGGCCCGCCCGGGGCCGGCGCCGAGGAGCCGGAGGAGGCCCGGGAGGCCGGGGCGGAGGACGCCGGGGATCCGGAGGCCGGGGCCGGGGCCTTGCCGCGGTTGGCGTCGGCGACCATCTTCTTCAGCCCGTCCGGGGTGAGCGGGGTGTTGGGGCCGTAGATGCTCTTGCCGTTGAGCAGCACGGTCGGGGTGGAGTTGTACCCGGAGTTGTTGAAGTCGCTGTTGGACTTCTTGATCCAGCCGTCGTAGCGGCCGTCGCGTACGCAGGAGGTGAAGGCGGCGGTGCGCAGGCCGGGGACCTTGTCGGCGAGCTGGAGCAGGTAGTTGTTGTCGGCGAAGCGGTCGTCGCGCTCGTCGGGCTGGTTGTCGTAGAGGACGTCGTGGTAGGCGCGGAACTTGCCCTGGTCCTGGGCGCAGGCGGCGGCGTTGCCGGCCCGCAGGGAGCCGCTGCCGCGCAGGTTGGAGTCGATCAGGGTGACCAGGTGGTACTGGCTCTGGAGCTGGCCGCCGTCCTGGAGGCCGTGCACGGTGTCGCGGAAGGTCTTCTCGAAGACGTCGCAGGCCGGGCAGCGGAAGTCCTCGTAGACCGTCAGGGTGGACGGCGCCCCTGAACGGCCGACGGGGACCGCCAGGTCGCTCTTGCCCAGGGCGCCGGAGGGGGCGCCCGCGGCGCCGCCCGCCCCGGAGCCGCCGGAGCCGGAGACCGCGATGCCGATGCCGGCCGCCGCCGCGAGCACCGCCACGATGCCGCCGGCCACCAGGGCCGTTCGCTTCCGTTTGGCCTTGATCTTCTCGCGCTCGCGCTCCGCCCGCAGCCGTTCGCGGGCGCTCTTACCGTCACGGTTGTTCTGGCTCACGCCCTTGCCTAACGCGGTGCGGCGGGCCGGGGGTGCGCGAGTGCGCACCCCCGGCCCGCCGATTCCCTCGAACGGGTAACGCCGGCCCGTGCGGTTGCCGTGGCGGGCGGGTCAGCCGCGCTTGCGCACCCCGGCCGCCAGCTCGCCCGCGAGGTCCCGCAGGCCCGCCAGGCCCGTCTCGCGGTCCGCGGAGTCCAGCAGCCGCTTGACGAAGGCGGAGCCGACGATGACGCCGTCGGCGAAGGCGGCCACCTCGGCGGCCTGCTCGCCGTTGGAGACCCCCAGGCCCACGCAGACCGGCAGCCCCTGGCGGCCGGCGGGGGTGGCCCGGGTGCGCCGCACCAGGTCGGCGGCCTGGGCGCCCACCGACGCCCGGGTGCCGGTGACCCCCATCAGCGAGGCCGCGTAGACGAAGCCGCTGCCCGCCGCGGTGATCTCGGCGAGCCGCTCGTCCCGGCTGCTCGGGGCGACGACGAAGACGGTGGCCAGCCCGTGCCGCCCGGCGGCGGCCCGCCACTGCGCGGACTCCTCCACCGGCAGGTCGGGCAGGATGCAGCCGGCGCCCCCGGCGGCGGCCAGTTCCTCGGCGAACCGCTCGGCGCCGTGCCGGTCCACCGGGTTCCAGTACGTCATGCACAGCACCGGCGCGCCGGTGGCGGCGTGCACCCGGCGTACCGTCTCCAGTACGTCGGCGATCTTCACCCCGCCGCGCAGCGCGATGTCGTCGGCGGTCTGGATGACCGGCCCGTCGAGCACCGGGTCGCTGTGCGGCAGGCCGATCTCCACGATGTCGCAGCCGCCCTCGACCATGGCGATCGCGGCGTCCACGCCGCCTTCGACCGAGGGGAAGCCGGCCGGCAGGTAGCCGATGAGCGCGGCCCGGTCCTCCGCCTTGGCGGCGGCCAGCGTCTTCTCCAACAGCCCGAGGTTGCCGCTCACTTGGCACCTTCCGAAGGGTAGAGCCCGAAGTAGCGGGCGGCGGTGTCCATGTCCTTGTCGCCCCGGCCGGAGAGGTTGACCAGCAGCAGGGCGTCGGGGCCGAGTTCCCGGCCGGCCTGGAGGGCGCCGGCGAGCGCGTGGGCGCTCTCGATGGCCGGGATGATGCCCTCGGTGCGCGACAGCAGCCGCAGCGCCTGCATCGCCTCGTCGTCGGTGACCGGGCGGTACTCGGCGCGCCCGGTGTCCTTCAGGTACGAGTGCTCCGGGCCGATGCCGGGGTAGTCCAGGCCGGCCGAGATCGAGTACGGCTCGGTGATCTGGCCGTCCTCGTCCTGGAGGACGTAGGAGCGCGAGCCGTGCAGGATGCCGGGGTCGCCGGCGGTGAGGGTGGCCGCGTGCTCGCCGGAGTCCACGCCGTGGCCGGCCGCCTCCAGGCCGATCAGCCGGACGCCCTCGTCGGGCAGGAAGGCGTGGAAGACCCCGATGGCGTTGGAGCCGCCGCCGACGCAGGCGAGGACGGCGTCCGGCAGCCGCCCGGCGCGCTCCAGCAGCTGGCGGCGGGCCTCGACGCCGATGACCCGGTGGAAGTCGCGGACCAGGGCCGGGAAGGGGTGCGGGCCGGCCGCGGTGCCGAACAGGTAGTGGGTGCGGTCGACGTTGGCCACCCAGTCGCGGAACGCCTCGTTGATGGCGTCCTTCAGGGTGCGGCTGCCGGACTTCACGGCGACCACCTCGGCGCCGAGCATGCGCATCCGGGCGACGTTGAGCGCCTGGCGCTCGGTGTCGACCTCGCCCATGTAGATGGTGCACTCCAGGCCGAACAGGGCGCAGGCGGTGGCGGTGGCCACGCCGTGCTGTCCGGCGCCGGTCTCGGCGATCACCCGGGTCTTGCCCATCCGCCGGGTGAGCAGGGCCTGGCCCAGCACGTTGTTGATCTTGTGGGAGCCGGTGTGGTTGAGGTCCTCGCGCTTGAGGAAGATCCGGGCGCCGCCGGCGTGCTCGGCGAAGCGCGCGGCCTCGGTCAGCGCGCTGGGGCGGCCGGCGTAGTTGACCAGCAGGTCGCCGAGTTCGGCGGCGAAGGCGGGGTCGGCCTTGGCCTTCTCGTACTCCGCGGCGACCTCGTCGACCGCGGCCACCAGGGCCTCGGGGATGAACTTGCCGCCGAAGCGGCCGAAGTACCCGGCGGCGCTGGGCACCTGGCCCGCCGTGTCCGGGATGAAGAAGTCGGTGGACATCCGGTTGCTCCTCGTCGGGCGCGGCTGCGCCCCGGTTGCGAAGGCGTACGTGGGGCGCGCCCCGCGCACGCCGTACCGCGCCCCGGCGGCGCGGGGCGGTGGTACGGGCCTGGCGGGGGCGCGTACGGGGACGGGCGACGGCGGTACCGGGTCCGGCGCGCGGCCGGGCACCGGTGGCGGCCCGGGGCACGCCGCGGCGCCACCGGCGGAGCGGGGCGTCGCGGGGCCGGGCCGACGTGTGGCTGACGATACGTCAGACCGCCGTCGGCCGACGCCATCGCCGGCCGTTCACCTGTCCCGGTTCGCAGCCGATGACGTACCGCACCCGGCGCCCCAGCACCCGGCGGGCGGGCGCGCGGCAGCCGCGCGGCTTGCAGCCGCGGGCGAGCCGGGCCAGCCGGGGGTCCCGGAGCGCGGCGCCCCGGTCGAGGGCGGTGGCGGGTGTCGGACGGGGGGACATGCCGGCTCCGGTCAGTCCCGTCCGTGGCGCAGCGCGGGGTGGGCGCCGGCGGCGACCAGGTCGGCCACCGCGGTCTTCGGGTCGCGCCCGGTGACCAGGGACTCGCCGACGAGTACGGCGTCGGCGCCGTCGTTGGCGTAGGCGATCAGGTCGTGCGGGCCGCGGACGCCGGATTCGGCGACCTTGACGACGTGGCCGGGGATCTCCGGGGCGAGGCGGGCGAAGGTGTCGCGGTCCACCCGCAGCGTGCGCAGGTCGCGGGCGTTGACCCCGACGACCTTGGCGCCGGCGGCCACCGCGCGCTCGACCTCGTCCTCGTCGTGCACCTCCACCAGCGGGGTGAGCCCGATGGACTCGGCCCGCTCGATCAGCGAGACCAGCGCCTCCTGGTCGAGGGCGGCGACGATGAGCAGCGCGAGGTCGGCGCCGTAGGCCCGGGCCTCCCACAGCTGGTAGGCGGTGACGATGAAGTCCTTGCGCAGCACCGGGGTGTCGACCCGGGCGCGGACCGCCTCCAGGTCGGCCAGGGAGCCACCGAACCGGCGCTCCTCGGTGAGCACGCTGATCACCGCGGCGCCGCCGGCCTCGTAGTCGGCGGCGAGCCCGGCCGGGTCGGCGATGGCGGCGAGCGCGCCCTTGGACGGGCTGGAGCGCTTGACCTCGCAGATCACCTTGACGCCGTCGCCGCGCAGCGCGGCCACGCCGTCCTTGGCCCGCGGTGCCTTGGCGGCTCGCTCCTTGAGCTCGTCGAGGGGGACGCGGGCCTGCCGCTGCGCGAGGTCCGCGCGGACACCCTCGATGATCTCGTCGAGCACACTCACCCGAGCGGCCCCCTTCCGGGCTGGTGGCGAGGTCCCCGGGGGGCCGCCACTGGTCTACGCGTTCCTGGCGAATTCCTGGCGAAAACCTGCTGCGGAACCGTGGGACCACGTTGAGCAGGTAGTGCGATGGTAGCCGCCACCCGCTATCGAATCGTCATCCGGTCGCCGCCGGTCCCACCACCTGGACGAAACCGGCTGCCTGGCGTACGTCACGGGGCCAGGCAGCGGCCCGCCGGGGTGTTGCGGACCACGGTGAAGGCGATCACCACGACGGCCACGGCCGCCGTGGCCGCCCGCCGCGCCCCCGGGTGCCGCCGCGCCGCCGTACGGCCCGGACGCGCCCGTACCTCGCGGCACAGCCACCACACCCACAGTACGGCGGCGGCGCCGTATCCGAGGACCGCGAGGGCGTTGTCCCGCAGCGCGGCGGCGAGGTCGCCGTGGGCCACCGCGTGGGCGCTGCGCAGACCGCCGCAGGCCGGGCAGTACCAGCCGGTGGCGGCGCGGAACGGGCAGCCGGGGTAGTGGCCGGGGCGGCCGGGGTCCACCACGGCGACGTAGCCGAAGGCGGCGAGGACGGCGCCCAGCGCGGCGCCCGGCGGCGCGGCCCGGCGCCACCGTCCGGTGTCCGGACGGCGGGGTGCGGGCGAGGTGCCCGGCGCGGTGGGGCGGGCCATGAGGCGATTGTGCGCCCGGGGAACGCGAAGGGCGCGGCACGCCGTGGTGTGGACGGTGTGCCGCGCCCGTTCCGCGGCGCGTGCGGGGCCGGCGCCCCCGGGGGCCTGTCGTCGATCGCCGGCCGCCCGGAGGACGGTGCGAGGCGGAGCGCGACCGCACGGGCCGGCGGCCGACGACGCCGTGAGCGCGCTCCCCGTTCAGCTACGCCTGGGCGGTGCCCCCTCGGCCGCCGCGGGGCGGGCGGGGGTTCGACGGCGGGGCCCAGCTCAGCTGCTGCTCTTGGGCGCCACCTGGAGGCCCGTGTGGCCCATCGGCTGCCCCATCCCCATCAGGCGCATGATGCCGCCGACGAGGGGGCCGAGGAGGGTGAGGGCCAGTCCGGCGAAGAAGCCGGCCGGCTGGGCCATCACCATGAAGATGCCGCCGACACAAAACCCGATGAACGAGATGATCACACCGGTCCAGGCGGCAGGGGTGTGTCCGTGGCTGTTGCCCGCCATGAAAGCTCCTTGGTCTTCTGCTCGGCGCCGCGAGGTGGCGCGATGACGCTGCGCCCATTGTCCCCCGTCCGGTCGGCGCCCCCGTACGCGGGGTGGCCGACCTCACGCGGGGCGCGGCGGTGGTCAGCGTTGGGTGGGGTCCTCGCCGCGGTCGAGGGCCTTCCACAGCTCGCCCGGGTGGTCGGGGTCGACAGGGGCGCGACGTGGACGGGGGGCGGGGCGGGCGCCGGCGCGTTCGTAGCGGGCGGACATCCCGGGCCACCGGGCGCCGCGGGCCACCGCGAGCAGGCCGGCGAGGAGCAGGAGCGCGCCGCCGAGGGCGGTGATCCACGGCCAGCCGGTGTGGGCGATGTGCTGGGCGGTGGTGGAGGTCAGGCCGCTGGCGCGGGCGGCGGCGTCGTTCACCGCCGAGGTGTCCGCCGCGCCGGCCACCGCCGCCGCGATCACGCCCGCGCCGCACAGCGCCAGCAGCACCGAGACGATCAGCCGTCCGACCCGGCGGACCGCGAAGACGGCCACCAGCGCGGCGAGGCCGACCAGGGCGAGGGCACCGGGCAGCCCGGTGACGGCCTTGCCGCCGGCGTGCACCGGTACGGTGCCGCCGACCGCCGGGGCGAGCCCGGTGGCCCAGGTCTTGCCGACGGCGAGCAGCACCACCGCGGCACCGGCCGCGCCGAGCAGCAGCGCGGCGGCCAGCGAGGCGCGGGCCGGGCGCTTCGGCGGGGCCGGGTGGTCGGGACGGTCCGGCGGGGCGGCCACGGGTGTCTCGTTCACGTACTCCACTATCGCCTGCGCGCCGGTGGCTCCGGCATCCGGGGGCGCCCGGCGCGCGGGGCCACCGCTACCCGCCGTCCGGCCGGGCCATGCCTCACGGCACCCCACGGCGGGGTAAACGTTGGCTCGACGCGGAACCAAGGACGGGCAAAGCACCGGTAGAGAGTGCTGGACGCACCTTGTTGACGTGCGCCCGTCAGAATACGTTCTCCGACGAAGCGCTTCCGGATATCGGACCGCGGCCCGGCCGACCGTACCACCGAGCACCGCCGCACCATCCGCACCGCATCGACGTGTGCCACCCCAGCGTCCCCGTGCACCGCAAGCGACCTCATCCCCGCGTACGCATCCCCCCGCACCGCCGGAATCGCACCGCCGGAACGCACCGCCGGAACGCACCGCCGGAAACGCACCGCACCACCCCGCACCCGCAGCACGGCCCCCTGCACGTCTCGCGCGAACAGGCCCTCCGAGCACCCTGACCGGGCGGCCTGCCCCCACATGACTCCCCACAGGAGGCAGTACCTTGCGCAGAACCTCGCCGAAGGCGCTCCGCCACGCCGGGCTCTCCGTGACCGCCGTCGCCGGCCTGGCGCTCTCCGCCCTCGCCGCCGCGCCCGCCGCCGACGCCCAGCAGACCGCGCCCGCCCCGCACGGCGTACGGACCGTCCACTCGTGCTCCACCCCCAAGCACGTCAACTGGGCGGCCTGCGACGCGCTCAAGGTGACCGGCGGCACCGTCTCCGCCAAGGCGGTCGGCCGCCTCACCCCGTTGGCCGCGCCCTCCGGCTACGGCCCCGCCCAGCTCCAGGCGGCCTACAAGCTGCCGTCGGGCGGCGGCGCCGGGGCGACGGTGGCCATCGTCGACGCCTACGACAACCCCAACGCCGAGAAGGACCTGGCCGCCTACCGCTCGCAGTTCGGCCTGCCCGCGTGCACCAGCGCCAACGGCTGCTTCAAGAAGGTGGGCCAGACCGGCAGCACCACCTCGCTGCCCACCGCCGACGCCGGCTGGGCCGAGGAGGAGTCGCTCGACGTCGACATGGTCTCGGCGATCGCCCCGGGCGCCCACATCATCCTGGTCGAGGCCAACTCCTCCTCCATGGGCGACCTCGGCGCCTCCGTCAACGAGGCCGTCAAGCTGGGCGCCAAGTACGTCTCCAACAGCTACGGCGGCGGCGAGTCCTCCTCCGACTCGAGCTACGACTCCTCGTACTTCAACCACCCGGGCGTGGCCATCACGGTCAGCTCCGGTGACTCCGGCTACGGCGTGGAGTACCCGGCGGCCTCCAAGTACGTCACCGCGGTCGGCGGCACCAGCCTGAAGACCGCCTCCAACTCCCGTGGCTGGAGCGAGTCGGCGTGGAGCGGCGCGGGATCCGGCTGCTCGAAGTACGACACCAAGCCGAGCTGGCAGAAGGACACCGGCTGCACCAAGCGCACGGTGGCCGACGTCTCCGCGGTGGCCGACCCGAGCACCGGCGTCGCGGTCTACGACACCTACGGCGGCGACCCGGGCTGGGAGGTCTTCGGCGGCACCAGCGTCTCCGCGCCGATCATCGCGGCGGTCTACGCGGACGCCGGCACCCCGTCCGCCGGCTCCACCCCGGCCTCGTTCCCGTACGCCCACACCTCGTCGCTGTTCGACGTGACCAGCGGCTCCAACGGCTCGTGCGGCGGGACGTACCTGTGCTCCGGAAAGACCGGCTACGACGGCCCGACCGGCCTGGGCACCCCCAACGGCCTGACCGCCTTCAAGGGCTGACGGCCCCTCCGCTCCCCCGGCGATGACGATCCGGGCCGCCCGACCGCGGGCGGCCCGGATCCGTCGCGTGGCGTCAACCGCGCCGCGCGTGCAGGTGGTTGGCGGCGGCCACCGCGCGCAGCACCGCCGCCGCCTTGTTGCGGCACTCGGTGTCCTCGGCCACCGGGTCGGAGTCGGCCACCACTCCGGCGCCGGCCTGGACGTAGGCCACCTCGTCACGCAGGACCGCGGTGCGGATGGCGATCGCGGTGTCGGAGTCCCCGGCGAAGTCCAGGTAGCCGACGCAGCCGCCGTACAACCCGCGCCGGGTGGGCTCCAGTTCGTCGATGATCTGCATCGCCCGGGGCTTGGGGGCACCGGAGAGGGTGCCGGCCGGGAAGCAGGCGGTGAGCACGTCGAAGGCGGTCCGGCCGGGGCCGACGGTGCCGGTGACGGTGGAGACGATGTGCATCACGTGGCTGTAGCGCTCGATCGACATGAAGTCGACCACCTCCACGCTGCCCGGCTCGCACACCCGGCCCAGGTCGTTGCGGGCCAGGTCGACCAGCATAAGGTGCTCGGCCCGCTCCTTGGGGTCGGCCAGCAACTCCTCGGCGAGCGCCAGGTCCTGCTGCGGGGTGGCCCCGCGCGGCCGGGTGCCGGCGATCGGATGCACCATCGCCCGGCCGTCCTCCACCGTGACCAGCGCCTCCGGCGAGGAACCCACCACGTCGAACCCGTCGAACCGCAACAGGTACATGTACGGGCTCGGGTTGGTGGCCCGCAGCACCCGGTAGACGTCGAGGGCGCCGGCCGGGCACGGCGTCTCGAACCGCTGCGAGGGGACCACCTGGAACGCCTCGCCGGCCCTGATGCGTTCCTTGACGTCCTCCACGGCCGCCTGGAAGTCGGGGCCGCCCCAGCGCGCGGTGAACTCCGGCAGCGCGGCGGCGGGCAGTTCGGCGGCGGAGCCGGGCAGCGGACGGGCCAGGTCGGCGGCCATCGCGTCCAGCCGGGCCACCGCGTCGGCGTACGCCTCGTCCACCCCGGTCGCCAGGTCGTTGTGGTTGATCGCGTTGGCGATCAGCAGCACCGTGCCGTCCCAGTGGTCGAGCACCGCCAGGTCCGAGGTGAGCAGCATGGTCAGCTCGGGCAGCCCGAGGTCGTCCTTGGCGTGGTCGCCGATGCGTTCCAGGCGGCGTACCACGTCGTAGCCGAGGTAGCCGACCATGCCGCCGGTGAAGGGCGGCAGGGCGCCGCCGGAGTGCAGGTCGCGCGGGGTGTGCAGGGCCTCCACCGTGGCCCGCAGCACGCTGAGCGGATCGCCGGCGGCCGGCACGCCGACCGGTGGGGTGCCCAGCCAGTGCGCCCGCCCGTCGCGTTCGGTCAGCGTGGCCGAGCTGCGTACCCCGACGAAGGAGTAGCGGGACCAGGAACGGCCCTGCTCGGCGGATTCCAGCAGGAAGGTGCCCGGCCGTTCGCCGGCGAGCTTGCGGTACAGGCCGACCGGCGTGTCCCCGTCGGCGAGCAGCCGCCGGGTGACCGGGATGACCCGGCGGTCCCGGGCGAGCTCGCGGAAGGTCTCAAGGTCGGGGGTGACATGGCCCGTGGTCATGGGGGCAGCCTAGGCCCTGTCGTCAAGACCTCGCCTGCCCCGCGGCGTCTGGCACGCGCGCTCGCGGCGTTGTCGGTCGTCGGCGCAGCCCGCTGCGCTCTCCTCCCTCCGCCTTGCGATCACACGCCCCCAGAGCTTCGCCTGGGGGGACCCCCGTAGACCCCGCGGGGCACCGCCCTCCGGGCGGCCCGGCGATCTCTTGACGACAGGACCTTGCCACCCCACAACTCACCGGGGGCCGGTCAGCGGGAGGCGGTCGGCGTCGAAGCAGGTGCGGTCGCCGGTGTGGCAGGCGGCGCCCACCTGGTCCACCTTGACCAGCAGCGTGTCCCCGTCGCAGTCGAGCGCGACCGACTTGACGTGCTGGACGTGGCCGGAGGTGTCCCCCTTGACCCAGTACTCCTGGCGGCTGCGGCTCCAGTAGGTGCAGCGTCCGGTGGTCAGCGTGCGGTGCAGCGCCTCGTCGTCCATCCAGCCGAGCATGAGCACCTCACCGGTGTCGTACTGCTGGGCGATGGCCGGCACCAGGCCGTCGGGGTCGCGCTTGAGGCGGGCGGCGACGGCGGGGTCGAGGCGGGAGGAGGAAGACGCTGGCATACCCCCATTGTGGCAGCCGTGCCCACCGGGGCCGGGGCCGCGGCGTACGCTGACGCCATGTCCACTCATGCGCGCCGTGAACGACTGCTCCTGGCCGACCTGCTGGAAAGCGCCGGCCCCGACGCCCCCACCCTGTGCGAGGGCTGGACCACCCGTGACCTCGCCGCGCACGTGGTGGTCCGGGAACGGCGGGGCGACGCGGCGGCCGGGATCGTCGTCCCGCAACTGGCCGCCCGCGGCGAGCGGATCCGCAAGGAGTACGCCGAGAAGCCCTACGGCGAGCTGATCCAGCTCATCCGCACCGGGCCGCCGAAGATGTCGCCGTTCGCCGTCAAGCAGATCGACGAGGTCTCCAACAGCGTGGAGTTCTTCGTGCACGCCGAGGACGTCCGGCGGGCGCAGCCCGACTGGAGCCCGCGCGAGGTCGACCCGGTCTTCGCCGAGGCGCTGTGGAAGCGGCTGGAGAAGGGGTCGCGGCTGCTTGGCCGCGGGGCCCCGGTGGGCCTGGTGCTGCGCCGGCCCAACGGCCAGACCGCGGTGGCCCGGCGCGGCACCCCGGTGGTCACCGTCACCGGCGAGCCGGCCGAGCTGACGCTCTTCGTCTTCGGCCGCCAGTCGGCCGCCCGCGTCTCGCTGGACGGGGAGAAGGAGGCCGTGGGCCGGCTGGAGACGGCCAAGCTCGGCATCTGACGGCGCGGCCCCGCGGTTCAGCGGACCGGGTGGCCGGCCTCCCGCAGGGTGCGCTTGACCTCGCCGATCCGCAGGTCGCCGAAGTGGAAGACGGAGGCGGCGAGTACGGCGTCGGCGCCGGCCTCGATGGCCGGCGGGAAGTCGGCGAGCTTGCCGGCGCCGCCGCTGGCGATCACCGGTACGGCGACGTGTTCCCGTACCGCCTTGATCATCGCGGTGTCGTAGCCGTCCTTGGTGCCGTCCGCGTCCATCGAGTTGAGCAGGATCTCCCCGGCGCCCAGTTCGGCCGCGCGGTGCGCCCACTCCACCGCGTCGATGCCGGTGCCGCGCCGGCCGCCGTGGGTGGTCACCTCGAAGCCGGAGTCGGTCACCGTGCCGGGCGGGCAGCGCCGGGCGTCCACCGAGAGCACCAGCACCTGGCGGCCGAAGCGCTCGGCGATCTCCCGGATCAGCTCGGGGCGGGCGATGGCGGCGGTGTTGACGCCCACCTTGTCGGCGCCCGACCGCAGCAGCCGGTCCACGTCGCCCGCGCTGCGCACCCCGCCGCCGACGGTCAGCGGGATGAAGACCTGCTCGGCGGTGCGGCGGACCACCTCGTAGGTGGTCTCCCGGTCCCCGGCGGAGGCGGTGATGTCGAGGAACGTCAGCTCGTCGGCGCCCTCGGCGTCGTACGCCTTGGCCAGCTCGACGGGGTCGCCGGCGTCCCGCAGGTTCTGGAAGTTGACCCCCTTGACCACGCGGCCGTCGGCCACGTCGAGGCAGGGGATGACCCGGACGGCCAGGCTCACGACGAATCTCCTCCGAAAGCTTCGAGCTCCACCTCGACCAGCACCCGCGAGTCGACGAAGCCGGAGACCACCACGAGGGTGGCGGCCGGCCGGGCGCCGTCGAAGATCTCCTTGTGCGCGCGGCCCACCGCGTCCACGTCACGGGAGTGGGTGAGGTACATACGGGTGCGCACCACGTGCTCCTTGCCCAGGCCGAACGGCTCCAGGGCGGCGAGCGCGTTGCGGAAGGCGACCACGCTCTGCTGGTACGGGTCGCCCTCGCCCTGCAGCACCCCCTTGACCAGCGGCATGGTGCCGGCCACCAGGACCCGGTCGCCCACCGCCACCGCGCGGGCGAAGCCGATCGTCTCTTCCCATGGACTGTCGGTCTGGACGCGCCGCACGGCGGGGGTTTCGCTCATCGGGACACTGCCTCCAACGCTTCTTCCAAGGTGAACGCCTTGGCGTAGAGGGCCTTGCCCACGATGGCGCCCTCCACACCTTCGGGCACCAGCGCGGCCAGGGCCCGCAGGTCGTCGAGGCTGGAGACGCCGCCGGAGGCGACCACCGGCTTGTCCGTGGCGGCGCACACGTTGCGCAGCAGCTCCAGGTTGGGGCCCTGGAGGGTGCCGTCCTTGGCGATGTCGGTGACCACGTAGCGGGCGCACCCCTCGGAGTCGAGGCGGGCCAGCGTCTCGTACAGGTCGCCGCCGTCCCGGGTCCAGCCCCGGCCGCGCAGCGTGGTGCCGCGGACGTCGAGGCCGACGGCGATCTTGTCGCCGTGCTCGGCGATGGCCTTGGCCACCCACTCGGGGGCCTCCAGGGCGGCGGTGCCCAGGTTGACCCGGGTGCACCCGGTGGCCAGGGCGGCGGCCAGCGAGGCGTCATCGCGGATGCCGCCGGAGAGCTCCACCTTGATGTCCATGGCGCGGGCCACCTCGGCGATCCGCTCCCGGTTGTCGCCGGTGCCGAAGGCGGCGTCGAGGTCGACCAGGTGGAGCCATTCGGCCCCGGCCCGCTGCCAGGCCAGGGCGGCCTCCAGCGGGTCGCCGTAGGACGTTTCGGTGCCGGACTCGCCGTGCACCAGGCGGACGGCCTGGCCGGCGCGGACGTCGACGGCGGGCAGGAGTTCGAGCGTGGACATCGCGGGGCTCACAGGGTCTCGATCCAGTTGGACAGCAGCTTGGCGCCGGCGTCACCGGACTTCTCGGGGTGGAACTGGGTCGCCCACAGCGGGCCGTTCTCCACCGCGGCCACGAAGCGGTCGCCGTGCGTGGCCCAGGTGACCTTGGGCGGCCGGATGGCCTCGTTGCCGGTCTCCAGCTCCCACTCGCGCACCGCGTAGGAGTGGACGAAGTAGTAGTGCTCGCCGCGGTCGAGGCCGGCGAAGAGCCGGGAGTCCTCGGGGGCCTCGACGGTGTTCCACCCCATGTGCGGGACGACGGGGGCGCGCAGCGGGGCCACGGTGCCGGGCCACTCGTCGCAGCCGGCCGTCTCCACGCCGTGCTCGACGCCGCGGGAGAAGAGGATCTGCATGCCGACGCAGATGCCCAGCACCGGACGGCCGCCGGCCAGCCGGCGGCCGATGATCCAGTCCCCGCGGGCGGTGCGCAGCCCGGCCATGCAGGCGGCGAAGGCGCCCACGCCGGGCACGAGCAGCCCGTCGGCGGCCATCGCCCGGTCGTAGTCCGCGGTGATCTCCACCTCGGCGCCGGCCCGGGCCACCGCCCGCTCGGCGGAGCGTACGTTTCCGAAGCCGTAGTCGAAGACGACCACGCGCTTGCTCATGTCGGTCCCTTCTACAGCCGCAGCAGACCGGCGGCGAGCGACATCACCGCGCCGATCCCCATCAGCACGATCACGCCCTTGGGCAGCTTCTGCTTCCAGAACGAGTAGACGCCTCCGGCGAGGAAGAGCCCGAGGAGGATGAAGAGGTACGCCGCCTTGTTCACAGCACCCACCCGTGAGCTTCTCCGCCCGCGCGGCGACAGCGCGCCTCGCCGGTCGTCCGCGGCCCGGCAGCCGCGCGTGCGCCGCTCACAGCGCACCCTTGGTGGAGGGGATCCCCGGCTGCCTGGGGTCGATCTCGGAGGCGTACCGCAGTGCGCGGGCGAGCGCCTTGAACTGGCACTCCACGATGTGGTGGGCGTTGCGTCCGTAGGGGACGTGGACGTGCAGCGCTATCTGCGCCTGGGCCACGAAGGACTCCAGGATGTGGCGGGTCATCGTGGTGTCGTAGGCGCCGATCACGGGCGCCATGCCCTCGGGTTCGGTGTGTACCAGGTAGGGGCGGCCGGAGAGGTCGACGGTGACCTGGGCCAGCGACTCGTCCAGCGGGACGGAGGCGTTGGCGAAGCGCACGATGCCGCGCTTGTCGCCGAGCGCCTGCTTGAAGGCGGCGCCGAGGGCGAGCGAGGTGTCCTCGATGGTGTGGTGGCTGTCGATGTGCAGGTCGCCGTCGGTCTTGACGGTCAGGTCGAACAGCCCGTGGCGGCCGAGCTGGTCGAGCATGTGGTCGTAGAAGCCGACCCCGGTCGAGATGTCGACGACCCCGGTGCCGTCGAGGTTGATCTCGACGACGACGGAGGTCTCCTTGGTGGTGCGTTCCACGCGGCCCACGCGGCTCATGGTGGCTAAAGCTCCTTCTTGATCGCGCGTACCGCGTCGAGGAACGCGTCGTTCTCCGCCGGGGTGCCCGCGGAGACCCGCAGCCAGCCAGGTACGCCGTTGTCGCGGACGAGTACGCCGTGGCCGAGGATGGTCTGCCAGGCGGCGTGGCTGTCCTCGAAGCGGCCGAACTGGACGAAGTTGGCGTCCGAGTCGGTGACCTCGTAGCCGGCCGACCGCAGCCCGGTGACGAGCCGGTCACGCTCGGCCTTGAGCTGCTCGACGTACTTCAACAGCGTATCGGTGTGCTCCAGCGCGGCGAGCGCGGTGGCCTGGGTGACCGACGAGAGGTGGTAGGGCAGCCGCACCAGGCGCACGGCGTCGACCACGGCGGGGTCGGCGGCGAGGTAGCCCAGCCGCAGCCCGGCCGCGCCGAACGCCTTGGACATGGTGCGGGAGAGCACCAGGTTGGGGCGGCCGGCGAGGAGCGGCAGCAGCGAGGGGCGGTGCGAGAACTCGACGTACGCCTCGTCCACCACGAACAGCGACGGGCGGGCCGCCTGGGCGGCCTCGTAGAGCGACAGGACGGTGTCGGCGTCGACCGCGGTGCCGGTGGGGTTGTTCGGGGAGGTGACGAAGACCACGTGCGGGCGGTGTTCGGCGATGGCCGCCCGGGCCGCCTCGACGTCGACGGTGAAGTCCGCGTCGCGCGGCCCGGAGATCCAGGTGGTGCCGGTGCCGCGGGAGATCAGCGAATGCATCGAGTACGACGGCTCGAAGCCGAGGGCGGTGCGGCCGGGGCCGCCGAAGGCCTGGAGCAGCTGCTGGATGACCTCGTTGGAGCCGTTGGCCGCCCACACCTGGCCGACCTCCACCGGGTGGCCGGTGGTGCGGGTGAGGTAGGCGGCGAGCCGGGTGCGCAGCTCGACCGCCTCCCGGTCCGGGTAGCGGTTCAGGCCCCGGGCGGCCTCGCGGACCCGCTCGGCGATCCGCTCCACCAGCGGCTCGGGCAGCGGGTAGGGGTTCTCGTTGGTGTTGAGCTGCACCGGTACGTCGAGCTGGGGGGCGCCGTACGGGGACTTGCCGCGCAGTTCGTCCCGGATGGGCAGGTCGTCGATGCGGGTCACCCCTGCGGCACCTTCCACTCGAACCGGGCCTTGATCGCGGCGCCGTGGGCGGGCAGGTCCTCCGCCTCGGCGAGGGTCACCACGTGGTGGGCGACCTCGGCGAGGGCGTCGCGGGTGTAGTCCACGACGTGGATGCCGCGCAGGAAGGACTGGACGGAAAGGCCCGAGGAGTGGCAGGCGCAGCCGCCGGTGGGCAGCACGTGGTTGGAGCCGGCCGCGTAGTCGCCGAGGGATACGGGGGCGTAGGGGCCGACGAAGACCGCGCCGGCGTTGCGGACCCGGGCGGCGACCGCGGCGGCGTCGGCGGTCTGGATCTCCAGGTGCTCGGCGGCATAGGCGTCGACCACGGCGAGCCCCTGGTCGAGGGTGTCGACCAGCACCACGGCGGACTGCTTGCCGGTGAGCGCCTCGGTGATGCGCTCGGTGTGCTTGGTGGCGGCGACCTGGCGGTCGAGTTCGGCGGCGACGGCGTCGGCCAGCGCCGGGGAGGTGGTGACCAGCACGGCGGCGGCCAGCGTGTCGTGCTCGGCCTGGCTGATCAGGTCGGCGGCGACGTGGACGGGGTCGGCGGTGTCGTCGGCGAGCACCGCGATCTCGGTGGGCCCGGCCTCGGCGTCGATGCCGATGCGCCCCTTGAGCAGGCGCTTGGCGGCGGCCACCCAGATGTTGCCGGGGCCGGTGACCAGGTTGACCGGGCGGCACTCCTCGGTGCCGTGCGCGAACATGGCGATGGCCTGGGCGCCGCCGGCCGCGTAGACCTCGTCGACGCCGAGCAGGGCGCAGGCGGCCAGGATGGTGGGGTGCGGCAGGCCGTCGAAGTCGGCCTGCGGCGGGGAGGAGACGGCCAGCGAGCCGACGCCGGCCTCCTGCGCCGGCACCACGTTCATCACCACGGACGACGGGTAGACCGCGTTGCCACCGGGCACGTACAGGCCGACACGTTCGACCGGCACCCACCGTTCGGTGACGGTGCCGCCGGGGACGACGCGGGTGGTGACGTCGGTGCGCCGCTGTTCACGGTGGACGAGCCGGGCGCGCCGGATGGATTCCTCCAGCGCGGCGCGGACCGCCGGGTCGAGTCCGGCCAGGGCCCGGGTGAGGGCGTCGGCGGGCACCCGGACGCGGTCCAGGGTGACGCCGTCGAAGCGCCGCGCGTACTCGATCAGCGCCGCGGTGCCGCGATGCCGTACGTCGTCGCAGATGGGGCGCACCTTCTCCAGGGCGGCCTCGACGTCGAGCTCGGCACGGGGCAGCAGGTCGCGGTCGATCCCGCCCTCGGGGAAGGCGGTGCCGCGCAGATCGATTCGGGAGATCACGGCCCCAAGTGTAGGCAGCCCTTCCGCGGCACGCGGGCAGCCTCCACGTGGTGAGACGTGGCGTGGGGCGCTCGTGGGACGGCCGGGACGCGCGGTGACCGCCGAGCGCCGCGCGCGCGACCGGGCGCGACTGTCGGAACCGGCCGCTAACGTGCCGTACTGGTGATCACAGCGGGATCCGGGAGGGGGACGGGTGATGACCGAGCCGCTGGAGGGGCTGACGCCGGCCGAGGCGAGGCTGTGGGACGCCTTCCGCCGGGGTGACCCGTGCGATCTGCGCACCGGCGACCCGGAGCTGGACGATCCGGCGGCGGACCTGGAGTGGGACGCGTCACGTACGGTGCGGGCCATCGTGGTGGCCCGGCTGCTGCTGGACGGGCCGGGCCGGGAGCCGGGCCGGGTGGCCGCGCTGAAGCTGGCCGGGGCGCTGCTGACCGGGGTGCTCGACCTCTCCGGCGGCCAGGTCCGGCCGTACGTGGAGTTACGCGACTGCCGTTTCGACTGCCGGCTGCTGCTGCCGGAGGCCCACTTCAGCACGTTGCGGCTGCTGCGCTGCGCGGTGCCGCGGGTGGAGGCGGCGCGGCTGTCCACCGAGGGCGATCTGCACCTGCCGCGCTGCACGGTGCCCGGCGGCATCCGGCTCACCGACGCCCACATCGGCACCGACCTCCTCCTCAACCAGCTGGTGGTCGGCCAGGACCGGTCGGGGCAGGCGATCTCCGCGGACGGGCTCACGGTGGCGCAGGACATGGAGGCCGAACTGGTGGAGGCTGCCGGGGAGATCAGTCTGCGCAGCGCCCGGATCGGCGGCCGGCTCAGCCTGCGCGGCAGCACGCTGCGCAACCCGTACGGGCGGTACGCGCTCAACGCTGCCCGGGTCACCGTGGAGCACACGCTCTACCTCAGCTCCGGTTGGCTCAGCGGCCACCTCGACGGCGGCACCCCGCCGGTGGGGGTGCGCACCCGGCGGTTCTCCTGCGAGGGCGGGGTGCGGCTGGACGACGGGCGGTTCGGCAACGCGGTCATCGCCGACAAGGCCCGGTTCCACCTGGTGGGCGCGCAGACGCTGTCGCTGCGCCGGATCCAGACCCCGGAGCTGCGGCTGACCCTGGACGAGCCGCCGTCCGGCCGGATCTCGCTGGCCGGGGCGCGGGTGGGCAACCTGACCGACGCCCGCTCCAGCTGGCCCGGCGCCGGCGGCATCGACCTGGCCGGCTTCTCCTACGAGTCGCTGGCGCCGCAGGGGTCGTTCCCGCTGTCCCGCCGGATAGCCTGGCTCGCCGACGCGACGCCGGAGTACAACCCGGATCCGTACGAGACGCTGGCCCAGGCGCTGCGCGGCAGCGGGGAGGACTCCCAGGCCCGGGAGGTGCTGCTGGCCAAGCAGCGGCGGCGGCGCGAGACGCTGCCGCTGGCCGGGAAGGTCTGGGGGTGCCTGCAGGACGTCACGGTGGGGTACGGGTACCGGCCGGGGCGGGCCGCGTTGTGGATGGCGGTGCTGTGGGCGGTGGGCGCCCTGTACTTCGCCGGCCGGCCCGCCCCGCCGCCGGTGGACGAGCAGGCGTGGCCGCACTGGAACCCGGCGCTGCTCGCCCTCGATCTGCTGCTGCCCTTCGCCGACCTGGGGCAGAGCAACGCCTGGCGGCTGAGCGGGGCCGCGCAGTGGATCGCGGCGGGGATGAACCTGCTGGGGTGGATGCTGGCGACGACGGTGGCGGCGGGGGCGTCGCGGCTGCTGCGCCGGGGGTGATCCGGGGAAACCGGTCTGGCCGGCCGGAAGGTGCGCATAGGCTTGACCGCTGTGACCGTCTCCCTGCCGCTCTTCCCGCTCGGTGCCGTGCTCTTCCCCGGCCTGGTGCTGCCGCTCAACGTCTTCGAGGAGCGGTACCGGGCGCTCGTTCGCGATCTGCTGGCGCTGCCGGCCGACGGGCCGCGGCAGTTCGGGGTGGTGGCCATCCGGGACGGGCACGAGGTGGCGCCGAGCGGTCCGGGGACGGCGGACACCGGGCCGGCCGCCGGGTTCGGCCCCGATCTGGACCGGGCGCTGTACCCGGTGGGGTGCGTGGCGGACGTGGCCTCGGTGCAGGAGCAGTCCGGTGGCGGTTACGAGTTGGTGGCCACCGGCACCACGCGGTTCCGGGTGCTGTCGGTGGACGCCTCGGGGCCGTATCTGGTCGGTGAGGTGGAGATGCTGCCGGAGGAGCCGGGGACGGGCGCCGGGGCGCTGACGTCCGCGGTGGACCGGGCGTTCCGCGGCTACCAGAAGCTGCTGGCCGGGGCGCGGGAGCGGACGCTGGCGGCGCCGCAGGAACTGCCGGACCGGCCGTCGGTACTCTCCTACCTGGTGGCCGCCGCGATGGTGGTGGAGGTGCCGGTCAAGCAGCGGCTGCTGGAGTGCGCGGACACCGCGGCGCGGCTGGCGGAGGAGCTGGCGCTGCTGCGCCGGGAGACCGCGCTGATCGGCAAGTTGCCGTCGTTGCCGGCGGTGGAGCTGACCCGGCAGCGCACCAACCGCAACTGACGCAGCGTCAGAAAGTCTGGGGTATGGCGAAGAGGACCAAGGGCAAGGGCGCCGGGGGTACGCCGGCCACGGCGGCGCTGGCCGCCGCCGGGGTGGAGTTCACCGTCCACGCCTATCCGCACGACCCGGCGTCGGCCTCGTACGGCGCGGAGGCCGCGGCGGCGCTCGGGGTGGCCCCGGAGCGGGTCTTCAAGACGCTGGTCGCCCAGGTCGACGAGGCGCTGACGGTCGCCGTGGTGCCGGTGGCCGGCTCGCTGGACCTCAAGGCGCTGGCCGCCGCGGTCTCCGGCAAGCGGGCCGTGCTGGCCGACCCCGTCGCCGCCGAGCGCACCACCGGTTACGTACGCGGCGGGATCTCACCGCTGGGCCAGCGCAAGCGGCTGCCCACCGTGGTGGACGTCTCGGCGCTGGAGCACCCGACGGTCCACGTCTCGGCGGGACGGCGCGGCCTGGAGGTGGAGCTGGCCCCGGCCGCGTTGGTCGAGCTGACCTCGGCGGCCACGGCCGGCATCGCGGCGTACCGCTGACGTCCCGGCCGCCCCGTCAGGACGCGGCGGGCGGGGTGCCCTGGCCGGGCGGGGTCTCCCCCGGCGCGCTCCAGCCGTCCCAGCGGGGCGCGGGCTCGGCCGGGCGCGGCGTGAGCAGCGAGGTGAGCAGCAGGTAGACGGCCATCGCCGCGACCGGCCAGGCCAGCAGCGAACCGGTGGCGCGCAGTTGCAGCGGGCCGGAGAAGACCTTGCCGGCTCCGACCGCCTTGGCGTGCCCGGCCACGTCGTGCGTCGGCCCGAGCCACACCCCGATCCGCCAGGCCACCAGCGCGGCGAGCAGCCCGCCCACGGCGAGCGCGACCGCCAGCGCGACGCCGCCGCCGCGCCGCCAGAAGTAGACCGCGACCGCGCTCAGCGCCCCGAAGCCCAGCGCCATCAGCGTGAACCAGCCGTCCGCGGCGACCGACTGCTCGCCCTCCGGGTCCTTGAGGTAGACCACCGAGCCGTCCGAGATCAGCGGCACGCGCGGCGCCAGCCAGAACCACAGCAGGCCCAGCAGCACGCCGGAGACGGCCACCACGAGGGCGGCGACCAGCCCGTCGCGCAGATCGGCGCCGCGCGAGGGGGGCGCGCCGGTGTGCGGCTGCGGCGGGTGCTGGTCGTGCGGGGGCAGCGGTGCGGTCACCCGCCTATCGTGCCAGGTGTGCCCCGGCGGCCGGGGTCTGCCCCGGCCGTCAGCGGTACGCGGCCCTGCGGTACGCCCAGGTGGCCACCGCCAGCGACAGCACGCCGACGCCCGCGCACACCCCGAGGTCACCGGTGACGGCGACCCAGTCGGGGGCGGCGCGGAAGGTGCGGGCGAACGCCTCCACCCCGTACGTCGACGGCAGCAGGTCCCGGGCCCAGCGGACCGGCTCCGGCAGGTGGCCGGCCGGCAGCACACCGAGCAGCAGCGCCGCCGACATCCCCAACTGGCCCAGCAGCGTGGCCAGTTCCTGGCGCGGGGCGAGCAGCCCCAGGGCCGCGCCGAGCCCGGACAGGGCGGCCCCGGCCAGCGGCACCACCGCGGCCAGCACCCACAGGTGGGCCATCGGCAGGTGGAACAGCACGCAGCCGACGGCCGCGGTGACCAGCGTGCCGGGCACGGTGAACGAGGCGTACGCGGCGGCGGCGCCGAGCACCACGGAGGCGGCCGGCACCGGGAGCGTGGCGTAGTGGTCGAGACCGCCGGAGGCGCGCAGCCGGCCGAAGTACTGGGCGAGCAGGTTGAGGCCGACGAAGGCGACCACCAGCACGGCGGAGCCGGCCACCACGGCCTGGGCGGCGTCGGTGCCGCCGGCCACCACGCCGCGCATCAGGATCATGATGCCGATGGACTGGAAGGTCGCCACGAACAGCAGCGGGATCCGCGAGACGCGGGCGCGGGAGAGCTGGGCGCGGTAGACCGCGGCGAGGGCGGGCAGCAGCCGGGTGCGCGGGGCGAGCGGGACGGGGCCGACGGCGCCGGGGGCGTCGGCCTCCGGCGCGGGCGCGGTCACCGGGACGGAGTCGATGGTCACGCCTTGACCAGTCCTTTCTCGCTGCCGCCGAGGGCCAGGTAGACGTCCTCCAGGCTGGGGGTGGCCAGCGTGAAGTCGTCCAGTGCGGCGAAGGCGGGGCCGGCGGTGACGGAGGCGACGACGGCCCGGGCGCGCTCCTGCGGCATGCGCAGCGTCCAGCGGCGCCCGGCGGTCTCGGCGCGTTCGCGCAGGGCCGCGATCTCCGGCAGCCCCAGCGGGGCCTCGTCGCGCCACACCAGGTCCAGCCGGACGTCGCCGGCCACGGTGGCCTTGAGTCCGGCGGGGGTGTCGCAGGCGATGACCCGGCCGCGGTCGAGCACGGCGACCCGGTCCAGGACGGTCTCGGCCTCGATGACGTTGTGGGTGACCAGCAGGACGGTGACGCCCGCTTCGGCGCGGCGGCGGTCCACCGCGGCCCACACCGCGCGGCGGGCGACCGGGTCCATGCCGGTGGTGGGTTCGTCCAGCACCAGCATCGGGCGGTCGCCGACCAGGGCGGCGGCGAAGCAGGCGAGGCGCCGCTGGCCGCCGGAGAGCCGGGCGAGCGGGCGGTCGGCGAGCGGGGCGAGGCCCAGTTCGTCCAGGACCGCGTCGCGCTGGGCGCGGGCGGCGCGGACATCGAGGCCGCGCAGGCGTCCGGTGGTCTCGGCGGCCAGCGCGACGGTGAGTTCGTCGAGCGCGGTGGACTCCTGGCCGAGGTAGCCGATGAGCCGGGCGGCCCGCTCGGGGTGGGCCACCAGGTCGTGGCCGAGCAGGCGGATGGTGCCGTGGTCGGGGCGGAGCAGCCCGGTCAGCTGGCGGACCAGGGTGGACTTGCCGGCGCCGTTGGGGCCGAGCAGGCCGAAGATCTCGCCGCGCCGGATGTCGAGGTCGATGCCGTCGTTGGCCCGTACGGCGGTGGGCGCGGGGCCGCGTCCGCGCGCGCCGAACCGTCCGCCCGGCCGTCCCGCCGGATAGCTCTTGACCAGCCCACGGACGGTCCACACCGCTCCGCGGGCCCCGGCGGCGGTGCGGGGGGCCGCCGCCCGTTCAGTGCCCGTACTCACGACCCATGAGCGTACGCGCCGTGGCTGTGCCCGGTGGCGCGGGGCCCGGCCCGGGTGTGCCGGGGTCAGTCGCGCGGGTCGCGGGAGGGCTCGCGGGAGGAGGAGCCCTCGGAGACCGTCCGGGCGTCCACCTCGCGCCAGAAGCCCGCCCGGATGGCGTAGCGGTCGTGTTCGTCGATCTGGTCGTCCTTGTGGGCGAGCAGGCCGAAGCGGGCGGCGTAGCGCAGCAGCTCACCGTCGATGCGGTGCGGCACCCGGGGGTATTCGGCGGAGAGGGTCTGCAGGTCGGCGGGGTTGGTGAGGCGGTCGATCCAGCGGCGGGCGAAGACCTGGCCGACCTCGAAGGGGTCGCCGCTGACCGTGGTGATGTCCTCCTCGCGGTCGGCCCAGCGCTGTTCGGCGGTGGTGAGCTGGGCCAGGGTGGGCAGCCCGGGGTCGGCGGCCTCGCCCGCGCCGCGGTCGATCCACCCCTTCTCGGACGACCAGCGCAAGGTGGCGGCGGGGGTTGGCTGGGGGGCGCCGGACGGCTGGGCGCGGCCGGCGCTGAGCCCGGCGAGGTCCTTGGGGGTGGGCACGCCCGGTTTGGCGGGGGCGGCCGGGGCGGGCGCCTGGCCGTTCTTGGCGGGCGCGGCGGTGGCGGCGGCCGGTTCGGCGGGCACCGGCTTGGCGGGGGCGCCGGGCATGGCCGACTCGGGCAGTGGGGCGGAGAGGATGGCCGCGATCTCCGGGCGCGGGCCGGGCGGCGGGCAGACCACGCCGACGTCCCGGGCCTTGACCGCGCGGGTGATCCATTCGCGGTCCAGGACGCGCCGTTCGTCGGCCTCGGCGACCAGGTCCTCCGACTGGTTGTAGTCGCCGTCGGCGGCCTGCACCGCCCACAGGTGGACGGCGACGCCGTGTTCCTTGGCGGACATCATGCCGGGCAGCAGGTCGCCGTCGCCGGTGACCAGGACCACGTCGGAGCAGGCGCGGTTGCGGGCGAGTTCGGAGAGTTCGGCGTGCATGGCGGCGTCCACGCCCTTTTGCGCCCAGCGTCCGTCGGTACGGGTGAGGGCGCCGAGGCGGACGGTGACCCGGGGCATGACACGCAGCCGGCGGTGCTCCGGCTGGGGGACGCGGTCGGGGGCGCCGTCGAACCAGTAGATCCGCAGCAGCGGCCGGCCGGTCTCCCGTTCGGCGCGGTCCCGCAGGCCCTGGACGATCGCGGCGTGGTCCACCGTGATCCGGGAGCGGGCGGGTTCTCCGGCGAGCAGGCTCGCGGCGGCGCCGAGCAGATACCCGGCGTCCACGAGGACGACGCAGCGGTCCACGTTCCACCCTCTTTCCCACGTCCGGTCGCCCCCGGCACGGTATTCCCTTGAGTCTGCCCGACCGGATCGAGGATATGAACGGGAACTCGATCATCGGCGTGGCGGATTCCGGGGAGAACCCGTGGCCGGCGTCCGTTACTTCAGGTGAACGCCCGAAATGCGACTTTAGTTCCGTCGTGCCACGCTGAGTTCGCTCCCCCGGCGCGCGCGGCACCCCCTCGCGGACCGGCCGCCGCGCCCTGCGGGGGCACCGCCCATCGTCCGAGATCCCAGGAGGAACGATCGTGGGCAAGCGAGGCAAGAACCAGAAGCAGGAACGGCGTCGGCCGGCGGCCCGCGGCACGGCGTCCGCCATGGAGTCCCCCACCGCCACCGCCGTACTGGAGTCGCGGGACGAGCCGGCGGCGGCCGGGGCCGAGCCGGTCTCCCGCAAGCGGCGGAAGAGCTTCGGCCACAACTGACGCCCCCGGCCGGGCCGGACGCGTTGCAGGGGCGCACCCGTGAGGGCGCGCCCCTGTCGTGTGCCGCGCGCGACGGCGCGTGCGGCCGGCGTGCGTCAGCTCGCCTGGGTGCCGCCCAGGCAGGCCGGGCCCAGCAGCGCCTTGAGGTCGCCGAAGAGCGCCGGGTCGGGGTCGACCCGGTGGCGGTCGAGGCGGAGCACGGTGGTCTTGCGGGCGCCCTGGAGCCGTACCCGTACCTCGGTGCCGCCGCGGTGGCTCTCCAGCACCTCGCCGAGGCGGGCCACCAGCGGCGGGGTGACCTTCACGGTGGGGATGGAGATGGTGACCGGGGCGTTGGCGGACGCCTCGGACAGGTCGGGCACCTGGAGTTCCATGGCCACCAGCCGCGGCACGTCCTCGCGCTTGTCGAGGCGGCCCTTGACGAAGACCACCGCGTCCTCGATGAGCTGGGTGGAGACGAGCTGGTAGGCGGCGGGGAAGAACATGCAGTCGATGGAGCCGGCCAGGTCCTCGACGGTGGCGATGGCCCAGGCGTTGCCCTGCTTGGTCATCTTCCGTTGCAGGCCGGAGATGATGCCGCCGATGGTGACGATCGACCCGTCGGCGTAGTCACCGCCGGTGAGCGCCGAGATCGCCGCGTCGGCGCGGTCGCCCAGGACGTGCTCGATGCCGAAGAGCGGGTGGTCGGAGACGTAGAGGCCGAGCATCTCGCGTTCCTGGGCGAGCAGGTAGGACTTCTCCCACTCCACGTCGGAGAAGGTGACGTCGAGCCCGAAGCCGGGTTCGTCCTTGCCGTCGTCGTCGCCCATGCCGCCGAACAGGTCGAACTGGCCCTCGGCCTCCTTGCGCTTGACCTGCACCACGTTGTCGATCATCGCCTCGTAGTGCTCGATGAGCCCCTTGCGGGTGTGGCCCATCTCGTCGAAGGCGCCGGCCTTGATCAGCGATTCGACGGTCCGCTTGTTGCAGACCACCGCCTCGACCTTGTCCAGGAAGTCGGGGAACGAGCTGTACTTCCCCTTCGACTTGCGGCACCGGATGATCGAATCAACCACGTTCTGGCCCACGTTGCGCACCGCGGTCAGACCGAAGAGGATCACGTCGTCACCCTGGGCGGTGAAGTTCGCGTCCGACTCATTGACGTTGGGCGGCAGCACCTTGATGCCCATGCGGCGGCACTCGTTGAGGTAGACCGCCGACTTGTCCTTGTCGTCCCGGACCGAGGTGAGCAGCGCCGCCATGTATTCGGCCGGGTAGTTGGCCTTCAGGTAGGCGGTCCAGTACGACACCAGGCCGTAGGCGGCCGAGTGGGCCTTGTTGAACGCGTAGCCGGCGAACGGGACCAGCACGTCCCACAGGGCCTGGATCGCCTCGTCGCTGTAGCCGTTCTTGCGCGCGCCGGCCTGGAAGATGGTGAAGTTCTTCGCCAGTTCCTCGGGCTTCTTCTTGCCCATCACGCGGCGGAGGATGTCGGCCTCGCCGAGCGAGTAGCCGGCGATGATCTGGGCGGCCTTCTGCACCTGCTCCTGGTAGACGATCAGGCCGTAGGTGACGTCCAGGACCTCCTTGAGGGGCTCCTCCAGCTCCCGGTGGATCGGCGTGATCTCCTGCTGGCCGTTCTTCCGCAGCGCGTAGTTGATGTGCGAGTTCATGCCCATCGGGCCGGGCCGGTAGAGCGCCGAGACCGCGGAGATGTCCTCGAAGTTGTCGGGCTTCATCATGCGCAGCAGCGAGCGCATGGGGCCGCCGTCGAACTGGAAGACGCCCAGGGTGTCACCGCGGGAGAGCAGTTCGAAGGTCGTGGGGTCGTCCAGCGGCAGGTCGAGCAGCTTGATGTCGGTGCCGCGGTTGGCCTTCACCAGCTTGACCGCGTCATCCATGATCGTCAGGTTGCGCAGGCCCAGGAAGTCCATCTTCAGCAGGCCCAGCGATTCGCAGGTGGGGTAGTCCCACTGCGTGATGGTGACGCCGTCGGAGGGGCGCACCCAGACCGGGACGTGGTCGGTGATGGTCTCGCTGGACATGATCACGCCGGCCGCGTGCACACCCATCTGCCGTACCAGGCCCTCGACGCCGCGCGCGGTGTCGATCACCTTCTTCACGTCCGGCTCGTTCTCGTACATCCCGCGGACCTCGGCGGCCTCGCTGTAGCGCGGGTGCTGCGGGTCGGTGATGCCGGAGAGCGGGATGCCCTTGCCGAGGACGTCGGCGGGCATGGCCTTGGTGATCCGGTCACCCATGGCGTACGGGTAACCCAGCACACGGGCGGAGTCCTTGATGGCGTTCTTCGCCTTGATGGTGCCGTAGGTGCCGATCATGGCCACCTTGTCGGCGCCGTACTTCTCGGTGACGTACCGGATCACCTCGCCGCGCCGGCGTTCGTCGAAGTCGATGTCGACGTCGGGCATGGAGACGCGCTCGGGGTTGAGGAACCGCTCGAAGATCAGGCCGTGGTCGATCGGGTCGAGGTCGGTGATGCCCATCGCGTAGGCGACGATCGAACCGGCCGCGGAGCCACGGCCGGGGCCCACCGCGATGCCGTTGTTCTTGGCCCACATGATGAAGTCGGCGACGACCAGGAAGTACCCCGGGAACCCCATCTGGATGATGATGTCCATCTCGTACTCGGCCTGCTTGCGCCGGTCCTCGGGGACCCCGCCGGGGTAGCGGCGGGCCATGCCGCGGTTGACCTCCTCCCGGAACCAGGTCACCTCGGTGTACCCGTCGGGGACGTCGAAGCGGGGCATCAGGTCGCGCTTGTCGAACCACCCGGTGGTGTCCACCTGCTGGGCCACCAGCAGGGTGTTGGCGCACCCCTGCTGCCAGGCGTCGGAGGAGTCGACGGCGTACATCTCGTCGGTGGACTTCAGGTAGTAGCCGGTGCCGTCGAACTTGAAGCGGTCCGGGTCGGAGAGGTTCTTGCCGGTCTGGATGCACAGCAGGGCGTCGTGGGCGTCGGCCTCGTGCGCGTAGGTGTAGTGCGAGTCGTTGGTGACCAGCGGGGGGATGTCGAGCTTCTTGCCGATCTCCAGCAGCCCGTCGCGGACCCGGCGCTCGATCTCGATGCCGTGGTCCATCAGCTCCAGGAAGTAGTGGTCCTTGCCGAAGATCTCCTGGTATTCGGCGGCGGCCTTGAGCGCCTCGTCGAACTGGCCGAGCCGCAGCCGGGTCTGCACCTCGCCGGAGGGGCACCCGGTGGAGGCCATCAGCCCCTCCGACCACTGCGCGATGGTCTCCTTGTCCATCCGCGGCCACTTCTGCAGCCACCCCTCGGCGTAGGCGTCCGAGGAGAGCCGGAACAGGTTGTGCAGCCCGGTCTTGTTCCGCGCCCAGATCGTCTTGTGGGTGTAACCGCCGGAACCGGAGACGTCGTCGCGCTTCTGGTGCGGCTGACCCCAGGTGATCTTGCGCTTGTTGCGCCGCGACTCCGGCGCCACGTACGCCTCGATGCCGATGATCGGGGTGACGCCGGCCTTGGTGGCCTGCTGGTAGAAGTCGTAGGCGCCGTGCAGGTTGCCGTGGTCGGTCATGGCGATGTGCGTCATGCCCATCTCCTGGCAGGCCGCGAACATGTCCTTCAGCCGCGCGGCACCGTCCAGCAGCGAGTACTGGGTGTGGACGTGCAGGTGGGTGAAGGGCGGCTTGCTCACCGGTGGGGCCTTTCGAAAGCGGAGCGGTCTGGGCACATCGGTCGGCCGGTCCGGCGGGCGGGACCGCACGGCACCGGATGGACCGACCCTACCCCCCGACCCCGGTTCCGCCCCTCCATTCTCCGGTACCCCACGGTCAACTCCGGCCGTCCCCTCCCGGGCCCGCCGCGATCACCCGCGTGATCGGGCGGGGCCGGGATCGCGGCGTGATCGTTGCCGGACCTTTAGGCGCCGCCTACGGCCCGCCGTGGCACACTCTTGGCCCATGGAAGGGACCGCACAGCTGAGGACGGCGCGTGCCGCGCTGTTCGCCGGGCTGTGCGTGACGCTGTCGTCCACGTCACACGTCCTGCTCTCCCGGGTGCCGCTGCCGTTGACGATGGTGGCGCTGGTCTTCGCCGCCGTCTTCCTGACCGCCTACGCGCTGGCCGGACGGGAACGCGGGTTCTGGGCGATCTCCGGGCTGCTGGTGCCGCTGGAGCTGGCCGCGGACACCGTGTTCACCACCGGCCAGCACGCCTGCTACGGCCCGGCCGGTGGTCCGGTGACCGGGCCGCTGCGCACCTTCGGCGCCGATCTGGTGTGTGACGGCGGCGCGGTCGGCACCCCGCTGACGGCGGCCGGGCCGGTGGTGGCCGACCCCGTGGTGCCCTGGCTGCTGCTGGCGGCGCACGCCGCGGTGGGGCTGGCCGCCTCGTGGTGGCTGCGGCGCGGTGAGGCCGCGGTGCAGCAGCTGTTGCGGGCCACCGCGGCGTTCGCGTTCCGTCCGCTGCTGCGGGTGGGCGCCGTGCTCGGGGCCCGGCTCCCGGTGGCGCCGCGGGTGCCCCGTCCGGCCGTCCGCGCCGCCGCCGCGCCACGGCCGCTCCTCCTCACGCACTCCGTGGTACGACGCGGGCCGCCCTGCCCGGCCGCGTCCGCGTAACCGTACCCACCCCTTCGTGACGGAGAGCACATCAGCCATGAGCAAGAAGAACACCTGGGAGAACAAGTCGTCCGCGCGTGAGCGCCTGAAAGTGGAGCGCGAGCGGCAGGCGAAGAAGGACAAGCTGCGCCGCCAGCTCTTCGCGGTCGGCGGCGTCGTCGTGGTGCTCGGCGCGGCGGCCGGCATCGCGGTGGCCGTGGCCAACTCCGGGGAGAAGGCCAAGCCGCTCGTCGTCCCCGCCAACGCGGCCGGGACCGACGGCACCACCGTCACCATCGGCGACAAGAAGGCCGCCCACACCCTCCACCTGTACGAGGACCCGCGCTGCCCGATCTGCGCCCAGTTCGAGCAGCAGGACGGCCCGGACGTGCTCAAGGCCGCGCAGGACGGCAAGTACAAGATCGAGTACACCTTCGGCACGTTCCTGGACAACAGCTTCGGCGGCTCCGGCTCCAAGCACGCGCTCTCCGCGCTGGGGGCGGCGCTCGACGTCAGCCCGGAGGCGTTCGTCAAGTACCACACCGCGCTGTACTCGGCGGCCAACCACCCCGAGGAGCAGCAGGACAAGTTCGCCGACAGCTCCTACCTGCTGAAGATCGCCGACCAGGTGCCCGAGCTGAAGGGCAACGCCGCCTTCACCAAGGCGGTCAAGGACGGCACGTACGACACCTGGGCCAAGAAGATGTCCGACTCGTTCAACAGCAGCGGCGTGCAGGGGACCCCCACCGCCAAGCTGGACGGCAAGGTCGTCGAGATCGCCGGGCAGAACTTCCCGCCGAGCGGGATCATCGGCTCCACGCAGCTGATGCAGACGATCGACAAGCAGCTCGGGACGAAGAAGTAACGTTCCGGTGCGGGTCCGGGCGCGGCCGTCCGGACCCGCGTCCGTCGCGGGTCGCTCAGATCTCCGTGAGGAAGGCGAGCGCGGTGGCCCAGGTGGCCTCGGCGGCCCGCTCGTCCCAGTCGGGCAGGCCGGGGTCGGTGTACAGGTGGCCGGCGCCCCGGTAGCGGTGGACCTCGACGTCGGCCCCGGCCCGCCGCATCCGCAGGTACCAGGCGTTCAGCCAGTCGTCCGGCTCGAACGGGTCCGGCTCGGCCACGTGCAGTTGCACCGGGATCGAGGTGGCGGCGTCGTCGGCGATGTCCGAGGTGCCGTGGAGCAGCAGCAGCCCGCGGGCGCGCTCGTCGCCGAGGGCGAGGTTCTGCGCGACGGAACCGCCGAGGGAGAAGCCGGCGTAGACCAGTCCGCGCTCGGAGTACGGCGCCGCGGCGGCCACCGCCCGGCGCAGCAGTTCGTCCCGCCCGATCTCGTCCTTGATCGCCATCCCCTCGACCGGGTCGTCGGCGGTGCGCCCGTCGTAGAGGTCGGGCACGTGCACCTCGTGGCCCGCGGCGCGCAGCCGGTCGGCGGCGGCGTGCACGGCGGGCCGCAGCCCGTACATGGAGTGGAGGAGCAGGATCGTGTGAGCGGCGGCCACCGTTGTGAGCTTCCTAACGGGTCGGGGGGTGAACGGACGCAGGGTCGCGTACGCGCGGCGAGCGCGGTTATACGAACCATCGTGCCAGGAACCACCCGGGGAACGGACATCGCCGCCGACGTTGGGACCATCGCATGCCGACCGTGTTGCGTCCGCTGATCGTGACGGGAAGCGCCCTGCTCATCACCATCGCGGTGGGCTGGGTGACGGACCGGGTGCTGCGCCGGATCGACGCGCGCGACCCGGAGACCCCGTTGTGGTCGCTGCTGCGCCGCTGCCGACTGCCGTTGCAGGTGGCGCTGTGCACCGGGCTGCTGCTGGCCTCGTACGGCGCGGCCGAGGTGGGCCACGGCCACGAGACGGGCATCGGGCGGACGCTGTCGCTGGTGCTGATCGCCGCGCTGGCCTGGCTGCTGGTGCGGGTGGCGGCGGCGGTGGTGGAGACGAGCTACGCCCGGTACGCCTCCTCGTCGCACGACGCGGCCCGGGTGCGCCGGGTGCGTACCCAGGTGACGCTGATCCAGCGGGTGGTGTCGGCCGCGGTCGGGGTGGTCGCGGTGGCGCTGATGCTGATGCAGTTCCCGGCGATGAAGGGGGTGGGCACCTCGGTGCTGGCCTCGGCCGGGGTGATCGCGGCGGTGGCCGGGATCGCCGCGCAGTCCACGCTGGGCAACCTCTTCGCCGGGCTGCAGATCGCCTTCGGGGACATGGTGCGGATCGGCGACACCGTGGTGGTCGAGGGCGAGTGGGGCACCGTGGAGGAGATCACCCTGACGTATCTGGTGGTCTCCACCTGGGACGAGCGGCGGATCACCATGCCGGTCTCCTACTTCACCAGCCGACCGTTCCAGAACTGGTCGCGCGGCGGCTCGCAGCTGACCGGCACCGTCTTCTTCCACCTCGACCACGCCACCCCGGTGGCCGAACTGCGCGACCGGCTCGGGCTGTTGCTCAAGGAGTGCGACGCGTGGGACGGCCGCGCCTGGTCCCTGGTGGTCACCGACACCACGCCCACCACGATCCAGGTACGGGCGCTGGCCACCGCCAAGGACTCCGACGACGTGTGGACGCTGCGCTGCACGATCCGCGAGACGCTGCTGGACTGGCTGCGCCGGGAGCACCCGTACGCGCTGCCGCGGGTCAACACCGCGCCGGCGCCGGGGCTTTCGGCCGCCCCGGCCCGCGTCCCCTCCCCCGGTCCGCACCCGGACGACGTGGGGCCGGGGCCGGGCAGTCCGGTGCGGCGCTGAGCGTTCAGTGCAGGCTGCGCACGTCCAGGTCGTGCAGGACCCGGTCGACGACCTCGGGGTCGGCGCCGGGTTCGCTGCGGGCGGCGAGGACCTCGTGGCGGGCGGCGGAGAGCAGTTCGCCCTGGATCCGCTGGATCTTGCGCAGCCGCTTGTGCCGGCGGCGTACCGCGTCCCGCTTCTCCGCCTCGACCACGTCGGGGCTGATCCGGGCGCCGATGTCGTAGGCGCGGCGGGAGAGCGTCTCGCGCATCTCCTCGGGGAGCTCCTCGACCTCCTCGATCTCCTTGAGCCGGCGGCGGGCCGCCTTGGCCGCGCGGACCGCGAGCTTGCGCTCGAACTCCCGCTCCGCCGCGTCGTCCTTGCCCACCCCGAGCCGGCGCACCAGCCACGGCAGGGTGAGCCCCTGGAGGACCAGGCTGACCAGCACCACGGCGAAGGCGATGAACAAGATGGCGTCCCGGCCCGGGAACGCGGCACCGCCGGCGGTCTTCAGCGGCACCGCGAGCGCCAGCGCCACCGAGGCCACCCCGCGCATCCCGGACCACCACATCACCACCGTCTCCCGCCAGGTGGCCGGGATCTCCTCGGCCACGTCGCGTTTGCGGTGCAGCCGTTGGGCGAGCCAGGCGGCCGGCAGCAGCCAGGCCAGCCGGACCCCGACGACGGCGGCGACCACCAGCGCGGCGCCGGTCAGCAGCCGGTCGGCGTGGGCGGCGGTGCCGAAGACGTTGTGCAGCTCCAGGCCGATCAGCCCGAAGGCGGCGCCGGTGACCATGGTGTCGACGATGCTCCAGAAGGTGTCGCCGGCCAGCCGCCCGGTGACATCGTCGGCGTCGCTCATGTGCTCGGAGAGGAAGAGCGCGGTGGTGAGCACCGCCAGCACCCCGGAGCCGCGCAGTTCCTCGGCGATGGCGTAGCTGGCGAACGGCACCAGCAGGGAGAGCCCGATCTGGAGGTTGACGTCGCCGAGGACGCCCATCATCTTGTGGGCGATCCAGCCGAGCACCAGGCCGACGACGATCGCGACCACGGCGGAGAGCACCAGTTCGCCGACGGCCGGGGGCCAGGAGAACGAGCCGGTGACCGCCGCCGCGATGGCCACGTGGTAGAGCACGATCGCGGTGACGTCGTTGAAGAGCCCCTCGCCCTCCAGGATCGACACCATGCGCCGGGGCAGCCCCAGCCGGCCGGCGACCGCGGTGGCCGCCACCGGGTCGGGCGGCGCCACCAGCGCGCCCAGCGCGAACGCCGCGGCCGGCGGCAGCCCCGGCACCGTGGCGTGGGCGACCGCGGCCACCACCAGCATGGTGACGAAGACCAGCGCCACCGCCAGCAGGAAGATCGGCCGCCGGTTGGCCGCGAACTGCCGCCAGGAGGTGCGCTGCACGGAGGCGTACAGCAGCGGCGGCAGCACCAGCGGCAGGATCAGCTCGGGGTTGATGGCGACGTTGGGCACGAACGGCAGCAGCGCCAGCGCCGCGCCGAAGAGCGTCATCAGCACCGGTGCCGGCAGGTTGAGCCGGTCGCCCACGGGCACCAGCACCACGACCCCGAGCAGCACGATGAAGAGCAGGGCGAGCTGGTCCACGGGCGCACACGCTCCCAGGGTCGGGATCTTGCAGCGGCGCTTGACAGCCTGCCACGGCGGGTGCGGCGCAAACGTGAGGTGCGCCTCGCGGAGCGGCCGGTGGTGTCACCGACCGAGCCGGACCGCGGTGCGCCCGTGGTCCGGCGGAGGCGTCAGGCGCTCTCGGCGCGCACCGCGTCCAGCGCGTGCTGGAGGTCGTCCGGGTAGCGGCTGGTGAGCTCCACCCAGCGGCCGTCCGCGGGGTGTTCGAAGCCGAGCCGGACGGCGTGCAGCCACTGCCGGGTCAGCCGCAGCCGCTTGGCCAGCGTGGGGTCGGCGCCGTAGGTGAGGTCGCCGACGCACGGGTGGCGGTGGGCGGCCATGTGCACCCGGATCTGGTGGGTGCGGCCGGTCTCCAGCTTGATGTCGAGCAGGCTCGCCGCGCGGAACGCCTCCACCAGGTCGTAGTGGGTGACGCTGGGCTTGCCGTCGGCGGTGACGGCCCACTTGTAGTCGTGGGTGGGGTGGCGGCCGATGGGGGCGTCGATGGTGCCGCTGAGCGGGTCGGGGTGGCCCTGGACCAGCGCGTGGTAGCGCTTGTCGACGGTGCGCTCGCGGAACTGCTGCTTGAGCACGCTGTAGGCCAGCTCCGACTTGGCGACCACCATCAGCCCGGAGGTGCCCACGTCCAGCCGGTGGACGATGCCCTGGCGCTCGGCGGCGCCGGAGGTGGAGATCCGGTAGCCGGCCGCGGCCAGCCCGCCGATCACGGTGGGGCCGGTCCAGCCGGGGCTGGGGTGGGCGGCGACGCCGACCGGCTTGACGATCACCACCACGTCGTCGTCGTCGTGGACGATCTCCATGCCCTCGACGGGTTCGGCGACCACCCGGACCGGGGCCGCCGGGGCCGGCATCTCGACCTCCAGCCAGGCTCCGCCGCGCACCCGGTCGGACTTCCCGGCCGCGGCGCCGTCCACCCGCACCTTGCCGTCGGCGGCCAGCTCGGCCGCCTTGGTACGGGAGAAGCCGAACATCCGGGCGAGCGCGGCGTCGACGCGCTCGCCCTCCAGGCCTTCGGGGACGGGCAGGGTACGGGTCTCGGGAAGCGTGCTCACCCGATCGAGTATGCCGGAACCGCGGACCCCCTCGTCCCGCGCGGTCGGCCGGGGGGTCAGTTGCGGTGGACGGTGCCGTCCGGGTCCAGGCCGCGGAAGGAGAGCCAGACGATCAGCACGCCGCCGCAGACGATGGCGGAGTCGGCCAGGTTGAAGACGGCGAAGTGGGCCGGGGCGATGAAGTCGACGACGCCGCCCTGGAAGACGCCGGGGGCCCGGAAGATCCGGTCGGTGAGGTTGCCGAGCGCCCCGCCGAGCAGCAGCCCGAGCGCGATCGCCCACGGCACGCTGTAGAGCTTGCGGGACAGACGGGCGATCACGCCGATCACCACCAGCGCGATCACCGTGAAGACCACGGTCATGCCCTCGCCGATGCCGAAGGCGGCCCCCGAGTTGCGGATGGCCCACAGCTGGAGGTAGCGGCCGAGCAGCGGGACCGGCGGCTGGTTCTCCAGGTACTGGACCACCAGCGTCTTGGAGATCAGGTCGAGCGCGTAGGCGAACGCGGCCACCCCGAAGAGCACCAGCAGGCGCCGGCTGCCCCGGGGGGCCGGCGGGGCGTCGTCGGCCGGTGCCGGGCCGGTGGACGCCTCCGCCGGTTCCTCCGCCGCGCGTGCCGTGGCCCGCTCCGGCTCCTGTTCCTGGTCGAAACCTGGCGTACCGATGGTCCGCTCCGCCTTCGTCACGTGAGTCCCTCAGCCTTCGGTCCCGGGGCAGCCCGCCGGGCGTACTGACGGGATCGAGCGTACGGCACGCGTCCGGCCGCGGTCAGCGGCGTTCGGTCCGCTGCTTGCACTCGACGCAGAGGGTGGCCCGGGGGAACGCCTGCATACGGGCCTTGCCGATCGGCTTGCCGCAGGACTCGCAGAGCCCGTAGGTGCCGTTGTGCAGGCGTTCCATGGCGTGCTCGGTCTGCCGGAGCATCTCGCGGGCGTTGTCGGCGAGGGCCATCTCGTGCTCGCGGGAGATGTTCTTGGTGCCCACGTCGGCCTGGTCGTCGCCGGCTCCGTCGCCGGAGTCGCGCATCAGGCCGGAGATGGCCTCCTCGGCCGCCTTGATCTCGCCGCGCAGCCGGCGGGCCTCGGAGTCCAGTTCGGTCCGGGCCTCGGCGACCTCGTCGGGCGTCCACGGCTCCTCACCGGGGCGTACCGCGAGGGTGCCGGGTTCGGCGGGGGCGCCTTCGGCCGCGGCGCGGGCCGCGGGGAACGCGGACGTGTCGGATCCGGCCGCGTCGGCCACTGTCTTCTTCGCAACCACCGTCTTGGCCTCCGTCTGCTCAGCGGTCGCGTCGTTCGCCGCGGCCGTCGCCTGGTGTGTGGTGGTGCTGGTGGCCGCCTCGTCGTCGCCGGCCGGGGCCACCCCGCCGTGTGCCGCGCCGGCCGCGAGCCGGGCGGCGGTCCCCGTTCCGCCGGCCGGGTGCGGCGCGGTGGCCGGGTCGCTGCGCCGCCGGGGGCCGGTCCGCCGGGCCGGCCCGGTCGTGGCGGTGCTGCCAGTGTGCTCCTCGCCGGCCTCGGCGGGGACGGCCGGGAGCGGGCTCCTGGACGTCTTCTCGGCGCCGGTCCGGCGGGCGGGGGCTTTCTTCGCCGCCGGTGCCGGGGCGTGCTCCGGGGTACGCCGGGCGGATTCCGCGGCGGGCTTCTTCACCACCATGAGCGCGGCCCCTTAACAATTGGTGATCTTGCTAGCGAATGGTGCCGGAACGATAAATCGACATGAGACCCGCGGCAACGGGGCACGCCGCCGCCCAACCGTCCGGCGGGCGCCGCCGCACCCCATGGTCTGCACACGTTGTGCCCAGCTCGCGGGCGCATAATCCGGTACGCCCCGAGAAGCGAGGCATATGGCAGGCAGCCTCTGCCCATTCGGGTCACCCGGGGTCACCGTCGGTCATCCGGAGGAAGCCCACCCGGCCGCGCCGTACACTGGGGCGCAGCGAAAGGCGTGGATGGGGACGAGTAACGCCGTACGCAGCCATCAGCGACCCGGGGACGGTGCGAGCCCGGGGGTGTGCGCGGCGCGAAGATCACCCCGGAGCCGGCGGAGGAAAACCCGGAGCGTGGCGTGCCGGGCGAGTAGAACCGTCGTCGCGGCTCAATGAGTGGGCCGAGGGAGCCCCCGTTCCCCGGCCAAGGAGGGTGGTACCGCGGGAAGGCCGCAGCGGCGGCGTTTCTCGTCCCTCCGACGGTAGACGTGCGACGTTCCCGCCGGAGGATGTTGGATGAGCCAGTACCGCCAGGTGCCCGCCCAGGTCGACCTGCCAGCGCTGGAGCACGAGGTGCTCGCGTTCTGGCAGGAGAACAAGGTCTTCGCCCGCTCGCTCGAACAGAGCGCGGGGCGCCCGGAGTGGGGGTTCTACGAGGGCCCGCCGACGGCCAACGGCATGCCGGGCGCCCACCACATCGAGGCCCGGGTCTTCAAGGACGTCTTCCCGCGCTTCAAGACCATGCAGGGCCACCACGTGACCCGCAAGGCCGGGTGGGACTGCCACGGGCTCCCGGTGGAGCTGGCGGTCGAGAAGGAGCTGGGCTTCTCCGGCAAGCAGGACATCGAGCGGTACGGCATCGCCGAGTTCAACGCCAAGTGCCGGGAGTCGGTCACCCGGCACACCGACGCCTTCGCCGAGCTGACCCGGCGCATGGGCTACTGGGTCGA
The DNA here is from genome assembly GCF_000240165.1 of Streptantibioticus cattleyicolor NRRL 8057 = DSM 46488. Classification (NCBI taxonomy): domain Bacteria; kingdom Bacillati; phylum Actinomycetota; class Actinomycetes; order Kitasatosporales; family Streptomycetaceae; genus Streptantibioticus; species Streptantibioticus cattleyicolor. Next base: position 1,306,269 of record NC_017586.1, read on the forward strand.
CCTGGACGACGCCTACCGCACCATGGACCCCGAGTACGTGGAGTCCGTGTGGTGGTCGCTCAAGCAGATCTTCGACAAGGGGCTGCTGGTCCAGGACCACCGGGTCGCCCCCTGGTGTCCGCGGTGCGGCACCGGGCTCTCCGACCACGAGCTGGCGCAGGGCTACGAGACCGTGGTCGACCCGTCGGTCTTCGTGCGCTTCCCGCTCACCTCCGGCCCGCTGGCCGGCGAGGCCGCGCTGCTGGTGTGGACGACCACCCCGTGGACGCTGGTGTCCAACACCGCGGTGGCCGCCCACCCCGAGGTGACCTACGTGGAGGCCACCGACGGCAACGAACGCCTGGTGGTGGCCGAGCCGCTGCTGGCCAAGGCGCTGGGCGAGGGGTGGTCGGCCACCGGCCGCAGCTTCGCCGGCCGCGAGATGGAGCGCTGGACCTACCGGCGCCCGTTCACCCTGGTCGAGCTGGACGACGCCCACTACGTGGTCAACGCCGAGTACGTCACCACCGAGGACGGCACCGGTCTGGTCCACCAGGCGCCCGCCTTCGGTGAGGACGACCTGAAGACCTGCCGCGCCTACGGCCTGCCGGTGGTCAACCCGGTCCGCCCGGACGGCACCTTCGAGGAGGGGCTCGGCCTGGTCGGCGGCCAGTTCTTCAAGAAGGCCGACGAGGCCCTGGTGGCCGACCTCGACGCGCGCGGCCTGCTCTTCCGCCACGTGCCCTACGAGCACAGCTACCCGCACTGCTGGCGCTGCCACACCGCGCTGCTGTACTACGCCCAGCCGTCCTGGTACATCCGCACCACCGCGGTCAAGGACGCCCTGCTGCGGGAGAACGAGCGCACCAACTGGTACCCCGAGTCCGTCAAGCACGGCCGCTTCGGCGACTGGCTGGACAACAACATCGACTGGGCCCTGTCCCGCAACCGCTACTGGGGTACCCCGCTGCCCATCTGGCGCTGTGCGGAAGGCCACCTGACCTGCGTCGGCTCCCGCGCCGAGCTGTCCGAGCTGGCCGGCCGCGACCTGTCCGGGCTCGACCCGCACCGCCCCTACATCGACGAGGTCACCTTCACCTGCCCGCAGTGCCCGGGCGAGGCGCACCGGGTGCCCGAGGTGATCGACGCCTGGTACGACTCGGGCTCGATGCCGTTCGCGCAGTGGGGATACCCGTACCGCAACAAGGAGCTGTTCGAGGCGACCTACCCCGCCCAGTTCATCTCCGAGGCGATCGACCAGACCCGCGGCTGGTTCTACACCCTGATGGCCGTCGGCACCCTGGTCTTCGACCGCTCCGCGTACGAGAACGTGGTCTGCCTCGGCCACATCCTCGCCGAGGACGGCCGCAAGATGTCCAAGCACCTGGGGAACATCCTGGAGCCGATCCCGCTGATGGACCAGCACGGCGCCGACGCGGTGCGCTGGTTCATGGCCGCCGGCGGCTCGCCCTGGGCCGCCCGGCGCGTGGGCCACGGCACCATCCAGGAGGTCGTCCGCAAGACCCTGCTGACGTACTGGAACACGGTGGCCTTCCAGGCGCTGTACGCCCGCACCTGCGGGTGGGCCCCGGGGGATGCCGACCCGGCCCCGGCGGACCGTCCGCTGCTCGACCGCTGGCTGCTGGGTGAGGCCAACACCCTGGTGCGCGAGGTCACCGAGGCGCTGGAGGCGTTCGACACCCAGCGCGCCGGCAAGCTGCTGTCGGCCTTCGTGGACGACCTGTCCAACTGGTACGTGCGCCGGTCGCGCCGCCGGTTCTGGCAGGGCGACGCGGCGGCGCTGCGCACCCTGCACGAGGTGCTGGAGACGGTGACCCGGCTGATGGCGCCGCTGGTGCCGTTCATCACCGAGCGGGTCTGGCAGGACCTGGTGGTGCCGACCACCCCGCGGGCCCCGGAGTCGGTGCACCTGTCCTCCTGGCCGGTGGCCGACGAGGCGCTGATCGACGCCGGGCTGTCGCAGCGGATGCGGCTGGTGCGGCGACTGGTGGAGCTGGGCCGGGCCACCCGTGCCGAGTCCGGCGTCAAGACCCGTCAGCCGCTGTCCCGCGCGCTGGTGGCGGCGGCCGGGTTCGAGTCGCTGGAGGAGGACCTGCGGGCGCAGATCGCCGAGGAGCTCAACGTGGCCGCGCTCGCCTCGCTGGCCGAGGTCGGCGGCTCGCTGGTGGAGACCACGGCCAAGGCCAACTTCCGGGCGCTGGGCAAGCGGTTCGGCAAGGGCACCCCGGCGGTCGCCAAGGCCATCGCGGACGCCGACGCCGCCGCCCTCTCCCTCGCGCTGCGGGAGGGCACCGCCTCGGTGGTGGTGGACGGCGAGACCGTCGCCCTCTCCCCCGACGAGGTCGTCATCACCGAGACGCCCCGCGAGGGCTGGTCGGTGGCCTCCGACTCCGGTGCCACCGTGGCGCTCGACCTGCACGTCACCCCTCAGCTGCGCCGCGCCGGTCTGGCCCGGGACGTGATCCGGCTGGTGCAGGAGGCCCGCAAGAACAGCGGCCTGGACGTCGCCGACCGGATCGCGCTGCGCTGGCAGACCGGTGACGAGGAGCTGGCGGCGGCCCTGGCCGAGCACGCCCCGCTCGTCGCCGAGGAGGTGCTGGCCACCGACTTCGCCGCCGGCGAGGGCGACGACACCTTCGGCGCCCCGTTCCGTGACGAGGCGCTCGGCCTCACCTTCCGGCTGCGCAGGCGGTGAGCTGATCCGCCGGCGCCGCCGGCCGGGCCGTGGGACGGTCCGGCCGGCGTCGGCGCGCTGCGGTCACCAGGCCGGAGCCGTACACGCAAAAGGGCCGGGGCCCCAGGGGATCAACCCCAGGGGCCCCGGCCCTATGTCACTCGGCGACCGCCGCGCGACCGAAACCGATCAGTCGGCGATCAGTTGTCGTCCTCGTCGATCAGGAAACCGCGCATCGGCGTCGGCGCCTGCTGCAACGGCTGCGGACCCTGCGGGCGCACCGGTGCCATCGGCTGCGTCATCGCCGGCGACATCTGCTGCTGACCGCCGTAGGTCTGGTTGCCGCCGCCGGTGTGGCCGCCCATCTGCTGGCCGCCGTACGACTGGTTGCCGCCGCCGGTGTGGCCCATCGAGGAGGCACCGGCCGCCGCCATGCCGCTGCCCATCGAGCCGCCCATGGAGGACGAGGACGGCAGGGAAGCGGTCGCCGGTGTGCGCGGCGGGGCGAGCGAGTCGTCCGCCTGGTTCTCCAGCTGACGCAGCTGGCTCTCCAGGTAGGACTTGAGCCGGGTGCGGTATTCACGTTCGAAGCCCCGCAGGTCCTCGACCTTGCGTTCGAGGGTGGCGCGGGCGGACTCCAGGGAGCCCATGGCCACGCGGTGCTTCTCCTGCGCGTCCCGCTCCAGCGCGTCGGCCTTGGCGCGGGCGTCCCGCTCCAGGCCCTCGGCGCGGCTGCGCGCCTCGCCGACGATCTTGTTGGCCTCGGAACGGGCCTCCGCGATCGCCTGGTCGGCGGTCTGCTGGGCCAGCGACAGGACGCGGGCGGCGCTGTCGCCACCGGGTCCGCCCTGCTGCTGCATCGGGTGGCCGCCCTGCTGCATCGGGTGCCCCTGTCCCATGGGGCCACCCGGGCCCATCGGACCTTGTCCCATCGGGCCGGGGCCCATGGGACCCTGCGGGCCGTGCTGCCCGCTGGGACCGGCCGGCAGCTGCGGGGCGCCCGGAAGCTGGGGCGGCCCCATCTGCTGCTGGTGCTGCTGGCCGGGCGGCACCGGCTGCGGTCCGGATATGGCGGCGGGCACGGGGGAGCCCTGCCTGTCCTGCTGCTCCGGCTTGCGCATCTGCTGCTGCTGGTTCTGCGCGGCGGCACGGGTGGCCGCGGCCAGCTTGGCCCGCAGGTCCTCGTTCTCGCGCAGCAGCCGGGTCAGCTCGGCTTCGACCTCGTCGAGGAAGGCGTCGACCTCATCCTCGTCATAGCCCTCTCGGAGGCGGACGGTCGTGAACTGCTTGTTACGAACGTCCTCGGGGGTCAGCGGCATCTCTTCACCTCAACGTGATCGTCGGCAATTGGCAAGACCGTATCGTTCACAGCCTGGCCACGACGGAGATCAGGATGTAGACGATGATCATCAGTACGAAGAAGGACAGGTCGAGCGCCACGCCCCCGAGACGCAGCGGCGGGATCAGCCGCCGCAGAAGCTTGAGTGGCGGATCGGTGACAGTGTAGGTGGCTTCGAGTATCACCACCATCGCCTTCCCCGGACGCCACGATCGGGCGAACTGGAAGACGTACTCCATCACCAGCCGGAAGATCAGCACGATCAGGAAGCACATCAACGCGATGTGGATGACCTGCTTTGCGACATCCATCGCGCTTCCCTCTCCCCTGCTCTCCACCGGCTCTGCGGTCCGGTTCCACGTGCCTGCGTATGTCAGCTCTGGTTGAAGAACCCGCCCTCGGCGATCCGGGCCTTGTCCTCCGCCGTTACATCGACGTTAGCAGGAGACAGCAGGAACACCTTCTGCGTCACCCGCTCGATGCTGCCGTGCAGCCCGAAGACGAGACCCGCGGCGAAGTCGACGAGGCGCTTGGCGTCCGTGTCGTCCATCTCGGTCAAATTCATGATCACCGGGGTGCTCTCCCGGAAGTGTTCCCCGATCGTACGGGCTTCGTTGTACGTGCGAGGGTGGAGCGTCGTGATCCGGTAGGGCTCCCGCTCCGACACGACCTTGGGCATGATCACCGGTGCGTTCTTCTCCAGAGTGCGGCGTTCGGGTGTGATGGATGCCACGGGTGCGATCCGCGGCTCCCGGGGGGCCGGCGCGTGGGTGACGCGGGCCGGTTCGTCCTGCGGGGGCTGGTGCTGACGCCGGGCGCGGTCGGGCTCCGGCTCGGGTTCGAACTCGTCGTCGGGGTCGAACCCCGGGCCGTCGTACCCATCGTCCTCCACGAGGCCGAGGTAGACCGCCATCTTGCGCATCGCGCCGGCCATGCTCTGCGTCCTCCGCTCTGTGGTGGATCGGCACCGTCATCAGGTGAGGGGATCCACTTCGGTCAGCTCCGAACCTGACGGAGCATGACCATATTTTCTGCTGTGGTCCGACTTGCTGGTGACGTTACCGGAGCCCAGGACGGACTCCGAGTACCGCCGTACCCACGCGCACATGTGTCGCACCGGCGGCGATGGCCTCCTCGAGGTCCGAACTCATCCCTGCGGAGACCATGTTTGCAGCAGGATGGCTCGCGCGCAGGGCAGATGCGATTTCCATCAGCCGCTCGAATGCTCTTCGCGGCTGCGAGGCGTACTCCCCGGCAAGCGGCGCGACCGTCATCACCCCATCGAGGCGCAGCCCTTGAGCTGCGGCGATCGCGTCGGCGACGGCCGGGACGTCCTGCGGGGCGAGGCCGCCGCGGCTGCCGAGCGAGCCGGTCGGCGCGTCGAGCGCCACCTGCACCAGGCACCCCGTCGTCCGCTCGGCGCGCACCGCCGCCGAGGAGAGCGCGGAGACCAGCCGGAGCCGGTCGACCGAGTGCACGGCGTCCGCGTAACGGACCACGGAGCGCGCCTTGTTGGTCTGCAATTGTCCGACGAAGTGCCAAGTGAGTCCGAGATCGGCGCATTCCGCCGCTTTCGGGGCCGCTTCCTGATCGCGGTTCTCCGCGACCTCACGGACGCCGAGTTCCGCGAGAAACCTCACATCCGAGGCCGGGTAGGTCTTGGTGACCACGATGAGGGTCACCTCCTCGCGCGGCCGGCCCGCGGCCCGGCACGCGGCGGCGATCCGCTCCTCGACACCGGCCAGATTCCTGGCGAGTTGCGACTTTCTGTCCGTCACTTGCTGCCGTCTTTCCCGCACGTGCCGTCACTGCCGATCCATACGTACCCGGCGAGCCGGCCGGTGGTCCTCTCCCGCCGGTACGAGAAGTGGTCCGGTGATTCACGGGTGCAGATATGGGATTTCTCACCCTTCGTCACCCCCGCGCCGACGAGTTGGGCCCGCACTCCGGCGGCCACGTCCACCGCCGGTGTCCCCCACAAGGTGGTCGCCCACGCCCGCGGTGCCACCGCGGCGACGTCGGCGCGCATCGCCTCGGGCACCTCGTAGCACCGGCCGCAGACCGCGGGCCCGGTGTGGGCGGTGATCCGCTCCGGGCGGGCGCCGAGCGCGGTCATCGCCTCGACGGCCGCCGGGACCACCCCGGCCACCAGCCCGGGACGGCCGGCGTGCGCGGCGGCCACCACCCCGGCCACCGGGTCGGCGAGGAGCACCGGGACGCAGTCGGCGGTGAGCACCGCGAGCGCCAGCCCGGGCCGGTCGGTGACGATCGCGTCCACCGCGGGCACCGGGTCGTCCCCCCAGGGGGCGGTGACGTGGGCGACGTCGTTGCCGTGCACCTGGTTCATCCACACCACGCGGCCGGGGTCGAGCCCCAGCGCGCCCGCCGCCGCGGCCCGGTTGGCGCGGACCGCGGCCGGGTCGTCGCCGACCGCGCCGCCGAGGTTGAGCTCCTCGTACGGAGCGGCGCTCACCCCGCCCCACCTGTCGGTGAAGGCGAAGTGGGCGCCGCTCACTTCGTAACGCTCGCTTATCACCTGCGAATGATCACTTCAGGAAGTCCGGGACGTCCAGTTCCTCGGCCTGGCTGTCCTGGTGGTAGCGGGGGGCCGGGGGGGCCGGGGGCGGGGTGACGGGGGGCAGCGGGGCCTCGACGACCGGGGCCGGGTCGGGCTCCTCGTCGCGCTGCGGGGCGACCGAGCCGAGGCCGCCGAAGGCCGGGCGGGTGGACGGCTCGGCGGACTGGCCGCCGGGGCGGGACTGACCGCCGCCGTCCTCGCGGCCGTAACCGCCGAGCACCTTCTCGCGGTTCTTGGTGGGCGGCTGGCCGCCGTCGAACCCGGCGGCGATCACGGTGACCCGCACCTCGTCGCCGAGGGCGTCGTCGATGACCGCGCCGAAGATGATGTTGGCCTCCGGGTGCGCCGCCTCGCTGACCAGCTGCGCCGACTCGTTGATCTCGAACAGGCCGAGGTCGGAGCCGCCGGAGATGGAGAGGAGCACACCACGGGCGCCGTCGATGGACGCCTCCAGCAGCGGCGAGGAGATCGCCATCTCGGCCGCGGCCACCGCGCGGTCGTCGCCGCGCGCCGAGCCGATGCCCATCAGCGCCGAACCCGCCTCCGACATCACGGACTTGACGTCGGCGAAGTCGAGGTTGATCAGGCCCGGGGTGGTGATCAGGTCGGTGATGCCCTGGACACCGGAGAGCAGCACCTGGTCCGCGGACTTGAACGCGTCGAGCACGCTGACCTGGCGGTCGGAGATGGACAGCAGCCGGTCGTTGGGGATGACGATGAGGGTGTCCACCTCGTCGCGGAGCGCGGCGATGCCGTCCTCGGCCTGGTTGGCCCGGCGGCGGCCCTCGAAGGTGAAGGGGCGGGTGACCACGCCGATCGTCAAGGCGCCCAGTGAACGGGCGATGTTGGCGACCACCGGGGCGCCGCCGGTGCCGGTGCCGCCGCCCTCGCCCGCGGTGACGAAGACCATGTCGGCCCCCTTGAGGACCTCCTCGATCTCCTCGCGGTGGTCCTCGGCGGCCTTGCGGCCCACGTCCGGGTTGGCGCCGGCGCCGAGGCCGCGGGTGAGCTCGCGGCCGACGTCGAGCTTGACGTCGGCGTCGCTCATCAGCAGGGCCTGCGCATCGGTGTTGATCGCGATGAACTCGACGCCCTTGAGACCGACCTCGATCATCCGGTTGATGGCGTTGACGCCACCGCCGCCGATGCCGACGACCTTGATGACTGCGAGGTAGTTCTGCGGTGCTGCCACGTCGAAGGCCTCTCGCCTCGATTTACGTGCCGGTGTCCCGCGAAGCCGCGGAGCACCGGCGGATGCCGATGGGACGGTCCGGACGCCCGACCCGAACCCTAAACCTGAGGTTTAGGGTTACCAGTATGTCTGTGCCTTGTGCCTGCCCTGGACAGGACAGTAAGTCGACAAGCGGTTCCCGTTCAACGAACACGCCGAACCTACCGCTTTTCTTTTGACCCTATGTGATCACGCCTGACGCGGGCGAACCAGGGTCACCACGGAAAGCGCGACGTCAACTTCCCGATGCGGCGGGGGCGCTGGGGACACTCACGTCGAAGTGGCGCGCGCCCCCGGCCGCCTTCAGCAGCGCGCGCAGCGCCACCGACTTCTGCGCCCCGCGCTCCGCGCTCCCCCACACCACCGTGCGCCCGCCGTCGAGTTGCAGCGAGACGGCGTCGAAGGAACGCACCTGGATGACGCGGGTCCGCTTGCGCACCGGCGCGGGGAGATCCGTGGCGACCTGTACCGCGGCCCGCAGAAGACGATCCGGGCCGAAATAGCCATTACTGGACGAAGCGTCCCGGCCGGCCGATCCGTCGCGCGTTCCGGAACCGGTCGCCAATTCCACCCGGGGAACACCGGAAGGAGCGGTCGACTCCGTGGCAAAACGGACACCATCGGCGTCCAGTTCCACATATTTTCCGTCCTTTTCCAGAACGGCTGCCGGAGTTCGCTCGGTCACATTGAGCGTCAGGGTGTGCGGCCAGGAACGGACCACCTCCACCGCGGCCACCCCGGGCAGCCCGGAACGGACGCGTCCGGCCACCGCGTCGGTGTCCACCGAGGCCAGCGCGGTGCCCTCGGGCACGGCCGCCGCCGCCCGCACCTGACCGGCGCCGAGCGCGCGCACCCCGGTGACCCGCACCTGACGCACCCGCAGCCAGGGCGAGAGGTACAGCACCGCCAGGCAGCCGGCGACCACCACGGCCACCGCGACCAGCAGCAGGAGCAGGCCGCGCCGGGAGAGCCGCGGGCGCCGGGCGGCGGGCGGGGTGGGGCGGGGCGGACCGGCGGTCTCCCGCTCCGCCCGCCGGGTCGTCATCGGTCCGGCCACGCCTCCACCCTTCCGTCCGTTCGCGGCCCTATCCTGCCCGGCCGGCCGCGACGGCCTCGTGCACCATGCCGACGAGCAGGTCGTCGGCGTCCCGGCGGCCGAACTCGGCGGCGGACCGGGACATCTCGTACAGCCGGTGCGGATCGGTCAGCACCGGCAGCACGTTGCCCAGCACCCACTCCGGGGTCAGCTCGGCGTCGTCCACCAGCAGGCCGCCGCCGGCCTTGACCACCGGCTGGGCGTTGAGCCGCTGTTCGCCGTTGCCGATGGGCAGCGGGACGTAGGCGGCGGGCAGGCCGACCGCGGAGAGCTCGGCCACCGTCATCGCGCCGGCCCGGCACAGCATCATGTCGGCGGCGGCGTAGGCCAGGTCCATCCGGTCCAGGTAGGGCACCGGGACGTAGGGCGGCATGCCGGGCATGTTGTTGGGGGTCGGCAGCTCGTTCTTGGGGCCGACGGCGTGCAGGATCTGGACACCGGACTGCTGGAGGCGCGGCGCCACCGCCTGGACGGTCTCGTTGAGCCGCCGGGCGCCCTGGGAGCCGCCGGAGACCAGCAGGGTGGGCAGGTTGGGGTCGAGCCCGAAGGCGGCGCGGGCCTGCGGACGGACGGCGGCCCGGTCCAGGGTGGCGATGGCCCGGCGCAGCGGGATGCCGATGTAACGGGCGTCACGCAGCTTGCTGTCGGGCGTGGAGACCGCGACCACCTTGGCGTACCGCGAGCCGATCTTGTTGGCCAGGCCGGGGCGGGCGTTGGCCTCGTGCACCACGATGGGCACCCCGAGGCGCTTGGCGGCCAGGTAGCCGGGGAGGGCCACGTAACCGCCGAAGCCCACCACGCAGTCGGCCTTGGTGCGTTCCAGCACCTGCTCGGCGGCCTTGATGGTGCCGCGCAGCCGGCCGGGCACGGTGATCAGCTCCGGGGTGGGGCGCCGTGGCAGCGGTACCGCCGGGATGAGCGCCAGTTCGTAGCCGCGTTCCGGCACCAGCCTGGTCTCCAGGCCACGCTCCGTACCGAGCGCCGTGATACCCACGGTCGGGTCCTGCCTGCGCAGGGCGTCCGCGAGCGCGAGCGCGGGCTCGATGTGGCCGGCGGTCCCTCCGCCGGCGAGAACGACATGCACCGAAATTCACCGCTTCCTGGACGGTCGTCGCCTGGCGAGCCGTCTCATGCTCCGTGTGATTACCCCAGTCGGAAAACCGTGTCCCCGCGCGGCCAGTGCCGCCCGCGCCGCGGGCTCGCTCCTGGCGAAGGAGACCAGCAGCCCGACGGCGAACATGGTCGGCAGCAGGGCCGAACCCCCGTAGGAGAACAGCGGGAGCGGAACTCCGGCGATCGGCAGCAGGCCGAGCACCGACCCGATGTTGACCACGGCTTGCGCCATGATCCAGGTGGTCACGCTTCCCGCGGCGAACCTGACGAAGGGATCCTCCGTGCGTCCGGCCACGCGGATACCCGCATAGCCTAGAGCCGCGAAGAGACCCAGTACCGACAGCGTCCCCGCCAGCCCCAGTTCCTCCCCGGTGACGGCGAAGATGAAGTCGGTGTGCGGCTCGGGGAGTTGGCCCCATTTTTCCACACTGGCGCCGAGTCCGGAACCGAACCATCCGCCGGAGGCGAGTGCGTAGATTCCGTGAACGGCTTGCCAGCACTGGTCGGCCGGACCGGGATCGGTGGCACCGAGGCAGGCGAACCGGGACATCCGGTGCGCACTGGTCTTGATCAGGACGAGCGCCAGGATTCCGGCGACCGACAGCACCCCGGCGAAGAGCCGGGTCGGGGCGCCGGCCAGCCACAGCAGCCCGAAGAGCATCGCGGTGAGCACGATCGCGGTGCCCATGTCGCCGCCGATCAGGATCAGCCCGAGGATCAGGAAGACCACCGGCACCAGCGGCACCAGCAGGTGCTTCCACTGGTTGAGCAGACGCTTGTCGTGCTTGCGGGCGAGCAGGTCGGCGCCCCACAGCACCAGCGCCAGCTTGCCGAACTCGCTGGGCTGCATCTGGAACGGGCCGCCGAGCGCCAGCCAGTTGCGGTTGCCGTTGACCGACATCCCGATCCCCGGCACCTGGATCAGCGCCATCAGGAAGACCGAGCCGGCCAGCAGCGGATAGGCCAGCGCCCGGTGGCCCTTGACCGGCAGCCGGGCCGCCACCACCGCCAGCACCGCGCCGATCGCGGCGGCCAGCAGCTGCTTGCGGAAGAAGTACGTGGACGGCAGGCCGCGCTGCAACGCCTTGATCTGGGAGGCCGAGAAGACCATCACCAGCCCCAGCACGATGATGAGCAAGGCGGCGCCGACGATGACGTAGTAGGCGGTCAGCGGGCGGTCCCAGGTGCGCCGGGCCCGTTCCAGGAGCGCCAGCGGGCCGCGCGGGGCGAGCCGGCCGCGGGCGGCGGCACCGCTCGGCGCGCGCCCCGGGCCGGGTACGGCGGCGCCGGCCCGGGGCGGGACGCGCCGGGGCGGCAGCGCCCGGGCGGCCCCCGGCCCCGGGCGGCGTGTTCCGTTGCGGGCGCCAGGACCTCCGTCCGTCATGCGCGTCCCTTTCCTCGTACGTCCCGCCGGTTGACCGGCGACGCGCGGACGCCCGGCTAGTGGTGGTCGGTCAGGCCCTGTACGGCCTCGGCGAAGGCGTCGCCGCGCTTGCCGTAGTCGGTGAACATGTCCATCGAGGCGCAGGCGGGGGCCAGCAGGACGGTGTCGCCCGGCCGGGCGAGGCGCCGCGCGGCGTCGACCGCCTCGGCCATCGCCCCAGTGTCGGTCCGTTCCAGGTCGGTCACCGGGACCTCGGGGGCGTGTCGCGCCAGCGCTTGGGCGATCAGCGCGCGGTCGGCGCCGAGCAGCACCACGCCGCGCAGCCGGCCGGCCGCGCCGGCCACCAGCTCGTCGAAGGTGGCGCCCTTGGCCAGCCCGCCGGCGATCCACACCACGTGGTCGTAGGCGGCCAACGAGGCTGCCGCGGCGTGGGTGTTGGTGGCCTTGGAGTCGTCCACGTAGGCCACGCCGTCCACGGTGGCCACGTGCGTGATGCGGTGGGCCTCGGGGCGGAAGGCGCGCAGGCCGTCGCGGACGGCGGCGGGCTGGACGCCGTAGGCCCGGGCGAGGGCGGCGGCGGCCAGCGCGTTGGCGATGTTGTGCGGGGCCGGCGCGGCCAGGTCGGAGACCTCGGCCAGCTCCTGGGCGTTGCGGTGCCGGTCGGGGCAGAACGCGCGGTCGAGCAGGATGCCGTCGACCACGCCGAACTGCGAGGGGCCCGGGGCGCCGAGGGTGAAGCCGATGGCGCGGCACCCCTCCTCGACGTCGGCCTCGCGCACCAGGGCCTCGGTGGCGGGGTCGTCGGCGTTGTAGACGCAGGCGATCCGGTTGCCCTCGTAGATGCGGCCCTTGTCGGCGGCGTAGGCGGCCATGGAGCCGTGCCAGTCGAGGTGGTCGGGGGCGAGGTTGAGGACGGCGGCGGAGTGGGCGCGTACCGAGGGCGCCCAGTGCAGCTGGTAGCTGGAGAGTTCGACGGCGAGCACGTCGTGGGGCTCGGCGGAGCGGACCACGTCGAGGATCGGGGTGCCGATGTTGCCGACGGCGGCCGTCCGCAGCCCGGCCGCCCGGAGGATGGCGGCGAGCATCCGGACGGTGGTGGTCTTGCCGTTGGTGCCGGTGACCGCGAGCCAGTCGGCGGCCCCCGGTGCCCGCAGCCGCCAGGCCAGTTCCACGTCGCCCCAGACCGGTACGCCGGCCGCTTCGGCGGCGGCGAACAGGGGGCCGGTGGGCTTCCAGCCGGGCGAGGTGACCACCAGGCCGGTGTGCTCGGGCAGCGTGGCGCCGTCGCCGAGGCGGACGCCGATCCCCTCGGCGGTCAGCTCCGCCGCGGTGGCGCGCTGCCGTTCGCCGTCGCCGCCGTCGACCACGGTGACCCGGGCGCCCAGTCCGGTCAGGGCCCGGGCGGCGGCGATGCCGCTGACCCCGAGGCCGGCGACGGTGACGTGGGCGCCCTTGAACTCCATGTCGGTCACGTCACTCACCTGGAGGCCACGAATCCGGCGTAGAACAGGCCGAGGCCCACCGCCATGCACATGCCCTGGATGATCCAGAACCGGACCACCACCAGGACCTCGCTCCACCCCTTGAGCTCGAAGTGGTGCTGGAGTGGCGCCATCCGGAAGACCCGTCGTCCGGTGAGCCGGAAGGAGCCGACCTGGATCACCACGGAGAGGGTGATGAGCACGAACAGGCCGCCGAGGATGGCCAGCAGCAGCTCGGTGCGCGAGCAGATCGCCAGACCGGCCAGGGCGCCGCCGAGCGCCAGCGAACCGGTGTCGCCCATGAAGATCTTGGCCGGCGAGGTGTTCCACCACAGGAAGCCGAAGCAGGCGCCCATCAGCGCGGCGGCCACCACCGCCAGGTCCAGCGGGTCGCGTACCTCGTAGCAGCCGGCGCCGGCGGTGAGCGGGTTGGCGCAGGACTGGCCGTACTGCCAGACGCCGATGACGGTGTAGGCGGCGAAGACCATCACCGAGGCGCCGGTGGCCAGGCCGTCCAGGCCGTCGGTGAGGTTCACGCCGTTGGACATGGCCAGGATCATGAAGAGCGCCCAGACCACGAAGATCACCGGGCCGATGGACCAGCCGAAGTCCTGGGTGAAGGAGAGCCGGGTGGAGGCGGGCGTGACCCCGCGGGCGTCGGCGAAGTTGAGCGAGAGGATGGCGAAGGCGATGCCGACGATGAACTGGCCGGCCATCTTCGCCTTGGCCCGCAGGCCCAGGCTGCGCTGCTTGACGATCTTGATGTAGTCGTCCAGGAAGCCGACCAGGCCGAGGCCGGCGAAGAGGAAGAGCACCAGCAGCCCGGACATGGTGGGCCGCTCGGAGACGATCACCTTGGTCAGCGCGTAGGCGACCAGGGTGGCCAGGATGAAGGCGATGCCGCCCATGGTCGGGGTGCCGCGTTTGCTGGCGTGCGCCTTGGGGCCGTCGTCCCGGATGAACTGCCCGTACCCCTTGCTGGCCAGCAGCTTGATCAGCAGCGGGGTGCCGATCAGCGAGAGGAAGAGCGCCAGGACGCCGGAGATGAGGATCTGCTTCATCACCGGGTGCCCTCCGCCCCGGCACCGTCCAGCAGCGCCTGCGCCACCCGCTCCAGGCCCATCGCCCTCGAAGCCTTCACCAGCACGACGTCCCCCGGGCGCAGTTGGCTGCGCAACAGGTCGATCGCCGTCTCCGCGTCGGACACGTGCACCGACTCCTCACCCCACGAACCCTCGTTCTTGGCGCCCATGTCCAGCCAGGCGGCCGGTTCGCCGCCGACGGCCACGAGCTTGCTGACGTTGAGCCGGACGGCCAGCCGCCCGACGGCGTCGTGCTCGGCGAGCGAATCGTCGCCGAGTTCGGCCATCTCGCCGAGCACCGCCCAGGTGCGCCCCCCGCGTGCCCGGGCGGCGTCGCCCATGGCGGCGAGCGCGCGGAGCGCGGCCCGCATGGACTCGGGGTTCGCGTTGTAGGCGTCGTTGACGACCGTCACACCGTCCGGGCGCTCGACGACCTCCATCCGCCAGCGCGAGAGCGTGCCGGCCTCGGAGAGCGCGGAGGCGATCTGTGGCGTGGGCATGCCGAGTTCACGGGCGACGGCTGCCGCGGCGAGCGCGTTCGACACGTGGTGCTCACCGTACAGCCGCAAGGTCACCGGGGCGCACCCGGAGGGTGTGCGCAGGGTGAAGACCGGGCGTCCGCCGTCGTCCAGCCGGACGTCCTCGGCCCGCACCTCGGCCTCCTCGGACTCGCCGAAGAGCACCACCCGGGCCGTGGTCCGCGCGGCCATGGCGCGCACCAGCGGGTCGTCGGCGTTGAGCACCGCCACCCCGCCGTCCGCCCCGGCCGGCAGCGCCTCCACCAACTCGCCCTTGGCCTGGGCGATCTGCTCCCGGCCGCCGAACTCGCCGAGGTGCGCGGAGCCCACGTTGAGCACCACGCCGATCCGCGGCGGGGTCAGTTCGGTCAGGTAGCGGATGTGCCCGATGCCCCGGGCGCCCATCTCCAGCACCAGGTGGCGGGTGCCGTCGTCGGCGCGCAGCGCGGTCAGCGGCAGCCCGATCTCGTTGTTGAGCGAGCCGGGGGTCCACACGGTGGGGGCCAGCCGCTGGAGCACCTGGGCGATCAGGTCCTTGGTGCTGGTCTTGCCGGAGGATCCGGTGAGCGCCACCACGGTGGTGCCCAGCCGTGCGATGACGGTCCGGGCGAGCGCGCCCAGCGCCCGCTGCACGTCGTCCACCACGATCGCGGGGACGCCGAGCGGGCGCGTGGCGAGTACGGCCACGGCGCCGTCCGCGACGGCCTGCGCCGCGTAGTCGTGGCCGTCCACGCGCTCTCCGCGGAAGGCGGCGAACAGGCCGCCGGGGCGTACCTCGCGGGAGTCGATCACCACGGGTCCGCCGACCGGCGCCTGGGGGTCGGGTATGTCGTGCATGCTCCCGCCGACCGCCTGCGCGACCTCGGCGAGGGTGAGTGCGATCACTGCTGGTCCTGGTCCTTTGGCTGCGGCTGCCGACGCGAGGCGTGCTCGATCGCCTCGCGCAGCACCTCCCGGTCGTCGAAGGGGCGTACCACTCCGGCGATGTCCTGGCCCTGCTCATGGCCCTTGCCCGCGACGAGCACGGTGTCGCCCGGCTCGGCGCGGGCCACGGCGGTGGCGATCGCGGTGGCCCGGTCGGGCTCCACGGTGACATGGCCGCGTTCATGGGCCGGTACCTCGGCGGCACCGGCGAGCATGGCGGCCAGGATCGCCAGCGGGTCCTCGGAACGGGGGTTGTCCGAGGTGAGTACGGCGGTGTCCGCGAGCCGGGCGCAGGCGGCGCCCATCGGTCCGCGCTTGTGCTGGTCGCGGTCGCCGCCGCAGCCGAGCACGATGTGGACGCGGCCCTCGGTGACCTTGCGCAGCGCGCGCAGCACCGATTCGACGGCGTCGGTCTTGTGCGCGTAGTCCACCACGGCCAGGAACGGCTGTCCGGCGTCGACCCGTTCGAGGCGGCCGGGGACGCCGGTCACCGCGGCGATGCCGTCGGCGGCGGTCCGCGCGTCGATCCCGGCGGTGACCAGGGCGACCAGGGCGGCCAGCGCGTTGGCGACGTTGAACGGGCCGGGCAGCGGCGCGGCGGCGCGGATCCGCTCGCCCCCGGGGCCGACGGCGGTGAAGGTGCTGCCCTCGGTGCCCACCACCACCTCCTCGGCCCGCCAGTCGGCGTCCGGGTGGCCCTCGGCGGAGAAGCTCACCAGCGGCACGGTGGCCTCGGCGAGCAGCCGGCGGCCGTACTCGTCGTCGTGGTTGACCACGCCGCGGCGGCTGCGCGCCGGGGTGAACAACTGCGCCTTGGCCTGGAAGTAGTCCTCCATGCCGGAGTGGAACTCCATGTGCTCCGGGCTGAGGTTGGTGAAGACGGCCACGTCGAAGACGGCGCCGTCGACCCGGCCGAGCACCAGGGCGTGGCTGGAGACCTCCATGGCCACCGCCCGCACCCCGCGCTCGCGCATGGCGGCGAAGAGCGCCTGGAGGTCGGTGGCCTCGGGCGTGGTGCGTTCGCTCTTGAGCCGTTCGGTGCCGATCCGCGACTCGACGGTGCCGATCAGCCCGGTGTCGTCGCCGTGGACCGCGCGCAGCCCGCCTTCCACCAGGTAGGCGGTGGTGGTCTTGCCGGAGGTGCCGGTGATGCCGATCTGGAGCAGGTCGCGGCCGGGCTCGTCGTAGACGGCGGCGGCGAGCGCCCCCATCCGGGCGCGCGGATCGGCGACGGTGAGCACCGGCAGCCCGGTGGCCGCCGCGCGGTCGCGCCCCGCGGGGTCGGTCAGTACGGCGACGGCCCCGCGTTCGGCGGCCTGCGCGGTGAAGTCGGCGCCGTGGAACCGGGCGCCGGGCAGGGCCGCGTAGATGTCACCGGGGCGCACCGCCCGCGAGTCGTGGGTGATGCCGGTGACGAGGGCGTCCCCGGCCGGCGCCGCGGTGCCGAGCTGCCCGGCCAGTTCCGCGAGCGGCTTGGGGCGGACCTGGGACGGGCGCGGAGGGCCCGGCTGCTTGCCCGGGCCGTCGTGCGCGTTGGGGGTACCCCCGCGGTGCAGGGTGGTGGACTGATCAGCATGTGGCACGGCGGTGAGGTTACCCGGCGTGCGGGGGTGGGAGCGAAAAGGGGCCGGGGCCGGGGCGTGTGCTCCGGTTCCGTCCCGGGATGGTTTTGTGATCGTTGTCACGGAGGTGTCGCTATCGCTGGTCACGGCGGTGTCACCGGTTTTCCGGCCGGAAATCGACGGGGAACGGGGCGGCGGCGGTGGCGGACGGCGGCACCTGGAGGGTCTTGAGGGCGAACTCCATGACCTCCTTGAAGACCGGTCCGCAGTTGGGACCGCCGAAATAGCTGCCCACGGTGGGGTTCTGCACCACGCAGGAGACGGTGATCCGGGGGTTGTCGGCGGGGGCGAACCCCATGAACGAGGCGGTGTAGCCGTGGTAGCGGCCGGTGACCGGATCCACCCGGTTGGCCGTGCCGGTCTTGCCCGCGACGCGGTAGCCGGGGATGCGGGCGGCGGTGCCGGTGCCCTGTTCGTCGCCGACCACGGACTCCAGCATCCGGGAGAGGGTCCTGGCGGTCTGCTCGCTCACCACCCGGGTGCGCTTGGGCGCCGGCGCCGCGGTGAACCGGCCGTCCGGGCCCACCGTCCCCTTGACCAGGGTGGGCGTGATCCGGACACCTCCGTCGGCGATGGTGGAGTAGATCGAGGTGGCCTGCACCGCGTTGACCGACAGGCCCTGGCCGAACGGGATGGTGTACTGCTGCGAGGTGGACCACTTCTGCGGGGGCGCGAAGATGCCGGGGGTCTCGCCGGGGAAGCGGAGCCCGGTCGGCTCGCCGATGCCGAACTTGCGCAGGTAGTCGTAGAGCACCTGGTCGGCCTGGAACTGGGTGCGGCCGAGGTGGCCGGTGGCCAGGATGGTGCCGATGTTGCTGGACTTGGCGAGGACGCCGTTGAGGGTCAGGTCCCAGGTGCCGTGGTCGACGTCGTCGTGGAAGACGCGGTCCTCGCGCTGGAGGGTGCCGGGCACCACGACCCGGGTCAGCGGGGTGGCCACGCCCTGGTCGAGGACGGCGGCCATGGAGACCAGCTTGCTGACGCTGCCGGGTTCGTAGGCGTCCTGGAGGGCGGCGTTGCCGAGGGCGGCGCGGTCGGCGTGGGTGAGGTCGTTGGGGTCGAAGCCGGGGGCGTCGGCCATGGCGAGGATCTGCCCGTTGCGGGCGTCCTGCACCACCACGTAACCGCGGTCCGCGTGGGCCGCCTCGACCTGCCGGGTGATGGCGTTCTGCGCGGCCCACTGGATGTCGCGGTCGATGGTGAGCTCGACGTCGGCGCCGGGCACCGCGGGCTGCTGCTGCATGCCGGCCGCGGGGATCTGCTGGGCTCCGGAGGCGGCGAAGGTCATCCGGCCGGGTTTTCCGGCCAGTTCGCCGTTGAGGGCGGCCTCCAGACCGCCGGCGCCGGCGTTCTCGCCGTTGACGAAGCCGATGACGCCGGCCGCGAGGTCGCCGGCCGGGTAGACCCGCTTGCTGGTGCTCTGGGCGAGGACCCCGGCGAGCAGTCCGGCGGCGCCCGGTCCGGCCGGGCGGGCGGCCGGGGCGTTCTTCAGCTCCTTGACCCGGTTCCACACCTGGGGGGAGCGGCGCCGGGCGAGCACCACGTAGCGGCTCTTGGGGGTGGCCAGCCGGGCGGCGAGGGTGCCGGCGTCCACCCCGAGGACGGGGGCGAGGAGGCGGGCCGCGCGCTGCGGGGCGTCCGGCCGCTTGGCCTGGCCGGGGGTGAACAGGTAGGGGTCGGCGGTGATGTCGTAGGCGTCCACGCTGGTGGCCAGCGGCACCCCGGCCCGGTCGGTGATGTCGCCGCGCACCGCGGCCACCTCCACCGGCTGGTAGCGGTTGACGTCGGCCTTGGCCGCGTACGCCGGAGCGTCGACCACCTGCACCTGGAACAGGCGTACCACGAAGGCGAGGAGCACCAGGGTGAGGAGGACGGCGACCAGCCGCAGCCGGGGCCGGGGGCGGCCGAGCCGCAGCGTCCCGCCGCCACCACGGCGGGCCGGGCGGCCCTGCGGCGCGGGACGGCCCCGCGGCGCGGGACGCGGGCGGCCCTGCGGGCGTGGTTTCCTCTCCCCCTCGGCGGGCCGCGGGAGCTGCCCCCGCCGTGGCGGCCTCTGCTCGATCACGCGGTCACCTTCCGGACGTCACGACTAGCTGCTGACCAGGGCGCCGACCCGGGCGGCGGGCCGGCGGCGGCTGCTCACGGCGCCCCCGGGGTGGCCGAGGCCGATCCGGGGACGCCGCGCACCGAGCCGTCGGGGGTGAGTAAGGCGGGGGTGCCGCCGGGCACCATGCCCAGCCGGCGGGCCCGTTCCTGGAGGGTGCCGGGGGCGGAGTCCTGCTCCACCTCCTGCTGGAGCGCCTGCCGCTCGTCGGTGAGCCGGGTGGTCTCCTTCTTCAACTCGGCGAGCTGGAAGGAGCCCTGGTTGATGGCGGCGTTGAGCAGCAGCAGCGAGACCAGCCCGGTGGCCAGCAGGACGACCACCAGCACCACGAACGGGGCGCGGGCGGCGCGGGCCCGGCCGGTACGGGCCGGCGCGGGACGGGACTTGCCGGTACGGGCCGGGACGGGGCGGGGTCTGCGGGTCACGGCGCCCCTTCCGCCGCGCCGGAGGGGTCCTTGCGGATCCGTTCGGCGGCGCGCAGCCGGGCGGGGGCGGCCCGGCGGTTGGCGGCCACCTCCTCCTCGGTGGGGAGTTCGGCGCCGCGGGTGAGCAGCTTCAGCCGCGGCTGGTAGCGCTCGGGGACCACCGGCAGGCCGGGCGGCGCGGTGCTCGTCGCGCCGGCCGCCAGCACCTGCTTGACCAGCCGGTCCTCCAGCGAGTGGTAGGAGAGGACGGCGATCCGGCCGCCCACCGCCAGGGCGGCCACGGCGGCCGGGACCGCCCGTTCGAGCACGTGGAGTTCGCCGTTGACCTCGATGCGCAGCGCCTGGAAGGTGCGCTTGGCCGGGTTGCCGCCGGTGCGCTTGGCGGCCTGCGGCAGCGCCTGGCGGATCAGCTCGACCAGCCGGGCGCTGTTGGTGAACGGTTCCTGCTCGCGTTCCCGGACGACCGCTTCGACGATCTTGCGGGCGAACTTCTCCTCGCCGTAGGTCCGCAGGATGCGCACGAGTTCGCCGGGCGGGTAGGTGTTGAGCACCTCGGCGGCGCTGACCCCGGTGTCCTGGTTCATCCGCATGTCCAGCGGGGCGTCCTGGGCGTAGGCGAAACCGCGTTCCGCCTCGTCCAGTTGCATCGAGGAGACGCCGAGGTCGAACAGGACGCCCTGCACCTCGGGGACGCCGAGCCGGCCGAGTACCTGCGGCAGTTCGTCGTAGACGGCGTGCACCAAGGTGGCCCGGTCGCCGAAGGGGGCCAGCCGCTTGCCGGCGAGTTCCAGCGCGGCCGGGTCGCGGTCGACGGCGATCAGCCTGGCCTGCGGGAAGGCGGTCAGCAGCGCCTCGCTGTGGCCGCCGAGGCCGAGGGTGGCGTCGACCACCACGGCGCCGGGCTCGCGCAGCGCCGGGGCGAGCAGCTCCAGGCAGCGCTCCAGCATGACGGGTACGTGCCGCGGCTCCACGTCAGCACCCCTCCCCGGCACCGGCGTGGCCAGGGCGTGGCCACGGCTGCGGGAAGGTCGTGTCGCGGGTGGTGCTCATCTGGGTGGGGCCCTCGATCGTCGGGTGGTGGCGGGGGACGTGGCCCCGGGTCCCCGCCCGCTCGGAAGGGGAAGCGGCCGGCTGGCGCCGGGGAAGGGGCACCAGCAGACCGTGGAGCGGGAGGAGGCCCGGCGTCACGTACCCCGCGGCTGCCGGGGTCACGTACGCGGACGTACGTACGGAAACGGAAAACGTGGCGGAATGGGACGCCGTCACACTATGCCGGGCAGCACCTCCTGCGACAGCGCGGCGAAGCTCTCCTCCTGGGCGGCGAGGTAGCTCTCCCAGGCGGCGGCGTCCCAGATCTCCACCCGGTTGTTGGCGCCGATCACCGCGCAGTCGCGGGTCAGCCCCGCGTACTCGCGCAGCGGCTGCGGCACGGTGATGCGGCCCTGCTTGTCGGGGACCTCGTCGGTGGCGCCGGCGAAGAGCACCCGCATGTAGTCCCGGGCGGCCTTGGAGGTCACCGGCGCCTGCCGCAACTGCTCGGTGACCGCGCGGAACTCGGCCTCCGGCCATACGCACAGGCAGCGTTCCTGCCCCTTGGTGATCACCAGGCCAGCCGCGAGCTGCTCGCGGAACCGGGCGGGGAGGACCAGCCGGCTCTTGTCGTCCAGCCGGGGCGCGTACGTCCCGAGGAACATCCGCACCTCCCGCGGTCGACCGGCTTCGTGCCGTCGGAAACAGCGCAGTGGGAGCACATCCGTCTCCCACTTCGCGCCACTTTACTCCACCGCGCCCCACCGTCAATCGCACGCTGGACCGCACGCTAGGCCATGCGGGTGTAAAAACCGCAGGCCAGGGCGGGTGGAGGGGGGCGGAGGGCGGCGCATACCGGTGGCGGTCGGCGAGCGCGTGCGCCCCCTGCCCGTCATTCACCCGGTCGGCGGCGGGCGCTCCAGCCCTGTGGGTTAGCTCACAGGGCGGCACATTGACCGAGGATGCGCCCTCGTATGCGCCCTTTTCCCGGCCGACCCAGCGGGACGCGGCCGGGCGGCGCCGATTAACGTCTAGGCATGTCCACTACCTCGTCCACCCCCGCAGAGCCGGTCACCGGCAGCGTCACCGACCGCCTCGTCGCCGCCAACCGCGCCTACGCCGACCAGTTCACCGACCCGGGCATGGACGCCCGCCCGGTGCTCAAGGTCGCCGTCGTCGCCTGCATGGACGCCCGGATCGACCTGCACGCAGCGCTCGGTCTGCACCTGGGCGACTGCCACACCATCCGCAACGCCGGCGGCGTGGTCACCGACGACACCATCCGCTCCCTGACCATCAGCCAACGGGCCCTGGGCACCCGCTCGGTGGTCCTCATCCACCACACCGGCTGCGGCCTGGAGTCCCTCACCGAGGACTTCCGCACCGAGCTGGAGCACGAGGTGGGCCAGCGGCCGACCTGGGCGGTGGACGGCTTCACCGACGTCGACCAGGACGTGCGGCAGTCCATCAACCGGGTGCGCACCTCCCCGTTCCTGCTCCACACCGACGACGTGCGCGGCTTCGTCTTCGACGTGCACACCGGCCTGCTGCGGGAAATCACGGCCGAGTAACGGCGCTCCCGTGACGTGACGGTCCGGGGAAGGGAACAATGCAACGAGCGGCACCGGCGCCCCGGTGCCGCTCATCCATCGGGGAGGGCCGGTCCGTGACCGGGAGCCGGCTCCTGGAACCCTTGGACCGGGGTTCCGACGGGCCTAGGAGGGCCGAGTGACGACCTATGACGCACGCGTGAACCTCGGTGAACTGACCGGCATCGCGGCGAAGGTACGCGACTCGGTGGAGAACGTGATCGAGGGCAAGCCGGAGGTCGTGCGGCTCGCCCTGACCGTCCTGCTCGCCGAGGGCCACCTGCTCATCGAGGACGTGCCCGGGGTCGGCAAGACGATGCTCGCCAAGGCGCTGGCGAAATCCATCGACTGCTCGGTCCGCCGCATCCAGTTCACCCCCGACCTGCTGCCCTCCGACATCACCGGGGTGAGCGTCTTCGACCAGCAGCGCCGGGACTTCGAGTTCAAGCCCGGCGCGGTCTTCGCCCAGATCGTGGTGGGCGACGAGATCAACCGCGCCTCGCCCAAGACCCAGTCGGCGCTGCTGGAGTCGCTGGAGGAGCACCAGGTCACGGTGGACGGCACCACCTACGACCTGCCCACCCCGTTCATGGTGATCGCCACCCAGAACCCGGTGGAGATGGAGGGCACCTATCCGCTGCCGGAGGCGCAGCGGGACCGCTTCATGGCCCGGGTCTCCATCGGATACCCCAGCGTGGACGCCGAGTTGCGGATGCTGGACGTGCACGGCGGGGTGAACCCGCTGGACGACCTGCGTCCGGTGGCCGACGCCGACGACATCACCGGCCTGATCGAGGCGGTGCGCGCGGTCCACGTGGCCCCCGCGGTACGGCGGTACGCGGTGCAGCTGGTGGCCGCCACCCGGGATCACCCCGATCTGCGGCTGGGCGCCTCGCCGCGGGCCACGCTCCACCTGGTGCGCGCCGCCCGGGCCGCGGCGGCGCTGGACGGACGGGAGTTCGTCCTGCCCGACGACGTCCAGGCGCTGGCCCCGGTGGTCCTCGCGCACCGGCTGCTGCCCACCGCGCAGGCCCAGTTGAACCGGGTCGGCGCCGAACAGGTGGTGGCCGAGATCGTGCGGCGCACCCCGGTGCCCGATCCGTACGACGCGGAATCCGGCGGCCGGGCGCTGTGAGGCGGCCGTCCGCGCCCGCGGTCCGGCCGGCCGTGCCGGGGCCGCCGGACGGGAGCGCCGCCGAGGGGGGCGGCCGGGGCGGGCTGCCGCGCGCCCTGTCCGGGCTGACCACCCGCGGCCGTTCCTTCCTGGCCGCCGGGGCCGCCGCCGGGGTCTGCTCGTACCTGCTGGGCCAGCCCGATCTGCTGCGGGTGGCGGCGCTGCTGGTGGCGCTGCCGCTGGTGTGCGTGGTCGTGGTGGCCCGCACCCGTTACCGGGCGGCCGGCGGCCGGCGGCTGACCCCGACCCGGGTGCCGGCCATGTCGCAGGCCCGGGTGGTGCTGCGGGTGGAGAACGTCTCCCGGCTCCCCACCGGGATGCTGATGCTCCAGGACCGGGTGCCCTACGTGCTCGGGCCCCGGCCGCGGTTCGTGCTGGACCGGGTCGAGCCGGGCGGCCACCGGGAGGTCTCCTACCGGGTCCGCTCCGACCTGCGCGGCCGGTACCCGCTGGGCCCGTTGCAGCTGACGCTCTGCGACCCGTTCGGGATGTGCGAACTGACCCGCCCCTTCGACGACTCCGACACGCTCACCGTGGTGCCCCGGGTGGAACGGCTGCCCGTGGTGCGCCTCGGCGGCGACGCCCCCGGCTACGGTGACGGGCGCAGCCGGGTGCTGGCGCTGGCCGGCGAGGACGACGTCATCCCGCGGGGCTACCGGCACGGCGACGACCTGCGCCGGGTGCACTGGCGTTCCACCGCGCGCTACGGCGAGTTGATGGTGCGCCGCGAGGAGCAGCCGCACCGGGCGCGCTGCACCGTGCTGCTGGACACCCGGCGTACCGCCTTCCCCGGCGAGGGCCCGGACTCGGCGTTCGAGTGGGCGGTCACCGGGGCCGCCTCGGTGGTGGTGCACATGCTCCAACAGGGCTTCACCGCACGGGTGGTGACCGACACCGGCAGCGCGGTGCCGGCCACCTGGGCCATGGGGGCCGCGGGCGGCGGCGGTGAGGCGTCGGAGGCCGCCGGGGTGCTGCTGGACGCGCTCGCGGTGGTCGAACGTTCCGAGGGCACCGAACTGTCCCGGGCGCACGAGGCGTTGCGCGGGGACACCGAGGGGCTGCTCGTGGCCTTCCTCGGGGAACTCGACGAGGCGCAGGCGTCCTCGGTAGCCCGGCTGCGGCGGCGCGGCGGCACCGCGGTGGCCTTCGTGGTGGACACCCAGGAGGACGGCACGGCGGTGGAGGGACCGTTGCGGGTGCTGCGGACGGCGGGGTGGAGCGCGGTCGCGGTGCGCCCCGGCGACCTGCTGCCGGAGCTGTGGCGGCGGGCGGCCGGCGTGGACGCCCGCGGGACGAGGGAGGCCGCCAGGTGAGCGGACGCGGACGGCTCACGGTGTGCGCGGTGCTGGCCTGCCTGCTCACCGCGACCTCGCTGCTGCCGCTGGCCACCCCGGTCACCTGGTACGTGCAGGCGGCGCTGCTGGTGGCGGTGCAGGCCGCGGTGGGGGCGCTGGCCCGGCGGGTGCCGCTGGGCCGCGCGCTGACGGTGGCGGCCCAGGCGCTGGTCTCGCTGCTGCTGATGACGCTGGTCTTCGTGCCCGGCCAGGCGCTGCTGGGGCTGGTGCCCGGGCCGCGGGCGCTGCTCGCCTTCGGCCACCTGCTGACCGAGGGCGTGCAGGACGTGGGCCAGTACGCGCCGCCGGCCCCGGTCACCGCCGGGATCCGGCTGCTGCTGGTGGGCTCGGTGGTGCTCTTCTCGCTGGTGGTGGACGTGATCGCGGTGACGCTGCGCAGCGCCGCGCCCGCCGGGCTGCCGCTGCTGGCGCTGTACTCGGTGGCCTCCGGGCTCAACGAGGGCGGCGGGCACTGGCTGTGGTTCCTGTTCACCGCCGCCGGCTACCTGGTGATGCTGCTCGCCGAGGGGCGGGACCGGCTCACCCGCTGGGGGCGCGTCTTCGGCCCTGCGCCCCGGCGTACCGGGTTCGTACCGGCCGGGACGGGCACGGCGGCCCCGGTGCGGGGCGGCCGGCGGATCGGGGCGCTGGCGGTCGGCCTCGCGCTGCTGGTGCCGGCCGCGCTCCCCGCGATGGGCGCCGGGCTGCTCACACCGGACGGGGCCGTACGCGGCCTGGGCCGCGGCGGCGGCACGATCGCCGCGGTCAACCCGCTGGTGTCGTTGCAGTCCAGCCTCAACCAGCCGCAGGACCAGGAGGTGCTGCGCTACCGCACCACCACCGACGACGCCGCCGACATGTACCTGCGGATCCTCACCCTCGACCAGTTCGACGGCACCACCTGGCGGGCCTCGCAGCGCCGGGTCACCGACGTCCCCGACACCCTGCCCACCCCGGCCGGACTCGGCTCCGCGGTACAGGTCGCGCAGGTCAACACCACCTTCGCGGCGGCCACCGGCTACGTGCAGACCTACCTGCCGATGCCCTACCCGGCGGTGCGCGTCAAGACCGGCGGCAGCTGGCGGTACGAGCCGGAGGGGCGCACCCTCGTCGGCGACCACGGGCAGACCACCGCCGGCACCCGCTACCAGGTGACGAGCCTGCTGGTGCAGCCCACCGCGCGGCAGCTCGCCGAGGCGCCCGCCCCGCCGGCCAGGCTGCGCCAGGAGTACACCCAGGTGCCGGCGAACCTGCCGGCCGAGGTGCGGCAGACCGCGCTGCGCGTCACGGAGGGGGCGACCACCGCCTACGACCGCGCGGTGCGGCTCCAGCAGTGGTTCACCACCACCGGCGGCTTCTCCTACGACACCAAGGTCGCCGAGGGCAGCGGTCCGGACGCGATCGTGCGCTTCCTGCACGACAAGCGCGGGTTCTGCGTGCACTTCTCGTTCACCATGGCCGCCATGGCCCGCACGCTGGGCATCCCGGCCCGGGTGGACGTCGGCTTCGCGCCGGGCACCCCGCAGTCGGACAACTCGTACCTGGTCGGGCTGAAGGACGCGCACGCCTGGCCGGAGCTGTACTTCGAGGGCGTCGGCTGGACCCGGTTCGAGCCGACCCCGAGCCGGGGCTCCACCCCCGACTACACCCGCCCCACCACGCCGTCCCCGGGCGGCCAGGACCCGTCCGGGCCGCGCCACGGCTCCGGGGCGGTCCCCGCGCCGGGCCCCTCCCCCAGCGCCTCGTGCGACGGATCGGGCCACCCGGGGCGGGCGGACTGCACGGGCACCACGACCGTGACGGTGGGCATGCCGTCGGACGGCTCGTGGGCCGGGTACGCGCTGCTCGGGCTGGTGGCGCTGCTGGCGCTGGCGCTGGGCGCGGTGCCGGCGGTGTGGCGGGTGCGGCAGCGGTCGGTGCGGCTGGCCCGGGCGGCGGGGGCGGCCGGGGCGCGGGAGGCGGTGCTGGCCGCCTGGCGCGAACTCGTCGACACCGCGTGGGACCTCGGCGCCACGCCGGACGGTGCCGAGACGCCACGCCGCGCCGCGGCCCGTGTCGTGCGCGTCTTCGGACTCGCCGGCCCCGCCGCGGAGTCGGCCCGACGGCTCGGCGACGCGGTGGAGCACGTCCTGTACGCCCCGGCCACCCCCACCGTCCCCGACGGCCTCGCGGACGACGTGCGCCGGGCGTGCGCCGCCCTGCACGCCGGGGCCGACCGGCGCACCCGCCTGCGGGCCCGGCTCGCCCCGCGCTCCGCGGCCCGCCTCGGCCGCCGGTTCGCGGAACTCCGCACGGCGGTGGCGGCACGCTGCCGTGCGGCGCTGGCGACGCTGCGTCCCAGCCGCTGAGGGGCGCCGCCGGGCGTGTCGGCCTCCCCCGCCGGGGGCGCGCACCGCACGGAAGACGCCGGACCCCTCCGGCCCGGACCGGAGAGGTCCGAACCGGAGGGGTCCGGCGGAGACGGGTGGAACGGAGGGTCAGGGCCCCTGTTGCTCGTCGCGGCGGCGCTGCCAGCGCTCCTCGATCCGGTCCATCACCCTGCCCTTGCGGCGCGGGTGGGGCCGGCCGGGGTGGTGGCCGACACGTCCCGGAGCGGACTGTTCCGGTTTGGCGGACCGTCGCCAAGCGGTCACGGCGAGCGCCGCGCAGCCGAGCATCACGAGGAAGCCGACCACGCTGATCCAGATCTGCTGGGCGACCATACCGGCCATCAGGAGCGCGATGCCGACCAGGAAACCGGCGACCGCCTGGTAGACGCGCCGCCGGGTGAACGTGCGCAGCCCGCTGCCCTCGAGCGCCGACGCGAACTTCGGGTCCTCGGCGTAGAGCGCTCGCTCCATCTGCTCCAGCATGCGCTGCTCGTGCTCCGAGAGCGGCACGGAGTCCTCCTACTCGTCGGTCGCAGGGGGTGCGACCGGTACGACCCTTTCAGGATAGGCAGGGTTGCGCCCCCGGGAAACCCGCCCCTCTGCCCCTGGCCACCCGCTGATCCACTGATCGCGCACCTGCGGTGTGCGACAAGTGCATTCCCCGCGGGTGGGTTCCTCATGCTGCCCTTGCTTTACCTCGATGATACGTTCCGCGCGGCCGGAAGGCAGCGGTCCGCGATGGGAGCGACGCCACATCCGCCGCGGACGTTCCGTGCCCGGTCAGCCGCGGTGCGCGAGGACGTGCAACTGGGTCGCGATCGAGTGGAACGCGGGGAGTTCGGCGGCGGCCAGCTCCAGCTCGCGCAGCGCCTCGACGGCGCCCGGCTCGGTGTCCACCAGCACCCCGGGCACCAGGTCGGCGAAGACCCGCACGCCGTGCACCGAGGCGACCTCCAGCCCGGCCTCGCCGACCAGGGCGGTGAGTTCCTCGGCGGTGAACCGCCGGGGCAGCGGATCTCCCTCACCCCAGCGCCCGTCGGGGTCGGTCAGCCCGCGGCGCGCCTCGCCGAAGTGGCCGGCGATGGCGCGGGCGAGCACGGCGCCGTTGCGGCCGGCGGCGAGCAGGCTCAGCGTGCCGGAGGGGCGCAGCGCGCGCACCACGTTGCGCACGCCGCCAGCCGGGTCGTCGAGGTACTCCAGCACCCCGTGGCAGAGCACGACGTCGTAGGCGCCGCTCTCCACCACGTCGAGCAGGCCGCCCGCGTCGCCCTGCACCCCGCGCACCCGGTCGGTGACCCCGGCCTCGGCGGCCCGGCGCTCCAGGGCGAACAACGCGTCCGGGCTGGGGTCGACGACGGTGACGCGGTGGCCGAGTTCGGCCACGGGGACGGCGAAGTTGCCGGTGCCGCCGCCGGTGTCGAGGACGTCGAGCCCCGACCCCTCCGGAACGGCGGCCTTGGCCCGCCGTTCCAAGGCGTCCTTGAGCACCTCCCACACCACGGCGGTTCGCAGGGACGCGCGGGGGCGCAGCGGGTCTGACACGGCGCGACGGCTCCTCATCCACGGATGTTCCACGTACTGGCCGCTCCACCATAAGGCTTCGCCGACCTCAGCCATCACTACCTCGGGGTGCGCCCGTTCCCCTTTCGCCGTGGCGGTTCGCTCGCGCTGGCGGTCAGCCATTACCTCCCCGGGTGCCCCCGGTCCCCCTCTCGTCGTGGCTGGCGTCACGGATGTTTCCCTCCGCCCACCCGTGGCTGTCATCGCATAGCGCGGGATGCGCACTGTCTGCCTGGGTTCCCGGGGGCCCTCCGGGGTGACTCCTCGCTCCCCGTATCCGCCACGGTTGCGCTCCGGCTACTGGGTCGCTGCGGGGACACCCCTGCACGCCCCCGTTCCGCATCGTTCCGCGCTGCGGCACGGGGTGGGTGAGAAAGGAAATCGGGGTCACCCCAACCTCCTTACTCACCCCCACCCGCGAAGAGAGGCACCCGCGAACGGACAGGAGGGGGTGTGCCGGGGGTGTCCCCGCAGCGACCCAGCGGCCGGAGCCAAGCTGTGGCGGATACGGGGAGCGAGGAGTCACCCCCGGCGCGCCCCCGACCCCATACGCACCCAAGGCGAACCCACCCGGTGCCGAACCCAACCAAAACCCCACCAACCACCCACCGGACAGGGGCGAACGGGGGCCACCCCGGCACCCTGAAACGGGCGAACCGGGCCACGGAGTAATGGCTGACCGCCAGCGCGTAGCGGGCCCGCTGACCGCCAGCGCGAGCGAACCCGCGTGAGCGAACCGTCAGGAGGGGAGGGCCAGGAGGCGGTGGACGAGGCGGAGGAAGACGGTGACGGCGCGGAGGAGGTCGTCCGCCTGGCGCCAGGTCGCGGCACCGGGTATGCCCGCCTCGGCCCGTGCCCGGCGTTCCGCGCCGGAGGCGAAGAGCGCACTCCACTCGGCCAGTTCGGGGGCGGCCTCCGGAAGCACCTCCCAGGCGCTGCGGATGCGCCGGCGGCGGCGCGGGGTGGCCTCGGGACGGCCGCGTACCGCGAGGACCGCGGCGGCGGTGCGCAGCGCGGCCAGATGCGCGGTGGCGTACCGCTCGTTGGCCGTGGGGGCCTCGGCCGCCTCGGCGAGACCGCGGCGGGCCTGGGCGAGCAGGTCGAGGGCGGCGGGCGAGGCGGTGGCCCGGCGCAGGACGGGGTGGACGTCGGCCGGCGGACCGGCGGACCGGCCTCCGGGGATCGGACGGCGACGCGATGCGGCGGTGGCAGCCATGGCGACCTCCTGTCGTCGGTGACGGTTCGCACCGTCACCGCCCATAGTCGGGCACACCACTGACAATCGACCCTGACCTGGGGAAATCCCGTATGCGCGGCGGGAGTTGGGGCACCCGGAGGACAGCCGGGCGGAGGATGTGGCATCCTAGTTTTTAGACTGACCAGTCAGTGCAAGACGAACCACCGCGTGAACGAAGGAGGGGCACGTGCAGCAGGGGCGCGCGCAGCACAGCCGGGCCACGGCCGCCGACCGGCCACCGGAAACACCCCCGGAGCAGGCCCGCACGGCCCAAGGGGGTCCGGCCTCCGGGACGACCCCGGCGGCCCCGGACACCCCGTCCACCACGGCGCCGGCGGCCCCCGCCGGAACGACCGCACCGGCCGGAACGACGGCCCCCGCCACCGTCCGCGCCCACCACTTCGGCCTCAAGGGCCCCCGCGGCTGGGTCTTCCAGGACGTCACCTTCGACGCCCCGGCCGGCAGCCTGGTGGCGCTCGCCGGACCGTCCGGTTCCGGGCGCACCTGCCTGCTGCTGTCGCTCACCGGCCGCATGCGGGCCACCGAGGGCCACGCCGAGGTGGCCGGGTTCCGGCTGCCCAAGCAGCTCGCCCAGGTTCGCGGGATCACCGGGATCGGGCCGGTCGCCGGGATCGCCGAACTCGACCCGGCGCTCACCGTCGCCGAGCACTTGCGGGAACGCGCCCTGCTGGTCAGCCGGTTCGGCGGCTCGCTGCGCCAACTGCTGCGCCCGCGCAAGGAACGCGCGGCCCACGCCCGCGACCGGATCGCCGAGGCGCTGGCGACGGCCGGGCTCGACCCGCGGACGCTGCCCAAGGGCCCCCGCACCAGCGTGCGCGACCTGGAACGGCTGGAGGCGCTGCGGCTGGGCATCGCGCTGGCGCTGCTGTCCGGCCCCCGGGTGCTCGCGCTGGACGACGTGGACCACAAGCTGTCCACGGAGGACCGGGCCGCGGCCTGGCGGACGCTGCGTTCCGTCGCCGCCTCGGGGGTGACCGTCCTCGCGGTGTGCACCGAGCCGCCCGGGGACGTGCCGGACGCGCTGACGGTACGCCTGGGCAGCACGCGCCAGGCGGCGGAGGAGACCATACGGAAGGGGGCGGCGGCCGATGCGGGCGCCACGGTTGGCAGCGCTTGAGCTGCGGAAGTTCGGGCGAGGGAAGCTGCCGGTCGCGGCGTTGGTGGCGTTGCTGCTGCCGCTGTTGTACGGCGCGCTGTACCTGTGCTCGTTCTGGGACCCGTACGGCCGGCTGGACAAGGTGCCGGTGGCCCTGGTCGACGAGGACAAGGGCGCCACGGTCAAGGGTGAACGGATCGCCGCCGGCGACGAGATCGTCAAGAAGCTGCGGGCCAACCGCAGCAAGAGCTTCAACTGGGTCGACACCAACGCCCAGGACGCCGCCAAGGGCGTGGAGAACGGCACGTACTACCTGTCGTTGACCATCCCGGCCGACTTCAGCCACCGGGTGGCCTCCAGCGGCGGCGACGACCCGCAGACCGGCGCGCTCCAGGTGCGGACCAACGACGCCAACAACTACATCGTCGGCCAGATCTCCCGCACCGTCTTCTCCGAGGTGCGTTCGGCGGCCTCCGCGACCGCGTCCCGGGGCTTCTACGACAAGATCTTCCTGGCCTTCTCCGACATCCACGACAAGACCCGCACCGCGGCCGACGGCGCCGCCAAGCTCAACGACGGCCTGGGCAAGGCCAAGGACGGCGCCGCCAAGCTCAACGACGGCCTCACCAAGGCCAAGCAGGGCAGCGGTGAACTCGTCGACGGCCTGGGCACCGCCAAGCAGGGCAGCGGACAGCTCGCCGACGGCCTCGGCACCGCCAAGCAGGGCAGCGGCAAGCTGGCCGGCGGGCTCGACACGCTGGAGAGCGGCTCCGCGAAGGTGGCGGCCGGCGCCCACGAGGTGGCCGACGGCACCCAGCAGCTCGCCGACAAGGTGGGCGGCCTCGCCGACACCGTACGGCCGGTGCTGAAGAACCACAGCCAGGAGATCGCCGACGCGGCCCGGCTGGTCGCCGACGGCTCCCGGGTGATCCGGGAGAACCTGGCCAAGCTGCCGCAGGCCGCCGCGCAGGCCGACAGCGACGCGCAGTCCGCGTACGACGACCTGTCCGCCGCCTACCAGCGGCAGTGCGGCGGCGCGGCGGGCGACGTCAAGGGGCTGGGCGTCGACTGCGCCGCGCTGAAGAAGGCGGTGGACGCCGCGCAGCTCACCGCGCGGGTGGCGCACGACGTGCACACCGTCGTCCAGAACGACACCGACGGCCTGCGTCAGCTCGACGGCGACCTCGCCTCGTTGCAGCAGCTCGCCGGCAAGCTCGCCGACGACGCCCCGCACCTGTCGTCCGACCTGGACAACGCGGTGCGCCAGATCAACCAGCTCAACTCCGGTGCCCACCAGGTGGCTTCGGGCGCCGACCGGGTGCACGCCGGCAACCGCGACGCCAGCACCGGCGCCAACGCCCTCGACGGCGGCCTCGGCAAGCTGGAGAACGGCGGCAACGCCCTCGACAACGGCATCGGCAAGCTGCGGAACGGCGGCAACGCCCTGAACAGCGGCATCGGTGACCTGTCCACCGGCGCCCAGTCGCTGAGCGGCGGTCTGTACAAACTCTCCGACGGCTCCAACCAGCTGGCCACCGGCCTGGCCGACGGCGTCCGGCAGATCCCCGACTACGGCAAGGACGCCCGGACCCAGCGGGCCGGGGTGATGGCCGACCCGGTGCGGCTGGCCGCCGAGGACATGCACAAGGCGCCCAACTACGGCACCGGCTTCGCGCCCTACTTCATCCCGCTCTCGCTGTGGGTCGGCGCGATGGTCGCGTACATGCTGATGCAGCCGCTCAGCAGGCGGGCGCTGGCCGCCGGGGCCTCCGGGTGGCGGATCGCGCTGGCCGGCTGGCTGCCGGTGGCCGGGATCGGGGTGCTGCAGAGCGCGGCGCTGCTGTCGGTGCTGCACTGGGCGATCGGGCTCCAGATGGTCCGGGCGGCCGGCACGGTGGGCTTCCTGCTGCTGGTGGTGGCCTGTTTCACCACCCTCGTCCAGTGGTGCAACGCGCGGTTCGGCCCGGCCGGCCGGGTGCTGGTGCTGGCGCTGCTGATGCTCCAGCTGACCTCCGCGGGCGGCACCTACCCGGTGCAGACCTCGCCGGCGTTCTTCAACTGGATCCACCCGTTCCTGCCGATGAGCTACGTGGTGGACGGCCTGCGCCACCTGATCACCGGCGGGGACATGTGGCCGGTGTGGCGGGCCTGCCTGGTGCTGGCCGCCTTCACCGCCGGGGCGCTGACGCTCACCGCGTGGACCGCCCGCCGCAAGCAGGTGTGGACGGTGGACCGGCTGCACCCCGAGATCAGCTTGTGAACCGGTACGCCACGGTGCCCCGGGCCGCGCGCCCGGGGCACCCCGCCGGGGGAGGAGAATCAGCGCCATGAACAGCGCACGACGCGAGGCGACCCGGCAGAAGCTCTACGAGGCCGCGGTCACCCTGATCGCGGAGAAGGGGTTCTCCTCCACCACGGTGGACGAGATCGCCGAACGCGCCGGGGTGGCCAAGGGCACCGTCTACTACAACTTCGCCAGCAAGAACGACCTGTTCGAGGAGTTGCTGCGGCACGGTGTCGGTCTGCTGACGGCGTCCTTGCGGGAGGCGGCGGAGGGGGTGTCGGCGGCCGGCGGCAGCCGGGTCGACGCGTTGGACGCGATGATCCGCGCCGGGCTCGCCTTCATCGCCCGCTACCCGTCGTTCACCCAGCTCTACGTGGCCGAGCTGTGGCGCACCAACCGGGCCTGGCAGTCGACCTTGATGATGGTCCGGCAGGAGGCGATCGCGGTGGTGGAGAAGGTGCTGCGGGAGGCGGTGGACGGCGGTGAGCTGAGCGCCGAGATCGACGTGCCGCTGACCGCGTCCGCGCTGTTCGGGATGGTGCTGGTGGCCGCGCTCGACTGGCAGGCGTTCCAGCCCGAGCGGAACATCGACGACGTGCACGCCGCCTTGTCCCGGCTGCTCCAGGGCCGGGTCGGCGGCAGCGGCTCGTAGCCCCTCGTCCCCCGACCCCCGAGCGCGAGCGCGCTGGTCCGGCGCGGCTCGATCCCCCGTCGAGCCGCGCCGGACCAGCGCTTCCCCCGCTCTTTCCCCCGTGCGGACCGTGCCGTCCGTTCCGCCGCCCCGTGCCGGCGGTTCCGGATGATCACTGCCGTCCGCGTGATCCACTCTCTCGTCCCCGGGGCCCCCGTCCCATCCGTGCGGCTACTCAACTGGGTGCCTAGGTACGGATACTCAGCCCCGGTGCGACGGGCTCACCGGGCGGGCCGGAACCTGGGGTGCGGCGTTGTCGGTGGTGGCCGATAGAGTCCCGGACATGGCAGGAATCGCGGTGATCGGCGCGGGTATGGGCGCCCTGGCGGCGGCGGCCCGGCTGGCCACGGCGGGCCACCGGGTGACGGTGTACGAGCGGGCGGCGACGTACGGCGGCGGGGTGGGCCGCTACGAACGTGACGGCTTCGCCTTCGACACCGGCCCCGGGCTGCTCCATCTGCCCGCCGTCTACCGGGACTTGTTCATCAAGACCAGCCGGGGCGGCAAGGGCACCCTGGAGTCGGTGGTCGAGGTGCGGCAGACCGACCCGTCCAGCGCGCACGTGCTCCCGGACGGCACCCGGTTCGCGCTGCCGGACGCCTCCCGGGCCGGGGTGGTGGCGGCGCTCGACGCGGCGCTGGGCGCGGGGGCCGGCCAGCGGTGGGGCGAGGTGATGAACCGGGCGCGGCACGTGTGGGAGGTCACCCGCCGTCCGCTGCTGGAGGAGACGCTGGCCGCCGACCCCACGCCGCTGGGCCGCGACCCCTACCCGGCCGCCCGGCGCGGGCTCTTCCGGCGCGCCGTCCCCTCGCTGGCCGCGCTGGCCGCCCGCGAGCTGGGCCACCCCGGGCTGGTGGCGCTGATGTCCGGGTACGCGCTCCAGTACGGCCTCGATCCGGCGACCGCCCCGGCGAGCGCGGTGGTGCTGCCGTACATGGAGCAGACCTTCGGCACCCGGTACGTGGCCGGCGGGATGCGGGCGCTGGCCGGCGCGGTGTACGACCGGTGCGTGGCGCGGGGCGTGGCGTTCCGCTTCGGCGCCGAGGTGACCCGGGTCGTCGAACGGGACGGCCGGGCGGCCGGGGTCGAGCTGGCCGACGGCGAGGTGGCCGAGGCGGACGTGGTGGTGGACGGCAGGCCCGGCACGCCGCTCCCGGGTGATCTGGCGCGCTTCACGGTGCTGCTGGCGCTGCGCGGCGCCCGTCCGTCCGGCACCGCCCACCGCACCGTGGTGCACGGCTCCGGCACCCC
Source organism: Streptantibioticus cattleyicolor NRRL 8057 = DSM 46488 (assembly GCF_000240165.1). Taxonomy (NCBI): domain Bacteria; kingdom Bacillati; phylum Actinomycetota; class Actinomycetes; order Kitasatosporales; family Streptomycetaceae; genus Streptantibioticus; species Streptantibioticus cattleyicolor. The sequence goes on from NC_017586.1 coordinate 1,341,475, forward strand.
GGACGAGGAGGCGCCCACGGTCACCGTGCTGCGCCCCGACGACCCGGCGCTGCGGCCGGACGACCGCCACGAGTCGGCCGTCCTGACGGTGACGGTGCGTCCGCAGGGCCCGGTCGACTGGACGGCGCCGGGGTACGCGGAGGCGTTCGCGGACCGGGTGACGCGGGCGGTCGGGGCGGCCATACCCGACCTGGCCGACCGCCTCCTGTGGCGCGAGGTACGCACCCCGGCCGACGTCGCCGCGGCCACCGGCGCCCCCGGCGGCGCCGTCCCCGCCCCGGTCCTCGCCGGGGCCGACGGCGCCTTCCTGCGCACCGCCAACCGGGGCGGCACCCCCGGCCTCTACCTGGTCGGCGGCTCCGCCCACCCCGGCGGCGGCCCCGCCCACGCCGGCATGTCCGCCGCCATCGTCGCCGACCTCATCGCCGGCGGCCCCGGCGGCAGCCGCTGACCCCCAGCGCCGGGCACCCGACCGCCCGGGGCGGCCCACGCCGTCTTGTCGACCCGTGCCGACACCGCCCATCACGACAGCCGCTGCCCCCGGCCCCTCAACGGGCCGCCCCGCCCCGGACATCCCGCCCCGGCACCGGGCACGCCAGCGTAGGGAGGGGGAGACAGCCCCTACCACGTTGCCAACCCCGTCACGACACCGGCCGACCCGCAACCGCCCATCACGACAGCCGCCCCGCCCCGAACGCCGGCGCGCCGACGGCGGGGGCAGCCCGACCCCGCGACCGTGCCGTCAGCCGCGCCGGCCGATCGCGCCGGACACGGCACGCCGACCCGGCGGCTCGAAGCCTCGGCGCGGAATCGACCACGCCCACGTACCCGGCGGGGTGACCGCAACCCGGCTACGGGCCCGGGCCGGCACCGCGCCGGCCGATCGCGCCGGCGCGGCACGCAGTCCACCCGCCTGCCCGCCCCGGACCACACCTCGCTGCGCCACGCCTCCCCCGCCGCGACTCCGGGGCTCACCACCCGTACGGGTCGTAGGGCTCCGCGGGATGGGGGTGGTCGGGGGGATGGGGGGGTCCAGATGCCGCCGGGAGGGGTGGGGGGGGTGTAGGGGTCGGCGGGTGGGGCGGGGGGGTAGGGCTGGTCGGCGTAGTCGGGGTAGGGCGTGGTGTTGCCGAAGACGTCGGGTTCGTAGGCGTCGTCGTAGCCGGGGTAGCCGACCGGTTCGGACGGGTCGGCCCAGGGCTGGGGGTGGGGCTGGCCGGGGTCGGCCGGGTAGCCGTCGGGCTCGCCGCCGTCGTACGGCTCGAAGCCGCCCACCGCGGTGGCCTCGGGGTCGTCGGCGGTCGCCTCGACGGTGGCCGCGGTGGCCGCCGCGGCGGCGGCACCCGCCGCTCCGGCCACCGCCGCGCCGCGACCGCCCTTGCGGCGCCGGCCGCCACCTCGCCGACCGCCACCGTCACCCGTTCCGGAGGACTCCACGGCGGCGGCCCCCCGGCCGCCCCGACCACCGGCCCGGCGGCGCCGGCTCGCACCGGGCCGGCCGCCCAGCGCCCACCCGGACGTGAACCCGCGCCGGTAGGACAGGGTGACGAAGGTCTGCCCGGTGGCGAAGGCGACCGCCCCCAGGCAGATCACCAGGACCGAGGGGATGACCACCCCCGCCACCACGCCCAGGAAGCCGGCGAAGGCGCACAGCCGCCATCGCAGCCGCGCCTTGTGCTGGAGGAGCACCTCGCCGAGCAGCCACAACGCGACGATGCCGAACGCGATGTAGAGCAACGCGTAGCCCATACGCGCCCTTCCTCAACCGGTCGTCACCGAAGCCGTCGCCCAGGGCGGTGGATCCGCCCGTCACGGCCTACGGTGCAGGCCCAGGTTCTCGTAGATTTCCAGTGAAGCCGTGGAGTGGTTCAGCGTAATGAAGTGGAGCCCCGGGATCTCCTCGGCCATCAGCTTGCGGCACATCTCGGTGGCGAACTCGATGCCGATGGCCCGTACGGCCGCCGGGTCGTCCTGCACCGCGAGGATGCGCTCGGCGAGCGCGGGCGGGAACGGGGCGTTGCCGAGCTGCGAGAACCGCTCGATCTGCCGGACGTTGGTGACCGGCATGATCTCCGGGATGATCGGCGTGTCGCAGCCGGCCGCGGCCACCCGGTCCCGCAGCCGCAGGTAGTCGTCGGCGTCGAAGAACATCTGGGTGATGGCGAAGTCGGCGCCGGCCCGGCACTTGGCCACGAAGTGCCGGGTGTCGGTCTCCACGTCGGTGGAGCGCGGGTGCATCTCGGTGAAGGCGGCGACGCCGACGCAGAAGTCGCCGGACTCCTTGATCAGTTCGACGAGTTCGGCGGCGTACCGCAGCCCGCGCGGATGGGGCACCCACTCGCCCAGCGGGTCGCCGGGCGGGTCGCCGCGCACCGCGAGCATGTTGCGGATTCCGGCGTCCGCGTACTGCCCGATGATGTTGCGCAGCTCGGCCACCGAGTGGTTGACGGCGGTCAGGTGGGCGCAGGGGGTCAGCGTGGTGTCGGAGACGATGCGGTCGGTGGCGCGTACGGTGCCTTCGCGGGAGGAGCCGCCGGCGCCGTAGGTCACCGAGACGAACGTCGGGTTGACCGCCTCGATGCGGCGGATGGCGTTCCACAGCGTCCGCTCGCCCTTCTCGGTCTTCGGGGCGGCGAATTCGAAGGAGTACGAGCGCTCGCCGGAAGCGAGCAGCTCCCGGATGGTGACCGCGCGATCGGTCCTGGTGGAAGGGGTTCCAAGGGCCATACGGGTCAGGCTATCCGGCCATCCGGGGCGCCCATAACCTGCAATGCCATATACGCGTTATGCCGGGTTCCCGTCCGCCCCTCGGACGATCTTGGCGAGCCGGGCGGCGGCGTCGGCCGGGTCGTCGGCCTCGGTTATCGCCCGGACGACGACGATCCGCCGAGCGCCGGCCGCCAGCACCTGCTCGACGTTGTCCAGGCCGATGCCGCCGATGGCGAACCAGGGGCGGGCGGTGCCGAGCCCGGCGGCGTACTCCACCAGCGGCAGCCCCGGCGCGTGGCGGCCGGGTTTGGTCGGGGTGGGCCACACCGGCCCGGTGCAGAAGTAGTCGGCACCGGGCTCGGCGGCGGCTGCCGCCGCCTCGGACTCGGCGTGGGTGGAGCGCCCGATGAGCACCTCGTCGCCGAGGAGGGCGCGGGCGGCCGGCACCGGCAGGTCGCCCTGGCCGAGGTGGAGCACGTCCGCGCCGGCCGCGTGGGCGACGTCGGCGCGGTCGTTGACCGCCAGCAGCTTGCCGTGCCGTCGGCAGGCGTCGGCGAAGACCGCCAGGTGCTCCAGCTCCTCGCGGGCCTCCATGCCCTTGTCGCGCAGTTGCACGACGTCGACGCCGGAGGCGAGGACCGCGTCGAGGAATTCGGCGAGGTCGCCCTGGCGCTTGCGGGCGTCGGTGCACAGGTAGAGCCGGGCGTCGGCGAGCCTGGCGCGCCGGTCGGCGGCGGTGGCGGTGCTCATGGCGGTGGGCGCTCCCCCGGGGTGGTGGCTGCTGGGTCTGCCGGTGCGGCGCGGGTCAGACGGCGAGCGCCTGGGCGCGCCGCTTGACCTCGGTGCCGCGATTCTCCCGCAGCGCCTGGGCGGGGGTGCCGGGCAGGGTCGGGTCGGGGGTGAAGAGCCACTCCAGGGCCTCTTCGTCGGTGAAGCCGTCGTCCCGCAGGAGGGTGAGGGTGCCGGGGACGCCCTTGACCACCTTGCCGTCCCCGATGAAGTCCGCGGGCACCATCAGGACCCGGTTCTCCCCGCGGCGGACCGCGATGAGCTGGCCCTCCTTGATGAGCGAACGAACACGGGTCACCTCGACGCCGAGCCGCTCGGCGACCTCGGGGAGGTTGAGCCAGGCGGGTACGAGGGCGTCAATCTTGTTGTCGATCTCGGTCACACGACAAGCCTGCCATCCCGCACCGACAACCGGTACCCGGACCCGTCCGCCCGGGCGACGGCGTACGCCGTACGGCTACGCAGCCTCGCGCACCGCGTTCTTCAGCGGCACCGCCGCGTCCCGTACCGCCGTCTCGTCCAGCAGCGCGCCGCGCTCGATGAGTTTGCGGCCCTGGGCGAGGTCGCGGGGGCGGCCGACGGCGAGCAGGGCGGCCAGGGCGCCGTCGCGCAGCCAGCAGACCGACCAGGCGGGGCCGCCGGGTTCGCCGCGCAGCACCATGCGGTCGGCGGCGGTGTGGTGGCCGGCGTACTGCACGAAGCGGCCGAACTGCTCGGACCAGAAGTACGGCACCGGGTCGTAGACCTCGTCGCCGCCCAGCAGGTTGGCGGCGGCCACCCGGGGGCCCTGGACGGCGTTGTCCCAGTGGTGGATCAGCAGCCGTTCGCCGTACCGGGCGGAGGGGAACGAGGCGCAGTCGCCGACCGCGTAGATCCCGGGGAGCGAGGTGCGCAGGCGGTCGTCGGCGCGGACCGCGTGGTGCTCGTCGAGCGCGATGCCGGAGCCGGCCAGCCAGCCGGTGGCCGGGTGGGCGCCGATGCCGACGACCACGGCGCCGGCGGTCAGCCGGGTGCCGTCGGAGAGGACCACCGAGCCGGGCTCGACGGCGGCGACCGCGGTGCCGGTCAGCAGCCGTGCCCCGGCCGCCTCGTACCAGCCGCGCATCGGCTCGGCGATCTCCGGCGGCAGCACCCCGGCCAGCGGGTGGTCGGCGGCCTCCACCACGGTGACCGGGCACCCGGACTCGCGGGCCGCGGTGGCGAACTCGGCGCCGATCCAGCCCGCGCCGACCACCACCACCTCGTGGCGGGCGGCGAGCACCGGGCGCAGCGCGTTGGCGTCGTCCAGGGTGCGCAGCAGGTGGACGCCGGGCAGGCCGGCCGAGCCCGGCAGGGTGACCGGTTCGGCGCCGGTGGCGATCACCAGCCGGTCGTAGGGCAGCGGGCCGTCCGAGGTGATCACCTCGCGCTCGGCGGGGCGCAGCGCCTCGGCGCGCGAGCCGAGCCGCAGGTCGACGCGGAGGCCGGCGAAGTCCACCTCGAACGCCGAGCCGTCGGCGGCGCCGAGCAGGACGGCCTTGGACAGCGGCGGCCGGTCGTACGGCTGGTGGGGTTCGGCGCCCAGCAGGATGATCTCGCCGGGGAAGCCCTGGTCGCGCAGGCAGATCGCGGTCTGCACCCCGGCCATCCCGGCGCCGGCCACCACGACCCGCGCCACGTTCCCGTCCTCGGTCACGACAGTCTCGTCCTCGCTCACGCGATCACCGTAAACCCGTCGGGCCCCGGGGTCGCAGTCGTACGCGGCGAGATGTCTGACACACCGTCACACCAAGATCGCCGCGGGGCGGCGCGCGGGGCCGTCCGTCCCCGCCCTTAACCGGGGCGCCCGGCGCGTAATACAGTGGCTGCCGTATTGCACTCGCGGGAGCCCGGACGCACCGGGCTGAGAGGGCGGCTGGCCGGCCGCCGACCGTAGAACCTGATCCGGGTCATGCCGGCGAAGGGAGGAGCGGGATATCCATGTATCCGTCCACGCGTCCGCCGCGACCGGGGCACAGCCATGACGTGCTCGTGGTCGGCGGCGGCATCATCGGCCTGGTCACCGCCTGGCGGGCGGCCCAGCGCGGGCTGCGGACGGCGGTGGCCGATCCGGCGCCCGGCCGGGGCGCCGCCCGGGTGGCGGCCGGCATGCTGGCCCCGGTGACCGAGCTCCAGTACGGCGAGCAGACGCTGCTGGAGTTCAACCTGGCCTCGGCGCGGCGGTATCCGTCGTTCGCCGCCGAGCTGGCCGAGGCCACCGGGGCGGACATCGGCTACCGGGAGTGCGGCACGCTGGCGGTCGCGCTGGACGCCGACGACCGGGCGCAGCTTCGTGAACTCCACGCGTTCCAGGGGTCGTTGGGGCTGAGCGCGCAGTGGCTCAGCGGCCGGGAGTGCCGGCGTCTGGAACCGATGCTCTCCCCCGCGGTCCGCGGCGGCCTGCGGGTGGACGGCGACCACCAGACCGATCCGCGCCGGCTCGCCGCCGCCCTGCTGCGCGCCGCCGAGCTGGCCGGGGTGGTCCTGCACCGTGCCGAGGCCGCCCGGATCGAGGTGGCCGGCGACCGGGCGGTGGGCGCGGTGCTCTCCGACGGCACGTTCGTGGCGGCCGGCCGCACCGTGCTCGCCGCGGGGAGCTGGAGCGGCACCGTCGCCGGGGTGCCCGAGCACGTGCTGCCGCCGGTGCGCCCGGTCAAGGGCCAGGTGCTGCGGCTGCGGATGCCGCCGGGGGCCACCCCGTTCCTGTCCCGCACCGTCCGCGCCGTGGTGCGCGGCGGCCACGTCTACCTGGTGCCCCGGGAGAACGGGGAGCTGGTGATCGGGGCCACCAGCGAGGAACTGGGGTGGGACACCACGGTCACCGCGGGCGGCGTGTACGAGCTGCTGCGCGACGCCCACGAACTGGTGCCCGGGGTCACCGAGCTGGCGCTGACCGAGACGATCGCGGGGCTGCGGCCCGGCTCGCCGGACAACGCGCCCGTCCTCGGCCCCACCGAGCTGCCCGGGCTGCTGCTGGCCACCGGCCACCACCGCAACGGGGTGCTGCTGACCCCGGTGACCGGGGACGTGATGGCCGAGGTGCTCACCACCGGCGAACTGCCGGACGCCGCCCGCCCGTTCTCGCCCCGCCGCTTCGCCGGCCCGTCCTCTTCCGCTTCCGCCACCACCACCGCACGCAGCGAGGTGTCGTCCGCATGACCGTCCCGTCCATGGTGACCGTCTCGCTCAACGGCGAGTCCCGCGAGGTCCCGGCGGACCTCACCCTCGACCGGCTCGTCGCCACCTTGACCACCGCCCACTCCGGGGTGGCCGCCGCCGTCAACGAGACGGTGGTGCCCCGGGGCGCGTGGAGCTCCACCCCGCTCGGCGACGGCGACCGCGTCGAGGTCCTCACCGCAGTCCAGGGAGGCTGACCGATGGCCGACGACCCGCTCGTCATCGCCGGTACCACCTTCTCGTCCCGGCTGATCATGGGCACCGGCGGTGCTCCCAGCCTGGAGACGCTGGAGCAGGCGCTGCTCGCCTCCGGCACCGAGCTGACCACGGTGGCCATGCGCCGCCTCGACCCGGCCGTCAAGGGCTCGGTGCTCTCGGTGCTGGACCGGCACGGCATCCGGGTGCTGCCCAACACCGCGGGGTGTTTCACCGCGGGCGAGGCGGTGCTCACCGCCCGGCTGGCCCGGGAGGCGCTGGGCACCGACTGGGTCAAGCTGGAGGTGGTGGCCGACGAGCGCACGCTGCTGCCCGACCCGGTCGAACTCCTCGACGCCGCCGAGACGTTGGTGGACGACGGCTTCACCGTGCTGCCGTACACCAACGACGACCCGGTGCTCGCCCGCAAGCTGGAGGACGTGGGGTGCGCCGCGGTGATGCCGCTGGGCTCGCCGATCGGTTCCGGGCTGGGGATCCGCAACCCGCACAACTTCCAGCTCATCACCGAGCGCGCCCAGGTGCCGGTGATCATGGACGCGGGGGCCGGGACCGCCTCGGACGCGGCGTTCGCCATGGAGCTGGGGTGCGCGGCGGTGCTGCTGGCCTCGGCGGTGACCCGGGCGCAGCGTCCGGTGCTGATGGCCGAGGCGATGCGGCACGCGGTGGAGGCCGGCCGGCTCGCCCACCGCGCCGGCCGCATCCCCCGCCGCCACCACGCCCTGGCCTCCTCACCGGTGGACGGGGTCGCCGCCTTCGACCCGGAGCGCCCGGCGTTCTGACCTGGGGCCGCGGCGGTCGGTCCCGGCCGTCGCGGCTCGTAGACTGACCTGTCGTGGATACGACCCTGCGCGACCCGCTGATCGGCCGGGCGCTCGACGGCCGGTACCGGATCGAGGCGCGGATCGCGGTGGGCGGGATGGCCACCGTCTACCGGGCCGTGGACACCCGGCTGGACCGGGTGCTCGCGGTGAAGGTGATGCACCCCTCGCTCGCCGCCGACGCGGCCTTCGTCGAGCGTTTCATCCGGGAGGCCAAGTCGGTCGCGCGGCTGGACCACCCCAACGTGGTGGGCGTCTACGACCAGGGCACCGACGGCGACTACGGCTACCTGGCGATGGAGTACGTGGCCGGGTGCACGCTGCGGGACGTGCTGCGGGAGCAGGGGGCGCTCACCCCGCGGGCCGCGCTCGACGTGCTGGAGCCGATCGCGGCGGCGCTGGGCGCGGCCCACCGTTCCGGTCTGGTGCACCGGGACATGAAGCCGGAGAACGTGCTGATCGGGTCGGACGGCCGGGTCAAGGTCGCCGACTTCGGGCTGGTGCGCGCGGTCGGCAACGAGACCACGGCGACCAGCGGTTCGGTGCTGGGCACGGTGTCGTACCTGGCCCCGGAGCAGATCGAGGACGGCTCGGCTGACCAGCGCACCGACGTCTACGCGTGCGGGGTGCTGCTCTACGAGATGCTCACCGGGGCCAAGGCGCGTTCCGGCGCCACCCCGGGTGCCGTGCTCTACCAGCACCTCAACGAGGACGTCCCGGCGCCCTCGGCGGCCGCCCCCGGGCTGGCGCCGGGCCTGGACGACCTGGTGGCGCGGGCCGCCGCCCGGGACCCCGGTGAACGTCCGGCGGACGCCGTCGCGCTGCTGGCCCTGGTGCGGCAGGTACGGGCCGGGCTCACCGGCGAGCAGCTCGACGCGGTGCCGCCGACCGCCCGCACGCCGCTGGCGCCGGGCGCCGAGGACCGTACCGCCGTGGTGCCCCGGCCCGGCGGCGGCCCGGCCGAGGGGGCGGTGGACCGCACCGCCCGCTTCCAGGTGCCGCCGGATCTGGTGCGCGAGGAGACGGTGGCCCCGGCGGTGCGCCGTCCCTCCCGGCGCGGGTTGATCGCGCTGCTGGTCGCGCTGGCGGTGCTGGTGTGCGGCGGGGCGGTGGTCTGGTACGTCGGCTCGGGCCAGTTCACCTCGGTGCCGCCGGTGCTGGCGCTGACGCAGGACGAGGCGGGCAAGCGGCTGCGGGCGGCCGGGCTGGGGGTGAGCTTCGGCGAGGCCTGGAGCGAGACGGTGGCCAAGGGCCGGGTGGTCTCCACCGACCCCGGGCCGGGCGCCCGGATCCGGGGCAACGGCACGGTACGGGTGGTGGTCTCCCGGGGCCCGCACCGGGTCGCGGTGCCGGACGTCACCGGGCAGCCGCTGGACGCCGCCCGGGACCGGATCTCCGGCGCCGGGCTCACCCCGGGCACGGTGGCCAAGGCGTTCAGCGACTCCGTTCCGGCCGGCTCGGTGATCTCCACCGACCCGGCCAAGGGCACCGCGCGCAAGTCCGGGGACGCGGTGGCGTTCACGGTCAGCAAGGGCCGGCCGGTGCCGGTGCCGGACGTGACCGGGAAGACGGTCTCCGACGCCGAGCAGGCGCTGACCGGGGCCGGGCTGAAGGTGGAGGTCTCCGGCACCCCGGTCTACTCCGACGCGGTGCCCAAGGACTCGGTGGCCCAGCAGTCCCCCGGCCACGGCACCCAGGCGGCGGCCGGCGACACCGTCACGCTGACCGTCTCCAAGGGGCAGCAGCTGTTCAAGGTGCCCGACGTCACCGGCAAGGACGTGGACGAGGCCACCAGGATCCTCCAGCAGGCGGGGTTCAAGGTCTCGGTGATCCAGGTGTTCTTCACCGGCAAGGTGTTCAACCAGTCGCCGGGTGGCGGTTCGACGCAGCCGAAGAACACCACGATCACGCTGTGGGCCCGGTGAGCGCGGACGGCCCGGCGGGCACCGTCCGCGGCCATGACATCCTGGAACGGTGAGCCTCACCTCCTCCCCCGCCGGCCTCGTTCCGCGCAACCCCGTCGGTGCCCACGTCCCCGTCTCCCGGGGGCTGGCGGCGGGCGGGCTGCCGTACGCGCGGGCGGTCGGCGCCGAGGTGGTCCAGGTCTTCGTGGCCAACCCGCGCGGCTGGGCCACCACCGAGGGGGTCCCGGCCCAGGACGCCGCGTTCCGCGAGGGGTGCGCGGCCGAGGGCGTTTCGGCGTACGTCCACGCGCCTTATCTGATCAACTTCGGTTCGCACACCGCGGAGACGGTCACCAGGTCGGTGGCCTCGCTGCGGCACTCGCTGCGCCGCGGCCGGGCGATCGGGGCGCGCGGGGTGGTGGTCCACACCGGTTCGGCCACCGGAGGGCGGACGCGTGAGGTGGCGCTGGCGCAGGTGCGCGAGCACGTGCTGCCGCTGCTGGACGAGCTGACCCACGACGACGACCCGTGGCTGCTGCTGGAGCCCACCGCGGGCCAGGGCGCCTCGCTGTGCTCCCTCATGGCCGACCTCGGCCCCTACTTCGACGCCCTCGACCACCACCCCCGGCTCGGGGTCTGCCTGGACACCTGCCACGCCTTCGCGGCCGGCCACGACCTGACGGCGCCGGGCGGCACCAAGGCGCTCCTGGACGAGCTGGTGGAGGTGTGCGGTCCGGGCCGGCTGAAGCTGATCCACGCCAACGACTCCAAGGACGTCGCCGGCGCCCACAAGGACCGCCACGAGAACATCGGCGCCGGTCACATCGGCGTCGAGCCCTTCCGGGACTTCTTCACCCACCCGGCCACCGAGGGCGTCCCGCTGGTCATCGAGACCCCGGGGGCGAAGGAGCAGGACGCGGTGGACATCTCCCGGCTGAAGGCGTTGCGGTGAACGAGGCTAGAGTTCCGGGCCGTCGCCCGGTTCCTCCTGGTAGGAGTAGCGCTGCTCGCGCCAGGGGTCGCCGATGTTGTGGTAGCCGCGTTCCTCCCAGAAGCCGCGGCGGTCGGCCACCATGTACTCCACGCCGCGCACCCACTTCGGCCCCTTCCAGGCGTACAGGTGCGGCACGATCAGCCGTACCGGGAAGCCGTGCTCGGCGGTGAGCAGCTCACCGCGGCAGTGGGTGGCGAAGACGGCGTTGTCGTCGGCGAAGTCGGCGATCCGCAGGTTGGCGCTGAAGCCGTACTCGGCCCACACCATCACATGGGTGACCTCGGGCGCGGGCGGGGCCAGGGCCAGGAGGGTCGAGGTGGAGATGCCGCCCCACTCGACGCCGAGCATGGAGAACTTGGTGACGCAGTGGAAGTCGCCGACGACCGTGGTGTGCGGCAGCGCGGAGAACTCCTCGTGGTTCCAGCAGTGCTTGTCGCCGTCGGCGGTGGCCCCGAAGACCCGGAACTCCCAGCGGTCGGGGCGGAACTTGGGCACCGGTCCGTAGTGCAGCACCGGCCAGCCGCGCTGAAGGCGCTGCCCCGGAGGAAGCTCTCCTTCGTGGCGTTCCGACTGACCCATGACTCCATGGTGACAGACCGGACGGCATGCTTTTGACCAGGGCGGCTATGATTCCGGGCGCAACGCACCCGGACGTGTACATACTGGATCGGCCCGGTCCGCGGTGCGAGGATGCGCGTCACATGTCGGGCTTCCCCAGAAGGGCGGCTGTTGCCATGCAGGGCGACCCCGAGGTCATCGAGTTCCTCAACGAGCAGCTCACCGCGGAACTGACCGCGATCAACCAGTACTTCCTGCACGCGAAGCTTCAGGAGAACAACGGCTGGTACAAGCTGGCCAGGTACACCCGGGCCGAGTCGTTCGACGAGATGCGGCACGCCGAGGTCCTCACGGACCGGATCATCTTCCTGGATGCGCTCCCCAACTACCAGCGCCTCTTCCACGTCCGCGTGGGCCAGACGGTCACCGAGATGTTCCAGGCCGACCGCCAGATCGAGGTCGAGGCCATCGACCGCCTGCGGCGCGGGATCGACGTGATGCGCGCCAAGGACGACATCACCTCGGCCAACATCTTCGAGTCCATCCTCGCCGACGAGGAACACCACATCGACTACCTGGACACCCAGCTGGAGCTGGTGGACAAGCTCGGTGAGGCGCTCTACCTCGCCCAGCAGATCGAACAGCCCAGCTCGGACGGGGACTGACCCCTCCGGGCCGGGCTCAGGCGACCGGTGCCGCCACGCGGGCGGCGGCGCGGCGGGCGGCCTGCCGGGCGCGGACGGCGGTGAGGCGGGCCGCGGCGGCGGGCGGCAGCGCGGGGGCGGCCGAGGCGGCCTCCCGCGGCAGGCAGTCGGCGCCCCGGCCGAGCAGCGCCTGGATGCGGCGCACGCACGAGCCGCAGTCGGTGCCCGCCTTGCACGCCGAGGCGATCTGGCGCGGGGTGCAGCGTCCGGAGTCCGCGTGCTCGCGTACCTGCTCCTCCGTGATGCCGAAGCACGAGCAGACGTACACGCGGTTCACCCCTTGCTGGTATCGGGCCCGGCCAGGTCGGCCGTCACTGAGGTTAACCTAACCTTACCCAGCCCACCAGCGGCGGGGAACGCCGAAGGGGCGCGGATCGGTGTGATCCGCGCCCCTTCCGCCGTTACCGGCCGGTCACTGGCCGCGGTACATCTCCGCCACCAGGAACGCCAGGTCGAGCGACTGGCTGCGGTTGAGCCGCGGGTCGCAGGCGGTCTCGTAGCGCTGGTGCAGGTCGTCCACGAAGATCTCGTCGCCGCCGCCGACGCACTCGGTGACGTCGTCGCCGGTCAGCTCCACGTGGATGCCGCCCGGGTGGGTGCCCAGGCCCTTGTGGACCTCGAAGAACCCCTTGACCTCGTCGAGCACGTCGTCGAAGCGGCGGGTCTTGTGCCCGGAGGCGGCCTCGAAGGTGTTGCCGTGCATCGGGTCGCAGACCCAGGCCACCCGCGCCCCGGAGGCGGTGACCTTCTCGACCAGCTCGGGGAGCTTGTCGCGGACCTTGTCGGCGCCCATCCGGGTGATGAACGTCAGCCGGCCGGGCTCCCGCTCCGGGTCCAGCCGGTCGATCAGCGTCAGCGCGTCGTCCACCGTGGACGTCGGCCCCAGCTTGACCCCGACCGGGTTGGCGATCCGGGAGGCGAACTCCAGGTGCGCCCCGTCCAGCTGCCGGGTGCGCTCACCGATCCACACCATGTGCCCGGAGACGTCGTACAGCCGGCCGGTCCGCGAGTCGGTACGGGTCAGCGCCGACTCGTAGTCCAGGATCAGCGCCTCGTGCGAGGAGTAGAACTCGACGGTCTTAAACTCCTCGGGGTCCGCGCCGCACGCGTGCATGAAGTTGAGCGCGCTGTCGATCTCCCGGGCCAGCGCCTCGTAGCGCTGGCCGGACGGCGAGGACTTCACGAAATCCTGGTTCCAGGCGTGCACCTGGCGCAGGTCGGCGTAGCCGCCGGTGGTGAAGGCGCGCACCAGGTTCAGCGTGGCGGCCGAGGCGTGGTACATCCGCTTGAGCCGCTGCGGGTCCGGGGTGCGGGCCTCGGCGGTGAACTCGAAGCCGTTGACGGAGTCGCCGCGGTACGTCGGCAGCGTCACCCCGTCGCGGGTCTCGGTCGGCTTCGAACGCGGCTTGCTGTACTGGCCGGCGATCCGCCCGACCTTGACCACCGGCACCGAGGCCGCGTACGTCAGCACCGCGCCCATCTGGAGCAGCGTCTTCAGCTTGTTGCGGATCTGGTCGGCCGAGACGGCGTCGAACGCCTCGGCGCAGTCGCCGCCCTGGAGCAGGAACGCCTCGCCGCGGGCAACCGCCCCCATCCGGGCGCGCAGCAGGTCGCACTCACCGGCGAAGACGAGCGGCGGATACGACTCCAGCTCCGCGATCACATCGCGCAGAGCCTCGGGATCCGGCCACTCGGGCTGCTGCGCCGCGGGCAGATGACGCCAGGTGTTGCCACCGGCGGTGTTTTCAGCGTTCACGGTCACAGACACAAGGTTACGGGGTCGCACCCCCCGCCCCGGGCGATGCTCACGTAATGAGACGAGATTCCCAACGTCCCGGACATCACCTCTTCGGGTGAGCCCGCCGCCCGCGCGAGCGGGATGACCCGGTTTGGGCCGGTGGCGCTCCGGTGCGGGTCGGTAGCGTGGCGGTCGGAGGAGGGTCCGAATGGCCGCAGAGCCCGTCAAGCCGTACCACGACGTCGACCCGGAGCGCGCGCTGAAGTACGCGGTGCAGCACGTCGCGGGCGGGCGGGCCGAGGTCGTCGAGGGGACGCTCCGGGCGTCGTGGCGGTCGTGGGGCCACGAGGGGGCCGTCCGGGAGATCCGTCGGCGGATCCTGCCCCGGCTCGACCGGATGGGCTGGGTCGACGGCTCCGGCAACGTCGACCTTCCCGGCTCGGCGAACTGGTACGTCCCCGACCTCGTCGTCATCCCCCAGGAACTCGACGCCACCGACCCGTTCCTCGTCCTGCCCGACCAGACGCTGCTCGTCGTGGAGTGCACCTCCCCGTCCGACGAGGACACCGACCGGATCGTCAAGCGGAAGCGGTACGCCGAGTACGGCGCACCCCTCTATCTGCTGGTCGACTCACAGGAGCGCGTCTGCACGGTCTTCTCCGCACCGTTCGAACTCGGCTACACCCGGGTCGACGGCCCCCATCCCTTCGGCACCCCCGTCCGGCTCCCCGAGCCCTTCGGAATGGACATCGACACCTCCGGCTTCTGACGGGAGGATGGGGCGAGCCGTCCGGCTCCGGGGATCTTGGGGAGAAGTCCGCACATGTCGTTACCGCCGCCACCGCCACCGCCGTCCCCGCAGGGGAACCCGTACGCGGGCGCACCGGCGCCCTGGGGGGCGCCCCCGCCACCGCCTCCTCCGGCCAGGAACAAGGCGGGCAAGGTGGTCGCCATCGTGACCGGGACCGTCGTGGCGGCGGCGGTCGTGGTGGGCGTGGTGAGCTACGGGGAGCGCGGCGAGGCGCGACGTGAGGTCGCCGAGCAGGGACCGGATCCGCAGTACAAGCTCACGGTGCCCAGGACCCTGCTGGACGGCACGTACGTCCGCGCCCGCGACCTCAGCGGGCCGCTCGCCGAGCAGGCGGGCGCCAAGGGCATCGACATGCAGAGCCGGACGGCCGCCGGCGGCGAGTACGTCACCGCCGCCGGAACGGACCGGAAGGCACTGCTCGTCACGGGGCTCTCCGGCCGCACCGCCGACCCCGTCCACGACCGGGACGAGTTGCTGAGCGGCGCCTCCAACGCCCAGGCCACCACGCTCTCCATCGCCGCGAAGGAGTTCACCCCGGCCGATTCCTCCGAGCGGGTCGCCTGCGAGGTGCTGTCCACGACCCGGGGAAGCCAGGTGGTGTCCTTCCCCATCTGCGGATGGGGTGACAACGGCACCGTGGCCACCGTCATGCAGACCGGCTCCGCCACGACCGGCTCCCCCGACTCCGTCGACCTCCAGGCGTGCGCGAACCTGACATCCCGGGTCCGCGCCCAGGTCCGGGTGGCGCTCCGCTGACCCGGACCGCCGCTCGTCACGGCTCACGGCATTCGACCCCCGCCGACAGGACGAGACCATTAGCCTGAGGTTCGGTCATGGCCACGGCAGAAAGCTGAGGGCAACAAAGATGGCAACAGGCATCGTCCGATGGTTCAACGACGCCAAGGGCTTCGGGCTGATCATCCCCGACGACGGCGGCGAAGACCTCTTCGCCCACTTCTCGGAGATCAGGACCGACGGGTTCAAGTCCCTTCAGGAGAACCAGAAGGTCGAGTACGAGGTGAAGTCCGGCCCCAAGGGCCTCCAGGCCGCGAACATCAGACCGCTGTAACCTCCCCGGCCGGGCCGCGTGAGCTTGAGCTGGTACGGCGGCCCGGTCGGCGGGCACGAGTTCACCTCGGGCTTCCGCAGCTCACCAGCGCGTAGCGCAGGATGCGGCCGGGCACTCGCACCGGTCCGACCGCATCGGGGGAACCCACGGCGACCGTGGTGGCGCTGTTCCGCATGGTCGTACGGCGGGTCCACCACGCACGGAGCGCGGAACACGACGTCCCGCGCCCGGTGATCACCATGCCGTCGTTGCCCCCGATGCGGCGCCGGCCCCGCCGACAGGGCGCCAGGGCGGGCCACCGCTTCACCGTCCCCGTCCGCGGCTGACCCGGCCCACCGCCAGCTCGAACCACACCGTCTTGCCGCCACCGTCCGGATCCGGCTCGGCGCCCCACTCCCGCGTGACCGCGCCGAGCAGGGCCAGCCCGCGCCCGCCCTCGTCCAACGGCCCCGCCACCCGCGCTCGCGGCAACTGCGGCGAACCGTCCGCCACCTCCACCCGGACCCCGCCCGGCAGCCGCGCCACCCGCACCCGGCACGGCCCGTCCGGCGCGTGCCGCACCGCGTTCCCGACCACCTCAGTGACCGCCAACTCGGCGGCGCAGATCAGCTCGGGCAACCCCCACAACTCCAGCAGGATGGCCACTATCCGCCGCACATGACGCACGATGTGCGGGCTGGGACGCAGGGTCATGCGGTACTGCTCCGGAGGGAAGTCACCCAGGACTTCGGCGGCGATCGGATTCACCCCACAAGGCTGCAACCGGCCGACTACGCTGAGCTACACGCCGAACGAAACCCCCCATACCGTTGGCGGGGTACGGAAGCCAAGGGGGTCCCATGCCCAACATCCGCGAACTCGACCCAGGTGCCTCCCCACTCAACTTCTACGGCTCCGAACTCCGCCGCCTCCGCCTCGCGGCCCAACTCACCCTCGACGAACTGGGCGCCAAGGTCTACTGCACCGGCTCGCTGATCGGCCAGATCGAAACGGCGCGGAAGGTCCCGACGCGCGAGTTCACGGAGCGGATCGACACGGCCCTCGGGACGGACGGGACGTTGATGAGGGTGTGGGAGTTGGTGATGCGGAGCCAGTTGCCGGGTTGGTTCCGGCCGTACGCCGAGCTGGAGGCGAAGGCGACGCACATCTACAGCTTCGAAGCTCAGGTGGTACCTGGACTGTTGCAGACGCCTGAGTACGCCCGCGCCACGCTCGGCGTCATGCAGCAGAAGCGGCTGGTCGAACGGGTGGCAGCCCGACTTGAGCGCCAGCGCATCCTCGACCGGGAGGAGCCGCCCGTTTTCTGGGCCGTTATCGGCGAGGCGGCGCTGCATCAGCAGATCGGCGGCCCGAAGGCCATGCGTGGTCAACTGGCCCACCTGTTGAGCTTCCGTGACCACGACTGGGTGCAGATCCAGGTCATGCCGTTCACGGCAGGCGCCCACGCGGGACTTCCCGGTTCGTTCAAGATTCTGCGCTTTGAGAAGGACCCGGACATCGTCTACGACGAGGCGTACGGGCCCGGCCACATGACCGCCAACCCGCAGGAAGTCAAGGGCCGTTCGCTCCGTTACGATCATTTGCGTGCCGCCGCCCTCTCGGTGGAGGACTCGGCGGAGTTGATCGCCCGCGTGATGGAGGATCGCTATGCAGAGCAAGCCTGACCTGACCAGCGCTCAGTGGCGGAAGTCCAGCTACAGCACCGACACCGGCGGCGATTGCGTCGAGGTCGCCGCCCTCCCTTCTACCGTCGCCGTCCGCGACTCCAAGAACCCCGACGGCCCGGCCCTGACGTTCACCCCGGAAGCGTTCACCGCCTTCCTCTCGGCCGTGACGGACGGCGAGTTCACCGCGTAACCCCGGATCCGGCGGCACCGGGCGCCCACGGCGATGCGCCCCGCCCGGTGGCCGACCGGCGTTCTTGTCGGGCACGCGAACCCTGGGCACGCTGGGACCACCGGCGGAGGCGCCGATGGCCCACGTGACGGAGGTTCGCCATGCCCAGCAATACCGATCTGACCGGCGCGCGGTGGCGGAAGTCGAGCTACAGCAGTGACACCGGCGGACAGTGCGTCGAAGCGGCGGTGCTCGGTGGCGCCCGCTGGCGCAAGTCCAGCCACAGCGGGGACGACGGCGGCAACTGCGTCGAGGCAGCCGCACTCGGCGGCGCCCAGTGGCACAAGTCCAGCCACAGCACCGACACCGGCGGCAACTGCGTCGAGGTCGCCGCCCTCCCCGCCACCGTCGCCGTCCGCGACTCCAAGGACCCCGACGGCCCGGCCCTGACGTTCACCCCGGAGGCGTTCACCGCCTTCGTAACCGCCGTGGCCAAGGGCGAGTTCACCAGGTAGCCCCGCGACAGCGCACCGAAGGAGTTGGACGGACGATGCCGCGGTTCATCAGCGACGAGAGTTTCGACCACTACTTCGGCGACGGCTTCGCGCACACCGCGTGGCGTCTCGAAACGCGACGGGGTTACGCCTCGGACCGGGAAGGGGACGGGTGGCAGCGGTTCCTGCGCGGTGAGGCGGACGGGGAGGACCCGGACCGTCCGTGGTGCCGGAACATCCGGGCCCAGGTCGCCCGGGGCAAGCGTGTCGAGCGGGTGCGTCTGGTGGACGACCCGCCGACGATCGGGCAGCGGTTCCTGCTGTACAGCGCCGCCACGAACGTCGCGGCCGGGGAAGACATCCGGGGGCTGTTCCGTGCCCAGGCCGAGCAACTGGGCCTGCCCATGGACGACTTCTGGCTGTTCGACTCCCGCTTCGGTCTGAGACTCCACTTCGACGAGAGCGACACCTACCTCGGCGCCGAGTTGGTCACCGAGCCGGCCGAGGTCCTGCGGTGGTGTCAGGTACGGGACGCCGCGTGGCACCACGCCATGCCGTACGAGGAGTTCAGGGCCCGGGTACCGGCCACGGCGTGACGACGGGTTTCCAGCGCGGCCGGGGCGACCGTCCGCATGGCGGAACGGAACGCGGCGGGCGCGAGGGGTGTGCGTTACGCTACGCCGCATGTACGCGCATGCTGCCATGTCCTGGTGGTGGACCGTCCATCCGGCGGCCCACTGATCGCGCGTACCGAGAAACGCAGACGCGAAGGCCGCCCGAGGGGCGGCCTTCGGTGTTTTCGCGGGGCGGCCCCTCTGTTCTGGAGGGAAGGCAGGAAGCCGTGCCGAAGAGGATGGACGCTCGTGAGGTGGTCGCCCGGTTGACGGAGCCGGGGTGTCCGCCGTTCGCGGTGGTGCGCAGGGGGGCGCCGGGGCGGGCGGGGGATGTGGTGGAGGTGCTGGTCGGGCCGGTGGAGGAGGCCGGGCGGCTGGCGGAGATCGGGTTGCCGGAGGGGGCGCCGGGGCGGAGCGTGGTGGACGCGCTGGCGCTGGTGCCGTTCCGGCAGATCCGGGAGCGGGGGTTCGAGGCCCGGGACGACGGGACGCCGCTGATGGTGTTGCGTCCGCGGGAGGTGTACGAGCTGCCGCTGGACGAGGTGCGGGCGGCGCTTCCGACGCGTCCGGTACGGGTGTCGGGCGGGGCGTTCGACGTGGACGACGAGGCGTACGCGCGGATCGTGGAGCGGGTGGTCGCCGAGGAGATCGGGCGCGGCGAGGGCGCCAACTTCGTGGTGCGGCGCACGTTCGAGGGGACGGTCGAGGGGTTCGGCGCGGCGGACGCGCTGGCGTTGTTCGGGCGGTTGCTGGCCGGGGAGCGCGGCGCGTACTGGACGTTCGTGGTGCGTACCGGCGAACGCACGCTGGTGGGGGCGAGCCCGGAGGCGCACGTGCGGATGTCGGGCGGGACGGTGGTGATGAACCCGATCAGCGGGACGTACCGCTACCCGGCCGAGGGGCCGTCGGCGGAGGGGCTGCTGGCGTTCCTGCACGACGCGAAGGAGGTGGAGGAGCTGACCATGGTGGTCGACGAGGAGCTGAAGATGATGTGCGCGGTCGGCGACCTCGGCGGCCAGGTGGTCGGGCCCCGGCTGAAGGAGATGGCCCATCTGGCGCACACCGAGTACGAGTTGCGCGGACGCAGCACGCTGGACGTGCGTGAGGTGCTGCGCGAGACGATGTTCGCGGCGACGGTGACCGGCTCGCCGGTGCAGAACGCCTGCCGGGTCATCGCCCGCCACGAGCGCGGCGGGCGCGGTTACTACGCGGGGGCGCTGGCGCTGATCGGGCGGGACGCGGGCGGGGCACGCACGCTGGACTCGCCGATCGTGATCCGTACCGCGGACGTCGCCGCGGACGGGCGGCTGAGGGTGTCGGTGGGGGCGACGCTGGTGCGTCACTCGGATCCGTGGGGCGAGGTGGCCGAGACGCACGCCAAGGCGGCCGGGGTGCTGGCGGCGCTCGGGGTGCGGCCGGGTCCGGCGGACGGCGGGGCGCGACCGGCGGGCCGGCTCGCCGCCGATCCCCGGGTGCGGGCCGCGCTCGACGCCCGGCGGGCGAACCTCGCCCCGTTCTGGCTGCGGATGCGGGAGCCGGGGCGCACGGCGGACCGGGGGCACGCGCTCGTGGTGGACGCCGAGGATACCTTCACCGCGATGCTGGCCCATCTGCTGCGGTCGGCGGGGCTGGCGGTGACGGTACGGCGGTACGACGAGCCGGGGACGTACCGGGCGGCGGTGGCGCACGCCGGTCCGGTGGTGCTGGGACCGGGGCCGGGCGACCCGGGTGACCTGGGCGACCGGCGGATGCGGGGCCTGCGTCCGCTCGCCGCCGAGCTGCTGCGCGGCGCGGCGGCCGGGGAACGCGCGGGCGGGGTGCTCGGGGTGTGCCTGGGGCACGAACTGATCGCCGCCGAGCTGGGGTTGGACGTGGTCCGCAAGGACGTGCCGTTCCAGGGCGCGCAGGAACGCGTGGACTTCTTCGGGCGGCCGGAGACGGTGGGCTTCTACAACACCTTCACCGCCCGCTGCGACGACGCGGTAGCCGCCGAACTGGGCATGCACGGCGTGGAGTTGAGCCGCGACGCGTTCTGTGGTGACGTGCACGCGCTGCGTGGTCCGGGGTTCGCCGGTGTCCAGTTCCACCCGGAGTCGGTGCTGACGCTGAACGGCACCGCGATCGTGGCGGAGCTGCTGGCGGCGGTGACGGTGGGGTGAACGGCGAAGGGGCGCGCCGGGGTTCCGGCGCGCCCCTGGGGGCCGTGGGCGTCAGCCGAAGAAGACGCCCGCCTCGGCGTAGAGCGCCGGGTCGACCGTCTTGAGCTTGGCGGTGGCCTCGGTGAGCGGTACCCGGACGATGTCGGTGCCGCGCAGCGCGACCATGGTGCCGAACTCCCGGTCCCGTACCGCGTCGATGGCGTGCAGGCCGAAGCGGGTGGCGAGCCAGCGGTCGAAGGCGGTGGGGGTGCCGCCGCGCTGGATGTGGCCGAGCACGGTGGTGCGGGCCTCCTTGCCGGTGCGCTTCTCGATCTCCTTGGCGAGCCAGTCGCCGATGCCGGAGAGGCGTACGTGGCCGAAGGAGTCGAGCTGGTCGGCGTCCTTGACCACCAGGTCGCCGTCCTTGGGCATGGCGCCCTCGGCGACCACCACGATCGGCGCGTAGCTGGCCTGGAAACGGGACTCCACCCAGCCGCAGACCTGGTCGAGGTCGAAGCGCTGCTCGGGCAGGAGGATGACGTTGGCGCCGCCCGCGAGCCCGGCGTGCAGCGCGATCCATCCGGCGTGCCGGCCCATCACCTCCACCACCAGCACCCGCATGTGGGACTCGGCGGTGGTGTGCAGCCGGTCGATGGCCTCGGTGGCGATGTTGACCGCGGTGTCGAAGCCGAAGGTGTAGTCGGTGGCGCTCAGGTCGTTGTCGATGGTCTTGGGTACGCCGACGCAGGGGACGCCGTACTCGTCGTACAGCCGGGCGGCCACCCCCAGGGTGTCCTCGCCGCCGATCGCGACGAGGGCGTCCACCTCGTACTTGGCGAGGTTCTCCTTGACCCGGCGGACCCCGTTCTCGGCCTTGAGGGGGTTGGTGCGGGAGGAGCCGAGGATGGTGCCGCCGCGGGGCAGGATGCCGCGGACCGCGGGGATGTCCAGTTGCCTGGTGAGCCCTTCGAGCGGGCCGCGCCAGCCGTCGCGGAAGCCCGTGAACTCGAACCCGTGGTTCTGTACGCCCTTGCGGACCATGGCCCGGATCACGGCGTTGAGACCGGGGCAGTCGCCGCCGCCGGTCAGCACTCCGACGCGCATGGAATCTTCCCTTCTCCAGCACCGCGAACAGCACTGGCAGACGTCCGACTCCGGCAACGCTAGCCGTGATCCAGGTCACACGGGATCGCCCGGAACGCCGAATTCGCGGCGGTTCCGGGGCCCCCGCGGCGCACGGCTCACCCGTACGGGGTGCCCGCCGAGGGTTCGGCGGGGTTCACCCCTCGTCCAGGCCGCGCTCGATGGCGTAGCGGACCAGTTCGACGCGGTTGTGCAGTTGCAGCTTGCCCAGGGTGTTCTGGACGTGGTTCTGCACGGTGCGGTGGGAGATCACCAGGCGTTCGGCGATCTGGCGGTAGCTCAGCCCCTTGGCGACCAGCCGCAGCACCTCGGTCTCGCGTTCGGTCAGTCGCGGCACCCCGGGGTCGTCGGGCTCGGCCGGGGCGGGGGCGGCGGCGAGCCTGCGGTATTCGCCGAGGACCAGCCCGGCCAGCCCGGGGGTGAAGACGGGGTCGCCGGCGGCGGTGCGGGCCACCGCGTCGATCAGCTCCTCGCGCCCCGCCGACTTCAGCAGGTATCCGGTGGCCCCGGACTTGACGGCCTCCAGCACGTCCTCGTGCTCGCCGGAGGCGGAGAGCACCAGCACGCGCAACGCCGGGTCGGCGGCGACGAGTTGCTTGCAGACCTGGACGCCGGGCAGGCCGGGCAGGTTGAGGTCGAGGACGAGCACCCGGGGGGCGGCGGCGCGGGCGCGGCGTACCGCCTCGGGGCCGTCGCCCGCGGTGGCCACCACCTCGTACCCGGCCTCGGCCAGGTCGCGGGCGACCGCGTCGCGCCACATCGGGTGGTCGTCGACCACCATCACCGTCACCTTGTCGTCGGCCACCGGGCCGCTCCCTCCTTCGTCGTGCTCGGCCGGCCGGCCACCGGCACCCGTAGTTCCACCTCGGTGCCCTGGCCCGCCACCGAGGTCACCTCGGCGCTGCCGCCCAGGTCGCGCAGGCGTCCGCGGATGGACTGGGCGACCCCGAGGCGCCCTTCGCGCGCCGCGTCGGCCAGCCGGCCCTCGGGGATGCCGGGGCCGTCGTCGCGGACGCTGACCAGGACGGCGTCGGGCTCGGCCTCCAGCAGGATCCAGGCGTGGGCGCCGGCCCCGGCGTGCCGGGCCACGTTGTCCAGCGCGGCGCCGACGGCGGCGGCCACCTCGCGGGCGGCGTGGCCGGGCAGCAGCACCGGCTCGGCGGGCGCGGAGACGGTGACCCGGGCCCCGGCGTAACGGCCGATCAGGGTGCGCAGATCGCTCTCCGCGGGGCCGTCCCCGGCGTCGTCCGCCACCGCCCCGGCCGCCTCGGGCGCGGTACGGGGGGCGGGCACCGGGCCGCCGGTGAT
This sequence comes from Streptantibioticus cattleyicolor NRRL 8057 = DSM 46488, assembly GCF_000240165.1. Taxonomy (NCBI): domain Bacteria; kingdom Bacillati; phylum Actinomycetota; class Actinomycetes; order Kitasatosporales; family Streptomycetaceae; genus Streptantibioticus; species Streptantibioticus cattleyicolor. The sequence goes on from NC_017586.1 coordinate 1,364,513, forward strand.
CAGGGAGCGCAGCGCGACCTCCTGTTCGCCCGCCATCCGGCCCAGTTCGGCCGCCTCGCCGCCGATCTCGCTGCCGCGCCGCTGCACCATGGCGAGGACCTGGAGCACGCTGTCGTGGATGTCCCGGGCGAGCCGTTCGCGTTCCCGGGTGGCCGCCTCGATCTGGAGGGCGCGGGCGAGCACCCGTTCGCTGCCACGGGCGAGTTCGACCACGTAGCCGATGCCGACGGTGATGAAGACCAGCAGCACGATGCTGTGCACGTTGCCCTGGCTGACCTGGCCGCGCTCGACGACGTTGGCGACGCCGACGACGGCGGAGGCGCCGGCCGCCCACCGCCAGCCGCCCTTGATGGCGAAGGCGAGCACCGGCCCGGCCGACCAGATCCCGACCAGCGTGGGGTTGCCGGCCACCACCCGGACGTGGGTGTCCACGGCGATGGTGAGCAGGATGCCGGTGAGGCCGACGGCGAGGTCGGCGAGGAGGAACGGCCGGGTGCAGCGGACGCCGGAGGTGACGCACGGCGTGGTGGCCAGCGTCCAGCCGGTGAGCACCGCCATGTAGGCCCACGCCCACCCCGGACGGGCGTACTGGTCGTCGGTGTAGGCGTAGTGGGCGACGACGTAGGCGAGCGAGAGCACCCGGTAGGCGGTGAGCGCACGCCACAGCGGCTGCTCCACCGATATCCGGTCGACCTTGGATGGCCGTGCGGCGCGCGGCACTGGTTTCTCCTCCCCCGAACTTCCTCCCCGGACCCCCGTGCAGGATCTCCGCCCCGGGCGTCCGCCCCGGACTTCCGCCCCCGACGGGACGGCGGCCGTCCGCCGCCGTCGGTCCGCCTACTGCTCCGCCTGGTCCTTCCTGGCTTCCCTGGCCTCGGCCTCGGCCTGCTTCTTGGCCTCGGCGATCTGGCGCTTGGCGGCGGTGGCGTAGATGTCCACGTACTCCTGGCCGGAGAGCTTCATGATCTCGTACATGACCTCGTCGGTCACCGAGCGCAGGATGAAGCGGTCGTTCTCCATGCCGTGGTAGCGGCTGAAGTCCAGCGGCTTGCCGATCCGGATGCCCGGGCTCATCAGCTTGGGGACGACCTTCCCGGGCGGCTGGATCTTCTCGGTGTCGATCATGGCGACCGGGATCACCGGGGCGCCGGAGGCGAGGGCGACCCGGGCCAGGCCGCCGGGCTTGCCGCGGTAGAGGCGGCCGTCCGGGGAGCGGGTGCCCTCCGGGTAGATGCCGAACAGCTCGCCGCGGGCGAGGACTTCGAGGCCGCTCTTGATCGCCGCCTCGCCGGCCCCGCGGGCCCCGGAGCGGTCCACCGGCAGCTGGCCGACGCCCTTGAAGAACGCGGCGGTGAGCTTGCCCTTGACGCCGGGTGAGGTGAAGTACTCGGCCTTGGCGATGAAGGTCACCTTGCGGTCGAGCACGGCGGGCAGGAAGAACGAGTCGGAGAACGACAGGTGGTTGCTGGCCAGGATGGCCGGACCCTCCGCCGGGATGTTCTCCAGCCCCTCGACCCAGGGCTTGAAGGCGAGTTTGAGCGACCCGCCGAGCGTCAGCTTCATCACGCCGTAGAACAACCCAAGACCTCCCGCAGTCACTGGCTAGACCTTATCCCGCCGGGGGCGCGGCATCTTCCCCGGCGAGCACCGCCGGACCTACCGGGTGTCCGATCGGCCGCGTACTGTGAAGTACCTGTCCGCCGATCACCGCGGAGCCCCACCTCACCGAACAGGAGACCCACGGTGCCGCTGCTTCCTGGTGCCGAGCCGTACCGCCACGACGGCGGCGAGGTCGGAGTGCTGTTGTGCCACGGATTCACCGGCTCCCCTCAGTCGATGCGCCCCTGGGGCGAGTATCTCGCCGACCGCGGGCTCTCCGTCTCCGTACCGCTGCTTCCCGGCCACGGCACCCGCTGGCAGGACATGCAGATCACCGGCTGGCAGGACTGGTACGCGGAGGTGGAACGGGAGCTGCTCGCGCTGCGGGACCGCTGCCGCCGGGTCTTCGTCTTCGGGCTGTCCATGGGCGGCTCCCTCACCCTGCGGCTGGCCGCCCGGCACCCGTCCGAGGTCAGCGGCATCGCCCTGGTGAACCCGGCTGTGCGGGCGTACGGCGCCGCGTTCAAGGCGGTTCCGGTGCTGCGGCATCTGATGCCGTCGGTGGCCGGGATCGCCAGCGACATCGCCAAGGACGGTCAGGCCGAGGTGGGGTACGACCGCACGCCGCTGCACGCCGTGTACGCGATGACCAGGCTGTGGCGGCTGGTGGAGGCCGATCTGCCGCGGGTGACGGCGCCGCTGCTGCTGATGACCAGCCGGGTCGACCACGTGGTGGACCCGGCCAACTCCGACGTCGTGGCGGCCGGCGTCGGCAGCACCGACATCACCCGGCGCACCCTGGACCGCAGCTACCACGTGGCCACCCTCGACCACGACGCGGAGGAGATCTTCCGCACCTCGTACGCGTTCGTGCGGCGGCTGGAGCCGGAGGCGGCACCGGCCACGGAGGGTACGGCGGACGAGGTGGCCGGTGGCTGAGCGGGAGGAGCCGGCGGACGGCCCGGAGGACCCCGCCCCGGGCGGCGGCACCCCGCTGGACGAGGAGGCCGCCTGGGCGCAGATCGTCGCCGCCTACGGGGAGGACGCCCCGGTCGGCACCGGTGAGTGGCCGGACGCGGAGAACCTGCCCGCCGCCGGCCGGCCCGACGGCGGGATCCCGGCGATCCCCCGCCACTTCGTGATCCGGCCGCCCGAGCCGGGTCCGCGCGACTACGAACTGGCCGAGGAGGACGAGGGCCACTTCGAACCCCCCGAACCCCCGCCACTCCCCCAGGCCGACGTCACCGCCAAGTTCGCCTGGCTCGCCGTCCTCGGCGGCCCGGTGCTCCTCCTCGTCTACGTCCTGCTCCAGCAACCGGTGCCCTGGTGGGCGATGGTCCTCGGCATCGGCGGCTTCCTCGGCGGCTTCGCCACGCTGATCGCCCGGATGAAGGACCGCGACGAGGACGGGGACGACCCGTCCGGCGGTGCGGTGGTCTGACGGTCCTGCCCCCCAGTCCCGTCCACGCGAGTCACCCCCCGCCTGCCCGACCGCCCGCCCGCGCGGCGAACCGGCTGCGTGGGGCTGCGCCCCGGCCGTCCCGCGTGAACCCCGGTCGCCCGGGGGAACCCCCACGACGCCCCCGGGGACGCCCCGGCGGACACGCACGCCGCGCGTGCGCCCAGCGCCGCCACGGCAGGCACCTCCACCGCACGGCGACCGGTACGCGGAGGCCGCTCCTCCCCGCGGCAGCGCAACGTGCCGGGGGCACCGCCGTCCCGCGGGCGGAACCCTCACGGCGGGCCTACGCGGCAGCGCGCGGGCGGGGCCCGGCGCGCCGGCCCACCCGACCCACGCCGACACCCCGGCCGCCCGGAGGGCAGGACCCGGCACCCCCGGCGAACGCCACGCGCGGGCCCTGCGTCGCCACGCCAGGGGGGCTCCCACACACGGCGGACCCGTGCGCGACCCTCGCAGGAGCGCACGGGTCCGCCGGGGCTACTTCGTCGGCGGGATGCGGAGGGCGGCGAGGACGGGGAGGTGGTCGGTGGCGGCGACGAGGTCGGCGGGGGTGATGCCGGGGAGGGGCGTGGGGACGCCGCAGGCGAGGATCTCGACGCCCTGGGTGGCGAGGACGGCGTCGATGCGCTGCCGGGGGGCGCGGGGGGCGGAGGTGTGTTCGCCGCCCCAGGGGCGGGTGGCCCAGGCGTCCTGGAGTTCGGCGGCGAGGTGGCCGAAGGTGTGGCCCTGGGGGGTGTCGTTGAGGTCGCCGGCGACGACGGCGTGGGGTTCGCCGCTCGCGGCGACGTTCTCCAGTACCAGTCGGCCCTGACGGCGGCGTTCGGTGGCGTCCAGGCTCAGGTGGCAGCTGACGACGTGCAGCCGGGCCGCCCCGAACCGCAGGACGGCGGTGGCCAGGCCGCGCTGGTGGAGGCCGGGGGTGCGGGGCAGCAGGATCTCCTCGGTGCGGACGACGTGGGCCCGCAGCGTGGTCATGATCATCGGGCCGGCCGTGGTCGCCCCGCCGGCGACGGTGACCAGGCCGGTGCGGCGGCCCAGCCACGCCGCCCGCTTGCGCCAGCGGAAGAAGCGCGGCGCCTCCTGGAGGCAGAGCACGTCGGGGGCGCAGGCGCGGACGACCCGGGCCAGCGCCTCGCGGTCGTCGCGCATCGACCGCACGTTGTAGCTGAGGACGCGCACGACGGCCGAACCGTCCGGCTCGGTCCGGGACGCGGGCAGGTCCTCCACGGGTGCGGTCACGGCGTTTCCCCCTCCGGGTCGAAATGGCGTCCAGGCACGGCGTGCCGGATGCCGGCGCAGGCCCTCCGGGCGGGCCGCGCCGGCATCCGGTGGTGTCAGCCCTGACGGGCGAGGTCGGCGGCGCCCACCAGGCCCGCCTTGCCGCCGAGCTGGGCGGCGAGCACCTGGGCGTGCGGACGCCACCGGCCGCCGACCAGCCAGCGGCGGAACGACTTGCGGATCGGGTCGAGCACCAGGTCGCCCTCGTCGGAGACGCCGCCGCCCACGATGAACGCGGACGGGTCGAAGAGCGAGGCGAGGTCGGCCAGGCCCGCGCCGGCCCAACGGGCCAGCTCCCGGAAGGAGTCGACGGCCACCGGGTCGCCCTGCCGGGCGGCCTCGCTGATGTGCTTGCCCTCGATGGTCTCCGGGGTGCCGTCACCCAGGCCCAGCAGGATCTTGGCGGCGTCCGGGGTGGCCGCCGCGCGCTGCCGGGCGTACCGCACCAGGGCGCGCCCGGAGGCGTACTGCTCCCAGCAGCCCTGGCTGCCGCAGCCGCACAGCAGGCCGTCCGGGACCACCCGGATGTGGCCGAACTCGCCGGCCACGCCGAACCGGCCGCGGTGGAGCCGGCCGCCGATGATGATGCCGCCGCCGAGTCCGGTGCCCAGGGTGATGCAGACGACGTCGTCGTGGCCCTGGCCGGCGCCGAAGCGGTATTCGCCCCAGGCGGCGGCGTTGGCGTCGTTCTCCACCACCACGGGGAGGCCGACGCGCTGCTCGACCTTGTCCTTGAGCGTCTCGTGGCGCCAGTTGATGTTGGGCGCGAAGAGCACGGTGGCGCGCTTGTTGTCGACGTATCCGGCGGCGCCGATGCCGACCGCCTCGACCTGGTGGTCGGTGCTCACGGTGCGCACCGCGTCGGCGATGGCGTCGATGACGCCCTCGGGCGTCGGCGGGGTCGGCACCTTGCAGGTGTCGAGAATCGTGCCCTCTTCGTCGACCACACCGGCCGCGATCTTGGTACCGCCGATGTCGACGCCGATGGTGAGTCCCATGTGTCCCTCAGATTCCGGTCGAACCCCGCTGAAGCCAACCGTACCCGAGGCGGCTCAGTCGAGGTCGATGTGTTCAGGTCCTGAAGGCTCGCCGCCGTCGGAAGGGCGGTCGGAACGAGGGGTGGGGCCCGGTTCGGTGGCCCGGTCGCGGGTGCGGGTCCAGCGGCTCTCCTGGCCGCGGACCATGGCCCGGTAGGCCGCCAGGATCTCCCCGCCGGCCGCGCTGAGGTGCTCGAACACCTCCGGGTTGCGTTCCCGTACGGTGTCGGTGACGGCCTTCACCTGAGCGATCACGGTGTGCGCGGCGGTGGCCGCGGCGGGGCTGCCCAGTTCGGACACCTTTTCGACCACGGCTTCGGCGAGTTTACGCAGTTCCTCGGCGGCGGTGCCGGGCCGGTCGCCGGTCGCGCCGCGGCGCCTGGCCTGTTCCGCCGCGAGGTCCTCGGCGCACGCCCGTGCCCACGCGTCGGCGTCCGCCTCGGGGTTCGGACGGTCCGTGCCTTCGCTCATCGCGGACTCCTCCCTGCCTGGCCGTCAGGCGTCGCCGGCCGCCTGGTTACGACGGTACCCGAACGGCCGCCGCCCACGGGTCCGGCGGCCGGGCGTCAGCGGGGCCACAGGGCGGGGTCGGGGGTGAAGCGCACCTGGAGCGCGCCGTCCCGCAGCGCGGCCCCGGCCACCGTGCACCGGCGCAGCGCGGACGGCAGCGGCACGATGCGCCGGAACCCGGCGGCGTCCACCACGAGTTCGTCCCCGCGGCGCACCAGGTCCAGGCCGTCGCGGTCGGCGCAGGGCAGCGGCAGCCGCCACAGCAGCAGCCCTTCGTCGGCAAGGCGGTCCTCCACCGTCCAGGGGTCGCCGGCCGGTCCGGGGCGGGGATGGCCGGCGGGGGCGAGGGCGGGCAGCGCGAGCCGGGCGAGGCCGTCCGGGCCGAGCGGTTCGCCGCCCAGGTGCGGCAGTTCGTGGACGGGGACGCCGTCCGCGTCGGGCGCGGCGCGCAGCGTCTTCAGGTGCCGGCGGCGGCTGTCGGCGAGGTCGGCGAGGAACGGGTCGTCGGAGCCGTCCGGCAGCATCCGGTTGGCGACCACGCCGTCGAGCCGGTGGCCGAAGAGGGCGAGCCCGGTCAGGGCGGCGGGTATCCGCTCGGCGGCGGCCGGGCCGGGCTCGGCCACCAGCCGCACGGTGGTGGCCGCCGAGCCCAGTACGGCCTGGACGGCGGCGAGTTCGGCGTCCCAGCGGGCGGCGGTCTCGTAGAGCCACTGGGCGGGCATCGGCACCCCGGCGAGCTGGGCGAGCATCGGGCGCAGCGCGCGGGCGGCCTGGCGTTCCGGCGGCAGCAGCCGGGCCAGGTAGCGGCGGAGCTGTTCGGGCAGGGCGAGCAGCGACAGGGCGTGCGGCAGCGGCGGCAGGTCGGCCACCACCACGTCGTACCCGTCGGCCGTGCGCAGCGCGTGCAGCAGCGCGAAGGAGTCGGCGCCGGGGGGTTCGGTGAACTCCTCCGGGTCCAGCGGTTCGGCGCCGAGCAGGTCGAACAGGCCGCCGAGGCGCTGCTGGAAGCCGGCCGCGCGCTCCCGGAAGGCGCCGGCGCCGTCGGTGCGGCGCACGGTGAGCCCGGGGGCGTCGGCGAGCGGCGCGGCGATCGCGGCGTCCTCGGTGACCAGCAGGGTGCGGGCGCCGTCCCGGGCGGCGGCCAGCGCGGTGGCGGCGGCCGTGGTGGTGCGTCCGGCGCCGCCGAGGCCGGTGATCAGGATGGTGCGCAAGGCCGGCTCAGCCGTCCGTGCCGGTCTCGCCGCCCGCCGCGGTGCCGGTCTCCTCGACGCGCTTCTTCAGCCCGGCCAGCGCCCGGTCGATGATGACCTTCTCCGCCTTGCGCTTGATCATGCCGAGCATGGGGATCTTGACGTCGACGGTGAGCTGGTAGGTGACCTCGGTGCGGTGGCCGCCCTGGACCGGGACGAGGGTGTAGGAGCCGTCGAGGGTGCGCAGCATCTGGGACTTCACCAGCGACCAGCTGACCTGGTCGGGGCCGCCCCAGGTGTAGGCGAGGGTGTGGTCGTCCTTGATGGCGCCGGCGTCGAGGACCAGGCGGACCCGGCGGGCCCGGCCCTGCTCGTCGGTGTCGAGGATCTCCGCCTGCTTGACCTCGCCGGTCCATTCCGGGTAACGGGCGAAGTCCGCGATCACCCGCATGACCTCGGCCGGGGCCGCCTCGATGGTGATGCTCGACCTGGTGTGTTCCGCCATCGCCGTGGCCCCTCCGGGACTTCCCTCGTCGCCTGTGCTGGTGTTGTCTGGGGCGTCAGGTTATCGCGCGCGGCCCGGACGGCGGACGGCCGGTCGTCCCGGTCACCACCGCAGGACGTACGGGGTGCGGGTGGCGTTGAAGTGGCCGACGTTGACGCACTCGGTGGCGCCGATCCGCATCCGCCGGGTGAGCGGCTGGTGGACGTGGCCGAAGAGGGCGTACTTGGGGCGGACGGTGTGTATCGCCTCCAGCAGCGCCTCGCTGCCGCGCTCGAAGCGGCGGGCCACGGTGTCGTAGCACAGCTCGGGCACCGCGGGCGGGATGTGCGAGCAGAGCACGTCCACCGGGCCGAGGGCGGCCACCTTGGCGGCGTAGGTCTCGTCGTCGATCTCGAACGGGGTGCGCATCGGGGTGCGCAGTCCGCCGCCGACGAAGCCGAAGGTCCGGCCGCCGATCTCCACGGTCTCGCCGTCGAGCACGGTGGTGCCCGGGCCGGCGTACTCCGGCCACAGCTGCGGCATGTCCACGTTGCCGTAGGTGGCGTAGGTGGGGGTGGGCAGCACGGCGAACATCTGCTCGTACTGCCGGCGGACCGCGGCCTCCACGGCGGCGGTGCGGTCGATGCCGTCCCACAGCCGCCGGGACAGCTCACGGGCCTCGGTGAAGCGGCGGGCGGTGCGCAGTTCGACGATGCGGTCGGCGTTCTCGGTGCCGAACAGGTCGGGGAAGATGCCGCGCGAGTGGTCGGCGTAGTCCAGGAACAGGATGAGGTCGCCGAGGCAGACGAGGGCGTCCGCGCCGTCGCCCGCGGTGGCGAGGGCGTCGGCCGCGCCGTGGACGTCACTGACGACATGGACCCGCATGGCGATCACTGTAACCGCCGTCGGCGGCGGACATGCCAAGGGTGCCCCACCCGCCCGGAGCAGCGCCGTCACCCCTTCGGTTACCTGCGGGTCAGCCCTGTGCTGGACTACGCTGCGGGGGACGGCGGCGCGTGTGACTCACCGAACATCTCGGCCTGACCCTCTATCCCCAACCGCTTACCGATGGGTAACGTCCGGGCAGTCCATTACCCCTCTCGATCATGAGCCTGCGCTCATGGCCACAGCGCAGCCGACAACGCAGCCGGCGCCGACGAGGAGCAGCAGTCTTGCGCGAGTTCAGCCTTCCGGCCCTGTACGAGGTCCCCGCGGACGGCAACCTGACGGATCTCATCCGCCGCAACGCCGCTCAGCATCCCGATGTCGCCGTACTCGCCCGCAAGGTCGCCGGGCGCTGGCAGGACGTGACCTCGGCCGGCTTCCTCGCCGAGGTGCGCTCCGCCGCCAAGGGCCTGATCGCCTCCGGGGTGCAGCCCGGTGACCGGGTGGCGCTGATGTCGCACACCCGTTACGAGTGGACGCTGCTGGACTTCGCCATCTGGAGCGCGGGCGCGGTCACCGTCCCGGTCTACGAGACCTCCTCGGCCGAGCAGGTCGAGTGGATCCTGGGCGACTCCGGCGCGGTGGCCTGCGTGGTGGAGACCGAGGCCCACGAGGCGGTCGTGGAGTCGGTGCGGGAGCGGCTGCCGCAGCTGAAGAACGTGTGGCGGATCGAGGCCGGCGCGGTCGAGACGCTCGGCGCGGCCGGCAGCGACGTGGGCGACGAGCGGGTGGACGAGCGCAGCGCGATCGCCGACGCCGACTCGCCGGCCACCATCGTCTACACCTCGGGCACCACCGGCCGCCCCAAGGGGTGCGTGCTGACCCACCGCAGCTTCTTCGCCGAGTGCGGCAACGTGGTGGCCCGGCTGGGGCCGCTGTTCCGTACCGGGCACTCCTCGGTGCTGCTCTTCCTGCCGCTCGCCCACGTGCTGGGCCGGCTGGTCGAGGTGGCCTGCGTGATGGCCCCGATCAAGCTGGGCCACGTCAGCGACATCAAGCACCTCACCGACGAACTCGCCGCGTTCCGGCCCACGATGGTGCTGGGGGTGCCGCGGGTCTTCGAGAAGGTCTACAACTCGGCGCGGGCGCAGGCCCAGGCGCAGGGCAAGGGGAAGATCTTCGACAAGGCGGTCGAGACCGCGATCGAGTACAGCCGGGCGCTGGACACCCCGGCCGGGCCGGGGCTCGGCCTGCGGCTGCGGCACAAGCTCTTCGACCGGCTGGTCTTCGCCAAGCTGCGGGCGGTGCTCGGCGGCCGGGCCACCCACGCCATCTCCGGCGGCGCCCCGCTCGGCGAGCGCCTGGGCCACTTCTACCGCGGGATCGGCTTCACCGTGCTGGAGGGGTACGGCCTCACCGAGTCCTGCGCGGCCACCGCGTTCAACCCGTACGACCGGACGAAGATCGGCACCGTGGGGCAGCCGCTGCCCGGCAGCGTGGTGCGGATCGCCGACGACGGCGAGGTGCTGCTCCACGGCGAGCACCTGTTCACCGGGTACTGGAACAACGAGAAGGCCACCGCGCAGGCGCTGGAGGACGGCTGGTTCCACACCGGCGACCTCGGCACGCTGGACGAGGACGGCTATCTGACGATCACCGGCCGCAAGAAGGAGATCATCGTCACCGCGGGCGGCAAGAACGTGGCGCCGGCCGTCATCGAGGACCGGATCCGGGCGCACGCCCTGATCGCCGAGTGCATGGTGGTCGGCGACGGCCGCCCGTTCGTCGGCGCGCTGATCACCCTGGACGCGGACTTCCTGCCGCGGTGGGCCGAGCAGCACGGCAAGCCCGCCGGTGCGACGGCGGCCGAGCTGCGCGACGACCCCGACCTCCTCGCCGAGGTGCAGCGCGCGGTGGACGACGGCAACTCGGCGGTGTCACGGGCCGAGGCGGTCAAGAAGTTCCGCATCCTGCCCGCCCAGTTCACCGAGGAGTCCGGGCACGTCACCCCGTCGCTGAAGCTCAAGCGCAACGTGGTGCTGCGGGACTTCGCCGACGAGATCGAGGCGATCTACGCCAAGTGAGCCGTCCGGGCCGCCGGGTCGGTCCCGGCGGCCCGGCGGTCACAGCAGCGACCTGAGGCGTTCGGCCAGCAGGTCCCAGCGCCAGGACTCCTCCACCCAGCGGCGTCCGCGCCGGCCCATGCGGGCGCGCAGTTCGGGGTCGGCGAGCAGGGTGGCGATCCGGTCGGCGGCGGCTGCCGGGTCGCCGCCGGGCACCACCCAGCCGGTCTCGCCGTCCAGGACGGCGTCGGGGGCACCGCCGGAGTCGCCGGCCACCACCGGCAGCCCGGTGGCCGACGCCTCCAGGTAGACGATGCCGAGCCCCTCCACGTCCAGGCCGCCGCGGCGGGTGCGGCAGGGCATGGCGAAGACGTCGCCGGCGCCGAAGTGGGCGGGCAGTTCGGACCATTCGACGGGGCCGGTGAAGCGCACCGCGTCGGCGACCCCGGTGGCGGCGGCGAGCTTGCCCAGGTCGTCGCGGTAGGGGCCGCCGCCGACGATCAGCAGCACGGTGTCCGGCACCCGGCGCAGGATCTCCGGCATCGCGCGGATCAGCGTGTCCTGCCCCTTGCGGCGCACCAGCCGGGAGACGCAGACCGCCACCGGGCGGCCGGCCAGGCCGAGCCGTTCGCGCAGCTCGGGGCCGCCGGAGCCGGCGTGGAAGGTCTTCTCGTCCACCCCGGGCGGCAGTTGCACCATGCGGGAGGCGGCCCGGGGGGTGAGCACCGGCGCTATCCGCGAGCGGGTGTACTCGCCGAGGTAGGTGATGGTGTCGGTGCCCTCGCCGATCCGCCGCAATACCGCGCGGGCGCCGGGCAGTTGGGCCCAGCCGGCCTCGTGGCCGTGGGTGGTGGCGACGATCCGCCGGGCCCCGGCGGCGCGCAGCGCGGGCGCCATCAGGCCGAGCGGCGCGGCGGCCCCGAACCACACCGAGCCGCAGCCGTGTTCCCGCAGCAGCTCCGCCGCCCGCCGGGTGGCCCGCGGCGTCGGCAGCAGCATGGTGGTGGTGTCGCGCACCACCGGGAACGGCTGCTCGGCGTCGAACGCCGCGACCGCCGCCTTGTCCTGCCACGTCGAGGCGTACACCACGACCTTGCCCGGGTCCAGCCGCACCGCCATGGAGTGCACGAACGCCTGGATGCCGCCCGGGCGCGGCGGGAAGTCGTTGGTGACGATCAGGGTCTTGTCCATCGCGCACGACAGTACCGGTAGCCGGCCGCGCCCCCGGCACGCCCCGGGGCCCGCGATCACGTACGCTCCCTGCCGGTGACGATCTCCTCGGTGAAGGTACGGCGGGCGGCGGTGGCGGCCGGGCCGCCGCTGCTGGTGTGGGGTGCCGCCGCGGCGCTCCAGCTGCTGATGCTGGCCTGGCTGCACACCCGCCCCGACGACTGGCTGCGGGCCGCGCTGACGCCCTGGGACAACCAGTTCTACGTGCAGATCGCCGAGCACGGCTACCCGCACGCGCTGTCGTACGACGAGCACGGCGCGCTGGCCGGCAGCCCGCTGGCGTTCTTCCCGCTGTACCCGGCGGTGATCGCGGTGGTGGCGGGGGTCACGGGGGCGGACGGGGCCGACGCGTCGGTGGTCGCGGCGTGGCTGGCGTCGGCGGCGGCGGCCGTGGTGGTGCACCGGCTGGGGCTGCGGCTGTACGGGCCGCGGGCGGCGCTGGCGCTGGTGGTGCTGGTGTTCACCCAGCCGATGGCGGTGACGTTGTGGATCGGCTACTCGGAGAGCCTGTTCCTGCTGCTGGCCGCGGGCTGTCTGCTGGCGGCGCACCGTGAGGCGTGGCTGACGGCCGGGGCGCTGGCGCTGCTGGCCGGGCTGACCCGTTCCACCGGGGCCGCGGTGGCGGTGGCGCTGGCGGTCGCCGCGGTGGCCGCGACGCGCCGGCGGCGGCGGGTGGAGTGGCGGGCGGTGGCCGGTCCGGTGGTGGGCGCGCTCGGCGTGCCGGGGTACCTGGCCTGGGTGGGGTGGCGCACCGGGCGGCCGGACGCCTGGTTCGCGATCCAGCGGGCGGGGTGGCAGACCGCGTGGGACTGGGGTGCGGCGACCTGGCGGTTCCTGGCGGACACGCTGCGCCGCGGCCACGACTGGGTGCCGATGGTGACCGCGGTGCTGCTGGTGGCGCTGGCCGCGGCCGTGGTGACGGCGCTGCTGCGCGGGACGTGGCCGCCGCTGGCCGTCTACGGGGTGCTGATCCTCGTGCTGACCGTGGGGCAGACCAACTACTACCACTCCAAGCCGCGGCTGCTGGTGCCCGCGCTGCTGACGCTGGTGCCGGTGGCCGCCGCGTGTGCCCGGCCCCCCTGGCGCACCAAGGTCCCGGCGCTGGTGGCGCTGGCGTTGTTCGGCACCTGGTTCGGGGCGTACATGCTCACCGACTGGATCTACGCGATCTGATCGGGCCGCCCGGTGCGGTGGGCGGCGGCGTGGGCGCGGGCGGCGGCGATGCGCTGCGCGGTCGTCGGATGGGTGCCGAAGACCAGGTGCGGGACGCGCGGCGGGTCGGGGTCGGCGACGTTGGCCAGCGCGAGCCGCCGCTGCATGGCGATGAACGCCGGTACGTCGCCGGTGAGTTCCAGCGCGTACCGGTCGGCGCGGCGTTCCACACGGCGGCTGAGGGCGCACCCGGCCGGTCCGGCGAGGGCCGAGCCCACCGCGAGCAGCGCGGTCAGCAGCGCCATGGAACGCGGGTCGGCGAACCGCTCGACCCCGGCCAGGTGGAGCAGCGGCGGCCACCGCAGCGCGAGGGCGGCCAGGCAGACCCCGGCCGCCGCGCCGACGGCGCCGAGCAGCGTGCCGCGGGCCACGTCCCGGTGGCGTACGTGGCCGAGTTCGTGCGCGGTGACCAGCTCGACCTCCTTGCCCGCGGCGGCGGTCAGCAGGGTGTCGTGGACGACGATGCGGCGGGTGGCGCCGAAGCCGGAGACGTAGGCGTTGACGGCGTTGGTGCGGCGGGATGCGTCGGCCACGAGCACGTCGCGTACCGGCACCCCGGCGCGGGCGGCGAGGGCGAGCAGGGTCTCGCGCAGCGGCCCGTCGGCCATCGGGGTGAAGCGGTTGAACAGCGGTTCCAGGACGACCGGGGCCAGCCACGACAGGGCCACGGTGAGCGCGGCGGCGGCGCCGGCGGCCCACGCCCACCACCAGCGGGTGGCCCCGGCGAGCCCGTAGAGCGCGAAGAGCGCGCCGACCGCCAACGGGGCGCCCACCAGCAGCCCGCGCCCCTGGTCCGCCCACCAGCCGGCCCAGCCCTGGGTGACCAGCCCGAACCGGGCCCGTACCACCTGGAGCCGGGCGGTGAACGGCAGCCGCACGCAGGTGTCGGCGAGGACGAGGGCGAGGCCGCCGAGGAGCACCCGGGCCCACCAGGCGCCGCCGGACGGCTCGGCCACCGCGGTCACCAGCGCGGCGCCGGCCGGGGTGAGCCCGAGCAGCAGCGGCAGCGCCAGTGCCAGCGCGCGTCCGGCCAGCAGCGGCGGCCACTGGGCGCGGCGCAGCGCCCGGCCGCGGGCGATCTCCTCCGCGGTGAAGTCCGCCTCGGTCACCTCAACTCCTCGGTCAGGTAGGCCCGCCAGCGTGCCGTGAAGGCGTCCAGGCCGAGCCCGAGGGTACGGCGGAGCGCGGTGTCGGTGTCCATCCGTCCGGCGGCCTGGTAGAGCGCGGTGAGCCGGCCGCTGCCCCAGGTGCCGGCGATCATCCGGCAGGCGAGCCAGGCGCCTTCGTAGGCTTGCGCGAGGCCGCCGCTGGTGGTGCCGAAGTCGGCGGTGGCGGGCAGGGCGCGCGGCGGGTGGCCGGCGACGACGTCGGCGGCGAGTTCGGGGGCGGCCTGGCGGGGGGTGCGTCCGGTGCCGGTGTAGCCGACCCAGTCGGCGAACCCCTCGGAGAGCCACAGCGGGGTGCCGGCGGTGGTGGCCTTGCGGGTGGCGACGTGGGTGATCTCGTGGGTGAGCACCACCGTGCGGCCCAGCGCGCTGAGCCCGGCGAACGCCTGCGGGTTGACGATGACCCGGTCGGCGGGGGCGGTGGCCGAGCCGCGCAGTTCGGCGGTGGTGACCGCGGCGATGCCCTGGTACGCGGAGGGGGCGGCGCCCAGCAGCGCGGCCATCCCGGCCTCGTCGGCGGGGACCTCCACCACCGCCTTGCCGGGCCACGGGCCGGGCCAGGCGGCGCGGACCACCGGCACCGCGGCGTCCGCCAGGCTCGCGTAGCGGCGCAGCGCGTCCGGGGTGCCGCTGCCCAGCACCAGGCTGTGCCGGCCGCGGACCACGGTGACCTTGCCCTGGTCCCACGGCTGGACGGCGCCGGGGTGGCCGGCCGGTCCGGTGGTGCCGGCCACGTACCAGCGGCCGTCGCGGCGCACCAGGGTCAGGTAGCCGGTGCCGGAGACGGGGGCGGCGTCGTAGTCGCGCAGCGCGTAGTCGAGTTCGACCTCGGCGGCGGTCTCGCCGGAGGGCGCGGGGAAGCCGCCGGTGGCGCGCAGCCGGTAGCCGAAGGAGGCCAGCGGGACGGCGGCGAGGTTGCCGAAGACCCGGCGCTGGGCGGCGCGCAGGGCGGCGGAGCGGGGGTCTACGGTGGCGAGGAAGGCGGCCTCGTCGTGGTGGAGCACGGCCGCCGCGCGCCGGCCGAGCATGGCGCGGATCCCGTCGGCGCCGGCCGCGTCCTGGTGGCGGGTGGAGCAGGCGGCGGCCGACACCGCCAGAGCCGTCGCGCATCCGGCCGCGACGGCCCGCTTCGGCCACCTCGGTGTCCCGGCCACGCCCCGATGGTATGCGAGGGGTCAGGGGCGTACGACGGCGGTGACCGGCATCATCGTCACCGGGTCGTAGCGCACCCGGGCGCCGGGGTAGGGGGCGTGGATCACCTTGCCGCCGCCGACGTACATGGCCACGTGGCTGGCGTCGTTGCGGTAGATCACCAGGTCGCCGGGGCGGGCCTGGCCGAGCGGAACGTGGCGGCCGGCCGTCAGCTGTTCCTGGGAGGTGCGCGGCAAGGTGGTGCCGGCCCGCTGGTAGGCCCAGTACATCAGCCCGGAGCAGTCGAAGGCGGACGGGCCGCTGCTGCCCCAGACGTAGGGCGAGCCGAGGGCGCCGCGGACGGCGGCGACGGCTTCGGCCGCGCGCCCCGAGACGGGGGCGAGGGTGGGCAGGTCGGGCAGGGGGCCGGCCGCCTCGACGCGGTTGTTCTGGGCGGCGCCGAAGCCGGCCGCGGCGCGCTGGGCGGGCGCCAGGGCGTCGATGAGCCGCCGGGCCTGGTTGAGCTTGCGCTGCACGGTGGTCTTGCGGGCGGCCAACTGGGCGCGGGTGCGGTCGAGTTCGGCGAGGCGGGCGCCGGCCTGGGCGCGTTGCTGGCGCAGGGTGCGTTCGGCGAGCCGGAGCCGGTGGAGCTGGCCGGCCCGGTGGTGGCGGGCGCGTTCGGTGAGGGCGGCGCGTTCGAGGTAGCCGTCGGGGTCGGAGGTGAACAGCAGGGTGAGGGAGGGGTCGAGGCCGCCGTCGCGGTACTCGGCGGCGGCGATCACGCCGAGGCCGTCGCGCAGCCGGTTGACCGACTGCTGGGTGCGGGCCATCTCGGACTGGAGGGCCTCGATCCGGCCGCGCAGCCCGGTGGCCTTCTCCAGCGCCGCGTCGTAGCTCTGGGTGGCCCGTTCGGCCTGCTGGTAGAGGGCGTCCACCTGGGCCCTGACCTGTTCGGGGCCCTCCTGCGGCTGGGCGCCGGCGGGTGCGGTGGCGTAGAGCGCGGCGGCGGCCGCGGCGGAGAGCACCGTGGCGCGGGCGGTCCGGGCCGTACCGGGTGGCGCGCATCGGCGATGGGACGCCATGGGGGACCCTGCCTCCTGATCTGACCAAGGCCCCCGGCCCGGGGCCGCGCGGCACCACACCGCGCGGAGCCGCACAGTAGCGGCGTGGTGACGGTCAGTTCAAAACGCGGCGTCCCGTGTTGTGCCGGCGGCGCGGCCGAGCCGCTGGTCAGCGCATGGAGGGCGTCAAGGCGGCGCATCGCCTGCCACCCGTTCGCGGTGACGCCGGGCGGGTGGTGCGGCCAGGACGCGGCCGGGCCCCGCTCGTGGTGAGCGGGGCCCGGCCGGAGACGTTTCTGACGTTGTGTCAGTTGGGGGTGCTCAGACCCGGACGCCGAACTGGAACGGCATGTCGCTCATCGCCTCGAAGCGGACGTTGGCGCCGGTGTGCGGGGCGTGCAGCACCATGCCGTTGCCGGCGTAGAGGCCGACGTGGTGGGCGTCGCCGTAGAAGATGACCAGGTCGCCCGGGCGCAGCTCGTCCATCGACAGGTGCGTGCCGGCGTTGGCCTGCTCCTCGGAGGTGCGCGGGATCGATATGCCCGCCTGGGCGTAGGCCCACGAGGTCAGACCCGAGCAGTCGAAGGCGTTGGGGCCGGTGGCGCCCCACACGTAGGGCGAGCCGATGACCGACTCGGCGGCGGCGAGCGCGGCGGCGGCGCGCTGCGAGGCGGCCGGCGAGTCACCGAGGCTGGGGCGCTGGTTGCTGCGGTTGGAGCGCTCCTGCTCCTGCTGGAGCTGGGCCTTCTCCTGCTGGGTGAGCGTGTTGAGCAGGTCCTGCGCCTTGGAGAGCTTCGCCTGGACCTCCTGCTTCTTGTCCGCGAGGTCCTTGCGGGTGCTGTCCAGCTGGGCGAGCTTGGCGGTGGCCTCGGCCCGCTCCTGGTCCAGCAGGCGCTTCTGCTCCTCGATCTGCTTGAGCGCGTCGGCCTGGCGACCGCTCAACTGGTCCATGGTGGACGCCTTGTCGAGGAAGTCGTCCGGGTTGGAGGAGAGGAAGAGCTGGACGGACGGGTCGATGCCGCCCTCGCGGTACTGGGAGGCCGCCAGCGTGCCCAGGTTGTCCTGGAGCTTGTTGAGGGTGGCCTGCTCGCGGGCGACCTTGTTCTGCAGGTCGTTCACCTGCTGCTGCAGCTTGTCCTGCTGCTCCTTGGCGCCGTCGTACTTCTCGGTGGCCTGCTCCGCCTGCTCGTACAGGCTGTCGACCTGGGCCTTGACATCGGACTTGGACGGCTTGGGGTCGGCGTGGGCCGCCTGGGACGACAGGGCGACCGCCGCTGCGGCGGTTGCGGTGAGCACGGTCACGCGGGTGCGGCTGGCCGGCTTGGGACGACGGTGGGACGCCACGGAGGACGAGCTCCTTCTTCCTGTTGCCGCCTACCGGGTGAGCTGTCGGGTTCGGGCAGGAAGCAGCCCTACCGGGTCCCATCGCGCCGCACGGCACGACCTGACCCCGATTCACCCCGGGAATGTTGGTTCCCCGGCTCCGAGTACCAGTCCCCCCGTGACGCACGCCGGCACTCGAACTCGGCGGTAACCCCCACTGTCATCCGGGTTGGATGATCGACTGCGCGGAGGTTCGAAGCCAGACCCTAGTGACCACATTGTGATCGGATCAAATCCCCGGGAGAAAAAAGTCCGCCGCATCGCAACTTCTTTACGCGGCGCGCAGGACGGTACCGGACATATCCGTCCGCGCCCGGCGTTCCACCGTATCCACGGGGCCGCCGCGGGCCATTTCTGTGAGCGCAATCACAGCCGATACGAAAACGGACGGGCCGCCCGCAAACGGAAATTGAGGGCGATTCACAGGGCGTTCCCGCCGAACGGCCGGGCGGCGGCGGGAATAAGCGGGACTCAGGCCCGGGAGAGCCGGCGCAGCAGCAGCAGGGAGGCCACCGGGCGCGCCCCGGCCCGGGCCACCCCGTCGGCCACCTCGCGGTCGGTGGAGACCACCACCACCGGGCGCCCCGGCGGCTCGGCCCGCACCAGCCGGCGGATCAGCTCGTCGGCGGTCTGCCCGGGCTTGCTGAAGAGCACCCGCACCCCGCGCGGCGGCGCGAGCAGCACCGGCGCCGACAGCTCGGCGCCGTCGAAGACACAGGTGATCTCCACCCCGGTCTGCGCGGCGAGCACCGCCAGCCCGCCCAGCAGCCGCAGCCGCTGCTTCTCCAGCGGCAGCGCCGGATACCCGGTCTTGGTGACGTTGTAGCCGTCGACCACCAGATGGGCCTGGGGCAGCGCCAGCAACTGGTCGAGCAGCGCCGGGTCGTCCTCGGCCAGCGCGCGGCGGGCGATGTCCTTGGGGCTCATCCGGCCCGGGGCGACGGCCTCCACGGTGTCGGCCGGACGGCCGGAGACCGGCGGCAGCGCCAGCTCCCGGCGCAGCCCCTGGGCCGCGTCCAGCACGGTGTCCAGCAGCAGCCGCAGCCGCATGTCCTCCAGGCTGCGCCCCTCGCGCACCGCGCGGCGACCGGCCTCCAGGGCCGATTCGGCCTCGGCCAGCCGGGAGCGCAGCCGCCGCCCCTCGGCGTCGGAGGCGGCCAGTTCGGCGGCGGCGGCCGTGCGGGTCTTGTCCAGCTCCGCCTCGGCCTTGCGCACCGCCGCCTCGGCGCGCCGCAGATCGCTGGTGACGCTGCGCAGCTTGCGGTGCAACGACTCGTTCTCCCTGCGCGCCGCCTCCAGCTCGGCGCGGACGCCGGCCGTCTCGCGCTGGGCGGTGGCCCGCACCTCGGCCAGCTCCTCGCGCAGCCGGCGCAGTTCGCGGTTGGTCTCCTCGCCGACCTGGTCGGCCAGGGCCCGCTGGGCCTCCTCGCCGGCCGCGGCCACCAGCTTGGACCAGCCGGCCGGACGCAGCAGATAGGCGGCGGCGGCCACGTCCAGCGGGTCGGCGGCCGGCGGCGGGGTGCCGCTGTCCAGGGCGGCGGCCAGCTCGGGCTGGGTCTCGCGCAGCCGGGTGGCGATGCGCTGCCGGAAGACCGGGTCGGTCTCCAGCGCGGCGGCCAGCGCGTTGCCGGCGAACTTCGCCCGGCGGCTGGGGGTGAAACGGGCGTACTGGCGCAACTGCGCCGGGAGTTCGGCGGTGGTCAGCGAGCCGAAGGCGTCGGCCGCTATGGTCACCACCCGGTGCCGGACCCCTTCAGGAAGCGGCCGGTCGAGCGGCTCGTCGGTCCCGCCGGCGTCCTCCGGCACCGCCTCCGGGTTGCCGCCCGTACGCTCCACCAGTCACTCCCGTCCGTCTCCTTCGCCCGTACGTCCCTATTGTCCCCGCGGGTGGCGGATCAGACCTGCCCGGGTTCGGTCCCGGCGGCGGGCCGGTCGACCAGTTCGACCCGGTCGTCGGCGCCGCACCAGCGGCAGCGTACGGACTCCACCGTCTCGCCGAGCACCTCGCGCTCCTCCACCTTCGGGTCACCGGCCAGATCCAGGTGGACGTACTCCACCGCGCGGGTGGCCCGGGTGACGTCGAAACGGGTCAGGTTGCCGCACAGGGTGCACCGCCAGCGCGTGGTGGCCGTCGGCAGGGGAACCGGCATCGTGTCGTCCTCATCTCCTCGTCCGCCACCCGGGCGGCCCGCCGTCCGGTACGTCACCCGAACGCCGGATGCGCTTCCGGCAACCCTACGGCCTACCACGCCCGGCGTGCTGGGGGTGTCCGGCGAGGCGACCTATGCCCGATAAGACCGTTTCCGTCATGATCGAGGCATGCCACCGCTCCGCGAACCGGGGAAGACCGCCGCCCGCCGCCCGCCGGTGGTGACGTACTCGGTGATCGCCCTGTGCTTCCTGGTCTTCCTCACCGGCCCGGCCTCCGGGCTGGGCGGTACGGACGGCGGCGGCGGACCGGCGCTCTGCGCCCAGGTGCGCTACTTCGACCACTGGGGGGTGATCCCCACCGAGCTGTGGCACGGCCCGCTGGCCCCCGGCGCGCTGGGCCTGCCCTACGGCTGCCACAGCCCGCACTACGCGGACAAGGCGCCCTTCGTCTCGGTGCTCACCGCGCTCTTCCTGCACGGCAACTGGCTGCACCTGCTGGGCAACATGCTCTTCCTGTTCGTCTTCGGCGCCGGGGTCGAGCGGCGCATGGGGCCGCTGCGGTTCGCGCTGTTCTACCTGGCCGCCGGGTACGCGGCCACCTACGGCTACGCGGTGGCGCACGCGGACTCCACGCAGACGCTGGTCGGCGCCTCCGGGGCGATCGCCGGGGTGCTCGGCGGCTACCTGTTCCTCTTCCCCCGGGCCCGGGTCACCAGCCTGCTGCCGTTCCTGCTCTTCCTGCCGCTGCGGTTCCCCGCCTGGCTGGCGCTGGGCTTCTGGTTCGTCCTCCAGTGGCTCGCCGCCCGGGCCGACA
Source organism: Streptantibioticus cattleyicolor NRRL 8057 = DSM 46488 (assembly GCF_000240165.1). NCBI lineage: Bacteria > Bacillati > Actinomycetota > Actinomycetes > Kitasatosporales > Streptomycetaceae > Streptantibioticus > Streptantibioticus cattleyicolor. The sequence continues at coordinate 1,385,169 of NC_017586.1, forward strand.
CCCCCGGACCCGGCGTCGCCTATCTGGCCCACGTGATCGGGTTCGGCTTCGGGTTCCTGTGCGCCGGGGCGTGCTTCCGGGAGCGGTCTAAGCTGACCCCGCAAGCCGCGACCCGAGGAGAGGGCCAACCGTGATCACCGCGATCGTGCTCATCAAGACCAGCGTGGACCGGATCCCGGAGATCGCCGAGTCGATCGCCGCGCTCGACGGGGTCAGCGAGGTGTACTCGGTCACCGGCACCTACGACCTCGTCGCCATGGTCCGGGTGGCCCGGCACGACGACCTCGCGGACGCCATCCCGGGCCGCATCAGCAAGATCCCCGGTGTCCAGGCCACCGACACCCACGTCGCCTTCCGCACGTACTCCCAGCACGACCTGGAGGCCGCCTTCTCCATCGGCCTGGACAGCTAGCTCCCGTCGGGGCCCGGGCGTCATCCGGCCGCGACGCAGCGGCCGTCCTCCGTGCGGTACTCCCACTTCGCCCCGTCCCGCACCAGCTCCGCCACCGCGCCCAGGAAGCGCTCCACGTGCTCGTCCGGGGTGCCGGCGCCGAAGCTGACGCGGACGGCGTTGAGCGGGCGTTCGCCGGGGACGGTGTCGGGGGCGCCGCACTCGGCGGGCTCGTCGGGGGCGCCGCCGAGCAGGGTGCGCACCAGGGGGTGGGCGCAGAAGAGCCCGTCGCGCACCCCGATGCCGTACTCCGCGGAGAGCGCGGCGGCCAGGTGGGAGCTGTTCCACCCCTCGACGACGAAGGAGATCACGCCCACCCGGGCGCTGCCGGGGCCGAACAGCGAGAGCACCGTGACCCCCTCGACGGCGGCCAGCCCGGTCAGCACCCGGTCGACCAGTTGCTGTTCCCGGGCGACCAGGGCGTCGAAACCGGCCTCGGTGAGCGCGCGGCAGGCGGAGGCGATGGCGTAGGCGCCGATGACGTTGGGCGAGCCGGCCTCGTGGCGGGCGGCGTCGGTGTGCCACTCCACGTCGATGCCGCCGTCCGCGCGCCGGGCCACGGTACGGCTGGCGCCGCCGCCGGCCAGGTACGGTTCGGCCGCGGACAGCCAGTCCGGGCGGCCGGCCAGCACTCCGGAGCCGAACGGCGCGTAGAGCTTGTGGCCGGAGAAGGCCACGTAGTCGACGTCGAGGGCGGTGATGTCGACCGGGTGGTGCGGGGCGAGCTGGGCGGCGTCGAGCACGATCCGGGCGCCGTGCGCGTGCGCGGCGGCGGCCAGTTGGCGTACCGGCCACAGCTCGCCGGTGACGTTGGAGGCGCCGGTGACGCAGACCAGCGCGTCGCCGTGCGGGTCCCGGGCGGCCAGCGCGCGCTCAAGGGTGGCCACCGCCTCACCGGGTGAGCCGGGGGCGGCCAGGTAGGTGACGTCGTGGCCGCGCCACGGCAGCAGCGAGGCGTGGTGCTCGGTGACGAAGACGAACACCTGGGTGGTGACCGGGACGACGGCGGCCAGCAGGTTGAGCGAGTCGGTGGTGGACCGGGTGAAGACCACCTGGTCGTCGGGGCGGCAGCCGAGGAACTCCGCCACGGTGCGCCGGCTCTGCTCGAACAGGTCGGTGGAGAGCTGCGAGAGGTATCCGGCGCCCCGGTGCACGCTGCCGTAGTACGGGGCGTACCCGGCCACGTCGTCCCACACCCGCTGCAACGCCGGGGCGCTGGCGGCGTAGTCCAGCGCCGCGTAGGTCACCTCCCCGCCGGTGACCAACGGCACCCGGACGTCACGTCCGAGGACCGGCAGCGGCTGACAGGCTTCCCGAGTCACTGCGACATCGAGGACGGACATGGCGAACTCCCGGAAAAAGCAGGCGACATCACGGCGCGGCCGGTACAAGGGCGGCGCCCGGACACGCGGGTACGCCGACGCGGCGGCCGGACGGTACGTCCGTTCCGGCCCGGTGGGCACCACGCGGTGAAGGGAAAATGGGAAACGGCGGAAAACGGGCCGTCGACCCGGAAGGGCTGACCGGCCCTATCGCATTCGCTTGCTCAAGAAATACTCCCGCGACAACCAGGACCCCTGGCCGTCACCGTGTTCTACGGGAGGGGTCCGCGCTTGCCATAAGCCTCGCTGCTTACGGCCTGGTCATCACCCGGGGCACCCCGCCACGGACGGAGGGTTGCCGGACAGCGAGCCGGGGCCTTCGCGCTGTCACTCGTGACCTGTCGACGAGTATGCCATGTGATCGCCGAACGGCAAGGGCGGTGTCCGCAGTTCGGACACCGCCCCGCGTACCCGGCGGCCGGCTCAGGCGTTGGTGGCCGCCACCCAGCGCTCCAGCACCCGCAGCGCGGCGCCGGAGTCGACGGAGCGCGCGGCACGCGGCAGCTGGGCGGCGATCTGCTCGGCCAGCGGGGCGCCGGTCGGCTCCAACGCCACCAGCGCGGCGGCCGAGTTGAGCAGGACGGCGTCGCGGACCGGACCGCGTTCCCCGGCCAGCACGCGGCGGGCCACCTCGGCGTTGTGCGCCGCGTCGCCGCCCCGCAGCGCCTCCACCCCGACCAGCTCGATGCCGACGTCCCGGGGGTCGAAGGAGACCTGGTCCACCTTGCCGTCGCGGACCACCCACACCTGCGAGGTGGCGGTGGTGGTCAGCTCGTCCAGGCCGTCGTCGCCGCGGAAGACCAGGGCGGAGGAGCCCCGGTCGGCCAGCACCCCGGCCACGATCGGCGCCATCCGCGGGTCGGCCACCCCGGTGGCCTGGGCCCGTACCCGGGCCGGGTTGGTGAGCGGGCCGAGGAAGTTGAAGACCGTCCGGATGCCCAACTCGGCCCGAGCGCTGGCGACATGGCGCAGCGCCGGGTGGAACCGCACCGCGAAGCAGAAGGTGATCCCGGCCTCGGCCGCCACCTCGACGACCCGGCGCGGCGACAGTTCGAGGTTGACCCCGAGCCGTCCGAGCACGTCGGAGGCGCCGCTGGCCGAGGAGGCCGCCCGGCTGCCGTGCTTGACCACCTTGGCCCCGGTGCCGGCCACCACGATCGACGACATGGTGGAGATGTTGACCGTCCTGGCGCCGTCGCCGCCGGTGCCGACGATGTCCACCGAGGGGCCCGGCACCTCGATGAGGTTGGCGTGCTCGTACATGGCGCGGACCATGCCGGAGACCTCCTCGACGGTCTCCCCCTTGGCCCGCAGCGCCACCATGAACCCGGCGATCTGCGCGTCGGTCGCCGCGCCGCTCATGATCCGGTCCATCGCCCAGGCGGTGTCGTCCCCGGACAGGTCGCGCCCGGCCAGCAGGGCGCCCAGGACGCCCGGCCAGGTGGGGGCCGCCCCGCGGTCGCCTCCGACGGGGGTCAGCGCGTTCATGGGCCGCTCCTGGGTCTGCTACCGACTACTGGGGCACAGCGTATAGCGGCCCGGGCACGGCCGAGGGCCCCGTCCGGACTGTGGTGTCCGGGCCGGGGCCCTCGGTGTGGCGACGGTGTGGTTACGGGATCAGTGGTGGCCGTGGCCGCTCGTGATCTCCGCGTGTTCCTCCGCGGTGGGCTTGGGGATCTGGCCCTGCTCGCCGTAGTAGCCCTGGGAGAGCTTGGCGCGCAGCTTGGTCATGGCCCCGGCCTTGCGCTCGACGCCGTTCTCGTCGACCTCCGGGCCCACCTCGATCGGCTCGTACTGCTGGTGCGAGGTCAGGGTGTACATCGCGCCCTGGTCCAGCGGCTCGTGCACCTCGATGAACTCGCCGTGCGGCAGCCGCTTGATCACGCCGGTCTCGCGGCCGTGCAGCACCTTGTCGCGGTCCCGGCGCTGCAGGCCCAGGCAGAACCGCTTGGTGACGACGAAGGTGAGCACCGGGATCACGAAGAACCCGATCCGCACGAACCAGGTGATCGCGTTGATCGACAGGTGGAAGTGGGTGGCCGCGATGTCGTTGCCACCGCCGAGCAGCAGCACCATGTACCAGGCGACCCACGCCGCGCCGAAGGCGGTGCGCACCGGACGGTTGCGCGGCCGGTCCGCGAGGTGGTGCTCACGCTTGTCACCGGTGACCCACGCCTCGACGAACGGGTAGAAGGCGATCGCCATCAGCACCAGGCCGAAGAGGAGCAGCGGGATGAAGACACCCAGCTGGAGCGTGTGACCCCAGAAGTTGATCTCCCAGCTCGGCATGGCCCGGATGAGACCTTCGGCCATACCCATGTACCAGTCCGGCTGCGCACCGGTGGACACCTGGTCCGGACGGTACGGGCCGTACTCCCAGATCGGGTTGATCGAGGCGATCGCGGCGAGCGCGGCGATGACACCGAAGACCAGGAAGAAGAAGCCGCCGGCCTTGGCCATGTACACCGGCAGCAGCGGCATGCCGACGACGTTCTCGTTGGTCCGGCCGGGGCCGGGGAACTGGGTGTGCTTGTGGTAGAAGACCAGGATCAGGTGGGCCACCAGCAGGCCCGCCATGATGCCGGGCAGCAGCAGGATGTGGATCGTGTAGAAGCGCGCCACGAAGTCGTGCCCGGGGAACTCGCCCCCGTACAGGAACATCGACAGGTAGGTGCCGACGATCGGCACCGACAGGATCGCGCCCTCCATGAAGCGCACACCGGTACCCGACAGCAGGTCGTCCGGGAGCGAGTAGCCGGTGAAACCGGTGAACATGCCCAGGACGAACAGCAGGAAGCCGAAGAGCCAGTTGATCTCACGCGGCTTGCGGAAGGCGCCGGTGAAGAAGACGCGCATCATGTGCACGAACATCGAGGCGATGAAGACGATCGCCGACCAGTGGTGGATCTGCCGGATCAGCAGACCGCCGCGCACCTCGAAGCTGATGTGCATGGTGGAGGCGAAGGCGTCCGACATCCGGATGCCCTGCAACGGCGTGTACGGGCCGTTGTAGACCACCTCGGTCATGCTGGGGTGGAAGAACAGCGTCAGATACACACCCGTGAGGATGATGATCAGGAAGCTGTAGAGCGCGACCTCACCCAGCATGAAGGACCAGTGGTCCGGGAAGATCTTGCGCATGTTGGCCTTGGCGAGGCTGTAGATGCCCAGCCTGCCGTCGGCCCAGTCCGCGAGCCGCTCGCCGGCCGGGGCCTTGCCCCGCCGGGCGCCGGTCGCCTGGTGTGTGGTGCTCATCCGCGCTCCCAGAAGCTCGGGCCGACGGGCTCCGCGAAGTCACCGAGGGCTTCGAGGTAACCCTTGTCGTTGACGCTGATCCGAAGCTGCGGCAGGGCGTGACCGGCGGGTCCGAAGATGACCCGGCCGCCGTCGGAGAGGTCGAACGTCGACTGGTGGCAGGGGCAGAGCACGTGGTGCGTCTGCTGCTCGTACAGGCTGATCGGGCAACCGACGTGCGTGCAGATCTTGGAGAACGCCACGATGCCCTCGTGGCCCCAGTCGAGCTCGCGCTTGTCCTTGATGTCCTCCGGCTTGAGCCGGACGATCATCAGCGCCGCCTTGGCGATGACGTCCTGGAACTCCGGGTCGTCGTCGCTGAGGCCCTCCGGCTTGGCGAAGGTCAGCGAACCGATGGCGACGTCCTCGGGGCGCAGCGGCTGATTGGTGTTCTGGTTGATCAGCAGCATCCCCTTCTTCCACGCCGTGTGCCGGAGCTTGGTCTCCGGCAGCGGACCGAGGTCGCGGAGGAGGACCACGCCGGAGAGCGGCACCAGGGCCAGCGCGCCGAACATGGTGTTGCGGATCAGCTTGCGGCGGCCGAGCTGGCTCTCCTTGGCGCCCTGCGCGAAGTCGGCCATCACCTGCTGGCGGACCTCGGGGCTCGCCTCGATCGGGTGGCGCTCCTGCGGGACCTCGTGGTCCGACATCAGCGTCCGGGCCCAGTGCACGGCGCCGGCGCCGATGCAGAACAGCGCCACGCCGAGGGTCAGACCCAGGGCGAAGTTGAGCGCGCTGACGTGGCCGATCGGGAAGATGTAGACGATCTTGTGGATCGGCAGCGTCACGTACGAGGCGATGAAGCCGACCGTGGCCAGCATGGACAGCGTGAACAGGAACGCCACCACACGCTCGGACCGCCGGGCGGTGCGCTCGTCGATGTCCTGGCGACGCGGCTCGTGGGGCGGCAGGCCCGGGTCGGCGAACGGGTCGCCCACGGGCTGGACGGCGCCGTGGTGAGCGTCCGACCGCTCACCTGGCAGGTTTTCTTCTGACATGTCCTCGTTGGATCCGGGCTGGCTACTCATGACTTCCTGGCCTTCGTGGTCCGGGCGGCGACCCAGACGGCCACAGCGATCAGCGCACCGAGGCCGAAGATCCAGCCGAACAGACCCTCACTGACCGGGCCGAGGCCGCCGAGCTCCAGACCACCGGGGTTCTCGGACTTCTCGCTGTCGACCTTGTCGAGGTAGGCGACGATGTCCTTCTTGTCCTTCTGCGGCATCGTCGCGTCCGGGAACGCGGGCATGTTCTGCGGGCCGGTGAGCATGGCCTCGTAGATGTGCTTGGGGTCGACGCCTTCCAGGGTGGGGGCGAACTTGCCGTTGGAGAGCGCACCGCCCTTGCCGGAGGCGTTGTGGCACTGCGCGCAGTTGGTACGGAACAGGTCACCGCCGTTGGCGATGTCCGCGCCGTCCGGGCTGTACTGGTCCTTCGTCGGCGTGGCCGGACCCGGGCCCAGGGAGGCGATGTACGCGGCGAGCTGGTCGATCTCCGCCTGGTTGTAGATCGCCTTCTTGCGCGGCACCTGGGCGCCGGGCTGCTGGGCCGGCATGCGGCCGGTGCCGACCTGGAAGTCCACCGCGGCCGAACCGACGCCCACCAGGCTGGGGCCGGTGCTGGTGCCCTGCCCCGAGGTGCCGTGGCAGGTGGCGCAGCCGACGGTGTAGAGCTTCTTGCCCTGCTCGATGGCGAGGGACTGAGCGGAGTCGGCCTGCGCCTTCTCGGCCGGCGCGAACGCGGCGTACAGCCCCCCGGTGGCCGCGAGCGCGAAGAGTAGGACGACAAGCGCCGCCAGCGGATGGCGTCGTCGTGCGGAGAGCTTTTTCACGGATTACCCCGGTGTCAGGATCTTCTGCGTCGATGCTTCTGGTACAGGTCCGCCTGTCGCGGACCGATGACTACTTGATCAAGTAGATCGTGGCGAAGAGGCCGATCCAGACGACATCGACGAAGTGCCAGTAGTAGGACACGACGATGGCCGCCGTGGCCTGTTCGTGGGTGAACCTCTTGGCCGCGTACGTCCTGCCCAGGACGAACAGGAACGCGATCAGACCGCCCGTCACGTGCAACCCGTGGAAACCGGTGGTGAGGTAGAACACCGATCCCCAGGGGCTGGACTTCAGGGAGATTCCGTCGTCCCGGACCAGGTTGGTGTACTCGAAGACCTGACCGCCGATGAAGATCGCGCCCATGATGAACGTGATCGTGAACCAGCGACGGAGCTTCTTCACGTCACCGCGCTCCGCGGCGAAGACGCCGAGCTGGCAGGTGAGGGAGGAAAGCACCAGGATCGTGGTGTTCGCCGAGGAGAACGGCACGTCCAGGTGCTGGTTCTGACTGTGCCAGAAGGCCGTTCCGGTCACCGATCGCAGGGTGAAGTACATCGCGAAGAGGGCCGCGAAGAACATCAGCTCGGAACTGAGCCAGATGATGGTTCCGACGCTGACCAGGTTCGGCCGGTTGACCGACGGGTGCGCGTGCCCGGTTTCTACTGTCGTTGCTGTCGCCACGACCGACATTATGTCGGTCGCTTATCTCGCACTCACCCCGGGGGGTGCCGTTCGGAGTGTCAAGGGCTTCCGGGGTACCCGCGTGGCGTACCGCCGTCCTCACCCGAAGGGGGGATACGCGGCAGCCGCCGGCCGCCCATGCCCGCCCGGCAGCGCTCCTGACGGGTCGTCGGGCGCCGTTCCGGGGCGTGCCGCACCCTCCTCCGGCGGCCGGTGCCGGGGGTAGCATCACCGCCCAACGGTCTCCACCGCGCCGCGACCCTCAACGAGGAGGCTCCGCCCATGCAGCCGACCGCCACGGTGCTCGTCTACAGCGACGACGCGAACACCCGCGAGCAGGTACGCCTGGCGGTGGGACGCCGTCCGGCCCCCGACGTGCCGCCGGTCGAACTCCTGGAGTGCGCCACGCTTCCGGCGGTGCTCGCCGCGCTGGACGAGGGCGGCATCGACGCCTGCGTGCTGGACGGCGAGGCGGTCCCGGCCGGCGGGATGGGGGTGTGCCGGCAGATCAAGGACGAGATCTTCCAGTGCCCGCCGGTGGCGCTGCTCATCGGGCGCCCGCAGGACGCCTGGCTGGCCACCTGGAGCCGGGCCGACGCGGTGGTGACCCACCCGGTGGACCCGGTGGCGCTGGCCGGGGCGCTGGCCGGGCTGCTGCGCCGCCGCACCGGCGGCGGCCCCGCCGCCCGCCACTCCCCCGCCCGGGTCTGACCCCGGGCGGCGCCGCGGGTCAGGTACGGGGGGCGAGCCGGGCGGCGTCCCCGGGCTGCCGGGCGGTGCCGTCGTGGCCGCCGGGACGCCCCTTGGCGGCCAGCGCGCTGCCCCGGAGCCATTCGGACCAGGACAGGTTCCAGTCGCCGAAGCCGTTGCCGAACGGCTCCATCCCGCGCCCCTCGCTGCCCACCACCTCGACCACGTCGCCGGGGCGCACCTGGTCGTAGAACCAGTGGGCGTTGTCGGTGCTCATCCCGGTGCAGCCGTGGCTGACGTTGGCCGACCCCTGCGACCCGACCGACCAGGGCGCCGCGTGCACGTACTCGCCGCTCCAGGTCACCCGGGTGGCCCAGTGCACCGGCAGGTCGTAGGAGTCGTGGCTGCCGACGTCGATGCCGATGGTGCTGCTGCGCATCCGGACGAAGGGTTCCTTGCCGAGCACCACCTTGATGCCGTTGCGGGTGGCGAAGCCGGGCTTGCCGGTGGTCACCGGGACGGTACGCACCCGGTGGCCGTTGCGGGTGAGGGTGAGCTGGTGGGCGCCGGCGTCGGTGACGGCCACCACGCGGTCGCCGGTGCGCAGCGTCAGGGGCGCCGCGGGGCCGCCGTACAGGCCGCCCTCGACGCGGGTGCCCTGCAGGGTGCTGGTCACCTCGATACGGGCGTCGGCGGGCCAGAAGTCGCGCGGCCGGTAGTGCAGGGTGCGGCTGTCCACCCAGTGCCAGGCGCCGTTGACCGCGGGGTGGCTGGTGACGTGCAGGGCGCCCTCGACCACCGCGCGGGCGGCGGCGTCGCGCACCGGGCGGCTCAGTTCCGCGGTGACCGGCTGCCCCACCCCGTAGACCCCGGCGTCGGGGCCGAAGCGGACCCGGAGGTTGGCGTCGGCGGGCGCGGTGTCGAAGCCCACCGTCTGCCGGCCCGGCCGGCCGTCCTCGTCCTCGGTGCTCACCCGGACCGTGTAATGCGCCCCTGCGGCCAGCGGAGCGGTGCTGTGCCACTCCCGTCCGTCGGCGGCGAGTTCGCCCCGCAGATAGCGTCCTGTGGCGTCGGTGGCCGTGACGTCGGTGATCTTGTTGCCGTCTCCCCTGGCGGTGATCTTCAGCGGCTTGTCCGGGTCCACCCGACGGCTGCCGTCGGCCGTGCTGTAGGCGATCTGGCCGGTGGCGTCGTAGGGCTTGGCGGCCAGCGGGTCGTCCGACCCGTCACCGCAGGCGGCCAGCGTCGCCGCGAGCACCACGGCGCAGGAGACGCGGAGTATGGCCGGACGGCTTCGAGGTGTCTGACTCATGGTCACAACGTAAGAAGCCCCACCCGGGTGCGGCGCGTTACGTTGCGGCAATCGGGGGTCCCCGGGGTCGCCGGGTACGCCGCAGGGCCGGGTCCCCCGTGGGGTACCCGGCCCTGGTGGTACGGGGTGTCGCGGATCAGTACCGCTGGTCGGCGCCGCGGTAGTACTCGAACACCCAGCCGAAGAGGGCGACGAGGATGACCGGCGCCGAGAAGTACAGCAGCCACCAGCCGAAGATGATGCCCAGGAAGCCCAGCGCACCACCGATCGCGAGCATCAGCGGCTGCCAGCTGTGCGGGCTGAAGAAGCCCAGCTCGCCGGCGTCGTCGGCGACGTCCGCGTCCTCCCGGTCCTGCGCCCCGGTGTCCGCCCGGCGGGCGGTGAAGGCGAGGTAGAAGCCGATCATCACGCTCAGGCCGAAGGCCATGAAGAGCGCCGTGGTACCGGCGGCCTCCTTCGCCCACACACCGTAGACGATGGCCATCACCAGGAGGAAGACCGACAGCCAGAGGAACATCTTGCCCTGGTACTTCACTTGCCGGCCTCCTTGCCCTCGGCACCGGCCAGGACCGCCTGGTGACCGTGGCTGTCGAGCTGCTCCAGCGCCGCGATCTCAGGGTGATGCAGATCGAACGCCGGGGATTCGGAGCGGATGCGCGGCAGGCTGAGGAAGTTGTGCCGCGGCGGCGGGCAGGAGGTCGCCCACTCCAGCGAGCGGCCGTAGCCCCAGGGGTCGTCCACCTCGACCTTCGGCGCGTACTTGGCGGTCTTCCACACGTTGTAGAAGAACGGCAGGATCGACAGACCCAGCAGGAACGAGCAGATGGTGGAGATGGTGTTCAGCGTGGTGAAGCCGTCGGCCGCCAGGTAGTCGGCGTAGCGGCGGGGCATGCCCTCGACGCCGAGCCAGTGCTGCACCAGGAACGTGCCGTGGAAGCCCACGAAGAGCGTCCAGAAGGTGATCTTGCCGAGCCGCTCGTCGAGCATCTTGCCGGTGAACTTCGGCCACCAGAAGTGGAACCCGGCGAACATCGCGAAGACCACGGTGCCGAAGACCACGTAGTGGAAGTGGGCCACCACGAAGTACGAGTCGGAGATGTGGAAGTCCAGCGGCGGCGCGGCCAGGATGACACCGGTCAGACCACCGAAGGTGAAGGTGATCAGGAAGCCGATCGCCCACAGCATCGGGGTCTCGAAACTCAGTGACCCCTTCCACATCGTGCCGATCCAGTTGAAGAACTTCACGCCTGTCGGCACCGCGATCAGGAACGTCATGAAGGAGAAGAACGGCAGCAGCACACCACCGGTGACGTACATGTGGTGGGCCCACACCGTCACCGACAGGCCCGCGATGGTGATGGTCGCGGCCACCAGACCCATGTAGCCGAACATCGGCTTGCGGGAGAAGACCGGGATGACCTCGCTGATGATGCCGAAGAACGGCAGCGCGATGATGTACACCTCGGGGTGGCCGAAGAACCAGAACAGGTGCTGCCACAACAACGCGCCGCCGTTGGCCGCGTCGAAGACATGGGCCCCGAACTTCCGGTCCACCTCCAGCGCGAAGAGCGCGGCGGCCAGCACCGGGAAGGCCAGCAGCACCAGCACCGAGGTGAGCAGCACGTTCCACACGAAGATCGGCATGCGGAACATCGTCATGCCCGGCGCGCGCATGCAGATGATGGTGGTGATGAAGTTGACCGCACCGAGGATCGTGCCGAAGCCGGAGAGCGCCAGACCCATGATCCACATGTCGGCACCCGCACCCGGCGAGCGGACCGCGTCCGACAGCGGCGAGTAGGCGAACCAGCCGAAGTCGGCCGCGCCCTGCGGGGTGAGGAAGCCGCCGACCGCGATCAGCGAGCCGAACAGGTACAGCCAGTAGGCGAACATGTTCAGCCGCGGGAACGCCACGTCGGGCGCGCCGATCTGCAGCGGCATGATCCAGTTGGTGAAACCGGCGAACAGCGGCGTCGCGAACATCAGCAGCATGATCGTGCCGTGCATCGTGAACGCCTGGTTGAACTGCTCGTTCGACATGATCTGCAGGCCCGGACGGGCCAGCTCGGCACGCATCAGGAGAGCCATGATGCCGCCGATGCAGAAGAACGCGAACGACGTCGTCAGGTAGAGGGTGCCGATCGTCTTGTGGTCGGTGGTGGTCAGCCACGACACGACCTTGTTGCCCGGTTGCCTGCGCCGGGCCGTCGGGGTCCCCGCGGCGGCGGTTCCGCCAGCCGCGGAGGCACCCGGGGATTCATTGAGGATGCTCACTTGTCACTCTCCGACTAGCGGGTGCTGCCTACGGTCTGGCTGCCCGGCTGCTGGTTCGTCTTGGCGTCCCGGGTGTTGCCGGTGGTCGGAATGCCCGCCGGGACGTAGCCGGTCTGGCCCGCCTTCGCCAGATCCTTCAGGTGCGCCTCGTACTGCGCGGGCGTGACGACCTTGACGTTGAACAGCATCCGGGAGTGGTCCGCACCGCACAGCTCGGCGCACTTGCCCATGAAGGTGCCCAGCTTGTTCGGGGTGACCTGGAAGACGTTGGTGTGGCCCGGGATGACGTCCTGCTTCATCAGGAACGGCACCACCCAGAAGGAGTGGATGACGTCCCGGGAGGTGAGGACGAACTTCACCGTCTGGCCCTCCGGCAGCCACAGCGTGGGGCCGGGGCTCGGGTTGCCCTTGGTCCACTCGCCCGGGGTGGCGGTCTCGTAGACGCCACCGGCGTTGGCCGGCGCGCCCTCCAGGGCGGTCTTCGGGATGCTGGACAGCTCCTTGGGCGTGGTCGAGGCGGCCGGGCTGCCCGGCACGTCCTCGATGTAGTTGAACGCCCAGCTCCACTGGTAGCCCACGACGTTGATGACGTGGTCGGGCTTCTTGGAAACTTCGAGCAGCTTGGACTCGTCGCGTGCGGTGAAGTAGAAGAGCACCGCGACCACGACGAGCGGGACCACGGTGTAGAGCGCCTCGAGCGGCATGTTGTACCGGGTCTGCACCGGTACCTCCACCTTGGTCCGGCTTCGCCGGTGGAAGATCACGCTCCAGATGATGAGGCCCCAGACCAGCACCCCGACCGCGAGCGCCGCGGCCCAGGAGCCTTGCCAGAGCGAAAGGATCCGCGGTGCCTCTTCCGTGGCTGGGCTGGGCATGCCGAGGCGGGGGAAGTCCTTGTAGGAGCAACCGGTGGCAGTCACCAGGACCAGGCCCGCGGCCAACGCCTGCGGCAACCGCCGCCGCATCGGGCGCCGCGACTTGCGGTCGGAGCCGTTGGGACTCACGTAGCGCCTTCCCGAGAGTCTCGCCCGCGCGTCCGGGAACCCGGCCGTATGCGTTCGGTCGGCGCCCTGGCGCGGGCAGGGTGTGGATGTTTATGCGGACCAAACCCTACTGGACGCTTTTTGGGGCCGCGCGGGGAGGGGTCCCAACGCGCCGGTCGAGGGTGGGGATGGCCCCCGAAGGGGTGGAATCCCGCAGTCCGGCGGCCAACTGACGCCGTTGGCCGGGGCTCCCGCGAGGACGCCTGGCGGGGCGCCGGCCACCGCCGCGGACGGCAGGCGTTAGCGTTCCGTCGTGCCCTACTTCGACGCCGCCTCCACCGCTCCGCTGCACCCGGTCGCCCGCCAGGCGTTGCTCGCCGCGCTGGAGGAGGGGTGGGCCGATCCGGCCCGGCTGTACCGGGAGGGGCGGCGGGCCCGGCTGCTGCTGGATGCGGCGCGGGAGACGGCCGCCGAGGCGCTCGGCTGCCGCCCGGACGAGCTGGCGTTCACCTCCTCGGGCACCGCCGCGGTGCACACCGGGATGGCGGGCGCGCTGGCCGGCCGCCGTCGGACGGGTCGTCACCTGGTGGTCTCCGCGGTCGAACACTCCTGTGTGCTGCACGCCGCCGAGGTCCACCGGCGGGACGGCGGCACCGTCACCGAGGTGGCCGTGGACCGCGCCGGCCGGGTCGATCCGGACGGCTACCGGGCGGCGTTGACCGACCAGACGGCGCTCGCCGTGCTCCAGTCGGCCAACCACGAGGTGGGCACCGTGCAACCGGTGGCCGAGGTGGCCGAGGCGTGCCGGGCGGCCGGGGTGCCGCTGCTGGTGGACGCGGCGCAGTCGGTGCCGTGGGGCCCGGTGGACGGCGACTGGTCACTGCTGACCGCGAGCGCCCACAAGTGGGGCGGGCCGGCCGGGGTCGGGCTGCTGGTGGTCCGCAAGGGGGTGCGGTTCGCCGCGCCGGGCCCGGCGGACGAGCGGGAACGCGGACGCCATCCCGGGTTCGAGAACGTCCCGGCGATCGTGGCGGCGGCGGCCTCGCTGCGCGCGGTACGGAACGAGGCGGCGGCCGAACGCGACCGGCTCGCCGCCCTGGTGGACCGGATCCGGGCCGAGGTGGCGGCGACCGTGCCCGATGCCGAGGTGGTCGGCGACGCGGTACGGCGGCTGCCGCACCTGGTGACCTTCTCCTGTCTGTACGTGGACGGGGAGACGCTGCTGGGCGAGTTGGACCGGGCCGGGTTCGCGGTCTCCTCCGGTTCGTCGTGCACCTCCAGCACGCTGGTGCCCAGCCATGTGCTGCGGGCGATGGGGGTGCTGTCGGAGGGCAACGTCCGGGTGTCGCTGCCGCCGGGGACGAGCGGGGCCGACGTCGACCGGTTCCTGACGGTGCTGCCGGAGCTGGTGGCCGAGGTGCGCGGGCGGCTGGGGGTGCCGGCCGCGGCGGAGCCGGCGCCCGCCGGGCCGCCGGCCGGGCGGGTGGTGGACACCCTGGGCCGGCGCTGCCCGGTCCCGGTGATCGAGCTGGCCAAGGTGATCACCGCGGTCCCGGTGGGCGACACCGTCACCGTGCTCTCCGACGACGAGGCCGCCCGGCTGGACATCCCGGCCTGGTGCGAGATGCGCGGCCAGGGGTACGAGGGTGAGCGGGCGGCGGAGCGCGGGACGGCCTACGTGGTGCGCCGGCTGTCCTGAAGCGCCCCGCCAAGGCCCGCTCAGGCGAGGTGGACGCGGACCTCGTCGGCGGCGTCGACGCCGTACGCCTTGGCGAAGCGGTCCATGAAGTGGGCGCGGCGCAGCTCGTACTCCTGGGTGCCGACGGTCTCGATGACCAGGGTGGCGAGCATGCAGCCGACCTGGGCGGCGCGTTCCAGGCCGAGGTTCCACGACAGGCCGGCCAGGAACCCGGCCCGGAAGGCGTCGCCGACGCCGGTGGGGTCGGCCTTGGCCTCCTCCTGCGGGGTGGGGACCTCGATGACGGGCTCACCGTCCCGTTCGATGCGCACCCCGTTGGCGCCCAGCGTGGTGACCCGGGTGCCGACCTTGGTCAGCACCTCCTGGGCCGACCAGCCGGTCTTCGTCTCCACCAGGCTCTTCTCGTACTCGTTGGAGAACAGGTAGGTGGCGCCGTCGGTGAGGACCCGGATCTCCTCGCCGTCCATGCGGGCGAGCTGCTGGGAGAAGTCGGCGGCGAACGGGATGCCCCGGGTGCGGCACTCCTCGGTGTGGCGGAGCATCGCCTCGGGGTCGTCGGCGCCGATGTGCACCAGGTCCAGTCCGCCGACCCGGTCGGCGACCGACTGGAGTTCGATCTGCCGGGCCTCGCTCATCGCGCCGGTGTAGAAGGTGCCGATCTGGTTGTGGTCGGCGTCGGTGGTGCACACGAAGCGGGCGGTGTGCAGCACTTCGGAGATGCGGACCGAGGCGGTGTCCACCCCGTGCCGCTCGAGCCAGGCACGGTATTCGGCGAAGTCCGCGCCGGCCGCGCCGACCAGGATCGGGTGGAGCCCGAGCTGGCCCATGCCGAAGCAGATGTTGGGGGCGACGCCGCCGCGGCGGATGTCGAGGGTGTCGACCAGGAACGACAACGAGACCGTGTGCAGCTGGTCGGCGACCAGCTGGTCGGAGAAACGGCCTGGGAAGGTCATCAGGTGGTCGGTGGCGATGGAGCCGGTGACAGCGATACGCACGGCTAATTCTGCTCCTGCGAAGCGGGCCTGCGGCCGGGACGGGGCACTGCGGACCAGGCAACGCTACCCGGTCCGCGGCCTCGTCAAGCGGCGGACGGGCCGCCGGTCCGGTCGCGCGTTCGGTTCGCCGGGGCCGCACCGGGTGGTCGCGGGGCGTGGCGGGAGACCGGGCGGCGCCGGAATATTACCGGTACGTACGGGTTCCGTGGGTGGTCCGGAATGTCTACGGTCGTAGCGGACAGTGCCGTTTTCCTTCGATCCCTTCGGGAGTCGCCATGGCCGTTCGTGACGACCAGCAGTCGGTGGAGTTCCCCGGCTATCCGGGGGTGGGCCGGGGCGCGGAGGGTTCCGCGGCCGAGCTGATCGACGACTGCCGGCGGACCGCCGCGCGGTGGACGAAGGCGCCGCGCGCCGCGGAGCGGGCGGCGGTGTCGCCGGCGCAGATCCACGGCACCCGGGTGCCGGACGCCTCCGCGGACGCCGTGCGGGCCATGTCCGACTACGGCGGCTGAGCGCGGAACCGCACGGCACCCCGCCGCGTCCAAGGCGTGTCCCCGCCGGGGACGGGAGACGCGGACGCGAGAGGGGTCGTGCCGATGACCGGGGAAGCGGACGGGCGCCGCGGGTGGCGGACGGGCCCGGTGGTGGCGGTGGCGGCCGGCGCGGTGCTGCTGGCCGGTGGCGGGGGCGCGTACTGGGCCTCGCAGGCGGCCCGCGGTGTCCCGCCGCCGGCCGGTCCGCGTACGGCGCCGGTGGTGCGCGCGGCCGACCGGGTGCCCGAGGACGCGGTGGCGCGGCTGGCCGGGGCGCTGGGGGTCTCCGGCGCGGTCACCGCGGACCACGGTCTGTGGCGGGTGGGTACCGGGTCGCGGCTGCTGGTGGGCCGGGCGGCGCCGGGGGCGTGGACGTACAGCCGGAACGGTTCGGGGTGTCCGCCGCAGGACGCGCGGTCGGCGGCCGGTGCGGGCGCGGCCGACCCCGTCTGCTTCGCCCCGCCGGACGCCGGGGCGCCCCGCTCCGTCCGCCCGGTCTCCGCCGCCGTGGCCGAGCGTGCGGCGGCCCCGGTGCTGGCGGCGCTGGGGCTGCGCGGGGCCGAGGTGGACGCCTCCGGCACGGCGGGCGGGGTGCGCACCGTGACCGCCGATCCGGTGGTGGCGGGGCTGCCGACGCGAGGGTGGCGGACCCAACTGCGGGTCGGGCCGGACGGTTCGGTGGTGAGCGGCTCGGGACGGCTGGCGGAGCTGGTGCGGGGCGCGGCGTACCCGGTGCGGGCGGCGCCGTCGTCCGCGCGGGGCGCGCGGCTCGGGCTGGCGGAACAACTCGTGGGCGGGCGGCCGGAGTTGGTGCCGTCCTGGCTGCTGCCGGGGAAGCCGGGCGAAGGGTATCCGGCGGTGGATCCCGCGGGGTCGGCCACGCCGGTGCCGGTGGTGTCGTACGCGGCGGACGGGCGCACGCTGCTGCTGCGGTTCTGGGGCGGAATCTGCGCGCGGTACGACGGCACGGTGGTCGCGCGGTCGGCGGGGGCGGTACGGGTGCGGGTCACCGCGAGCGTTCCGGATCCGCGCCGGGTGTGCGCGCTGCTGGCGAAGTCGATGACCGTGGCGGTGACGCTGGACCGGCCGCTGGGCGGGCGGACGGTGTACGACGCCTCGGACGGGCGGGCGGTGGCCGCCGGGGACGGCCGGGGGTGAGACGACGAAGGCGCCCGCCCCCGTTGCGGGGACGGGCGCCTTCGGCCCGGGCTCAGTGGAAGGAGTCGCCGCAGGCGCAGGAGCCGGTGGCGTTGGGGTTGTCGATGGTGAAGCCCTGCTTCTCGATGGTGTCCACGAAGTCGATCGTGGCGCCGCCGAGGTAGGGGGCGCTCATCCGGTCGGTGACGACCTTGACGCCGCCGAACTCCTTGACGACGTCGCCGTCGAGCGAGCGCTCGTCGAAGAAGAGCTGGTACCGCAGGCCGGAGCAGCCACCGGGCTGGACGGCGACGCGCAGCGCGAGATCGTCACGGCCTTCCTGCTCCAGCAGGGACTTGACCTTGCCGGCGGCGGCGTCGGACAGGATGATGCCGTCGCTCACGGCGGTCTTCGCGTTGGTCTCGTCCTGAACCGTCATCTGCTTCACTCCCGGGTTGTACGGACTACGGATTGCTGCCGACGGCTGGAACCGCCGGTGTCCCGGAAAAATTCCGGACCGGGCTCGGCCTTTCCGCTTCCGGTTTCTCCGTTCCCGTCCTTCATGCTCGCACACCGGCGCGGGGACGGTCACGTGGGCGGTGGTGGCCCGGCGGGGTGGCGCGGAGGAATGCGTCACTTCGACAAGATGCCCATCGTCAATCTGACGCGAAGCGGTTATGATAGATAGCGTCATTTAGACGAAAAGGGTTTGCCGACCAGAAAGGGCGCCCCGCCCGTGACCACCACCGAACCGCTGGACGTCCAGCCCACGCCCCTCGCCCTGCTGCTGCTCGGCCGCGAGGCCGACCCGAGGAGCGAGCGCGGAGTGGAGTGCCCCGGCGACCTGCCCGCCCCCTCCGACCCCGACCTGGTGGAGCGCGCCCGCAAGGCCAAGGCGAGCCTCGGCGACCGGGTCTTCGTCCTCGGCCACCACTACCAGCGCGACGAGGTGATCGAGTTCGCCGACGTCACCGGGGACTCCTTCAAGCTCGCCCGGGACGCGGCGGCCCGCCCGCAGGCCGAGTACATCGTCTTCTGCGGTGTGCACTTCATGGCCGAGAGCGCCGACATCCTCACCTCCGACGACCAGCGGGTGATCCTGCCGGACCTGGCGGCCGGCTGCTCGATGGCCGACATGGCCACCGCCGAGCAGGTCGCCGAGTGCTGGGACGTGCTCACCGACGCCGGGGTGGCCGACACCGTGGTCCCGGTGTCGTACATGAACTCCTCCGCCGACATCAAGGCGTTCACCGGCCGGCACGGCGGCACCATCTGCACCTCCTCCAACGCCAAGCGCGCCCTGGAGTGGGCGTTCTCGCAAGGGGAAAGGGTGCTCTTCCTGCCCGACCAGCACCTCGGGCGCAACACCGCCGTACGCGACCTGGGCATGTCCCTGGACGACTGCGTGGTCTACAACCCGCACAAGCCGGGCGGCGGGGTCACCGCCGAGCAACTGCGCGCGGCGAAGATGATCCTGTGGCGCGGCCACTGCTCGGTGCACGGCCGCTTCAGCCTCGACTCGGTGAACGACGTGCGCTCCCGCATCCCCGGGGTCAACGTCCTGGTGCACCCGGAGTGCAAGCACGAGGTGGTGGCCGCCGCCGATCACGTGGGCTCCACCGAATACATCATCAAGACGCTGGACGCCGCCCCGGCCGGCTCGGCGTGGGCCATCGGCACCGAACTGAACCTGGTGCGCCGGCTGGCCAAGGCCCACCCGGACAAGCGGATCGTCTTCCTCGACCGCACCGTCTGCTTCTGCTCGACCATGAACCGCATCGACCTGCCGCACCTGGTGTGGGCGCTGGAATCGCTCGCCGAGGGCACGGTGGTCAACCGCATCCAGGTCGACAAGGAGACCGAGCACTACGCCAAGGCGGCCCTGGAGCGCATGCTCGCGCTGCCGTAACCGTTCGTTCGCGGTAACCCCCGCGCGCACGCTGGTGGGCGCGGGGGCGGTACGGCCACGATGGGACGCATGCTGCTGCGCCCGGTACGCGACACCGCCGACGACGCCAGGGCCGTACAGGCCGTCACCGCCGCCGCCTTCGCCCCCTCGCACGCGCTGACCGACGGCGGTACGGCGCCGGTGGAGTGGACGGCCGAGCGGCTGGTGCGTTTCGAGCGCCGGGTACGCCATCTCGCCCGTACCGACCCCGGCGGCTGCTGGCTGGCCGAGGAGCCGGACACCGGGCCGGTCGGGGTGGCGCTGGCCGGCCGGCGCGAGGGGCTGTGGGCGCTGTCGCTGCTCGCCGTGGTGCCCACCGCGCAGGGCAAGGGGGTGGGCACCACGCTGCTGGCCCGGGCGCTCGACCACGGCCGCGGCTGCCTGCGCGGGATGATCTGCGGCTCCCGCCACCCGGTGGCCGCCCGCCTGTACCGGCGGGCCGGCTTCACCCTGCACCCGACCATGCGGCTGCGCGGCGTGGTCGACCCGGCCCGGCTCGACCCGCCGGACGGCGCCGTGCACGACGGCACCGAACGCCACCGCGACCTGCTCGACTCCGTCGACCGCGGGGTCCGCGGCGGCGCCCACGGCCCCGACCACGCCGAACTCCTGCGCCACCACAAGCTGTTGGTCACCGACGACCTGGCCGGCAGCGGCTACGCCTACGTCTCCGGCGGCAAGGTGGAACTGCTCGCCGCCACCTCCCGCCGCCTCGCCTCCCGGCTGCTGACCGCCGCCCTGCTGTACGTGCCGCAGGGCGAGCCCGCGCTCGTCAAGGATCTGACGGCGGATCAGCAGTGGGCGCTGGACGTCGGCTTCGCGGCCGGCCTCGACGTGGCGGGCGGCGGATACCTGTGCCTGCGCGGCATGCGCCCGCCCGCCCCGTACGTGCCCTCGGACTCCTACCTGTGACGGCCTGCGGTCACCCCTGCCCGGGGCGGACCAGGCCGGACTCGTAGGCGATGACCACCAGCCCGGCGCGGTCGCGGGCGCCGAGCTTGGCCAGCGCGCGGTTGACGTGGGTCTTGACGGTCAGCGGGCTCACCCCGAGGCGTTCGGCGATCTCCTCGTTGGACAGCCCCGCGGCCACCTCGGTCACCACCTCGCGTTCCCGGGCGGTGAGCGCGGCCAGCCGGGCGGCGGCGGCCGGGGACGGCCCGGGGGCGCCGGCCCCGCTGACGAACTGGGCGATCAGGCTCTTGGTGGCGGCCGGGGAGAGCAGCGCATCGCCGGCCGCCACGGTACGGATGGCGCCCAGCAGTTCGGCCGGCTCGGCACCCTTGCCCAGGAACCCGGCGGCCCCCGCGCGCAGCGCCTCGGCCACGTACTCGTCGGCCTCGAAGGTGGTCAGCACCAGCACGTGGGTGGCGGACAGCTCCGGGTCGGCGGTGATCGCCCGGGTGGCGGCGAGGCCGTCGGTGCCGGGCATGCGGATGTCCATCAGCACCACCTCGGGGCGGTGCCGCCGGGCCAGCTCGACCGCCTCGGCGCCGTCGCACGCCTCGCCGACCACCGCCATGTCCGCCTCGGACTCCACCAGCACCCGGAAGGCGCCGCGCAGCAGCGCCTGGTCGTCGGCGAGCACCACCCGCACCGTCATCGCCCCTCCTCCCCCGCCGCCGGTCCGGCGGCGGCCGACGGCAACGTCACGAAGACCCGGAAGCCGCCTTCCGGCCGGGGCCCGGCCCGGCACACCCCGCCGAGGGCGGCGGCACGTTCCCGCATGCCGATCAGCCCGTGGCCGCCGCCGGCCACCGGGTCGCCGGCCGGGCCGCGCCCGTCGTCCTCCACCGTGATCTCCAGTCTCCCGGGGGTACGCACCAGCCGCACCTGGGCCCGCGCCCCAGGACCCGCGTGCTTGTGGACGTTGGTCAGCGACTCCTGGACGACCCGGTAGGCGGTCAGCTCCACCGCGGCCGGCAGTGGACCCGCGGCTTCGCCCTCCCGGACCAGGTCGGCGTGGAGCCCGGCCCGGGCGAACCCGGCCAGCAGGTCGTCCAGGGCGGCCAGCCGCGGGGCCGGCTCCCGCGGCGCCTCCGGATCCCCGGCCTGCCGCAACAGCCCGACGGTGGCCCGCAGTTCGTCCAGCGCCGACCGGCTCGCCTGCCGGACGTGCGCCAGCGCCGCCCTGGCCTGGTCCGGCCGCGACTCCATGACGTGGGCGGCCACCCCGGCCTCCACGTTGACCAGGGCGATGTGGTGGGCGACCACGTCGTGCAACTCGCGGGCGATACGCATGCGTTCCTCGGCCACCCGGCGGCGGGCCTCCTCCTCCCGGGTGCGCTCGGCGCGGACCGCCCGTTCCTCCATGGCGGCCACGATGGCGCGGCGGCTGCGCACCGCGTCCCCCACGGCGGCGGCCAGCCCCGTCCAGGCGAGCACCCCGAAGTGCTCCTGCGCGTACCACGGCCCCGGGCCGTACGACATCACCACCGCGGTCATCCCCAGGCAGGTGGCGGCCCCCAGCCGCCAGGTGGTGGAACGGTCGGTGCGCGACGCCACCGTGAACACCGCGACCACCACGGTGATCACCAGCGGGGTGGTGGCGAGGGGGGCGGCGACCGTGTAGCCGGCGGTGATCAGGCAGGTGGCGGCGAGCACGGTACGCGGCAGCCGGCGGCGCACGGTGAGCGCGGCGCACGCGGCCACCGCGCATCCGGCGCCGAGCGCGTCGGGCAGCCGGTGTCCGCCGCCGGGGCGGGCCAGCGGCCCGGTCACGATCGCGGCGAGCACCAGCACGGCGACCACGGCGTCCAGCGTCAGCGGACGCGCCCGGAGCCGGTCGCGGAAACGGTCGAGGCTGCTCACGCCTCGACGGTAAGGGGCGCCCCGGGCCACCCCGCACACCGCCCCGCCCGCACACCGCACGGCACGCGCGAAGCGGCACGCCCCCGGTCCCGTACGTGGCGCACGGGGCCGGGGGCGTGGTGACGCGGTGCCGGAGGGGTCGGGTCAGCCGGGGATCAGGCCGTCCTCGCGGAGCATCTCGCGGACCTCGGAGATGGTGGCGTCCGGGGCGGGCAGCACCAGGTCGGACGGCTCCAGGGCGTCGTCCGGCAGCGGCTCGCCGAGCCGGCGCACCGCCTCCAGCAGGGCGCCCAGGGTCCGGCGGAACCCGGCCTCGTCGTCCTTCTCCAACTCGACGAGCAGGGCGTCATCCAGCGTGTTGAGTTCGTCCAGGTGGCTGTCGGCCAGTCTCACCTGGCCCTCCCCCATGATCCTGACGATCACGACGGTCTCCCTTCGCGGTGCTGGGGCCGGGCGGCTCAGCGCTTGTCGAATCGCGGCTGGTCCTGCGGGCGCTGCTGGTGGGCCTGGCCGCCCTGGCCGCCCTGGCCGCCCTCGATGGCCTGCTGGCCACCGGAGCCGCCGGCCAGTTCGGCCTTCATCCGCTGGAGCTCCAGCTCCACGTCGGAACCGCCGGAGAGCCGCTCCAGCTCCGCCGTGATGTCGTCCTTGGCCATCCCCGAGGGGTCGTCCAGGGCGCCGGAGGCGAGCAGTTCGTCGATGGCGCCGGCCCGGGCCTGCATCTGGGCGGTCTTGTCCTCGGCCCGCTGGATCGCCAGGCCGACGTCGCCCATCTCCTCGGAGATGCCGGAGAACGCCTCGCCGATCTTGGTCTGCGCCTGGGCGGCGGTGTAGGTGGCCTTGATGGTCTCCTTCTTGGTGCGGAAGGCGTCCACCTTGGCCTGCAACCGCTGCGAGGCGAGGGTGAGTTTCTCCTCCTCGCCCTGGAGGGTCTGGTGCTGCGTCTCCAGGTCGGTGATCTGCTGCTGGAGCGCGGACCTGCGGGTCAGCGCCTCGCGGGCCAGGTCCTCCCGGCCCAGCGCGAGCGCCTTGCGGCCCTGCTCCTCCAGCTTGGCCGACTGCTGCTGGAGCCCGTTCAACTGGAGCTCCAGCCGCTTACGGGAGGTGGCCACGTCGGCCACCCCGCGGCGTACCTTCTGCAGCAGTTCCAACTGCTTCTGGTACGAGTAGTCGAGCGTCTCGCGCGGGTCCTCGGCCCGGTCCAGGGCCTTGTTGGCCTTCGCGCGGAAGATCATCCCCATCCGCTTCATGACACCGCTCATGGGCCTCGCGCGCCCCCTTCGTCGACTCTCTCCGGCACCTTCGTTGACCCCTACAGTACGGGCCCCGGTTCCATTACCGCACTGTTCGCAGGGGGATGCGCTCATCCTGAGGGACGATCGGGGCCGACGCGCATCCGGCGCAGGGAGTAGGCGGACGCCCCGGGCCCCGGAGCGGGCGTAAGGTGCGCCGTCCGACGCGGGTGGGGGGCCGCCCGCCGCAGCACGTACCCTTGGCCTTGTGTTCCGACGTCGTTCCCAGGATGAGCAGGCCGCGCCCACCACGGTGACCGCGGACCCGGTCGAGGCCAAGCGCCGCGACCCCCAGGCCCCCAAGGGGCGCCCGACCCCCAAGCGCAGCGAGGCCCAGGCCCGCCGCCCCCGTCCGGCCGCCACCGGTGACCGCAAGGCCGCGGCCAAGCAGGCCCGGGAGGCACGCCGGATCGAGATGGCCAAGCAGCGCGAGGCGCTGGCCAGCGGCGACGAGCGTTACCTGCCGGTCCGCGACAAGGGCCCGGTGCGCCGCTTCTGCCGCGACTACGTCGACGCCCGCTACCACGTGGCCGAACTGTTCCTGCCGCTGGCCGTGGTGATCCTGGTGATCAGCATGGTGCCCAACATGCGGGTCAAGGACGTCTCGCTGCTGCTGTGGCTGGTGCTGATCGTGCTCATCGTGGGCCAGTCGCTCTTCACCGGGCTGCGGCTGCGCTCGCTGCTGGCCGACCGCTTCCCCAAGGAGAACAAGCGCGGCGCGGTCGCCTACGCCCTGATGCGTTCCCTCCAGATGCGCCGGATGCGGCTGCCCAAGCCGCAGGTCAAGCGCGGAGAGCGGGGCTGACCGGGCAGCCCGCGGCCACCGGGTTCACCGGCGGCGCGGACAACTGGCTGGCCGGCCTGGGGGGCCTGCGCAACATGGTGCGCCAGGAGCTGGTCGCCCGGCAGCTCGACGAGCAGATCACCGCCCGCTTCCCCGTCGGCCGCCGGCTGCGGGTGCTCGACGTCGGACTCGGGCAGGGCACCCAGGCGCTGCGGCTGGCCCGCGGCGGCCACGCGGTGACCGGGCTGGAGAGCGACCCGGCGATGCTGGCCGCCGTCGAGGAGACGCTGGCCGGGGAGCCGGAGGGGATCCGCGAGCGGGTACGGCTGGTGACCGGCGACGGCCGCGAGACCGGCCGCCACTTCGAACCGGGCAGCTTCGACGTGGTGCTCTGCCACGGCGTGCTGATGTACGTGGACGACCCGGACGCGATGCTCGCCGGGCTGGCCCGGGTGCTCGCCCCCGGCGGCCTGCTGTCGCTGCTGGTGCGCAACGCCGACGCGCTGGCGATGCGGCCGGGGCTCGCCGGTGACTGGGAGGGCGCGCTGGACGCCTTCGCCACCACCGCGTACACCAACCGGCTGGGCCTGCGGGTACGGGCCGACCGCCGCGAGACGCTCACCGCCACGCTCACCGCGATCGGGGTGCCGCTGCACACCTGGTACGGGGTGCGGGTGTTCACCGACACGGCGGCCGACGAAGCCGTTCCGCCGCCGGAGCCCGGGGCGCTCGACCGGCTGCTGGCCGCCGAGGACCGCGCCGGGCGCACCGATCCGTACCGGTCGGTGGCGGCGTTGCTGCACCTGTGCGGAGTCCGTGACTGATTGACGCCGCTCCGCTCGCCCCGGCCGCCGGGGCGGGAGAGCCTTGGGTCATGAGCGGATCACGCATCGTCCGTGCCGTGCCCGCCGCGCTGCTGTGCGCGGCGCTGCTCGCCGGGTGCTCCGGTTCCCGGGGCGGCGCCCCGGCCCCGTCCGCCTCCCCGGGTACGGCCGCGCCGTCCCGGGGCGCGGGGCCGACGGTGAGCGACCGGTTGCAGGACGAGTACCAGAAGGTCGTCAGGGACGTGCTGCCCTCGGTGGTGCAGATCACCGCGGGCCAGTCGCTGGGGTCCGGGATCGTCTACGACACGTCCGGGGACATCGTCACCAACGCCCATGTGGTGGGCGACTCCACCGCGTTCAAGGTGACCCTGGCGACCGGCGGCGGATCGGCCGACGCCACGCTGGTGGGCAGCTACCCGGCCGACGACCTCGCGGTGATCAGGCTGCGCCGGCCGCCCGGCGGGCTCAAACCGGCCGTCTTCGGCGACTCCGCCAAGGTGGAGGTCGGCCAGATCACGCTGGCCATGGGCAACCCGCTGGGGCTGTCCAGCAGCGTCACGCAGGGCATCGTCTCGGCGGTCGGCCGTACGGTGAGCGAGGGCGGCAACGGCGGCGGCAACGGGGCCACCATCGCCAACATGGTGCAGACCTCGGCCGCCATCAACCCCGGCAACAGCGGCGGCGCCCTGGTCAACCTCTCCAGCCAGGTCATCGGCATCCCCACCCTCGCCGCCACCGACCCCGAACTCGGCAACAGCGCCGCCCCCGGCATCGGCTTCGCCATCCCCGCCTCCACCGTCACCGACATCGCCGGTCAACTGGTCAAGAACGGCAAGGTCACCAACTCCGGCCGCGCCGCCCTCGGCGTCACGGTACGCACCGTTCTCGGCGACAACTTCCAGCCCGCCGGCGTCGCCATCGTCTCCGTCAAAAACGGCGGCGCCGCCGACAAGGCCGGCCTGCGCCCCGACGACGTCATCACCAAACTCGACGCCACCCCCGTGACCACCGCCGCCTCCCTCACCGAAGTCCTGGCCGCCCACCGCCCCGGCGACCACGTGACGGTCACGTACACCCGTGACGGCTCGCGGCGGACGGCGGGGGTGACGCTGGGCCAGTTGTGACCGGGGGACGCCGGGCCGTGGCGGGCCGCCTCCGGCGGGGGGCGCCGCCGCCGGGGGCGGGCGAGCCCGTCGGAGCGCCGCCCCCCGGCGCAAGGGGGTGGGGTCGCCCCGCCGCCGACGCGAGCGGGCGAGCCCGCACCCAGGGGGGCGAACGGCCGCCCACCGATACGGGGCTCGGCGGGACGCCACCCCCGGCACAAGGGGGTGGGGGGCCCGCCGCCGTCCGCCACATGCGGTGAGCCTCGCAAGGCACCTCTGCCGGGCCGAGGCCCGACGCCGACACATACGGGCGAACCCGCACCCCGGCAGACGCCCCCCGGCCTCGACAGGCGGCGGGCCGTCCGCCCCGGCGCGAGGGGGGAGCCGACGGCACGGCGGGAGCCCCGCAAGGCGCGCCGGGCCGGGGCGGGCGGGGCCGTCCGGCGGCGGGCCGATGGACCGGCGGGGAACCCTTGCCGTGCCGGGTCAGCCCGCGTCGGCCTCCGACAGGCTCATCGGGCCGTAGATCTCGGTGGCGTCCTCGAACAGGGTGACCTGGTCGACGCCGGCGTCGAGCAGGTCCTTCCAGTTCTCACCGAGCCAGGACTCGGCGTCCCCCTGGGTGGTGAACTCCTCCTGGTCGACCGCCGGAGCCGTCCGGGTGCCGTCCGACTTCTCGAACCGCCATGTCCACGCCATGCCGTGCCCCTTCCACCGTGGGTTACCCGCGCAGGTTAACCGAAGATCACCGCCGCCGGGCCGCGCCGTGGGCAGATGCGACGCGCACCCGCGGCGTAGGCGACGATGTGGCCATGGAGATCACGCTGCTCGGCACCGGCGGACCGCGCGGGCTGCCGGTGCCCGGCTGCCCGTGCGCGGTCTGCTCCGCCGCCGTCGCGTCGGCGGCCCGTGCCCCCGTTTCGCTGCTCGTCGACGGGACACTGCTGCTCGACCTCACCCCCGGCCCGGCGCTGGCCGCCGCCCGGGCCGGCCGCACCCTCAGCGGGGTACGCCAGGTGCTGCTCACCCATCCGCAGGCGGGCCCCCCGGTCGACCTGCCGCCAGGGCTGCCCGCCCCGGGACGGGTACCGGAGGGCGAACGCCTCACCTCGCTCACCGGCCACCGGGTGCTCGCCGTCCCGGTGGACGCCCCCGGCACCGGCTACGAGGTGACCGGCCCGGCCGGCGACCGGCTGCTCTACCTGCCGCCCGGCTGCGGCCCGGCCGGGCTCTCCTCCGACGGCGACCCGGCCCCCTACGACATGGTGCTCCTCGACGTCGTCGGCCGGCCCGACGCGCTCGCCCGGCTGCGGGCGGCCGGCGCGGTGGGCGCCACCACCGACGTGATCGCCGTCCACCTCGGCCACGACGCGCCCCCCGAACCCGAACTCCACCGCCGGCTCGGAGCGGCCGGCGCCCGCGCCGTCCCGGACGGCCGCACCCTCACCGTCGGCGAGTACGAGGCCGTACCGGACGTACCGCGCCGCACCCTCGTCCTCGGCGGCGCCCGCTCCGGCAAGTCCGCCGAGGCCGAACGGCGGCTGTCCGCCTTCCCCGGCGTCGTCTACGTGGCCACCGGCGGCACCCGGGACGGCGACGCGGAGTGGGCCGCCCGGGTCCGGCTGCACCGCGAGCGCCGCCCGGCGACCTGGCGCACCGTCGAGACCTGCGACCTCCTCCCCCTGCTCGCCGAGGACGGCCCCCCGCTCCTCGTCGACTGCCTCGCGCTCTGGCTCACCCACGTGATGGACGCCGCCGGCGCGTGGCAGGACGCCCCCGGCGCCGACCGCGAGATCGACCACCGCACGGCGGAACTCGCCGCCGCGTGGCGCGCGACCCGGCGCACCGTGGTCGCCGTCAGCAACGAGGTCGGCTCCGGCGTGGTCCCCGCGACCGCCTCCGGCCGACGGTTCCGTGACGCCCTCGGCCGCCTCAACACGGCCGTCGCCGCCGAATCCGAACACGTCCTCCTGGTCGTCTCCGGACTCGCCCTCCGCCTCCGCTAGCCCGCCACGCGGTTGCCGCCCCCGCACCGCTTCAGGGTTCCGGAGTGGCCCCCGTTCGCCCCTGCCCGGTGGGTGGTTGGGGTGGGTTTTTGGTTTGGTTCGGCACGGGGTGGCTTCGCCTATTGCCGGTACGGGGTCGGGGGCGCGCCGGGGGTGACTCCTCGCTCCAGGTATCCCCCACGGTTGCGCTCCGGCTGCTGGGTCGCTGCGGGGACACCCCCGGCACACCCCCTTGCGCCGTCGTGCGGGTGCCTCTCTTCGCGGGAGAGGGTGACATAGGAGGTTGGGGTCACCCCGATCTCCTCCTTACCCACCCCGTGCCGCAGCGCGGAACGATGCAGAACGGGGGCGTGCAGGGGTGTCCCCGCAGCGACCCAGCGAACCGGCGGAAAGCCGAAGACGAAACGCGGAGCGAGGAGTCACCCCGGAGGGCCCCCGGGAACCCAGGCAGACAGTGCGCACCCCGCGCTATACGCGTACAGCCACGGGTGGGCGGGGGGAAGAATTCCGTAACGCCAGCCACGACGAGACGGGGGATCGGGGGAACCCCGAGGAAGTGATGGCGGGCGTCAGCGCGAGCGAACCCCCTTGCGGGGGAGGGAAGCTATCGTTCACCCGTGAGCAGCCTCCACCCACGTGATTTGATCCCGCAGGACTTCGACATCGACGCGTTCGCCGCGTTGATCGACCGGCCCGATCCCGCCATCCGGCAGGATGCGCGGGAACGCAGGCGGCGGACGGCCGTACCGCAGGCGGCCCTCGGCCGGCTCGGCGAACTCGGCGACTGGCTCGCCTCGGTGCAGGGGCAGGCCCCGGCCCGGCCGATCGAGCGGGCCCGGCTGGTGGTGTTCGCCGGTGACCACGGCGTCGCGGCGCGCGAGGTCTCCGTCCACCCGGCCGGCCGCGCGAGCGACCTCGCGCGGGCGGTACTCGACGGCAGCGCGCCCGTCTCCGTACTCGCCCACCAGTACGGCGCCCAGGTCCGCCTCGTCGACATGGCGCTCGACTGCGACCCGGGCGAGTTGCCGGAGGAGGTGGTGCGCCACCGGGTGCGGCGCGGGTCGGGGGCGGTCGACGCCGAGGACGCGCTGACCGCGCAGGAGACGGTGGCGGCGTTCCGGGCCGGGATGGCGGTCGCCGACGAGGAGGCGGATTCGGGTACGGATCTGCTGGTGCTCGGTGATGTGAGCGTGGGCGGCACCACGGTGGCGGGGGTGCTGGTGGCCGCGTTGTGCGGCACGGACGCCTCGGTGGTGACCGGCCGCGGTTCCGGCATCGACGACCTGGCGTGGATGCGCAAGTGCGCCGCGATCCGGGACGCGTTGCGGCGGGCCCGGCCGGTGCTGGGCGACCCGGTGCGGCTGCTGGCGGCGGTGGGCGGTGCGGACTTCGCGGCGATCACCGGTTTCCTGCTCCAGGCGGCGGTGCGCAAGGTCCCGGTCGTGCTGGACGGGGTTGTCTCCGCGGCGTGCGCGCTGGTGGCGCAGCGGGTGGCGTTCCGCGCCCCGGACTGGTGGCTGGCCGGCCACGTCTCCGGCGAACCGGCGCAGGCCAAGGCGTTGGACCGGCTCTCGCTGGAGCCGCTGCTCGACCACGGGGTGCGGCTCGGTGAAGGCACCGGCGCGCTGCTGGCGTTGCCGTTGCTGAAGGCATCGGCCGCGTTCGCCGCCGAGTTGCCGGAGACCGGCGAAGCCGGTGGGTAGTTCCGCCGAGGCAGCCGGGGCGGCCACCGCCGCCGAGGGGCTGCGTTTCGCGTTCGGCACGTTGACCGTTCTGCCGGTGCGGGTGGCGCGGTGGGACCGGGCGGCGGGGCGGGCCGGGATGCTGGCGGCGCCGCTGGTGGGGGTGGTCGCCGGGGCGGTGGCGGGGGCGGCCGGGGCGGCGGTGGTGGTGGCCGGCGGCGGGGCGCTGCTGGGCGCGGTGGCCGCCGCGGCGGTGCCGGCCGCGCTCACCCGCGGGCTCCATCTGGACGGGCTGGCCGACACCGCGGACGGGCTGGGCAGCGGGAAGCCGGCCGACGAGGCGCTGCGGGTGATGAAGCAGTCGGACATCGGGCCGTTCGGTGTGCTCACGCTGGTGCTGGTGCTGCTGGCCCAAGTGGCCGCGCTCTGCGCCGCGTTCGGGCGCGGCCCGCTGTACGGGCTGCTGGCCGCCGTGGTGTCGGCCGCCACGGCGCGTACCGCGATGTCGTTGGCGTGCCGGAGCGGGGTGCCGGCCGCGCGCCGGGACGGCCTCGGGGTGGTGGTGGCCGGGACGGTGCCGGTGGCCGGCGCGGTGGCGGTGGCGGTGGCGACGGTGGCGGTGGCGGGCGCCGCCGGGCTGTTCTTCGGTGTCGTCGGCGCGGTGCGGGCGGGGGCCGCCGCGCTGCTGGGGCTGGCCGCCGCCGAGGTGTTGTCGCGCCGTTGCCGGTCCCGGCTGGGCGGGGTGACCGGTGATGTCTTCGGGGCGCTGTGCGAAACGGCGGCCACGGTGGCGTTGTTCGTGCTGGCGCTGGGGTGATCCGTCCCGCTCGCCCGTTGTGTTCGCGGTATCTCCGCCCGGCGGCGGGCAGGCGGTGACTGTACGTCAAAATGGTGGCGTCCGAGCGGCTGCCACCACCGAACCGGGTGGCAGTCGCCGGGCCCGTGCCGTACCGCCGCCTCCGACCGGCGGAGCGGCTACGGCGGCGGGCCTGCCACGGGCGTAGGCTCACGACAGCCGAGGGACCGTCCGGCCGCCCGCGCACCACGGATTCCGGGTGCCGCGGGCGCGGCGGACGGCCCCTCGGACGAAGGCGCAACACGACCTCGACGGAAGAGGAACCCGAATACCGTGACTGCACTGACTCTCAGCACTTCCTCCGCCGCGACGCTGCGCGCGGACGCCGTCGTGGTGGGCGTCGCCAAGGGGCCCAAGGGCCCGGTGGCCGCCCCCGGCGCGGAGGCGGTGGACCAGGCGTTCGACGGCAAGCTCGCGGCCACCCTGGAGACCCTCGGCGCGTCCGGCGGCGAGGGTGAGGTGACCAAGCTTCCGGCGCCGGCCGGCGTCAAGGCCGCGGTGGTGCTGGCGGTCGGTCTGGGCGAGGCCCCGGAGGCGGACGGCCGGTACGACGCCGAGGCGCTGCGCCGGGCCGCCGGTGCCGCCGCCCGTACCCTGGCCGGCTCGAAGAAGGCCGCGTTCGCGCTGCCGGTGGCGGACGCCGACGCGGCCGGCGCGGTGGCCGAGGGCGCGCTGCTGGGCGCGTACGCGTTCAACGCCTACCGGGGCGGCGCCAAGGGCGAGAAGAACAACGGCGTCAAGGAGCCGCTGGCCGAGGTGGCGCTGCTCGGCGGCAAGCCGCGCGACAAGGAGTACAAGGCCGCGGTCGAGCGGGCGATCGCGGTGGCCGAGGAGGTCAACCGCGCCCGCGACCTGGTCAACACCCCCTCCAACGACCTGTACCCGAAGTCGTTCGCCACCACGGTGCAGGCGGTCGCCAAGGAGCACGGCCTGAAGGTCGAGGTGCTGGACGAGAAGGCGCTGCTCAAGGGGGGCTACGGCGGCATCATGGGGGTCGGCCAGGGGTCGGCCAACCCGCCGCGCCTGGTGAAGCTGAGCTACACCCACGGCAAGGGCGCCAAGCACCTGGCGCTGGTCGGCAAGGGCATCACCTACGACTCGGGCGGCATCTCGCTCAAGCCGGCCGGTCACAACGAGACCATGAAGTGCGACATGTCCGGTGCCGCCGCGGTCTTCGCCGCCGTGGTGGCCGCCGCCCGGCTCGGGCTTCCGGTGAACGTCACCGGCTGGCTGGCGCTGGCGGAGAACATGCCGTCGGGTACCGCCACCCGTCCGGGTGACGTGCTGCGGATGTACTCGGGCAAGACGGTGGAGGTGCTCAACACCGACGCCGAGGGCCGTCTGGTGCTGGCCGACGCGATCACCCGGGCCAGCGAGGAGAAGCCGGACGCGATCGTGGACGTGGCCACCCTGACCGGTGCGATGGTGCTGGCGCTGGGCAACCGCACCTTCGGCATCATGGCCAACGACGACGCCTTCCGCGAGGCGCTGCACGCCACCGCCGAGGAGGCCGGTGAGGCGTCCTGGCCGATGCCGCTCCCGGCCGACCTGCGCAAGGGCATGGACTCGCCGGTGGCCGACATCGCCAACATGGGTGAGCGGATGGGCGGCGGCCTGGTGGCCGGGCTCTTCCTGAAGGAGTTCGTGGGCGACGGCATCACCTGGGCCCACCTGGACATCGCGGGTCCGGCCTTCAACGAGTCGGGGCCGTTCGGCTACACCCCCAAGGGCGGCACCGGTTCCGCGGTGCGCACCCTGGTGCGGCTGGCCGAGCGGGCCGGCGCGGGCGAGCTGCTCTGACCCGTCCGGCGACCGTGCGACACGGGCCCCGGGGCGGTGTGCTCCGGGGCCCGTGCCGTACGCGGGGGCCGCGCGTGCGTCGCGTCACACCGCGGACGGGGCCGTGGTCACCGGTTGCCCGGTCCGGCGTTCGCCCACAACGAAATCCGCACGGCCTACCGATCGGTAACGCGTGCTGGGGCCGGGCCGGGCGTCCCGTAGCCCGGCCCCGCGTCCCGGCAGCCGTCAACAAGTGCGAAGATGTTGTCTCGGCACGACAGGGCCCCCTTTTGAACAACGTTTGAACAAGCGGCCGAACCAAAGCCGCCGCCCGGTCACGGCGACCGGCTCCGGCGTACCCATGCATGGAGGACGTGACGTGGCGAACGACGCCAGCACCGTTTTCGACCTAGTGATCCTCGGCGGTGGCAGCGGCGGCTACGCCGCAGCTCTGCGCGCGGCGCAGCTGGGCCTGGACGTCGCCCTGATCGAGAAGGACAAGCTCGGCGGCACCTGTCTGCACCGCGGCTGCATCCCGACGAAGGCTCTGCTGCACGCCGGCGAGGTGGCCGACGCGGCTCGTGAGGGCGCCCAGTTCGGTGTGAAGTCCTCCTTCGAGGGGATCGACATCGAGGGTGTCCACAAGTACAAGGACGACGTGATCTCCGGGCTCTACAAGGGCCTGCAGGGTCTGGTCGCCGGCCGCAAGGTCACCTACGTGACCGGCGAGGGCCGGCTGACCTCCCCCACCACCGTCGAGGTGAACGGCGAGACCTACACCGGCCGCCACATCCTGCTGGCGACCGGCTCGGTGCCGAAGTCGCTGCCGGGTCTGACGATCGACGGCGACCGCGTCATCTCCTCCGACCACGCGCTCGTCCTGGACCGGGTGCCGAAGTCCGCCATCGTGCTGGGCGGCGGCGTGATCGGCGTCGAGTTCGCCTCCGCGTGGAAGTCCTTCGGCGTGGACGTCACCATCGTCGAGGCCCTGCCGCACCTCGTCCCGGTCGAGGACGAGAACTCCTCCAAGCTGCTGGAGCGCGCCTTCCGCAAGCGCGGTATCAACTTCTCCCTCGGTTCCCGCTTCTCCGGTGTCGAGTACACCGCCGACGGGGTGAAGGTCTCGCTGGAGAACGGCAAGACCTTCGAGGCGGAGCTGCTGCTGGTGGCGGTCGGCCGCGGCCCGGTCTCGCAGGGCCTGGGCTACGAGGAGGCCGGGGTCGCCATGGACCGCGGCTACGTCCTCGTCGACGAGTACATGCAGACCAACGTCCCGACCATCTCCGCCGTCGGTGACCTGGTGCCCACCCTCCAGCTCGCCCACGTCGGCTTCGCCGAGGGCATCCTGGTGGCCGAGCGGCTGGCCGGCCAGAAGGTCGTGCCGATCGACTACGACGGCGTGCCGCGGGTCACCTACTGCCACCCGGAGGTCGCCTCCGTCGGCCTGACCGAGGCCAAGGCCAAGGAGCTGTACGGCGCCGACAAGGTGGTCACCCTCAAGTTCAACCTGGCCGGCAACGGCAAGAGCAAGATCCTCAAGACCCAGGGCGAGATCAAGCTCGTACAGGTCCGTGACGGCGCCGTGGTCGGTGTCCACATGGTCGGTGACCGGATGGGCGAGCAGGTCGGCGAGGCGCAGCTGATCTACAACTGGGAGGCGCTGCCCGCGGAGGTCGCACAGCTCATCCACGCGCACCCGACGCAGAACGAGGCGCTCGGTGAGGCGCACATGGCGCTGGCGGGCAAGCCGCTGCACGCGCACGACTGACCCCTCACACGCCCGCAATCCGCACAGATCGTTAGGAGCAACCGAAACCATGGCGGTTTCCGTAACCCTGCCGGCGCTCGGCGAGAGCGTGTCCGAGGGCACCGTCACCCGCTGGCTGAAGGCCGAGGGTGAGCGCGTGGAGGCCGACGAGCCGCTGC
This sequence comes from Streptantibioticus cattleyicolor NRRL 8057 = DSM 46488, assembly GCF_000240165.1. Classification (NCBI taxonomy): domain Bacteria; kingdom Bacillati; phylum Actinomycetota; class Actinomycetes; order Kitasatosporales; family Streptomycetaceae; genus Streptantibioticus; species Streptantibioticus cattleyicolor. Next base: position 1,419,440 of record NC_017586.1, read on the forward strand.
TCGAGGTCTCCACCGACAAGGTCGACACCGAGATCCCGGCCCCGGCGTCCGGCGTCCTCACCTCCATCAAGGTGGCCGAGGACGAGACGGTGGAGGTCGGCGCCGAGCTGGCCGTCATCGACGACGGCTCGGGGGCCCCGGCCGAGGCGCCCGCCCCGGCCGCCGCCGCTGCCGAGGAGCCCGCCCCGCAGGCTCCGGCCGCCCCGGCTCCGGCCCCGCAGGCCGAGGCCCCGGCGCCCGCGCCGGCCGAGCAGGCCCCGGCCGCCCCGGCCGGTGGCGCCGAGGGCACCGACGTCGTCCTGCCCGCGCTGGGCGAGTCGGTCACCGAGGGCACCGTCACCCGCTGGCTGAAGCAGGTCGGCGAGGACGTCGAGGCCGACGAGCCGCTGCTGGAGGTCTCCACCGACAAGGTGGACACCGAGATCCCGGCGCCGGTCTCCGGCACCCTGCTGGAGATCGTGGTCGGCGAGGACGAGACCGCCGAGGTCGGCGCGAAGCTCGCCGTCATCGGTGCCAAGGGCGCCGCTCCGGCCGCCGCCCCGGCTCCGGCCGCGCCCGCCCCGGCCCCGGCGCAGGAAGCCCCGGCCCCCGCGCCGGCTCCGGCTCCGGCCGCCCCGGCGCAGGAGGCCCCCGCCCCGCAGCCCGCCGCCCCGGCGCCCGCGCCCGCCCCGGCTCCGGCCGCGCCCGCCCCGGCCGCCGTCACCCCGGCCGCGGTCGCCGAGGGCGAGGGTCCGTACGTGACCCCGCTGGTCCGCAAGCTCGCCGCGGAGAACAACGTCAACCTGGCCGCGGTCAAGGGCACCGGTGTCGGTGGCCGCATCCGCAAGCAGGACGTGCTCGCCGCCGCCGAGGCCGCCAAGGCCGCCGCCCCGGCGCCGTCCGCCGCTCCGGCCGCCGCCGCCACGGTCCCGGCCGCCGCCGCGGCGCTGCGCGGTCAGACCGTCAAGATGTCGCGCATCCGCAAGGTCATCGCCGACAACATGATGAAGGCGCTGCACAGCCAGGCGCAGCTGTCCACCGTGGTCGAGGTGGACGTCACCCGGATCATGAAGCTGCGCGCCCGGGCCAAGGAGTCCTTCCTGGCCCGTGAGGGCGTCAAGCTCTCGCCGATGCCGTTCTTCGTCAAGGCCGCCGCCGAGGCGCTCAAGGCCCACCCGTCGATCAACGCCAAGATCAACGACGACGGCACGGTCACCTACCACGACGTCGAGAACATCGGCATCGCGGTGGACTCGGAGAAGGGCCTGATGGTCCCGGTCATCAAGGGCGCGGGCGACCTGAACATCGCCGGCATCGCCAAGAAGACCGCCGAGCTGGCCGGCAGGGTCCGCAGCGGCAAGCTGAGCCCGGACGACATGTCCGGCGGCACGTTCACGATCAGCAACACCGGCTCGCGCGGTGCGCTCTTCGACACGATCATCGTGAACTACCCGCAGGTCGCCGAGTTGGGCATCGGTGCCACCGTGCGCCGTCCGGTGGTCATCGACCACCCGGAGCTGGGTGAGACCATCGCCATCCGCGACATGGTCTACCTGACCCTCTCCTACGACCACCAGCTGGTCGACGGTGCCGACGCGGCCCGTTACCTGACGGACGTCAAGGCCCGTCTGGAGGCCGGCGAGTTCGAGGGCGACCTCGGGCTGTAGCCGCCACCGGCACCCGGCGTGCCCCGGTCCCCCCGCGGGGCCGGGGCACGCCCCTTTTCGTCCGCCGTTTCGTCCGCCGTCCACGGGAGGGGGTACGGCCGTGCGCGCGGCACGACTGATCCAGCTGGTGCTGCTGCTCCAGACCCGCGGCACCATGACCGCCGCCGAACTCGCCGAGGCGCTGGAGGTCTCGCGGCGCACCGTGGGCCGGGACGTGGCCGCGCTCTCCGAGGCGGGGGTGCCGGTCTACGCCGACCGGGGGCGGGCCGGCGGCTACCGGCTGGTCGGCGGCTACCGCACCCGGCTGACCGGGCTGGGACGCGACGAGGCCGAGGTGCTCTTCCTGTCCGGGGTTCCGGCGGCGCTGCGGGCGATGGGGCTGGCGGACGCGGCCTCGGCGGCCCGGCTGAAGGTCTCGGCGGCCCTGCTGCCCGAGCTGCGGGACGCCCCGGACGCCGCCGCCCAGCGCTTCCACCTGGACGCCCCCGGCTGGTACCAGGAGCCGGACACCCCGCCCCTGCTGCCCGCGGTCGCCGACGCCGTCTGGTCCGACCAGGCGGTCTCCGTCCGCTACCGCCGCCGGGACGGCGAGGTGACCCGCGAGGTGGAGCCGTACGGGCTCGTGCTCAAGGCGGGCGTGTGGTACCTGGTCGCCCGGGTCCCGTCGGGCGGGGACGGCCGTGGCGGCCACCGGGTCTACCGGGTGGACCGGATCACCGCCGTCCGTCCGGCCGGCCGGGTCTTCGACCGCGAGCCGGGGTTCGACCTGTCGGGGCTGTGGGAGCGGCGGGCGGCCGAGTTCGCCCGGTCGCTGCTGCGCGAGCGGGTGATCGTACGGCTCACCGCCGAGGGGGTGCGCAGGCTGCCGCACATCACCGACCGGGCCGCCGCGCGGGAGGCGGTGGAGGCCGCCGCCGGCCCCGACGAGGAGGGGCGGGTGACGGTGGAGCTGGCCGTGGAGTCGCCGGCGGTCGCCTACGAGCAGTTGCTGGCGCTGGGTCCGGAGGCCGAGGTGGTCGCCCCGGCGGAGCTGCGGGAACGGTTCGCCCGGGCGGCGGAGCTGGCCGCCGCCCGGTACGGGTGCGCGAGCCGTGCTCAGCGGTAGTCCGCGGCGTCGCCCGGTGCGCCGCCGAGGACCACGTCCCGGAAGTAGGCCATGCAGTCCGGGGCGCTGCCGTCGAGGTCGGTGACGCCGTACGCCTTGGCGAGTTCGCCGCTGGAGACGGACGTGCCGCTCCAGCGCGCCCGTCGCGGGTCGGCGGCGAGCGCGGCCACCCCGCGCGCCAGGTAGTACGGGGTCTCGGCGATGGCGAAGTGGGGTTCCTTGGCGATGGCGTCCCGCCAGGTCTCCTCGGTGACCCCGAAGTGGTCGAGCATCTCCTCCGACCGCAGCCAGCCCGGGGTGACGCAGACCGCGGTGGCGTCGTGGGGGCGCAGCTCCTCGGAGAGCCCGTAGGTCATCCGCAGCGGGGCCGTCTTGGCCAGGTCGAAGAAGAAGTTCCCCCGGTACTGCCGGTTGAACTCCTCGGTGCCGTCGGTCACTTCGACCACCAGCCCGCCGGGGTTGCGGATCAGCAGCGGCAGCGCGAAGTAGCTGGTGATGGCGTGGGTGTCGATGCCGAGCCGCAGCATGCGCAGCCCGCCGTCGAGTTCCAGGTCCCACAGCTTGGTGTCGAAGTTGCCGACGAGCAGGTGGTCGCCGCCCCAGACGTCGTTGACGAGCACGTCCAGCCGGCCGTGGTCGCGGTCGATCCGCTCGGTCAGCGCCCGTACCTGTGCCGGTTCCAGGTGGTCGGTGGGGACCGCGACGGCCTCGCCGCCGGCCGCGGCGACCAGTTCGGCGGTCTCCTCGATGGTCTCGGCGCGGCCCACCTCGCTGCGCCGCTGCCGGGTGGTGCGCCCGGTGACGTAGACGGTGGCGCCGGCCCGGCCCAGTTCGACCGCGAACGCCCGTCCGGCGCCCCGGGTCGCCCCGGCCACCAGCGCCACCTTGCCGTGCAGGGGTGCCTCGCCCATGGGTCCTCCTTCTCCTCGGATGCGGTGGGACGACCCTGGCAGCCATACCCGACACCTCCTGTCGTCTTTTCCGGGAGGTTTCCCCGGGGCCGGGCGAGGGCTCGGTCGCGTAACGACACGGACGCGGGCGGAGCACTGTGCGTGCGGCGGACCGGGCGGCGCACGATGCTGGAGCGGTGATGGACGAGACGGAGTTCTGGGAGATCGTCGACGGCGCCCGTCAGGAGGCCGAGGGGGATCCGGAGGAGCAGGCCGACCTGGTGGTGGAGCGGTTGCTGGAGCTCGACCCGGAGGGCGTGGTGGACTTCGCCCGGCATTTCGAGACCCGGCTGGCCAGGGCGCTGCGCTGGGACGTGTGGGGCGCCGCCGAGGTGATGCTGGGCGGCGCCGACGAGGAGTCCTTCGACGCCTTCCGCTGCTGGCTGATCGGCCAGGGCAGGCACGTCTTCGAAGGCGCGCTCCACCAGGGCCCCGACCGGCTGGCCGAGTTGGTGGAGCGGTTCGATCCGCGCACCGACGGCGACGCCGAGGACCTGGGGTACGCGGCCGACGAGGCGTACGAGCAGCTCACCGGGGTGCGCCTGCCCGATCTGGGGGTGGCCGCGCCCGCCGCCCCGCAGGGCGAGCCGCTGGACCTGTCCGACGAGACGGCCCTGGCGGCGCGCCTGCCCCGGCTGTGGGAACGCTTCGGCCGCCGCGACGGCTGACCGGCCCCGGGGTTCACGGCACCAGCCGCATCCCCATCAGCACGTCGTCCACGTACTCCCCGGCCACCTCGAACTCCTCCGGGAGCAGTCCCTCGGGGACGAACCCCACCGAGGCGTAGAGCCGCCGGGCCGCGGTGTTGTGGCCGAGGACGCGCAGGGTGAGGCGGCGGGCGCCGCAGCGGCGGGCGTGGTCGCGGGCGGCCTCCACCAGGGCGCGTCCGGCGCCGCGGCCCCGGGCCCAGTGGTCGACGGCGAGCCCCTGGATCTGCCGGACGTGGGCGTTGCCGGGCAGTGGGGTGGGCGGCACGACGCGTACGTAGCCGGCCAGGCGGCCGTCGACCTCGGCGACGAGGACGTCCTCGGGGCGGTGCCGGTCGTCGAAGAAGCGTTTCCCCATGGGCGGTGACGGGGTGACGGCGTGGACGGGCGACCAGGTGCGCCGGTCGAGGGCGGCGAGTTCGCCGTCGTCCTGACGGGTCGCGGGTCTGATCCGTATTCCTTGATCCGGCATGGGTGTCACTGTGCCACGGCGTGCGGGCGGCGGGCAGGATGTCGGTCATGCGTATCGCTGTGACCGGTGCGAGCGGACTGATCGGCGCCGCGCTCGTCCGTACCCTGCGCGCCGACGGCCACGAGGTGGTCCGGCTGGTGCGGCGCGCCCCGGCGGGCCCGGACGAGGCGGGGTGGGACCCGCTCGGCGGCCGGGTGGACGCCGCGGGGCTGGCCGGCTGTACGGCCGTGGTCCATCTGGCCGGCGCGGGGATCGGCGACCACCGGTGGACGGCCCGCTACAAACGCACCCTGCGCGACAGCCGCGTGCTGGGCACCCGGACCCTGGCCCGTGCCCTGGCCGAGCTGCCCGAGCCGCCGAAGGTGCTGGTCAACGGCTCGGCGATCGGCATCTACGGGGACACCGGCGACCGGCGCACCGACGAGTCGGCGCCGCCCGGGCACGGCTTCCTGGCCGAGCTGTGCCAGGAGTGGGAGGCGGCGGCGGATCCGGCGCGGGAGGCCGGGGTGCGTACCGTCCACGCCCGCACCGGGCTGGTGGTGGCGCGCGGCGGCGGGGCGTGGGGGCGGCTCTTCCCGTTGTTCCGGGCCGGTCTGGGCGGGCGGCTGGGCAGCGGACGGCAGTACTGGAGCTTCATCTCGCTCCACGACGAGGTGGCGGCGCTGCGCCATCTGATCGACACCGAGGAACTGTCCGGCCCGGTCAACCTCACCGCCCCGGAGCCGGTCACCAACCGGGAGGTGACGGCGGCGATGGGCCGGGTGCTGCGGCGGCCGGCGTTCGCCGCCGTGCCGGAGGCGGCGCTGCGCCTCGCGCTCGGCGAACTCGCCGGGGACGTCCTCGCCAGCCAGCGGGTGGTCCCGGCCCGGCTGTCGGCGTCCGGCTTCACCTTCGCCTTCCCCTCCGTCGACGAGGCGATCCGCGCGGCGCTGGACGAGGGCCGCCGATGAACGTCAATGGACGGCGGCGCGCCCGTCGTTGACCAGGCATGTCCTCAAGTGATCTGCCGATAGGGCTACTTGATCGCCGAATGGCATATTTCCTTGGGAATTCGCCGGTATTGGTTCACGCGGTTGTGGGCATCACCCTTCGAGCGGGGAGCGTGGCCGACTTCGGGAGGGGCACCGTGCCGTTGCACGCATGCCGTACGGACGTCGTCGTCGTGGGGGCGGGCCTGGCGGGCCTGGCCGCCGCGCACCATCTGATCAGCGCCGGGGTCACCGTCACCGTGCTGGAGGCGGGCGACCGGGTCGGCGGCCGTATGGCCACCGACGAGGTGGCCGGTTTCCGGCTCGACCGCGGCAGCCGGCTGCTCAGCAGCGCGTATCCGGAACTGAGCCGTACCCCGGGGCTGGAGGGGCTGCGGCTGCTGCCGGTCACCCCGGTGGTGCCGCCGCACGCGGGCGGCCACGGCTACCGCCCCGGTGATCCCCGGGCGGCGCTGCACCGGGCCCGGCTCGGCGCGGCGCTGGGCCGGCTGGCCACCACCCCGACCAGGCGGCTGCTGGCCCGTCCGGAGACCACGGCCGCGGCGGCGCTGACCGCCCGGGGCTTCCCGCCGCGCGGCGTCGACGCGTTCCTGCGCCCGCTGCTCTCCTCGCTCCTCGGCGACCCGGAGCTGACCAGCTCCAGCCGCTGCGCCGACCTGGTGCTGCGCGGGTACGCCCGGGGGCGGCTGGCGCTCCCGGCCGGCGGTGCCGCCGTCCTGCCCGCCCTGCTGGCCGCCGCGCTGCCGCCGGGGACGGTACGCCTCGGGGTGCACGCGACCGCGGTGGCGGCCAACTCGGTCAGCACGGTGGAGTGCGGCGAACTGTCCTGCCGGGCGGCGGTGGTGGCGACCGGGGCGCGGGACGCCGAGGCGCTGCTGCCGGGGCTGCGGGTGCCCGCGTTCCACCCGGTCACCGTGGTGCACCACGCCGCCGCCCGGCCGCCGTCGCACGACCCGGTGCTGCTGCTGCCGGGCCGGCGGGGCGGCCCGGTGGCCAACACCATGGTGGCCAGCGCCGTCGACCCCTCGCGGGCCCCGGCGGGCCGGGCGCTGATCACCACCACCGTGCTCGGCGCCGCCGCCACGGTGCCCGCCGACCGCCTCGACCGGGCGGTCCGTGCGCAGCTCGCCGAGTTGTACGCCGCCGACACCGCCGGCTGGGAGCTGCTCGCGGTCCACCACGACCCCGAGGCGGTGCCCGCGATGCCGCCGCCGCACGACGTACGCCGCCCGGTGCGGGTGCTGGCCGGGCTCTACGTGTGCGGCGACCACCGGGACACCAGCACCGTGCAGGGCGCCCTCTTCTCCGGCCGCCGCGCCGCCCACCACGTGATGCGCGACTTCGGCATCCGTCCCGGGTACGGCGACACCGCGCGCGATCTGCCGACGGCGGCGTGACGGGTCAGGCTCCGACCACCCCCAGGGCCGCGGCGCGTTCGTGGAAGGCACGGGCGGCGGGTGCGTCGCGGTAGGGCTCCAGCCGGCGGCCGAAGTCGCGTACGTACTCCAGGGCGCGCACCGAACGCATCTCGGACGCCTGCTGGAGGGCCTCGGTGGCCTGGGCGCACGCCTGGTCCAGCTCGCCGAGGCCGAGCCGGGCGGTGGCCAGCACGGTGCGGCAGAAGACGCGGCTGCGCGCGTATCCGGGGGCGCGCAGTTGCAGCGAGCGTTCGGCGTGCTGCACCGCCTGCCGGTACTGCTGGAGGTCGCGGTGGCAGTGCGCGAACTCGTCGGCGAGCTGGGCCTCGTCGAAGAAGCGGGCCCAGAACGGCACGTCGTCCCCGGGGCGGGCGGCCTCCAGGGCGCGTTCGGCCCGGGCCAGCGCGGTGGCGCAGGCGCGGGCCTCGCCGAGCACCCCGTGGCCGCGGGCCTCGGCGGCGTGCAGCAGCGCCTGCACCACCGGCGGCGCCCCGCTGCCCACGCCCTGCTGGGCGACCCGGGCGAGCTGCACCGCCTCCCGGCCGTGCCCGAGGTAGACCGCCTGCCGGCTCATGGTCACCAGCACGTAGCCGCCGTAGACCCGGTCGCCGGCGGCCTGCGACAGCCGCAGCGCCTGCACGAAGTACCGCTGGGCCAGGCCGTGCGCGCCGATGTCGTAGGAGGTCCAGCCGGCCAGCCGGGTCAGGTCGGCGGTGGCGGCGAAGAGCTTGCGGCCCAGCGTCTCGCCGTAACTGCCGCGCAGCATCGGCTCGGCCTCGTGCTCCAGGTAACGCACCAGGGCCTGGCGGGCGTGGCCGCCGCCGTAGGCGTTGTCGAGCGAGCGGAACAGTTCGCCGACCGAGCGCAGCGCGTGGATGTCGCCGGTGGTGACCCGGCGCCCCGGGCGGCCGTCGGTGCCGCGGCCGGCCGTCCGGCCCCGGTTCTGCGCGGGCACCCGGGGCGCGGCGCGGGCGGCGGACGTCCCGGGGTGGGCGTCGGGGCCCTGGGCGGCGGGGCCGTGCGCCACCCGTTCGTCGGCCCGGCCGATGAGCCAGTCGCGGCTGGGCACCACGAGCCCGGCCGGGGTGAAGGCGATCTTGCGCAGCTCGGCCTGGCCACCGGTGTCCTTGCGCCACAGCCCGCTGACGATGTCCACCGCCTCCTCCGGGGTGGCGGCGAACTCCAGCCCGGCGTAGACCGGCGCGCAGGCTTCCAGGCCGAGGTCCTGGGCGCTGAGCCGGCGGCCGAGCCGGCGGGTGAAGACCTCGGCGATCAGCGCGGGCGTGGTGCCGCGCGGCTGCTGGCCACGGAGCCAGCGGGTCACCGAGGTCTTGTCGTACCGCAGGTCCAGGCCGTGCTCGATGCCGAGCTGGTCGACACGGCGGGCGAGCCCCGCGTTGGAGAAACCGGCCTCGGCGATGAGCGAGGCGAGCTGGCGGTTGGGACGCCGCTGCGTGGGTCGGTCCGTCATGGGTGGCGCGGTCCCCTCCTCGGGAGGGCGGTGGGCGGTGGCTGGTCGGTCGCCGGGTCTCCCCGGGCCGGTACGGCCATCGGGCGGCGACCCGGCGGAGGGCGTCTCGGCGGCCGGCGGCGGTGCGGCGGACGCGGCCGACGGCGGGGGCGCGGTGGAGGGGGTCGGAGGTACGTCGGGCAGCGGCGTGCTGGAGGGCATGGGCGATACCGGTCGTCGAGGCGGCTTCGGACGGTGGCTCAGGACGGTGGGGGGTCGGTTCGGGGCTCTCTCGGAAGGGCTGCTCGGGGTGGCTGCGGGGGCTGCTTCGGGCTGGCGGGGGCGGGCACCGGAGGCGTGGCGCGGGGCCGGGGACGGCGCGAAGTACGGACCGGGGACGGCGCGAATCTAGCCGTCGCCACCGGCTCGTTCGTCCTCCGCGCCCCCTATTCGCCAGAACGGGTGAACCCTTTGCAGAGGTATCCACGGAATGCCTCCCTCCGCCGACCTTGGCGTGGTAATGCACCATCCCCTTTCAACGTGCACGTATGACGGCCGTAGAGTGGCGTGGCGCGCGAAGAGCCGAGATCGAGGAGCCGCCGTGAGTGACCTGCGCTTCGTCCACCTGGGATTCGGGGAGGACGCGGTCGAGTACCAGGAGGCGTGGCAGGAGCAGCGCCGGGTGCACGCCGCGCGTTTCGCGGACGAGGTCCCCGACACCGTCCTGCTGCTGGAGCACCCGCCGGTCTACACCGCGGGCCGCCGCACCGAGGACAGCGAGCGCCCGCTGGACGGCACCCCGGTGGTGGACGTCGACCGGGGCGGCAAGATCACCTGGCACGGCCCCGGCCAGCTCGTCGGCTACCCCATCCTCAAGCTGCCCCGGCCGGTCGACGTGATCGCCCACGTCCGGCGGCTGGAGGAGGCGCTGATCCGGGCCTGCGCCGAGCTGGGCGTGGCCACCACCCGGGTGGAGGGGCGCAGCGGGGTGTGGGTGCTGGGCGACCCGGTGGAGCAGCGTCCCGCGCTGCCCGGGCTCACCCTGGACTTCGATCCGCGGCTGCACGACGAGGAGTTCGACCCCCGGCTGTCCGGCCCCGAGTACGCCCCGTCCAACGCCGGTCAGCGCCGCGAGGACCGCAAGCTGGCCGCGATCGGCATCCGGGTCGCCAAGGGCGTGACGATGCACGGCTTCGCGCTCAACGTGAACCCGGACAACACCTGGTTCGACCGGATCGTGCCGTGCGGCATCCGGGACGCCGGGGTCGCCTCGCTCGCCGGTGAACTGGGCCGGGACATCACCGTCCAGGAGGTGCTGCCGGTGGTCGAGCGCCATCTGCGGGAGGTCCTGGAGTCCACGGTGCCGCTCCCCCGCGCCGTCTGACCCGCCGCTCCCCCGCCGCCGGACGGGAATGACCCCGCCGGGGCGGGGGTTCAGGTGGACGGCAGGTCGCGTAAACCACGGGCGTACCCTGGTGTACGCCGAAGAATCGAAGCTAGGGAGCCGGACGTGTCCGCTGTCGCACCCGACGGCCGCAAGCTGCTGCGCCTGGAGGCCCGGAACAGCCAGACCCCCATCGAGCGCAAGCCCGAGTGGATCAAGACCCGGGCGAAGATGGGCCCCGAGTACACCGAGCTGCACGGCCTGGTGAAGCGCGAGGGCCTGCACACCGTGTGCCAGGAAGCGGGCTGTCCGAACATCTACGAGTGCTGGGAGGACCGCGAGGCCACCTTCCTCATCGGCGGCGACCAGTGCACCCGCCGCTGCGACTTCTGCCAGATCGACACCGGCAAGCCGCAGGCGCTCGACCGCGACGAGCCGCGCCGGGTGGGCGAGTCGGTGGTCACCATGGACCTCAACTACGCCACCATCACCGGCGTCGCCCGCGACGACCTGGAGGACGGCGGCGCCTGGCTCTACGCCGAAACGGTCCGGCGGATCCACTCCATGACCGCGGACCGGGAGGGCGGACGCACCAAGGTCGAGCTGCTGATCCCGGACTTCAACGCGGTGCCCGGACAGCTCGCCGAGGTCTTCTCGTCCCGCCCCGAGGTGCTCGCCCACAACGTCGAGACGGTCCCGCGGATCTTCAAGCGGATCCGCCCGGCCTTCCGTTACGAGCGCTCCCTGGAGGTGATCACCCGGGCCCGCGAGGCCGGGCTGGTCACCAAGTCCAACCTGATCCTCGGCATGGGCGAGGAGCGCGAGGAGATCAGCCAGGCGCTCCAGGACCTGCACGACGCCGGCTGCGAGCTGATCACCATCACCCAGTACCTGCGGCCGAGCGTGCGCCACCACCCGGTGACGCGCTGGGTGAAGCCGGCCGAGTTCGTGGAGCTGAAGGAGGAGGCCGAGGAGATCGGCTTCGCCGGCGTCATGTCGGGTCCGCTGGTGCGTTCCTCGTACCGGGCCGGGCGCCTGTTCCAGCAGGCGATGGAGGCCCGGGCGGCGGCGACGGCCTCCGTGTGAGGCCCGTCGCGGGGTCCGGGCGGCCCGTGGTGGCGGGGGACGTCCGGTGGCATTCACACCCGTTTGACCGCCCCGTCACCACCTGGTAACACAATGTGGTGATCCTGGGTACGGGCACGTCCACGCCGTCCTGCCGTTCCCTCCACCCCCAAGGGAGACCGCCCATGCAGGCGCACCCCGCACCGGCTCCGCCCCGCTCCGCCGTCACCGCGGCCTCCGGCGGCTTCGTCCTGGTCACCGGCGCACTGCGCGCCGTGGAATCGCTGCTGCTGCGCGGCGGCCAGCGGACGGCCCGCCGCAACGCGTGGACCGCGGTGCTGGAGGACCGCAAACGGGCCCGGGCGCGCCGCGAGGCCCAGTCCGTGCTGGACCGCCTCGGACGCGGCTACGACGCGGGCCCCGAGGCGCGCTGACCGCGGCGCCGCCGGACGGCGGCGGGCCGTCGCCATCCGGTGGCGCCCGACCCGTTCCGGCCACGTATCCTTTGCGGCATGGCGAGGAAGGAAACATCCGAGAACCCCGGTCGGCTGAAGCAGATCGGGCTGACCTATCAGATGACCCGGAAGGTCGACCCCAAGGTCGGCCTCGTCGTCGCGGCTGTGGGAATCGTCACCTTCGGTGTCGTCCTCGCCATCGGCTTCCTGATCGGTCACCCGGTCTACGCGGGGATCCTCGGCTTCCTGCTGGGCTTCCTGGCGGCGGCGGTGCTCTTCGGCCGGCGTGCCGAGCGGGCCGCGTTCGGCCAGATGGAAGGTCAGCCGGGGGCCGCGGCGGCGGTGCTGCAGAACGTGGGCCGCGGCTGGACGGTCACCCCGGCGGTGGCGGTGACGCGCAACCAGGACGTGGTCCACCGCGCGGTCGGCCGCGCCGGGATCGTGCTGGTCGGCGAGGGCAACCCCAACCGGGTCAGGGGCCTGCTGGCGGGCGAGAAGAAGAAGATGGCCCGGATCGCGGTGGACGCGCCGGTGACCGACCTGATCGTGGGCGACGGCGAGGGCCAGGTGCCGCTGCGGAAGATCCGCACGACGCTGATGAAGCTGCCGCGCGTGCTGCCCGGCCCCAAGGTCACCGAGGTCAACGACCGGTTGCGGGCGCTGGGCGACCTGATGAGCAACATGCCGGTGCCCAAGGGGCCGCTGCCGAAGAACGCGCGGATGCCGCGGGGCGGGAAGATGCGCTGAGGGCGACCGCGGCGCACCGCGATCACGGAGTCGGGCGGGAGGTCCGGGAGGTTCCCGGACCGCCCGCCCGTCCCATGTCCGGGGCCCGGCTCAGATGCGTACCTGGACGGCGTGGACGGCCTTGTCGTGCAGGCCGCGGCCGTCCCGGTCCCACATCGCGGCGGGGATCACCAGGAGGAGCAGGATCGTACGCAACACGACCGCGACGGGCCCCAGCCGGCCGCCGCCGAGGCGTACCAGGCGCAGGCCCAGCAGCCGTTTGCCGGGGGTGCTGGCGGCGGTGGCCAGCGTGACCACGCTGAGCACGCCGAAGACGACGAAGGCCCAGTTGCTGACGTCGGAGGCGGCGCGGCCCCGGGCGAGCAGCCCGTAGGAGACCAGCAGGCACAGCGCCCAGTCGATGACGAGCGCCGCGAGCCGCCGGCCCACCGGCGCGATCGAGCCCGGCCCGTCCTGCGGCAGCCCGAGGCGTTCACCCCGGTAGCCGAAGTCGGCGCCCATCTGCTCGGCCGCCGCGCGCGGCCCGGACAGCCACGAACCCAGAGCTTCCCGTTTGTCCACCCGTCAACGGTAACCGCACGGCGTCCGGCCCCCGCGCGGAGGGGGCCCGCGGTGTCGCTTTCGGGCGGTAAACCGGCCCTCGGTCCGGTTAACGTCGGCGAAACAAATGGGTCATCCTCGGGAAATGCCCGCTCCATAAGGTCGAGACAGCGTGCGCCACCGCACTGGCCGCACGGAACAGCAAACCCGTGCCGAGCCAGGCCCGGGCCGAGGAGGAGTTGGATGTTCCAGAACGCCGACGAGGCCAAGAAGTTCTTGCGGGACGAGGACGTCAAGTTCGTCGACGTCCGGTTCTGCGACCTGCCGGGTGTCATGCAGCACTTCACGGTACCGGTGCAGGCGTTCGACCCGTCCGAGGAGCTGGCCTTCGACGGCTCCTCGATCCGCGGCTTCCAGGCCATCCACGAGTCCGACATGGCGCTGCGCGCGGACCTGTCCACCGCCCGCGTGGACCCGTTCCGCAAGGACAAGACGCTCAACATCAACTTCTTCATCCACGACCCGATCACCGGCGAGCAGTACAGCCGCGACCCGCGGAACGTGGCGAAGAAAGCCGAGGCGTACCTGGCCTCCACCGGCATCGCGGACACCGCCTACTTCGGCCCGGAGGCGGAGTTCTACGTCTTCGACAGCGTCCGCTTCGAGACCAGCGCGAACCAGTCCTTCTACCACATCGACTCCGAGGCCGGCGCCTGGAACACCGGTGCCCTGGAGGACAACCGCGGCTACAAGGTCCGCTACAAGGGCGGCTACTTCCCGGCCCCGCCGGTCGACCACTTCGCCGACCTGCGCGCCGAGATCTCCCTGGAGCTGGAGCAGGCCGGGCTCCAGGTCGAGCGCCAGCACCACGAGGTGGGCACGGCCGGCCAGGCGGAGATCAACTACAAGTTCAACACCCTGCTGGCCGCCGCCGACGACCTGATGCTCTTCAAGTACATCGTCAAGAACGTCGCCTGGCGCAACGGCAAGACCGCCACCTTCATGCCCAAGCCGATCTTCGGTGACAACGGCTCCGGCATGCACGTCCACCAGTCGCTGTGGAGCGGCGGCGAGCCGCTGTTCTACGACGAGACCGGCTACGCGGGGCTGTCCGACACCGCCCGCTACTACATCGGCGGCATCCTCAAGCACGCCCCGTCGCTGCTGGCCTTCACCAACCCGACGGTCAACTCCTACCACCGTCTGGTCCCCGGCTTCGAGGCCCCGGTCAACCTGGTCTACTCGCAGCGCAACCGCTCCGCCGCGATGCGCATCCCGATCACCGGCTCCAACCCGAAGGCCAAGCGCGTCGAGTTCCGCGCCCCGGACCCGTCCAGCAACCCCTACCTGGCCTTCTCCGCCCTCCTGCTGGCCGGCCTGGACGGCGTCAAGAACAAGATCGAGCCGGCCGAGCCGATCGACAAGGACCTCTACGAGCTCGCCCCCGAAGAGCACGCCAACGTCCCCCAGGTCCCCACCTCCCTCCCGGCCGTCCTCGAAGCCCTCGAGGCCGACCACGAATACCTCCTCCAGGGCGGCGTCTTCACCCAGGACCTCATCGAGACCTGGATCGACTACAAGCGCACCAACGAAATCGCCCCCATCCAACTCCGGCCCCACCCGCACGAGTTCGAGATGTACTTCGACATCTGAGCGGGCCCCACCCTGAACGCCGCCGCCCGCACGGGCGGCGGCCTTTCGCCGTTGGTCGTGCAACTCGGCGCCGGCGTCCGGACAGCCGGCTGTCCGGACCGGAGCATCGGTCCAGAAGGAGCGGGCCTTCCGCGAGCGTATGCCTTGCCTTCCCGGGTGTCCTGGTACCAGCTGATCACGTCGTCCTGCACCGCTTCCGTGCCGGCGGACAGTCGCTCTTCCCATGGAACCGGACTCGTCACGGTGCCCCCGGATCGGTAGCTCTCGTCTACTCCCAGCCGGCCAGCGACACCTCGGTGCCTCCGGCGAGGTATCGGTGGAGCGCACTGGCGGTGCTCTCCACGAACTCCTCGGGGATGGCGTCGGCGTCGACCCAGCGGACCTGGGCGTGCTTGCGCGGTTCGCGGTTCTCGGGTTCGCCGGACCACTCGTGGGCGGCGAAGACGACGGTGAGGAAGCCCGTTGAGGGCTTCGACGCCCCAGGCGCCGTGGATGATGTGGGCGACCTTGAGGGACTCGGGCCTCACCGTGAGGCCGGTCTCCTCTCGAGCGCCGGCCTGAGAGCCGGGGAGCGGTCGCCGGTCTGCTGGGCCACGGTGTTCCCTTCGTCGGGCGGGTTGTTGGGCATGTTGGGCGAGGGCCTCGCGAGCGCGGCGGGCGAGATCGGCGGCACCGGGCACTTTGCGTCGCCGGTATACGGCGAGGGTGGAGCGGATCGATGTGATCGCCTTGCGGGTGCGGGTGGAGGTCATGCCTTCCATGAGGACCAGGGCCTGGGCCCAGGCGGCGACCGCTTCGTCGGCGCGGGTCCGGGCGACCAGGCCCGCGCGAGGGTGTGGATCGGAACAGCGCTGAGCAAGGACGGCCAGCACGACTGTGCGACCCAGGTCATGCAGGCCGCGACCCGCGACTTCGAAGACCTCACCGACCCGATGACTGGTCGGTGGCCCACCAGAATTCGCCCTCGCCCGCCGCGGCGCCGGCGACCTCACCCAGGCCCTGCACTTCATCGACATCGCCCGCGACAGCGGGACGACCGACTCACCGATGCAACGCGTGCGACTGGACACCGCTCATGGCCACATCCTGCTCTCCGATGCGGCGACCCGGGATGATGGACACCTCATCCTCGACCAGGCCGCCAAGGTGGCCGCGCAGTACGGACTCGTGCACCAACTGCGCAGCATCGAGGGCATCAAGGCCATGGGCAAGGGGCCGACCGGCCCCCGGCAACGGTGACCAGGGAGATACGCGTGACCAACGACCAGCAGGGCATCACCGCGGACCATTGGCGCCAGGCCAAGCTGATCTGGGACTACCACCAGATGCACCACGAGCTGCGGCCCGTCAACGTGGCGATCGGACTGGGCAGCCACGACCTCGGCGTCGCCGCCCACGCCGCCGAGCTGTATCACTCCGGGCTCTTCCCGACCCTGGTGTTCACCGGCGGCAACAGCCCCACCACCGCCAATGTCTTCCCGCGCGGCGAGGCCGTCCACTTCCGCGAGCACGCCATCGACCTCTGCGTCCCCGCCGAGGCGATCCTGCTGGAACCGAACGCGGCCAACACCGGCCAGAACATCGACCTCTCCCGCGAGGTGCTCGCCGCCGCCGGCATCCGCCCCAAGACGGTGCTGCTGGTCTCCAAGCCCTATATGGAAAGGCGGTCGTTCGCGACCGCCCGCAAGCTGTGGCCCGACGTCGAGATCCTCTGCGCGTCGGAGCCGCTGGAATTTGACGACTACCTCAAGTCCATCGGCGACGAGAAGCTCGTCCTGGACATGCTCGTCGGCGATCTCCAGCGGGTCATCGAGTATCCGAAGCTCGGATTCGCCATCGAACAGGAGGTCCCGGAGAACGTGCATGCCGCGTACGAATCCCTCGTCTGCGACGGCTTCACCAGCCGCCTCATCACCACCTGACCTGCCCACCCGGCGGGCGGCCCGCCCTCATCCGGGACGCCCTCCCCCAGGCCCTGCATCCGGTGCTGGACGCCTTCACCACCGGACGGACCGCGACGGTCGCCGAGACGCCCACCCGCGTCTTGCTGGACCTTCTCGGTCGACAGGGCCAAGTCCTCACTCACCAGCAACCGTCCGCCCGCCCGGCCGGGCCGCTCCATCCGGCTCGCCGCCCTGGTCACCGCGACCGGCGCCCGCGCGTATCCGTGCGGGACCGCTGGCACGGGCCGGCAGGGGCCCGGAGCCGCGGCACCGGGCTCAGAGGGTCTTCACCGTCCCCCCGTCGATCACATAGTCCGCTCCCGTGATGTTGCCGGCGACGTCGGAGAGGAGGAAGGCGATGAGGGCGGCGACTTCGCGGGGTTCGGTGATGCGGCCGGTGGTGATGTCGAAGGCGGCGGGGAGGTGGTGGAGGAAGGTGGAGTGGTCGGTGTTGGCGGCGGCGGCGACCTTGCCGCCGAAGCCGTCGGGGTCTTCCCAGATGGAGGTGCGGACGACACCGGGGGAGACGGTGTTGACGCGGACGCCGTGGGGGCCGAATTCCTCGGCGAGGGATTTGCCGAGGGCGGCGAGGGCGGCCTTGGCGGCGCTGTAGGCGACCGGACCGGCGGCGGGGAGGCGGGAGTTGATGGAGGAGACGTTGACGATCGATCCGCGGCGCTCGACGAGGCTGGGGAGGGCGGCGCGGGTGGTGCGGACCGCGCTGAGGAGGTTGAGGCCGAGGACGCGGGTCCACTGGGTGTCGTCGGTGTCGAGGAAGCCGACGGGCTCGACGTCGTCCCCGCCGCCGACGTTGTTCACCAGCAGGTCGATGCCGCCGAGTTCGGCGAGGGCGGCCTCCATGAGGGTGGCGACGCCGTCGGCGGTGCTCAGGTCGGCCGGGACGGCGTGGGCGCCGGTGGCCTTCAGTTCGGGGGTGATGGTGCGGGCGGCGCCGACGACGCGGACGCCCTCGTCGGTCAGGGTCCGTACGGTGGCCAGGCCGATGCCCCGGCTGGCGCCGGTGACGACGGCGGTCTTGGCGGTGAGGTCGAGGCGCATGACGCTCCAGTTCTTGAACTGTGGGTACAAAATGTGGGTATGAAAAGCCCCCGGCGCGGCGGGGGCTCAAGGGGCTTCGCGGCTCACAGGGAGTCGAGCAGCGCGTCGATCGTCCGGGTGAGCCGGTCTGGCCCTTCGGCGACGCGGGCCATCAGCCGCAGGCCGACGACGGTGGTGAGCAGCAGGCTTCCCAGCGCGGCGGCGTCGCGCCCGGGGGCGATCTCACCGGAGCGCCGGCCTTCGTCGATCAGCGCGCTGAACGCGCCCTCGGTGCGGTCGAGCATGCGCCGGACGAGTTCGGTGGCCACCTCGTCGGTGCCGGCGAGTTCGGCGGCGGCGTTGACGGCCATGCAGCCCCGGCGGTGCGGGTCGGCGAGGTCGGCCTCCACCAGGTACGTCAGCACGTTGCGCAGGCGTTCCTTGACGGAGCCGGGCTCCTCGATCATGCCGACCAGCGCGGCGGCCTGGCTGTCGCGGTAGCGGCGCAGCGCCCGCTCGTACAGGCCGTGTTTGCTGCCGAACGTGTTGTAGAGGCTGCCCTTGCCGATGCCGAGCGCGTCCACCAGGTCCTGCGGGGTGGTCCCGGCGTATCCCTTGCGCCAGAACACCTCCATGGCCTGCTCGACGGCGTGGTCCGGATCGAACTGCTTGGGCCTTCCCATGTGCGGAACGCTACCACGGTTCTTGACCTTGGAGTCAAGAAACCGGGGCCGATCATCGAGCGAGCCCGCCGACCACGCCCCAACGCACGGTCGGCGGGCCCGCGTTCAGGGTCCGGCCGGATCGGCCGGAGGAGGCGGAACCGGGCGGGATTCCCGCTCCGACACCGGAAAAGCCGCTTAGATGGCGTAACACCCGCTTAGGTGACGGAATTCCCGCCCCGGCCCCGCCCCGAACCGGCCCCCGTTCCGGGTCCCGTCCGCCGACCACCCACCCCATGAACCCCTCCCCCCACCCCCGCCCGCCATCATGGGCGGATGACCGGATCCGGACGACGTGTGCCGTGGGCCGCGCCGGCGTACTCGGGGGCGGTGGCGTTGAGCGGGTACGCGACGGCGCGGCTGGCCCCGGAGCGGCGGGAGCGTGTGCTGCGCGCCCATTCGACCAACGTGGACAACCTGCGCGCCGGGCGCTGGTACACCCTGGTGACCAGCGCGTTCTTCGTGGAGGAGCCGCTGGGGCCGGGGTTCGGCGCGGTGTTGCCGCTGGCGCTGGGGCGGGCGGAGGCGGCGTGGGGGGTGCGCCGGACGGCCGCGGTGTTCGCGCTGGGGCACGTCGGCGCGAGCCTCCTGGTGTACGCGGGGCTGCGGGCCGCCGGGGTGTCGGGGCGGACCGCGCGGGCGGTGGACGTCGGACCGTCCTACGGGTTCAACGCGGTGCTGGCCGCGCGGGCCGCCTCCGTACCCCACCCGGCGGCGCGGGCCGCCGCCACGGCGGGGCTGCTCGCGCTGGGCGTACGCCCGTTGCTGCGGCGCGGCAGGACGTTCACCGACGCCGGGCATCTGGCGGCGCTGGTACTGGGGGCCGGCGCGGCGACGCTGCGACGCCGTCACCGCTCCCATGGTCACGCTCAGTAGCATCATGCCCTCATTGAGCACTGTGCATCGTGAAGTCGCAGGTCACGGGGCTGGTGTGCGTGAGCCTCGGGAGGCTCGTGCTGGTCGCGGGCGGATGACTTCGGTGTAGATCATTGGTCAGCGGGTTATTTCGCGGTTCGTCAGGACCAGCAGGGCCCTGACCAGCGTGGTCGCCCACTTCGGGGCGGTGCGGACCTTGCCCAGGACGCTCCAGTTCTTCAGGTGGGCGAAGCCGTGCTCGACCGGAACCCGACCGTGGCCAGTGCCTTGTTGGACGGTTTCTGGCCGCGGGTCAGGGGCCGGTTCCGGGCCGCCTTGTAGTCGCAGATCACCGCCGGGTCGGTGTCAGGAGGACCGTCGTCGAGGCCGATGAACCCAAGGTCGGCTGAAGCCCTGGTCGACCAGGGCCTGCTCCACGTTGTCGGTGTTGGCGGCGACCTTGTCCAGCAGCACGATGCCGACGGCGTTCTCGTAGGCCCACGCGGTCACCACGACCACCGCGATGTCCCGTTACCGCAGCGCAGGCGGGTCCGACGGTTTGGAGAGTGACTTGGTAGCCGAGTCGGTTGAGCCCAGGACAGCCTTTCAGCCCCGGATTGCCGTGGCGGGTCTTGCCGGTGGGCTGTTTGCCGGTCGGCGCGTCCATGATGCGGCCAGACACTTCGCCGGTTGTCGCACATCAGCCATGTCACAACCGTCACTTGGCCTCTGCGTAACTGATGAGTAGTGGGACTTCTTCCGGGGCAAGGGGCTAGTATCGGCGGCTCTAGAGATCGCCGGCGCGGGTACCCAGGGGGAGGGAAACAGCGGCGTGCAGGTGAAGATCGTTGTCCAGAGCGAAGATGGTGACCAGTCGCTGACTTCCCTCTATCGCTGGCTCGCGGAGGACCCCGAGGTGACCCGCGACGCGTCAATCCTCCTGGTGGCCACACCGCCCGGGGCCGGGGAGATGGGCGGGGCGTTCGAGGTCATCAACGCGGTTCTCACCCACGCGATCGCTCTCGGCGGACTTGTGGTGTCCTGCGCAGCCTGGCGCGCTTCGCGTACCCATGCCCCCGTGATACGCATCGAACGGGACGGGGTGACAGTCACGGTCGAGGACGACTCGCCGGACACCGTACGCCGCGTCATCGACGCCCTCGGCGGCCCGGCCCTGCAGGCGGCGCAGGAAGATGATCCGGTGGCCGACGAGGTGCACGGTGCCGTCGACGGGCATGAGCCGGGGCCGCAGTAGCCATGGCGGTGCTGCCGGATCCCGGCTCCTCGCAGGCACTGCTCATAGGGGTGCACACCTACGACGGGATGGAGGACCTGTCCGCCGTCGAGCGTAATCTGACCGGACTTCAGCAGACTTTGGCCGACCGGGAGGTGTGGGGCCTTCCGCCCACGCATTGCACGGTGCTGTCCCAACCATCCAGCGCACAGGCTGTACTGGACGCTCTCGGCCGTGTCGCCGCACGCGCCACTGACACCCTGGTCGTCTACTACGCCGGCCACGGGCTCACCGACCCTGTCACCGATGAGCTGTACCTGGGGTTACCCGGATCGGACCCGGAACGCACCTACAGTGCCCTGCCGTACGACTGGGTGCGCCGTGCCATGCTGGACCCACGGGTACGGGCCCGGCGCAAGGTGATGATCCTGGACTGCTGCTACAGCGGCCGGGCCCTGGTGGGCGGCATGAGCACCGCCACCGAAGCCGCCTCGCAAGTCGCCGACCACGCGCTCATCGAGGGCACCTGTCTGCTCGTGGCCTCCTCGGCGACCCGCAAGGCCCTGTCTCCGCCGGGCGAGCGGTACACCGCCTTCACCGGCGAGCTGATCACCCTCCTGGCCGAGGGCGTGAGGGGCGGTCCGCCTCTGCTCGACATGGACACCGTCTACCGCCAGCTGTACATCGCACTGGCTGCCAGGGGCAGACCGCTGCCGCAGCAGCGCAACCTCAACACCGGCGGCCTGATCGCCCTCGCCCGCAACCGCGCCCACGTGTCCGCGCCGCACGCATCACCGGCCGCCCGGCGGCCGCAGCCCACCGAAGAGCCGTCGTCCGCACAGCCAGAGCCCTCCACGAAGCCGCAGACCGCGCAACAGCAGACCACGGAGAAGCCGCCGCGCGCCCGGCCGGAACCCGCCGCCGCTCAGCCGCGCCCTGCGCAACCACAGGATCCTCGGCTGCAGCTGGTCCCACAGCAAGCGGCCCCGGACGCGGGGCAGGCGGCTCGCGCTACCTCGTCCCCGCCGAAGGCGCCGACGGAGGCTTCCCGGAGTTCTTCTCCTGCGACTGCCGGGGAGGCTGCCCGAGGCTCCGCCGTCGGCTCCACCCCACTCGTCGGCCTGGCCGCCGCACCGGTCCCCCGCCGCCAGGGCACGAACCAGCCGCCTCCCCCGAAGCCGAGGCATCGTTGGCTACGACGTCGCACCTTCATCCTCGGAGGTATGGCCCTGGCGGCGGGCGGAACCGCCGCAGCCGTCTACGCCCTTGAGGATCCGTCCGTACCGCCGCCGGCTTTCTCGCTCAACAGCCCTGTGTCATCCATCGGCTTCAGCCCAGATGGCCGCACGCTGGCCGCCGGGGGCCAGGACGCGACCGTACTGTTGTGGGACGTAGCCGCCCGCAAACAATCTGCCCTGCTTGTCGGCCCGAGCTCGTACAACGTCAACGCCCTGGCCTTCAGCCCTGACGGCAAGCAGCTGGCCACCGCGAATGACGACGGCACCATCCGGCTGTGGAATCTCGCGGAGCGCACCAGCACTGCTCTGAGCAACGATCGGTATACCGGCGCCATCATGTCGGTGTCGTTTACCCCGGATGCGAGAACCCTAGTGTCCAGCACCGCCCAGTCCAGCGGCACCTATATCCAAGTATGGAATATCGCCACCCGCGCCCTGGCTACCGTCCAGACAACAGACTCCTCCAGCGATGGAAGTTCCTATTTTACTGCGTTGAGCCCCAACGGCAGGACAGTGGCCGGGCTCGGATTCGGTGACCAAAATGTCGTTGGCAAAGTTCGCCTGCTCGATCTAGCTTCGCATTCAGCGAGACCCGACAACTTCTTGGCCGATGTCGCACGGGGGACCTGCGTGGGCTTCGCCCCGGACGGCCGGATCATCGCCACCGGTACCGCCGAGACCAACACCATCCAACTGTGGAGCGTTGCCGCACTCGCGTCTGCCAGCAGCGACAGCGAGAGTTCGGCCCGGCCCGTCCGCATCCTGACAGGGCACCAACAGGCTGTGACATCCGTGGCATTCAGCCCGGACAGCAAGAGGCTGACAAGCGGCAGTAAGGACAAAACAGTCCGGGTTTGGGATGCAGCCACAGGAAACGTGTTGTCTAACTTCACGGGGAACAATGGAGCAGTCAACTCGGTGGCATTCGGCCACGACGGGAAGACTCTCGCCGCAGGCGGCCAGGACAAGGGCGTACGGCTATGGCAACTGTGAATAGCCACGAAACTGAGAACTTGCCGAAGACACATGCTGACGGAAGACTCAAGACTGCGAAGCTGTGACGGTGCGTTGGATCTTATGTGGGCTGGTGGTGTTGTGGTTGGAGCGAGAAGGACTTCTGGATTTCTGGGGCCCGTCTTTTCTTTTCTTGGATTGATTTGTATGAGTTTCGCGGTGCTGTGGGCTTCCGAGAAGCAGGGCTTGATCAAGTTCCTGGAGCGTCCGGGTCGCCTGTGACGCCCAGGATTCGGTGTGAGCGGTGTGCAAGCTGAAGTTGCTTCACGGGGCTGGTGTGCGTGGGCATCGGGATGCTCGTGGTGGTCACTGGCAGGTGACTTTGGTGAAGGTCGTCGGTCATCGGGCGACTTCGCGGTTCGTGAGGACAAGCAAGGCCCGGATCAGGGCGGTCGCCCAGGCGGGGTCGGTGCGTACCTTGCCGAGGACGCGCCAGTTCTTGAGGTGGGCGAAGCCGTGCTCGACGGGTGCCCGGACGGCTGCCAGTGCCGTGTTGGACGGTTTCTGGCCTCGCGTCAGGGGTCGGTTCCGGGCGGCCTTGTAGCCGGTGATCACCGCCGGGTCGGCGTCGGGGCCGCCGTCGTCGAGGCCGACGAATCCCAGGTCGGCGATGGCTCCGAGTCCGACTTCCCGCAGTTTCTGGGTGAGCTTGTCGTGCCGGCAGGCGGTGATCTCCGAGGTGCGCCCGGGGCGGGCCGCCGAGACCCACAGCAGTCGGCCCCGGTCGTCGGTGAGGGCGATCACGAGCAGGCCGTGGCATTTATTCTTTCCGGAGTAGTTCCTCCGGTTCTCGGCCCCGGTGCGCCGCCGGGTACGTATCACCGAGCCGTCCAGCAGTACGATGCCGCCGCCCTTTCGGGCGATCTTCTTCAGGGCCCGGTCCAGGCGTGGGGCGCGGGCGGCGAGCAGGCCGACGACCTCCCGGACCCATCGGGTCACGGTGGTGCGGTGCACTCCGTTGCCGTCGGCCAGGTCGCCGGGCCGCTGGTCACAGCGCAGCACCGCCAGCACGATGGTGGCGATCTTCCCTGCGGGCAGGGCGCGCCACCGCGAGCCGATCTTCTTGAGGTGGCCGCGCAGCAGGTCGGCGAGCCAGTTCAGGGTGGCACGCGACAGCGGCAGGCGGGCGGTGTAGACAAGGCCGTCAGGGCCCTCGACGGAACTGTTGTTTTTCGTCACACAAACTCAACTGCCGTCGGCGGACCGTCAGTTACGGGCACCCCCGCGCGACTACGGACGTGCCCTGAACCGCCCGTCGCCGCGCTTGTGCAGCCAGCCGCGGTCGGCGAGCTTGGTCATCTTCGCCCGTAAAGGTTCCAGCTTGCCGCGCACCGAGGCGTCCAGACCCAGCCGCTCGCCGACCGCCCTGACCTGCACCGGGCCGTCGGCCTCCCGCACGATCGCCAGGATCTTGCGGTAGTCGCCGGGCAGCACGCCCTCGTCGGCCGCGTCGCTGCGGTGCGGGATGAGCAGGACTGCCCGCCCGGCCACCTTTACCGATACCGGAGCGACAGCCCCGGCGTCGGCCCGGACCTGCTCGGCCAGGCGGTTCAACACCCGCTCCGCGACCGCCAGTTCATCCCGCCCGGCCTGGACCTCCTGGAGCTGCTTGGCCAACTCTTCCGCGAGGGCGTCCAGTTCGCTCCGGCGGGCGGTGATCCACTGCCGCTCCTGCATCCCCGCGCCCTCCCGCGTTCTCACGGCGTGCCGACCTGCTGACGGATCGTAGGCGAGGGCCAGTCGTGGGCGCAGCCGAACCCGGCATCCCGCCGGAGCCGGACCTGCCCGATGATCTACGCCATGGTCATCGGCCGCCAACCAGCACGAGTACCCAACTCGACATTCACACCAGCCCCGTGACCTGCGGCTTCACGATGCACACCGCTCATTGTGCGACGGGGGTACGACAACGCGCCCCCGCCGGGCCTCCACCCGCCGAGCCGGAACCGGTCCCCGGCGGTGACCATCACCTCCAACCCTCGTTCAACCTTGCGTGGACATGGAGCAGGCAACCCCAGCCGCGCCGGAGGCGGACGTCGAGCCGGTGGACGTCGAGGACGCCGAAGCGGCGCTGATCGAGCACTATCCGCGGCTGGTCAGGATCGCGTACCTCACGCTGCCCGCGACCATGGGCCGCCACCGGCGGGTGCTGCTGGCGCACCGGCTGGTGCAGCGGGCGCTGCCGCGTACCCGGCGGGCGGCGGCGGACGAGGGCGGGCCGGGCGACCCGGCGTACGCGCTGGTGCGCCACGAGGTGCTGCACGGCGCGCTGGCGTACGGCAGGCGGCGTACCGGGGTGTGGCGGCTGCCGCGCGCGGTGCTGGTGGCCGCGCCGCTGCCGCCGCAGGTGGTGGGGTTGCGGCTCTTCCCGCGGGCGGGCGGCTCCGAGGAGCTGGCGCTCGACCGCGCGCTGGCGGAGTTGGACGCGCCGGCCCGGGCGGCGTACGCGCTGGCCGCGCTGGAGCGGCTCTCCGACGACGAGGTGGCGGCGCTGCTCGCGGAGGCCGGGGCGGAGGCGCCGCACAAGGCGGTGCAAGAGGCCGGCCAGGTGCGGGTGACCCGGGCGGACGGCGGTACGGCGGACCCGGCGCGGCTGCTGGCGTCGGCGGAGTTCGATCCGTGCACGGTGCAGGTGCGGCCGACGGATCTGATGCGCCGGCGGCAGCACGTGCGCCTCGGGGCCGCCGCCGCGGTGGCCGCGCTGGCGGCGGTGGCGCTGCTGGGGGTGCCCGGGGACGACGGCGCCGGGTTCGGCGCGGCCGGGCCGCTGGGGCCGCAGCAGGCCGCGCTCAACCGGGCGCTGGACCCGGCGCTGGTGGTGCGCGCGGCGCCGGACGCGTGGCGGCGCAGCGGGCGGCTGGACTTCACCGACTGGCCGGCCCGCGGCGACCGCACCGACGACCAGGAGCTGTTGCAGCGCGCGCTGGCGGTGTGGGCGCGGCCGGGGCCGTCGGTGCGCGTCACGACCACCGCGGGCACCCCGGCGACGCCGCCGGTGGCCTCGCCCCGGCTGCTGTACGCCGGTGATCTGGACGGCGCCGGGGTGGTGCTGCTCCACGACGGGCTGCGGCTGGTGCGGTACGCCGAGCCGGTGGACGGCGGCGGCGCCCCGGCGCTGGACTTCGCCCGGGTGGACGGGGCGTCGGCGGCCTCGGCGTCGGCCGTGGTGGTCGGCCGTACCGAGCGGGGCGCGCGCTTCCTGACCGCGCCCTGGACGGACGACACCACCGTGCGCGACCTCCTCGACCCGTCGGCCGCCGCCCACGGGCTCAAGCGCTCGCCGGACGGGGTGACCGCCCCGGTGCCGATGCCCGCGGCGGACGGCAACTGCGCGTCGGCGTCGGCGCGTTGGCCGGTGCTGCGGCTGACCGGGCAGCCGGGCGTGCCCGATCGCGGCCCGCTGCTCCTGACCGACCTCGGCGACCTGACCCCGGTGCACCTGACGTACGCCTCCGGGGCGGGCGCGCGGCTGGAGGAGGCCGACGGCGACCAGGCGCGGGCGGCGTGGGCGCACACGGTGTGCCGGCTGCCCGCGGTGCGCGGCCAGGGGGTACGGGCGGTGGGCGACTGGGCCTTCGCCGAGCAGCGGCTGCCGGACGACGCGGGCACCGCCTCCTGGCTGTGCACCAGGGCGGACACCTGGGACGGCGACAGCCATGTGCTGGTGCAGTTCCTGCCGCCGGGCGGGTCGGCGGCGGCACCGGCGGCGACCGCGGCGCGGTCCGACGCCACCCCGGCGTGCGGGCCGGTGGCGCCGCAGGTGCTCGCCGGGGTGCTGTGGAAGTCGCCGGCGAAGCGGTGGTACCTGCTGGCCGCGGGGAGCCCGGAGGTCACCTCGGTCACCGCCTCCGGCGGCGCGGGCCGCACCGCGAGCGGCCACACGCTGACGGCGCCCGCGCAGCCGTCGGAGCGCCCGGCGATCACCGGGCGGCTGGCGGACGGCGGCACGCTGCCCGCGCTGAAGTGACCGCGTAGCCCTGGGCGTTACGTCCGGAACGCCCCCGTACCGCCGGGCACGCCACGGGCCCGGCGGTGCAACTTCTTGCTGAAACTTGCTTGCAGACTCTTTCGCAAACTCTTGCAGCGCTGTTAACTTCCTGCCCAGCCCGGGGCCGCACAGGGACGGCGGCGCCGCGACCCATCAGCGGTGGCGTGGCGGGCGTACCCCCTTCCAAGGAGTGACAGGTATGCGACGTGGCATATCGGCCGTCGCGCTGGCCGCGGCCGTCGCGCTCGGGGCCACCGCGTGCGGCGGCGGAAGCGGCGACGGCGACGCCGCCGCCAAGGACCCGGCGAGCGTGAGCGGGTCGATCACCTACTGGGACACCTCGGACGCGACCAACGAGGCCCCGGCGTACCAGGCGCTGATCGCCCAGTTCGAGGCCGCGTACCCGAAGATCAAGGTGCATTACCAGAACGTGCCCTTCGGTGACGTGGAGAACAAGTTCAAGTCCTCGGCGCAGAGCGGCAAGGGCGCCCCCGACGTGATGCGCGCCGACGTCGGCCTGATCCCGGAGTACGCCTCGCTGAGCTACCTGGCGCCGCTGGACCACACCGCGGCGCTGACGGACACCGGTGACTTCCTGCCCGGGCCGCTGAACACCACGCAGTACAACGGCAGGACCTACGGCGTCCCGTCGGTCACCGACACCCTGGCCCTGCTGTACAACAAGAAACTCCTCCAGCAGGCGGGCATCGCCAAGCCCCCGGCCACCTGGGACGAGCTGATCGCGGACGCCAAGGTCCTCAAGGAGAGGACCGGGGCGGCCGGCACCTACGTCAACCCGGACACGTACTTCCTGCTGCCGCTGCTGTTCGGGGAGGGCGCCGACCTCGCCGACCCCAAGGCGAAGAAGATCACCGTCAACTCGCCGCAGGCGGTGAAGGCGGTCACCATGGCGAAGAAGATCTACGACACCTCCTCGCTGCCGGTGGACTTCGCCAACGCCTACGACAACATGCAGGCGGCCTTCAAGAACGGCAAGGTGGCCATGTTGATCCAGGGCCCCTGGTCGGTCCCGGACGACCTGACCGGCTCGGCGTTCAAGGGCGACGAGGCCAACCTCGGGTACGCGCCGGTGCCGGCCGGGAGCACCGGGACGGCGGCGGCCCCCACCGGCGGCCACGACCTGGTGGTCTACGCCGGCTCGAAGAACCTGGCGGCGAGCTACCTGTTCACCCGGTTCATGACGTCGGCTCAGAGCCAGCGGTTCATCGCCCGGAAGAACGGGACGCTGCCCACCCGCGCCTCGGCGTACACCCCCGAGGTGCTCAAGGACCCGAAGATCGCCGGCTTCCGGCCGATCATGAAGACCGCCCGCAACCGGGTGTCGCTGCCGCAGGTGGGCAGCTTGTTCGTGCCGCTCCAGCAGGAGTACGTGAAGATCCTCCAGGGCCAGGAGCCGGTCGCCAAGGGGCTGGACGACGCGGCCGGCCAGTTCCGGAAGCTGCTGCCGGGCTTCACCGTCGGGTAGCCGGAACGCCGACCCGGTCGGCCGGGGCCCCGTGCCGGGGTCCACGCGCCCGGCCGGCCGGGCCGGTCACCATCCCCAGCCGTCGCTGTCGAGAGCGCCGCGTGATCGCCGCGCCGCGGAGAAGAGCCGAGAAGTATGAGGTCGTTGAAGTCGCTGAGACGGTCCTGGGACAGGCACTGGTACGCCTGGGCCATGGTCGCCCCGGTCGTGGTGGTGATCGCCGTGCTGGTGCTCTACCCGCTCGGCTACGGCGCCTACCTGTCGCTGACCAACGCCAACGAGACCAACGTCGCCAAGGACATCGGCGTCAACCACGTGCCGGCCACCTTCCACTTCGTGGGGCTGGACAACTACTGGCAGGTGCTCTCCGGCGGTGACGGCGACTTCTACGCGCGGCTGGAGTGGACGCTGATCTGGACGGTGGCCTGCGTGGTGTGCCACTACTGCCTGGGGCTGGGGCTGGCGCTGCTGCTCAACCGGCCGGTCAAGTTCCGGCTGCTGTACCGGATCGCGCTGATCCTGCCGTGGGCGGTGCCCTCGTTCATCGGGGTCTTCGCCTGGCGGCTGATGTTCAACACCCAGTTCGGTGTCTTCAACTCCCTCATCACCCACCTCGGGCTGCCCGCCCAGGACTGGCTGGGCACCTCGCTGGCGCAGAAGTTCGCGGTGGTGATCGTCAACGTCTGGGCGGGCGTGCCGTTCATGATGGTGGCGCTGCTCGGCGGACTCCAGGCGGTACCGGGCGAGTTGTACGAGGCGGCGGAGATGGACGGCGCCTCGCCCTGGCAGCGGTTCCGCGACGTCACCCTGCCGGGGCTGCGGCCGGTGAGCAACACGGTGATCCTGCTGGGCGTCATCTGGACGTTCAACCAGTTCAACATCATCTTCCTGCTGCTGGGCAGGAACACCAGCGGGGACACCGACATCCTGGTGACCTACGCCTACCGCAGGGCGTTCTCGGGGGTGTCGGACTACTCGGGGGCGGCGACCTACGGGATGGTCATCCTCTCCCTCCTGCTGGCGTTCTCCACCTTCTACCGCCGCCACCAGCTCAAGACCGAGCAGGCGTAAGGAGCCGGACCACCCATGAGTGCCACAGCGGAAAGCGTCCCGGCGGCCACCGCGCGGGCGGGCCGGGGACCGGCGGCCCGGCGGGTCGTGCGGCGGCGCGGCGAACGCGGCCGGGCCGCCTCCGTCGCGCTGCACGCCACCTTGATCGTGGCCGCGCTGATCGCGGTCTTCCCGGTCGCCTGGATCCTGTTCGTCTCGTTCGGCCCGAAGACCGCGTGGCAGGACCCGGGCCAGGTACTGCGCCACCCGGGGCTGGGCAACTACGTGCGGGTGCTGACCGCCACCGACTTCCCCAAGTGGCTGGGGAACTCGCTGCTGGTGTCCGGGTCGACCACGGTGCTGGGGGTGCTGATCTCGGCGAGCGCGGGGTACGCGATCTCCCGGATGCGGTTCCCCGGCCACCGCCAGCTGATGTGGACCTTCCTGATCACCCAGATGTTCCCGGTGGCCGTGCTGATGGTGCCGCTGTACAACCTGCTGGCGGCGCTGGGGCTGATCGACTCGTTCGTGGGGCTGGTGCTGACCTACTGCACCATCTCGGTGCCGTTCTCGGCGTGGATGCTCAAGGGGTACTTCGACACCATCCCCAAGGACATCGACGAGGCCGGGCGGATGGACGGGCTGACCCCGTTCGGCACCTTCTGGCGGCTGGTGCTGCCGCTGGCCCGGCCGGGGCTGGCGGTCACCGCCTTCTACAGCTTCCTGACCGCGTGGGCCGAGGTCGCCTACGCCTCGCAGTTCCTGAGCAACGACCACTACACGCTGGCGGTCGGGCTGCGGACGTTCACCTCGGAACTGCGCGCCGACTGGGCGCTGCTGACCGCCGCCTCGGTGATCGTCACCATCCCGGCGGCCGGTGTCTTCCTGCTGGTGCAGCGCCATCTGGTGGCCGGGCTGACCGCGGGCGGCACCAAGTCGTGAGCAACGCAGCCAAGCAGTGATCCGATTCCGCACCGAGCTTGTTGGGGTACGTCATGACCACTCAGTATCTGGACACCGTTCCCGGCCAGGCGGTTCCGCCAGGTGAGGCGGGGGCGCGCCGCGGCTGGTGGCGCGGCGCCGTCATCTACCAGGTGTACCCGCGCAGTTTCGCGGACGGCGACGGGGACGGCATGGGCGATCTGCCCGGCGTCCGGGCCCGCCTGCCGTACCTGCGCGACCTGGGGGTGGACGCGGTGTGGCTCTCGCCGTTCTACGCCTCCCCGCAGGCGGACGCCGGGTACGACGTGGCCGACTACCGGGCGGTGGACCCGATGTTCGGCACCCTCACCGACGCCGACGACCTGATCCGCGAGGCGCACGCGCTGGGGCTGCGGGTGATCGTGGACGTGGTCCCCAACCACTGCTCGGACCAGCACGAGTGGTTCAAGCGGGCGCTGCGCGAGGGGCCGGGGTCGCCGTCGCGGGAGCGTTTCCACTTCCGGCCCGGCCGCGGTGCCGACGGCCAACTGCCGCCCAACGACTGGGAGTCCATCTTCGGCGGCCCGGCGTGGACGAGGGTCACCGAGCCGGACGGCACCCCGGGCGAGTGGTACCTGCACCTGTTCGCGCCGCAGCAGCCGGACTTCGACTGGGACCACCCGGCGGTGCGCGACGAGTTCCGTTCCATCCTGCGGTTCTGGCTCGACCTGGGGGTGGACGGCTTCCGGATCGACGTGGCGCACGGCCTGGTCAAGGCGCCCGGGCTGCCGGACATCGGCCACGGCGGGCAGTTGAAGCTCCTCGGCAACCAGGTGCTGCCCTTCTTCGACCAGGACGGGGTGCACGAGATCTACCGCAGCTGGCGCCTGGTGCTCGACGAGTACTCCTCCACGGGCGCCGGGGACGCGCTGCCCGGCGAGCGGATCGCGGTGGCCGAGGCGTGGACGCCCACCGTGCGGCGCAGCGCGCTCTACCTGCGCCCGGACGAACTGCACCAGGCGTTCAACTTCGAGTACCTGTCGGCGGATTGGGACGCGGCCGCGCTGCGGAAGGTGATCGACGACTCGCTGGCCGCGATGAACGCCGTGGGCGCCCCGGCCACCTGGGTGCTCTCCAACCACGACGTGGTGCGCCACACCACCCGGCTGGGCACCGGCGACCCCGCACGCGACCTGGTCCGCGCCCGGTCGGCGACGCTGCTGATGCTGGCGCTGCCGGGGTCGGCCTACCTCTACCAGGGCGAGGAGCTGGGGTTGCCGGAGGTCACCGACCTGCCGGACGCGGTGCGCCAGGACCCGGCGTTCTTCCGCGGCGCGGGCCAGGACGGCACCCGGGACGGCTGCCGGGTGCCGCTGCCGTGGTCCGGTGACGCGCCGCCGTACGGGTTCGGTCCGGTGGCGGGCGGGCCGAGCTGGCTGCCGCAGCCGCCCGAGTGGGCCCGGCTGAGCGTGGCCGCGCAGGACGGCGACCCGTCCTCGACGCTGGAGTTCTACCGCGCCGCGCTGGCGGTGCGGCGGGAGCATCCGGCCCTGGGCGCGGGCGAGTCGGTGCGGTGGCTGCCGGCGCCGGAAGGGGTGCTGGAGTTCCGCCGGGACGCCGAGGAGGGTTCGTTCGGCTGCGCGGTCAACCTCACCGAGGACGCGGTGCGGTTGCCGGTGCGCGGACGGGTGCTGCTGGCCTCCGCCGAGGTGGCGGTGGCGGACGGCGCCGACGAGGTGCTGGTACCGGCCGACGGCGCGATCTGGTGGGCGATCTGACATGGCGGTGGCCCGTCGCCTACCCTCGGGGACTGTGACCGCACGGCTGGCCGACATCGCAGCGCAGGCGGGGGTAAGCGAGGCGACGGTCAGCCGGGTGCTCAACGGGAAGCCGGGGGTCTCCGCGGCCACCCGTCAGTCCGTGCTGGCCGCGCTGGATCTGCTCGGCTACGAGCGTCCGGTGCGGCTGCGGCAGCGCAGCGCCGGGCTGATCGGGCTGATCACCCCCGAGCTGGACAACCCGATCTTCCCCGCCTTCGCCCAGGTGATCGGGCAGGCGCTGACCCGGCAGGGGTACACCCCGGTGCTGGCGACCCAGACGCCCGGCGGCTCGACCGAGGACGAGCTGGTCGAGATGCTGGTCGAGCGCGGGGTCAGCGGGATCATCTTCGTCTCGGGGCTGCACGCCGACTCCACCGCCGACCGGGGCCGTTACGAGCGGCTGCGCGGTCAGGGCGTCCCGTTCGTGCTGATCAACGGCTTCGCCGAGGGGGTGCGGGCACCGTTCGTCTCCCCCGACGACCGGGGGGCGGTACGGCTCGCCGTCACCCATTTGGCGGCATTGGGGCATGATCGTATCGGTCTGGCGGTGGGGCCGAAGCGGTTTGTTCCGGTCATGCGCAAAATCGAGGGGTTCACACAGAGCATGCGGGAGGTGCTGGGCGTGACCGGTGAGGCCGCCGAGCGGCTGATCCAGCATTCGCTGTTCACCCTCGAAGGCGGCCGGGCGGCGGCGTCGGCGCTGGTGGACGCCGGCTGCACGGCGGTGGTGTGCGCCTCGGACCTGATGGCGCTGGGCGCGATCCGCGCGGTACGCGAACGCGGGCTGCGGGTCCCCGAGGACGTCTCCGTCGTAGGTTTCGACGACTCCCCGCTGATAGCGTTCACCGACCCGCCGCTGACCACGATCCGGCAGCCGGTGACGGCGATGGGCCAGGCCGCGGTGCACGCGCTGCTGGAGGAGATCGGCGGAACGCCCGCCCCGCACAGCGAGTTCGTGTTTTTGCCCGAACTTGTGGTACGGGGTTCAACCGCGGCCGTTCCGGGGGGCGCCGCCGGGGGCGGGCAGCCCGGTGGTGCCAAGGGCGAGCGGCGCGTCGCGGGCGAAGAACAGCCGTCACCCCGGGGTACCGCGGATGTCCGCGACCCGACCGGGGGGTGATCGGTGCCACGGCGCCGTCTGGCAGACTGTCCACCTATGGGGGAACCGACAGCGAAGATCCTCGATGGCCGTACGGCCGGTCAGTCGCGCTCCACCGGTTCCATCGACGCCGATGGAACAGT
Organism: Streptantibioticus cattleyicolor NRRL 8057 = DSM 46488; assembly: GCF_000240165.1. Lineage (NCBI taxonomy): Bacteria > Bacillati > Actinomycetota > Actinomycetes > Kitasatosporales > Streptomycetaceae > Streptantibioticus > Streptantibioticus cattleyicolor. The sequence goes on from NC_017586.1 coordinate 1,452,572, forward strand.
GAGTGAGGACCGCCGTACGGAAGACCGTCACACCTTCCTCGCCACGGTCCGCCGCCCCCGCCGCCCCCGGTTGTGGTTCGAGATCCTGCTGATCGGCATCAGCTACTGGGTGTACTCCCTGGTGCGCAACGCGGTGCCGGAGCAGGAGAGGTCCGCGATGCGCCACGCCGACCAGATCTGGCACATCGAGCACGTGCTGGGCATCGCCGTCGAACAGCACATCAACCACGCGGTGAACTCCGTGACGTGGCTGATCGTGGGGATGAACTACTACTACGCCACGCTGCACTTCGTGATGACCATCGGGGTGCTGGTGTGGCTCTTCCGGCGCCATCCGGGGCGTTACGCCTCGGCACGGCTGACCATCTTCGCCACCACCGGTTTCGCCCTGGTGGGGTTCTACTTCTTCCCGCTGGCCCCGCCGCGGCTGATGCACCACGCCCGGTTCGTGGACACGGTGGCGGTCCACCACACCTGGGGTTCGATGGCCTCGGGGGATCTGGCGCACGTCTCCAACCAGTTCGCCGCGATGCCCTCGATGCACATCGGCTGGTCGCTGTGGTGCGGCATCACCATCGCCACGCTGGCCCGCCCGGTGTGGGTCAGGGTGCTGGGACTGCTGTATCCGGTGACCACGCTGGTGGTCATCATCTCCACCGCCAACCACTTCTGGCTGGACGCGATCGGCGGGGTGCTCTGCCTCGGCGTCGGCTTCGGGGTGTCGTTCGCGGTCTACGGCCGGGTCACCTACCGGCTGCCGCGGCACGTACCGCAGCCGGCCGCCGCCCACCTGTAGCGGGCGGCGGGGCTCACCCCTCGTACTCGTAGAAGAGCCGTTCCACCACGCCCCGGGCGCGGCGGGTGGTGCGGCGGTAGTCGTCGACCAGTTCGCCGGCGTGGCCGGGGCCGTAGCCGAGGTGGCGGCCGACGGCGGCCAGCTCGCGGCCGTCGCTGGGGAAGGTGTCGCCGGGGCGCCCGCGGACCAGCATGACGGCGTTGCGCACCCGGGTGGCGAGCACCCACGCCTCGTCGAGGACGGCGGCGTCGTCGGCGGCGACCAGCCCGGCGGCGCGGGCGGCGGCCAGCGCCTGGCGGGTACGGGTGGTGCGCAGCCCCGGCAGTTCGGAGCCGTGCCGCAGTTGCAGCAGTTGCACCGTCCACTCCACGTCCGACAGGCCGCCGCGGCCGAGCTTGGTGTGGGTGGTGGGGTCGGCGCCGCGCGGCAGCCGTTCGGACTCCATGCGTGCCTTCAGCCGCCGGATCTCCCGTACCGCGTCCTCGCTCAGGCCCCCCGAGGGGTAGCGCAGCGGGTCGATCAGCTCGATGAAGCGCCGCCCCAGCTCCTCGTCCCCGGCCACCGGGGTGGCCCGCAGCAGGGCGTGGCTCTCCCAGGTCAGCGACCAGCGCCGGTAGTAGGCGGCGTAGGAGGCCAGGGTGCGCACCAGCGGGCCGGACTTGCCCTCCGGACGCAGGTCGGCGTCGATGACCAGCGGCGGGTCGGTGGTGGGGATCTGGAGCAGCCGGCGCAGCTCGTTGGCGGTCTTCAGGGCGGCCCGGGTGGCCTGGTCGTCGGCGACCCCGGGCAGCGGTTCGTGGACGAACAGCACGTCGGCGTCGGAGCCGTAGCCGAGTTCCCGTCCCCCGTAGCGGCCCATGCCGATGACGGCGAACCGGGTGGGCAGCGGCTCCCCGCCGCCGACCGCGTCGATGGCGGCCTGGAGGGCGCCGGCGAGGGTGGCGGTGGTCAGGTCGGTGACGGCCGAGCCGACGGTGTCCACGGCGGCGCCCGCCCCGCGCTCGGCACGGAGCGCACCGGTGATGTCGGCGGCGGCGACCCGGAACAGTTCGCGCCGGCGCACCCCGCGCACCGCGGTGACCGCCGCCTCCGGGTCGCCGGCCCGGCCGACCGCGGCGCGTACCTCCTGCTCCAGCGCCTCCCGGGACCGCGGGCGCAGCCCCTCCGGGTCGCCGAGCAGCGCCACCGCCTCGGGGGCGCGCAGCAGCAGGTCGGGGGCGAGCCGGCCGGAGGAGAGCACCCGGGCCAGGTTCTCCGCGGCGGCCCCCTCGTCGCGCAGCAGCCGCAAGTACCAGGGGGTGCGGCCGAGGGCGTCGGAGACCTTGCGGAAGCCCAGCAGTCCGGCGTCCGGGTCGGCGGAGTCGGCGAACCAGCCGAGCAGCACCGGCAGCAGGGTGCGCTGGATGGCGGCCTTGCGGCTCACCCCGGAGGCGAGCGCCTCCAGGTGGCGCAGGGCGGCGGCCGGGTCGTGGTAACCCAGCGCGGTCAGGCGCTGCCGGGCGGCGGCCGGGCCGAGCCGTACCTCGCCGGGCTGCAACTGGGCGAAGGCGTCCAGCAGCGGGCGGTAGAAGAGCTTCTCGTGCAGCCGCCGCACCTCGACCGCGTGGCGCTTCCACTCCTTGGTCAGCTCGGCGACCGGCTCGGCCCGGAAGCCCAGGGAGCGGCCGAGGCGGCGCAGGTCCTCCTGCTGTTCGGGGACGAGGTGGGTGCGGCGCAGCCGGTGGAGCTGGATGCGGTGCTCCATGGCGCGGAGGAACTGGTAGGCGGCGTCCAGCGCGGCGGCGTCGGCCCGGCCCACGTAGCCGCCGTCGGCGAGCCGGGCGAGCGCGGTGAGGGTGGTGGGGCTGCGCAGGGTGGTGTCGGTGCGGCCGTGCACCAGTTGCAGCAGCTGGACGGCGAACTCCACGTCCCGCAGGCCGCCGGGGGCCAGTTTCAGCTCGCGTTCGACGTGGGCGGGCGGGATGTTGGCCACCACGCGGCGGCGCATCTGCTGGACGTCGGCGACGAAGTGGTCGCGGTCGGCGGCCTGCCACACCATGGGGGTGACGGCCTCCATGTACGCCTCGCCCAGCGCCTGGTCGCCGGCGACCGGGCGGGCCTTGAGCAGCGCCTGGAACTCCCAGGTCTTCGCCCACCGCCGGTAGTACGCCAGGTGGCTGCTGAGGGTGCGCACCAGCGGCCCGTTCTTGCCCTCGGGGCGCAGGTTGGCGTCCACCTCCCAGATGGTGCCCTCGGCGGTGGTGGCCGAGCAGACCCGCATCATCCGGGCGGCGAGGCGGGTGGCGGCCCGCAGCGCGCGCTGTTCGTCGCCGTCCCCGGCGGCCTCGGCGACGAAGATGACATCGACGTCGGAGACGTAGTTGAGCTCATGTCCGCCCGCCTTGCCCATGGCGATCACCGCGAGCCGGCAGGCTTCGGCGTCCGCGGGTGCCTCGCCGCGGGCGATCTCCAGGGCGGCGCGCAGCGTGGCGGTGGCCAGGTCGGCGAGTTCGGCGGCGGTCTCGGCCAGGGAACTGGTGCCGCAGACGTCGCGGGCGGCGACCCCCAGCAGGCAGCGGCGGTAGGCGGCGCGCAACGCGTCCTGCGGGGTGGCGGTGCCTGCTTCGGCCATGGCGTGGCGCAGCGCCTGGCCGAATTCGTCCACGCCCGGGTGGAGGTCGGCCGACTCGTAGGTGACCAGGGAGTGCCAGTCGAGGGGGTGGCGGGCGAGGTGGTCGCCGAGCGCCTCGGAGGCGCCGAGTACGCCGAGGAGCCGGTCGCGCAGGGGCTTCGCGGCGGTGAGGGTGTCGAGCAGGGTGCGCCGCTCGCCCTCGTCGAGGGCTTCGGCGAGGCGTCGCAGGCCCCGCAGGGCGAGGTCGGGGTCGGCGGTGGCGCCCAGCGCGTCCAGCAGCACCGGGTCCGAACGCACCCCGGCCAGCTCCGCCGCCTCCAGCTCCCGCTCGGCGCCGGCCGGTTCGGTGAACCCGTGCCGCAACAGCCTGCTGAACGTACTGCTGCGCCGCCCTTCCAGCATGGCCCGCCCTCCGTTCGATCGCCCCCGCGAGCCTATCCGTCCGGGGCGCGCCAGGGGACGGCGGTGGCGGGTACGCGCCGCGGGCGCCGGGCGGAATCCGTACCGCCGGGCGCGCGGGCGTACCCGAGGCTTTCCCAGATCTTCACCCACGCGGCACAGCGGTCGCGGGCCGGTCGCCCTACGCTGACGCTGCTCCGCCGCGCTCAGCTTCCTTTCCCCCCTCGACATGGAGGCCCGCAGTGCTCCGCAGCTCTTCCGCAAGGACCCGCCGCACCCTGACCGCCGTCGCCTCCGCGTTCGGCCTCGCCGCCGCGTGGACCGGGCTCGGCGCCGCCCCGGCGCACGCCCAGGCCGTACCGGCGCCGGACCACGTGATCGTGGTCGTCCTGGAGAACCACGGCTACGACCAGGTCATCGGCAACTCCAGCGCCCCGTACATCAATGCGCTGGCCACCGGGGGCGCCAACCTGAGCAACATGCACGCCGAGACCCACCCGAGCCAGCCCAACTACTACGACCTGTTCTCCGGCTCGGACCAGGGCATCACCACCGACGCCTGCGTCACCCCCGGCTTCAGCTCCGCGGCCAACCTCGGCTCCGAACTCCTCGCCGCCGGCAAGCGGTGGGCCAGCTACAACGAGAGCCTGCCCAGCCAGGGTTCGACGGTGTGCACCAGCGGTGAGTACGCCCGCAAGCACAACCCGTGGTTCGGCTTCTCCAACGTGCCCACCTCCACCGCGTACACCTTCGCGCAGTTCCCCACCGACTACACCACGCTGCCGCCGGTCTCGTTCGTCATCCCCAACCTCTGCGACGACATGCACGACTGCTCGGTAAGCACCGGCGACACCTGGCTCAAGAACCACCTCGGCGCCTACGCGACCTGGGCCAAGAGCCACAACAGCCTGCTCGCCGTCACCTTCGACGAGGACGAGGGCACCACCCCCAACAACATCCCCACCGTCCTGTACGGCCAGCCCGTCAAGGCCGGCAGCTCCTCCGCCGCCTCCTACGACCACTACAGCCTGCTGCGCACCATCGAAGACATGAACGGCCTGCCCACCCACGCCGGCAACGCGGCCTCCGCCTCGGACATCACGGACATCTGGAACTGACACAACGTCAGTAAAATCCCCCGCCGCGCCGCCTCGTCATCGGGGCGGCGCGGCGGCGCGCTCACAGCACCGGCAGGTTCTTCCTCAGCTCGAACGGGGTGACCTCGGAGCGGTACTCCTCCCATTCCTGCTTCTTGTTGCGGAGGAAGAAGTCGAAGACGTGCTCGCCGAGGGTTTCGGCGACGAGTTCGCTGCGTTCCATCAGGGTGATGGCCTCGCCGAGGTTCTGCGGGAGGGGTTCGATGCCGAGGGCGCGGCGTTCGGCGTCGGAGAGGGCCCAGACGTCGTCGTCAGCGCCGGCCGGGAGTTCGTAGCCTTCCTCGATGCCCTTCAGGCCGGCGGCGAGGAGGACGGCGTAGGCGAGGTAGGGGTTGGCGCCGGAGTCGAGGGAGCGGACCTCGATGCGGGTGGAGACGGTCTTGCCGGGCTTGTACATCGGCACCCGGATCAGCGCGGAGCGGTTGTTGTGGCCCCAGCAGATGTACGAGGGGGCCTCGCCGCCGGCGCCGGCGGTGCGCTGGGAGCCGCCCCAGATGCGCTTGTAGGAGTTGACCCACTGGTTGGTGACGGCGGAGATCTCGCCGGCGTGGCGCAGCAGGCCGGCGATGAACGAGCGGCCCACCTTGGACAGTTGGTACTCGGCGCCGGACTCGTGGAAGGCGTTGCGGTCGCCCTCGAAGAGCGACAGGTGGGTGTGCATCCCGGAGCCGGGGTACTCCGAGAACGGCTTGGGCATGAAGGTGGCCTGGACGCCCTGTTCCAGCGCGACCTGCTTCATCACCAGCCGGAACGTCATGATGTTGTCGGCGGTGGAGAGCGCGTCGGCGTACCGCAGGTCGATCTCCTGCTGGCCGGGGGCGCCCTCGTGGTGCGAGAACTCCACCGAGATGCCCATCGACTCCAGCATGGTGATGGCCTGGCGGCGGAAGTCCTGGCCGACGTGCTGCGGGGTGTGGTCGAAGTACCCCGAGGAGTCGCCGGGGGTGGGCCGGCTGCCGTCCACCGGCTTGTCCTTGAGCAGGAAGAACTCGATCTCGGGGTGGGTGTAGAAGGTGAACCCGAGGTCGGAGGTCTTGGACAGGGTGCGCTTGAGCACGTACCGCGGGTCGGCGTACGAGGGCGAGCCGTCCGGCATGAGGATGTCGCAGAACATCCGGGCGGTGCCGGGCGACTCCGCGCGCCACGGCAGGATCTGGAAGGTGCCCGGGTCGGGCTTGGCGAGCATGTCGGACTCGTAGACCCGGGCGAAGCCCTCGATGGCCGAGCCGTCGAACCCGATGCCCTCGTCGAACGCCTGCTCCAGCTCGGCCGGGGCCACCGCGACGGACTTGAGGAAGCCCAGCACGTCGGTGAACCACAGGCGGACGAAGCGGATGTCCCGCTCCTCCAGCGTCCGGAGGACAAACTCCTGCTGCTTATCCATGATCCTCATATCCTCGCAGGTCAGACGGCTTGTTCACCGGGCTTGGGGGACACTGGGGGTCACCAGTATCGCGGAGACGAGTTTCCGGCACGTTACGCACTATTTGCCACACCTTGCGATGCCCTTTGCACGGTCCGGTCCCCCTCTCCGCGTTCACCGCCATTGTGGAACACGGATGCGGTATCCACGTACGTGCCGTACGGGTGCGATCCGCCGTGCTCCCCGGGGGTCATCGCGTCGGATGGACGATTACGCTGGGGCCGTGCCTCAACTTCGTCTCGCCCTCAATCAGATCGACAGCTGCGTCGGCGACCTCGCCGGGAACACCGAATCGATCGTGCGCTGGACCCGGCACGCGGCCGAGCAGGGCGCGCATCTGATCGCGTTCCCCGAGATGGCGCTGACCGGTTACCCGGTGGAGGACCTGGCGCTGCGGCCGTCCTTCGTCGAGGCGTCCCGGGCCGCGCTCACCGCGCTGGCCGCCCGGCTCGCCGCGGAGGGGCTCGGCGAGGTCCCGGTGGTCGTCGGCTACCTCGACCGCAGCGAGAAGGCGCAGCCGCGGTACGGGCAGCCGGCCGGCGCCCCGCAGAACGCCGCCGCCGTCCTCCACCGCGGTGGCGTGGTGCTCTCCTTCGCCAAGCACCACCTGCCCAACTACGGCGTCTTCGACGAGTTCCGCTACTTCGTGCCCGGCGACACCCTGCCGGTGATCCGGGTGCGCGGCGTGGACGTGGCGCTGGCGATCTGCGAGGACCTGTGGCAGGACGGCGGCCGGGTGCCCGCCACCCGTACCGCCGGGGCCGGGCTGCTGCTGTCGGTCAACGCCTCGCCGTACGAGGTGGCCAAGGACGACACCCGGCTGGAGCTGGTGCGCAAGCGGGCCCAGGAGGCCGGCTGCACGCTGGCGTACCTGGCGATGATCGGCGGCCAGGACGAGCTGGTCTTCGACGGGGACTCCATCGTGGTCTCGGCGCAGGGCGAGGTGATCACCCGGGCCCCGCAGTTCGAGGAGGGGTGCGTCCTGGTCGACCTGGACCTGCCGGCCGCCGCCGCGCAGCCGCCGTCCGGGGTGGCCGACGACGGGCTCACCATCGACCACCGGATCGTCTCGGCCGAACCCCTGCCGCCCTACGAGGCCCAGGTCACCGGCGAACTGGCGGCCCGCCTCGGCGACGACGAGGAGATCTACACCGCGCTGGTGGTGGGGCTGCGCGCCTACCTGGCCAAGAACGGCTTCCGCAGCGTGCTGATCGGCCTGTCCGGCGGCATCGACTCCGCGCTGGTCGCCGCCATCGCCTGCGACGCGGTCGGGGCCCGGCACGTGTACGGGGTCTCCATGCCCTCCCGCTACTCCTCGGAGCACTCCAAGGACGACGCGGCGGAACTGGCACGGCGCACCGGGCTCAACTTCCGTACGGTGCCGATCGGGCCCATGTTCGACGCGTACATGGGCCGGCTCGCGCTGACCGGGCTCGCCGAGGAGAACCTCCAGGCACGCCTGCGCGGCACCACCCTGATGGCCCTGTCCAACCAGGAGGGCCACCTGGTCCTCGCCCCCGGCAACAAGTCCGAGCTGGCCTGCGGCTACTCCACGCTCTACGGGGACGCGGTGGGCGGCTTCGCGCCGATCAAGGACGTACTCAAGACCAAGGTCTGGGAACTGGCCCGCTGGCGCAACCACGCCGCCGCCGAACGCGGCCAGATCCCGCCCGTCCCGGAGAACTCCATCGCCAAACCCCCCTCCGCCGAACTGCGCCCCGGCCAGGTCGACACCGACTCCCTGCCGGACTACGAACTCCTCGACCGGATCATCGACCTGTACGTCGAGCAGGACCAGGGGTACGAGGCGATCGTGGCGGCGGGGTTCGCACCCGAGACGGTGACGCGGGTCCTGCGCCTCGTGGACACGGCGGAGTACAAACGGCGGCAGTACCCGCCGGGTACGAAGATCACCCCCAAGGGCTTCGGCAAGGACCGCCGCCTCCCGGTGACAAGCCGCTGGCGCGAGGGCGTCTGACGGTTCGCTCGCGCTGGCGGTCAGCCATTACGTGGTGGCCGGTTCGCCCGTTTCAGGGTTCCGGGGTGGCCCCCTTCACCCCTGCCCGGTGGGTGGTTGGTGAGGTTTTGGTTTGGTTCGGCACCGGGTGGGTTCGCCTACTGCCGGTACGGGGTCGGGGGCGCGCCGGGGGTGACTCCTCGCTCCAGGTATCCGCCACAGCTTGGCTCCGGCTACTGGGTCGCTGCGGGGACACCCCCGGCACACCCCCTTGTGCCGTCGTGCGGGTGCCTCTCTTCGCGGGTGGGGTGAGAAAGGAGGTTGGGGTCACCCCGATCTTTTTCTCACCCCCTCCGTGCCGCAGCGCGGAACGCAACAGAACGGGGGCGTGCAGGGGTGTCCCCGCAGCGACCCAGCGGGGCGGCGGAGAGCCGACAACGAAACGCGGAGCGAGGAGTCACCCCGGAGGGCCCCCGGAAACCCAGGAAGACAGTGCGCATCCCGCACTGTACGAACACAGCCACGGGTGGGTGGGGGGAAACAGCTGTGACGCCAGCCAGGACGAAACGAAATCGGGCGCACCCCGAGGAGGTAATGGCTGACCGCCAGCGCGAGCGAACCGTCAGCCACGACGAGACGGGATCGGGCGCGCCCGGGGGAGGTAATCGCTGACGCCAGCGGGAGCGGACCGGTCGAGGCGGCCGGAGACGGCCGCGACGGCGAGACCGGTTACCGCGAGGGCGGAGCCGACAAGCGCCGGCGACGTCCACCCCCACCCCGCACTGATCGCCACCCCTCCCACCCACGCCCCACCCGCGTTGGCCAGGTTGAACGCCGCCTGGTTGGAGGCCGAGGCGAGGGTCGGGGCGTGCCGGGCCTTGCGCATCACCATCATCTGGAGCGGGGTGGTGGTGGCGAAGCCCACCATGCCCAGCAGGACGACGGCGACCAGCGCGGTGACCTCGTGGCGTACCGCCACCGGGAAGAGCAGCAGGACGGCGGCGAGCGCGGCGAGCGAGCCGTAGAGGGTGGGCCGCAGCGCGTGGTCGGTGAGCGGGCCGGCGATCAGCGCGCCGAGGGTCATGCCGACCCCGAAGAGCGCCAGCACGAAGGTGACCGTGGTCGCGGTGACTCCGGTGACCTCGGTCATCATCGAGGCGAGGTAGCTGTAGACGGCGAACACCCCGGCGAAGCCGAAGACCGTGGTGACCAGGGCGAGCAGCACGTGCCGGTCGCGCAGCGCGCCGGCCTCGCCGCGCAGGCCGCCGACGCGTTCGGCCGGCAGCACGGGCACCAGCGCGGCCAGGGCGGCCACCGCGACCACGCCGATCACGGCGACCACCGCGAAGGTGGCCCGCCAGCCGACGTGCTGGCCCAGCAGCGTGGCCACCGGTACGCCGAGCACGTTGGCCACGGTCAGGCCCAGGAACATCCGGGCCACCGCGCGGGCGCCGCGTCGTTCTTCCACCAGGCGGGCGGCGACCACGGCGCCGACGCCGAAGAAGGCGCCGTGCGGCAGCCCGGCGAGGAACCGGGCGGCGGCCAGCGTGCCGAAGCCGGGGGCGACGGCGGAGGCCAGGTTGCCGACGGTGAACAGCGCCATGAGGAGCACCAGCATCCGGCGGCGCGGCAGCCGGGCGCCGAGCGCGGTGAGCAGCGGGGCGCCGACCACCACGCCGAGCGCGTAGGCGGAGACCAGGTAGCCGGCGGTGGGGACGGAGGTGTGCAGGTCGGCCGCCACGTCGGGCAGCAGGCCCATCATGACGAACTCGGTCGTGCCGATGCCGAAAGCACTCATGGCCAATGCGAGCAGGGCCACAGGCATGAAGGGGCTACCTCCGGGAGCTGAGCTGAGGGGATTAGGTTCCGATACGGAACAAACTCTTCCCCATGCTCTATTCCGGCAGGTGAACGTCGCAAGTCGAGCACGTCACGGCTGCCCGGCGGCCCGTACGGACCACTCTTGGCGCCCCGCCGGACCCGGCCCCGTCGCGCCGGCTCAGCCCTCCACCCGCAAGGTCGCCGCCACCGGCAGGTGGTCGCTCCCGGTGTCCGGCAGCACCCGGGACCGGGTGGGCACCACGCCCTTGACCATGATCTGGTCGATGCGGGCCATCGGGAACGCGGCCGGCCAGCTGAAGCCGAAGCCGTCCCCGGCCGCCCCCTGCGCGGACCGCATCTGGGCGGTGAGCGGGGCGAGGCTGCGGTCGTTCATGGTGCCGTTGAGGTCGCCGAGGAGGACCACCCGGGGCAGCGGCTCGGCGGAGATGGCGCGTCCGAGCGCCGCCGCGCTGGCGTCCCGCTGGTCGGCGGTGAAGCCGCCGTGCAGTTGCACCCGTACCGAGGGCATGTGGGCGACGTAGACCGCCACGTCGCCGTGGGGCGTGGTGACCGTGGTGCGCAGCGCCCGGACCCAGCCGAGCCGGATGTCGACCGGGGCGGTGTCGTGCAGCGGGTACTTGCTCCACAGCGCGACCGTGCCCTCCACCGCGCGGTACGGGTAGGCGGCGGCGAGCCCGTGCTCGTACACCGGCAGCGCCTGGCCGGTCAGCTCCTCCAGGGCGACCACGTCGGCGCCGGCGGCGGCGACGTCCTTGGCGGTCGCGGCCGGGTCGGGGTTGCCGGCGTTGACGTTGTGGGTGACCACGGTGAGGTTGCCGCCGGTGACGGACTTGTCGGCGATCAGCCCGCCGAAGAGGTTGAGCCAGACCACGGCGGGCACCAGCAGCGCCGCCAGCGCGGTGGCCGAGCGGCGCAGCAACGCGCAGACCAGCAGCACCGGCACCGCCAGCCCCACCCAGGGCAGGAAGGTCTCCAGCAGGCTGCCGAGGTTGCCGACGGTGTTGGGGACGGCGGCGTGGCAGAGCATGACCAGGCCGGTCAGCAGGGCGAGGGCGGCCGGGATCCAGCCGCGCCGCCAGGTGCCGCCGTCCCGCCAGCGGCTGCCGGGGCGGGACGTTCCCGGGCGACCGCCGCGCGGTCCCGGGCGGTCCGCCACGTCGTCCGCCGTGTACGCCTGCGCCATGGGCCGTCCTCACTCATTGTCCGCCTGGAGTGCGCGCCGGGCCCGGGCCGAGCCGGGGTCCAGGGCCCGCGTCCCCGACCCTAGGGGATCGGCCGGGCGCCTGCCGTGGCGCGCTCATGGTGGTGTGACGTACCGCCTCGCACGGCCAGTTCCGCTTCCGCCGGGCTGCCACGGCTTCGTCACAAAACGCTCATACAACGCGTCACCGGCCCGGCCGTCATGCCGGTGGCGTCCCGCTCACCCGTACCGGTGGCGGCGCCCCCGGGGTTCCGGCCGCCGCCCCGGCGTGTCAGCATGGAGGCGATCCGGGGACGCCGTCAGGGCGCCTCGAGACGACGAACAGGAGCCGTTGGCCATGACGCACGTTCAGGCTGCCGCAAAACCTTCCGGTGCTCCCTCCTCCGACAGCAGCAAGGCGCTGTACGGGGGCACGGGCACCCGGCGCGTCACCGTCCGCGACATCGCCGCCGCCAAGCGCCGCGGTGAGAAGTGGCCCATGCTGACCGCCTACGACGCGATGACCGCGTCGGTCTTCGACGAGGCGGGCATCCCCGTCCTGCTGGTGGGCGACTCGATGGGCAACTGCCACCTCGGGTACGACAGCACCGTGCCGGTGACGATGGACGAGATCACCATGTTGTCGGCCGCGGTGGTGCGCGGCACCAGCCGGGCGCTGGTCGTGGCCGACCTGCCGTTCGGCGCGTACCAGGAGGGCGCCGTGCAGGCGCTGCGCAACGCCACCCGGCTGGTGAAGGAGGCCGGGGTGGGCGCGGTGAAGCTGGAGGGCGGCGAGCGCTCGGCCCACCAGATCGAGCTGCTGGTCTCCTCCGGCATCCCGGTGATGGCGCACATCGGGCTCACCCCGCAGTCGGTCAACGCCTTCGGCGGCTACCCGGTGCAGGGGCGCGGCGAGGAGGCCGCCCAGCAGTTGCGGCGGGACGCCAAGGCGGTGCAGGACGCCGGGGCGTTCGCGGTGGTGCTGGAGCTGGTCCCGGCCGAGCTGGCCGCCGAGGTGACGGCGGCGCTGCACGTGCCGACGGTGGGCATCGGGGCCGGTCCTGACTGCGACGCGCAGGTGCTGGTGTGGACGGACATGGCGGGCATGACCGGCGGCCGGACGCCGCGCTTCGTCAAGCGGTACGCGGCCCTGCGCGAGGTGCTCGGCGACGCGGCGAAGGCGTTCGCCGAGGACGTGGTCTCGGCCGCCTACCCGGCCGAGGAGCACAGCTTCCACTGACCCCGCCGGGGTGAGCAGCACGACGGCTTCCGCCGTACGTCCGGGTGTCCTGTTCCGGCGACGTACGGCGGGAGCCGTCGTTCGCTCGACCCGGGCGGTGTGATGCGCGAGGATTTGGTCGTGGACGGCGGCCGTCCTTCGGGTTGCGACCCGGAGGAGGAGCTGATGCGGGCCCTGTACCGGGAGCACGCGGGCGCGCTGTACGCCTATGTGCTGCGGCTGGTCGGCGGTGACCGGTACGCCGCCGAGGACGTGGTGCAGGAGACGCTGCTGCGGGCGTGGCGCAACGCCGCGCGGCTGAGTCCGGTGCCGGGGCGGCGGGCGGGGGCGTCCTCGACCCGTTCGCTGCGGCCGTGGCTGGTGACGGTGGCCCGGCGGGTGGTGATCGACGGCTACCGCTCGCGGCGGGTGCGTCCGCCGGAGGCGGGTCCGGCGGCGCTGGAGCAGATCCCGGCCGAGGACGAACTGGACCGGGCGCTGCGGCTGATGACGCTCTCCGACGCGCTGGGCGAGCTGTCCGAGGCCCACCGCCAGGTGCTGGTGGAGACGTACTTCAAGGGGCGCACCGCCAACGAGGCGGCGGCCGAGCTGGGGGTGCCGCCGGGCACCGTCCGCTCCCGGATCTTCTACGCGCTGCGCAGTCTGCGGGTGGCGCTGGAGGAACGGGGGGTGACCTCGTGACCGCCGCGCACCACCACGATCCCCATGTGGACGTCGGCGCCTACGCGTTGGGGGTGCTGGACGAGGCCGACGCGGAGCGCTTCGAGCGCCATCTGGCGGTGTGCGGGCGGTGCGCGGCGCGGCTGGAGGAGTTCGGCGCGCTGGTGCCGGTGCTGGCCGAGCTGGGGCAGGCGGGGGTGCCGGAGCCGCCGGACGCCGGTCTGCCGGACCGGCTGCTGGCGCGGGTGGCGCAGCACCGGCGGGCCGGGCGGCGGCGCCGGTGGCTGACGGCGGTGTCGGCGGCGCTGCTGATCGTGGCCGGGCCGACCGCCGCCGTACTGGTCGCCGGGGAGGGCGCGCCGCCGACCGCGGTCTCCACCGCCGCGGTGCGCCACGCGGCGACCGATCCGCGCACCGGGGTCTCGGCGGTGGTCGGGGTGACCGGCTTCCCCTGGGGGTCCCGGATCGATCTGCGGCTGTCGGGGGTGTACGGGCCGCTCACCTGTCGGCTGGTGGTGGTGGGGCGGGACGGCGGACGGGAGACGGTCGCCAACTGGCGGGTGCCGCCGGCCGGTTACGGCACCGACGACCAGCGCCGGTCGCTGGAGGTGAGCGGGGCGACCACGATGACACCGGCCGGCATCGCCCGGTTCACGGTGGTGACCGACCAGGGGCGGGAGCTGGTGTCGGTCGCCGGGTGAGGTACCGCGGCCGTCGGCGGGGCGTCGGCGGTGTAGGTGTCCTGTCGGCGGCGTGTCGGCGCGGTCGGCGACGGTTGGGGCATGACACGAAGCAGGACGAGCGGGGCCGCGGTGGAAGTGCGCGGCCTGGTCAAGACCTTCGGGCCGACCAGGGCGCTGGACGGGGTGGACCTCACGGTGCGCCCGGGCACGGTGCTCGGCGTACTCGGTCCCAACGGGGCCGGCAAGACGACGCTGGTACGGATCCTGTCCACGCTGATCCGGCCGGATTCCGGTACCGCTCGGGTGGCCGGGTACGACGTGGTACGCGAGCCGCGCCGGCTGCGCCGGGTGATCGGGCTGACCGGGCAGTACGCCTCGGTGGACGAGAAGCTGTCGGGGTTCGAGAACCTGTACATGATCGGGCGGCTGCTCGACCTGTCCCGCAAGGACGCCCGGGCCCGCGCCGGCGAGATGCTGGAACGCTTCTCGCTCACCGAGGCCGCCCGGCGCCCGGCGGCGCAGTACTCCGGCGGCATGCGGCGCCGCCTCGACCTGGCCGCGTCCATGATCGGCCACCCGGCGGTGCTCTACCTGGACGAGCCGACCACCGGCCTGGACCCGCGGACCCGCAACGAGGTGTGGCAGGAGGTGCGGCGGATGGTCACCGACGGCGCCACCGTGCTGCTGACCACGCAGTACATGGAGGAGGCGGAGCAGCTCGCCGACGAGCTGACCGTCGTCGACCGGGGCCGGGTGATCGCCGAGGGGCGGGTCGCCGAGCTGAAGGCGAAGGTGGGCGGCCGGACGCTGGTCGTCCGTCCCGCCGACCCGGTCGTCCTGCCGGCGATGCGGGACGCGGTGGCCGACGCCGGGCTGGACGGCATCGCGGAGGCGCTCACCGTCCCGGCCGAGGGCACGCTGCACGTACCGATCGTCAGCGACGAGCAGTTGACCGCGGTGGTGGCGCTGCTGGGCGCGCGGGGCTTCGCCCTGGCCGGTGTGGACACCCGGCTGCCCAGCCTGGACGAGGTGTTCCTGGCGGTGACCGGTCAGCGGCCGGCCGAGGTGGCCGGCGGCGCGGACGAGAAGGAGGCGGCGGCATGAGCGCGACGGTGACGGCCGGCGAGGGACGGATCGGGCCGCGCGGCACCCTGCGCCACATCGGCGCGCTGGCCCGGCGCAACCTGCTCCAGATCAAGGCGGACCCGGAGTCGATGCTGGACGCCCTGCTGATGCCGGTGATCCTCACGCTGCTGTTCGTCTACGTCTTCGGCGGCGCGATCTCCGGCAGCCGGCACTCCTACGTCGGCTACGTGGTGCCGGGGCTGCTGGCGATGATGGGCATCAACATCGCGATGGCGGTGGGCACCGGCATCAACACCGACTTCAGGACCGGGGTGATGGACCGGTTCCGCACGATGCCGATAGCCCGTTCCTCGGTGCTGGTCGCCAAGATCGTGGTGGAGGCCGGCCGGATGGTGGTGGCCATGGCGATCCTGCTGGGCATGGGGTTCCTGCTCGGCCTGGACGTGCGCACCGACGCGCTCCATCTGCTGGCCGCGGTCGGGCTCGCCCTGGTCTTCGGCGCCTCGCTGATGTGGATCTTCATTCTGCTGGGGCTCACCATGAAGACCGCGCAGGCGGTGCAGGGGGCGGCGATGCTGGTGCTGATGCCGTTGCAGTTCGGCAGCTCGATCTTCGCCCCGACGCGCACGATGCCGGGCTGGCTGCGGGCGTTCACCGAGGTCAACCCGTTGTCCAACCTGGCCGACGCCAGCCGCGGGCTGGTCAACGGCGGTCCGGTGGGGCACGCGGTGTGGGTCACCCTGGCGTGGGCGGTGGGCATCACGGCGGTGACCGCGCCGCTGGCCGTGGCGAGGTTCCGCAAGAAGGTGTGAGCGCGGGGCGGCGCCGGGTCGGACCGCCCGGCGCCGCCCCAGTAGGCTCGGGGGTTTCCGGCCGATGTGGTGAGGGAGTGACGCCGATGCCTTCGTGGTCCGCCGCGCGGTCGGCAGGTGACGGTCGCCGGGTGAGCCCGGTGTTCTGGGGCATCCTGGCGGTGCTGGCGGTCTCCGGCTGGGGGGTGTGGTCGGCCCCGGCGGCGCAGGGCGGCGGGCGCGGGGTGCGCTTCGCGCTCTTCGTGTTCGTGGTGAGCGGCTGGCTGGTCTCGCTGTGCCTGCACGAGTACGCCCACGCGCGCACCGCGCTGCACGGCGGCGACACCTCGGTGACCGCCAAGGGCTATCTGACGCTCAACCCGCTGCGCTACACCCATGCCGCGCTCAGCTTCGTGCTGCCGGTGCTCTTCGTGATCCTGGGCGGCATCGGGCTGCCCGGCGGCGCGGTCTACATCGAACGGGGCCGGATCCGCGGCCGGTGGCGGCACAGCCTGGTCTCGGCGGCGGGGCCGCTGGTCAACGCGGTGCTGGCGGTCGTCCTCGCGCTGCCGTTCTGGCTGGGGGCGACCTCGTGGGCGCCGCCGCAGTTCCTGGCCGCGCTCGCCTTCCTGGCGCTGCTCCAGGTGACCGCGGCCATCCTCAACCTGCTGCCGGTGCCGGGGCTGGACGGGTACGGGGTGGTGGAGCCGTGGCTGTCACCGGGTGTGCGGCGGCAGATCGAGCCGTTCGCGCCCTTCGGGATGATCGCGGTCTTCGGCTGCCTGTGGTGGGTGCCGCGGATCAGCCACTGGTTCTGGCAGCTGGTGGACGCGGTGCTGCGGGCCTGCCACGTACCGCCCGGGTACTGGTCGGCCGGGTACGAGCTGTTCCGCTTCTGGCAGCGGTGAGCGTCTTCCGGCAGCGGTGGGCGTCAGCCGGTCGTCGCCGCCCGGTCGGCCCTGCCCTTGCGCAGGTAGTACCAGGCCATGTTGGACGAGACGCCGGCCAGCAGGATCCAGACCACGCCCAGGAAGCTACCCCGGACGAAGGAGACCACGGCGGCGGCCACGGCCAGTACGCAGACGAGGGCCGCGAAGATCGCGAGCCGGCTGGTCGGGCGGGGCGGCGGCGTGGCGGGCATCGGGGTCGGCTCCTGTCCGTGACGGGCGGCGGGGGTGCCCCCGCGGGGCTTTCGCCGGTCCATTGTCCCCCATGCCCCCGCAGCCGCCCCGGGCGGGCTCACACGTCGGCCAGCCGCAGCCCCGCGTGCGCCTTGTAACGGCGGTTGACCGAGATCAGGTTGGCCACCAGCGACTCCACCTGGTGGGCGTTGCGCAGCCGGCCGGCGTAGACGCCGCGCATGCCGGGGATGCGGGCGGCGAGCGCCTGGACCACGTCGGTGTCGGCGCGGCTGTCGCCGAGCACCATCACGTCCGTTTCGATCTCGGCGACCGAGGGGTCCTGCAAGGTGACCGCGGACAGGTGGTGGAAGGCGGCGGTGACCCGGGAGTCCGGCAGCAGGGCGGCGGCCTGCTCGGCGGCGCTGCCCTCCTCCGGGCGGATGGCGTAGGCGCCCTGCTTGTCGAAGCCGAGCGGGTTGACGCAGTCCACCACGAGCTTGCCGGCCAGGTCGGCGGCGAGCGCCTTGAGGGTGGCCGCGTGGCCCTCCCACGGCACGGCGACGATCACCACGTCGCTGGCGCGGGCGCATTCGTCGTTGGCCAGGCCCCGGACGCCCCGGCCCAGTTCCGCGGCGGCGGCGCCGGCCCGTGCGGCGTCCCGGGAGCCGACGATGACCTGCTGGCCCGCCGCGGCCAGCCGGTAGGCCAGCCCGCGTCCCTGGTCCCCGGTGCCGCCGAGGACGCCGACGACCAGGCCGGAGACGTCCGGCAGCGCCCAGGGGTCCTTGGGCTTCGGCTTGCCGCCGGTGGCGGCGGAGTTCGCATCGGTAGTCATGACGCGATCCTGCCATCGGGGCGGGCCGGCTCCGGTGCCGGGGCGCGCGGGTCAGGGCTGCTGCTCGCCGGGTTCCTCCCCGGAGGCGCCCGCGTCGTTCCAGCGGGGGTCCCGGCTCCACTCCTCGTCGCGTTCGGCGGCCTTCTCCATGGCGCCGGACGCCTCGGCCGGGGTGGCGTACGGGCCCATCCGGTCCTTGGCGGGGCACTCCGGGCCCTCCTCCACCTTGCGGTGCTCCAGGCAGTAGTACCACTCGCCGGGTTTGCCGGTGCCGCGGCGCTTGAACAGTGCCATGCCCACTCCTCACGTGCGGGTCGTCCTGCCGGTCATCTTCCCCGCACGCGCGGGTTCGCGCGCCGGGGCGCCGATTCTCCGCCGCCGATAGACTCGCCGGTATGTCTGGCCAGTCTCCCCTCGTTCCCGGCACCCTCTCCCCCACCCGCAAGGTGCCCGCGTCGATCCCGCGTCCGGAGTACGTGGGCAGGCCCGCGCCGACGCCCTACACCGGGCCGGAGGTGCAGGACGCGGAGACCGTCGAGAAGATGCGGATCGCCTCGCGGCTGGCGGCCCGGGCGATGGAGGAGGCGGCCAAGGCGGTCAAGCCGGGCACCACCACCGACGAGCTGGACCGCATCGCCCACGAGTACCTGTGCGACCACCAGGCGTACCCCTCCGACCTGGGCTACCGGGGCTTCCCCAAGTCGATCTGCACCTCGCTCAACGAGGTCATCTGCCACGGCATCCCGGACTCCACCGAGCTGCGCGACGGCGACATCGTCAACCTGGACGTGACCGCCTACATCCACGGCGTGCACGGCGACACCAACGCCACCTACCTGTGCGGCGAGGTGGACGAGGAGTCGCGGCTGCTGGTGGAGCGCACCCGCGAATCGCTGGCCCGGGCCGTCAAGGCGGTGCGGCCGGGCCGGCAGATCAACGTGATCGGCCGGGTCATCGAGTCGTACGCCAAGCGCTTCGGGTACGGCGTGGTGCGCGACTTCACCGGGCACGGCATCAACACCTCGTTCCACTCCGGGCTGATCGTGCCGCACTACGACGACCCGCGGGCCACCACGGTGATGCGGCCGGGGATGACGTTCACCATCGAGCCGATGCTGACGCTCGGCACCCACGAGTACGACGTGTGGGAGGACGGCTGGACGGTGGTCACCAAGGACCGCAGGCGCACCGCCCAGTTCGAGCACACGCTGGTGGTCACCGACACCGGGGCGGAGATCCTGACGCTGCCCTGACGGGGGCGCGCGGGGCCCGGGTAGGGTGACTGCCCGTTCCCCTGCCCCGGTTCCCCGAAGGAGTCCGCGTCCCATGACCGCGCCGTCCGCGCATCCCCGGCCGTTCCGACGGCTGCGCCGCCGCCTGCCGGCCGCGGCGGCCGTGCTGCTGCTGGCCACCGGGGCCGGCGGATGCGTCACGGTCCACGGTGAGCGGGCGTTGCTGCCGGCCACCGGCAAGGCGGACGCGGAGCGTACGGTGCGCCACTTCGTGGAGGCCACCAACGTGGCCAACGGCAAGCTCGATCCGGGGCCGGCCGGACAGGTGGAGACCGGGGCGCTGGCGCTGATCGACGGCGCCGGGCTCAAGGCGCGGCACGTCAACCACCCGGCGGGCAACCCCGGTTACCAGCCGCTGGTCTTCCACGACACGCGGTACCTGATACCGCGGCAGCGCGGCTGGCCGAAGTGGTTCGTGGTGGACACCGCGGAGAACCGGGACGCCTCCCGCTGGCTGCTGGTGTTCACCCGCGGCGGCTCGCACGAGGCGTGGCGGGCGTCGTACCTGAACGTGGTGGCCCCCGCCGAGCTGCCGGTGTTCGCCACCGACGGGGACGGTTACGCCGAGCCGGTGGGTCCCACCGCGCAGGGGCTCGCGGTGCAGCCGGGGCAGTTGGGGGCCCGCTACACCGACTACCTCCAGCACGGGGAGAAGGGCGCGGCGCTCTTCGCGGGCGGGGCCTGGACGTCGGGGCTGCGCCAGACGCGGCGCACCCGGTACGCGCCGACCCCGGAGGTCTACACCCAGTTCGCCGACGAGGCGGCCGATCCGGCGCAGTATCCGCCGGTGGCGCTGCGGCTGGCGGACGGCGGGGCGCTGGTCTTCTTCACCACGCACCACCTGATGCGGCAGACGGTGGCGCACGGGCCGGTGAAGGTCACCGATCCGCAGATCGCCGCGTTGCTGACCGGCACGCCGGGCAAGTCGGTGACGCTGGTGGACCTCGCCGAGCAGGTGGTGCGCGTCCCGCCGGAGGCGACCGGGGGTGCCGCCAACCACCAGGTGACCTTCCTCAACCGGATCGAGGGGACGGTTTCGGCCAGCGGGCGGTGAGCCGGCCGGGGGCGCGCGGCGGTTCCCCGGTCAGAGCGCGGCCGGGGGCGTCGTGGGGTGCCGGTGCGGCCTTACGGGCGGTGGTGGCGCAGGCGTCGGTGAGGACGGCGAGCAGCGGCAGCGGGTCGGGCAGCGGCAGGTCGGGCGGGCGGACCCAGGTGACCGCGGTGCCGTCGGGCAGCGCCGCGGGCGGCACCAGGACGTACGAGCCGCGGCAGTGCCAGCGCAGGCCCGGGTGTTCGTCGAGGGTCTCGGGGTGGCAGTCGAGTTCGCACGGCCACCACTCCTCCTCGTCCTCGGGGTGGCCGCGGGTGGCGGTGAAGAACAGCAGCCGGTCGTCCCCGTAGGCGGCGACCGGGCCGGTGGGGGTCGGCTCGGCGGCCAGGCGCTCCAGGGCGAGCCGGCCGGCGTCCGCGGGGACGTCGAGGACGTCGTGGTTGCGGCCGGTGGCGGTGATGAAGTTGGCCGCCGGATGCCCCCGCAGCCAGCGGGTGACCTGGCCGTGGTCGGTGGTGGCCTGGGTCTGCCAGGCGAACGAGACCGGGTGCATGCCCGGGGTGGGACAGCCGACGCGGTCGCAGGAGCAGCGGGAGCCGGATTCGGCCGAGGGGTGGGCGGCGGGGGCGAGCGGGAAACCGGCGTCCGCCGAGGCGAGCAGGAGGGCCTCGCGTTCGGCCGCGGCGGCCGGGCCGCCACGGCCCCTGCCGCGCTGCCCGGTGCCCAGGGCCCCGGGGTGGCGCCGCAGCCACCGCGCCAGCATGCTCCTGCGTTCCATAGAGCCCCTCTCGTCAGCGAGCGTGCGCCCGTCCCCTCTCACCATCCTGCTCCTCGCGCGGCCGTCACGTGAACGCGGGGTGGTGAGCGGGTGGCCGGATCCCTCGTGTGAGGGATGGCGCGGCGGGGACGGACGGGTAGGCTGTTTCCGACAGCGTGTCGGTAAAAGTCGTGGCGGCCCAGGCCGTGACGGCCCGGACGCCGCGACGGCCACCTGCCGTGGCGGCGGGATTGTGGAGGCCCCGCAGTGGAGGCTCTGATGTCCGCCACCCCGTTCTCGGTACGCATCCGCGAGGCCACCCAGGCCCAGCACACCGAGGCCGAGGGGTCGGCCTTCATGGGCGACCTGCTCGCCGGGAAGCTGGGGGTGGCCGCCTACGCCCGCTACACCGAGCAGCTGTGGTTCGTCTACCGGGCGCTGGAAGCGGCGGCGCCGCGGCTGGCCGGCGACCCGGTGGCCGGCCCCTTCCTCCGCCCCGAACTGCCCCGGGTGACCGCGCTGGAGCGGGATCTGGCGCATCTGGGCGGCCCCGGCTGGCGGGCGGCGGCGAAGCCGCTCCCGGCCACCGCGGCCTACGCGGCGCGCGTCACCGAGGTCGCCCGCGACTGGCCGGCCGGTTACGTGGCCCACCACTACACCCGCTACCTCGGCGACCTCTCCGGCGGCCAGGTGATCCGCGGCGTCGCCGAGCGCACCTGGGGGTTCACCCGCAAGGGCGACGGGGTGCGGTTCTACGTCTTCGACGCGATAGCCAACCCGGCTGCGTTCAAGCGCGAATACCGCGAGGCGCTGGACGCGTTGCCGGTGGACGAGGTGGAGAAGCGGCGGATGGTCGAGGAGTGCCGGCGCGCCTTCGCCCTCAACACCGCGCTCTTCGCGGACCTGGGCGCGCTCTTCCCGCTGACCGCGTGAGGGCCCCGTACGTCAACAACCGCTGACGATACATCAGTTGCCGGACGAGGCCGAGAACCACCCGAACGGATCGCTGTATTCCGGGCGCGCAGGGTGGACGATTTGTGCGCGTACGTACGCGCCTCACGCAACGCCTTACGTGAGCGCCGGATCGTCAACCGCGAGGAGCTCGCATTGCGCACGCACCGTGTCGCCACCCCTCGGCGCTACCTGATGTGCCCGCCGACGCACTACCGGGTCAGCTACTCCATCAACCCCTGGATGGACCCGGACAAACCGGTGGACACCGCGCTGGCGGCGGTGCAGTGGGAGCAGCTCCGCGACCGCTACCTGGCGCTGGGCCACACCGTCGAGGAGCTGGAGCCGGTGCCGGGGCTGCCCGACATGGTCTTCGCGGCCAACGGCGCCACGGTGGTGGACGGCAGGGTGTTCGGGGCCAAGTTCGCCAACGCGGAGCGGCGCGGCGAGGCCCCGGCCCACCTGGCCTGGTTCCGGGCGCACGGCTACCCGGCCATCCACGAGCCGGAGCACATCAACGAGGGCGAGGGCGACTTCGCCGTCACCGCCTCGTGGCTGCTGGCCGGCACCGGGTTCCGCAGCAGCCCGGCGGCGCGGGCCGAGGCGCAGGAGTTCTTCGGCCGCCCGGCCATCGGCCTGGAGCTGGTGGACCCGCGCTACTACCACCTGGACACCGCGCTCGCCGTGCTCGACGGCGACGAGGTGATGTACTACCCGCCGGCCTTCAGCCCCGGCAGCCGGGCCGTCCTCGCCCGGCTCTTCCCCGACGCGCTGCTGGCCGGCGAGGAGGACGCGGCGGCGCTCGGCCTCAACGCGGTCAGCGACGGCCGCCACGTGCTGCTGCCGCAGAACGCGATCGGCCTGTTCGAGCCCTTGCGGGAGCGCGGCTTCGAGCCGATCGGGATGGACCTGTCGGAGCTGGGGAAGGCCGGCGGCAGCGTGAAGTGCTGCACGATGGAGCTGCGCGACTGACGGCCGCGAGGCGGCGGCACGGCAGGGCGCGGCACGGCGGAAGAGGGGTCCGATGCCCGAACGTCCTTCCTACGACGTGGTGATCGTCGGCGGCGGCCACAACGGCCTGGTGGCCGCCGCCTATCTGGCCCGGGCGGGCCGCAGCGTGCTGGTGCTGGAGCGGCTGCCCCGGGTCGGCGGGGCGGCGGTGTCGGCACCGGTGTTCCCCGGGGTGGACGCGCGGCTGTCGCGCTACTCGTACCTGGTGAGCCTGCTGCCCCGGCGCATCGTGGACGACCTGGGGCTGCGCATCACGCTGCGGCGCCGCCGGATCTCCTCGTACACCCCGGACGGGCGCGGCGCGGGGCTGCTGGTGGACGAGGCGGACGCGGAGCGCACCCGGGCCTCGTTCGCCCGGGTGACCGGCTCTGAGCGGGAGTTCGAGGCGTGGCGGCGGTTCTACGCGATGACCCGGCGGGTGGCCGAGCGGGTCTTCCCGACGCTCACCGAGCCGCTGCCGACGCGGACGGAGCTGCGCCGCCGGGTGGCCGAACCGGCGGCGTGGGAGGCGCTGTTCGAGCGTCCGCTGGGTGAGGCGGTGGAGGCCGCGTTCGCCGACGACCTGGTGCGCGGGGTGGTGCTCACCGACGCGCTGATCGGCACGTTCAGCCACGCGCACGACCCGTCGCTGCGGCAGAACCGCTGCTTCCTGTACCACGTGATCGGCGGCGGCACCGGCGAGTGGCGGGTGCCGGTGGGCGGGATGGGGGCGGTCACCGGGGCGCTGGCGGCGGCGGCCCGGTCGGCGGGGGCCGAGATCGTCACCGGGTGCGAGGTGACCGGGGTGGCCACCGACGGCCGGCGGGCCGAGGTGAGCTGGGACGGCGGCCGGGCCGGGGCGCGGTACGTGCTGGTGAACGCGGCGCCGCGGACGCTCGCCGGGCTGCTGGGCGAGGCCCCGCCGGAGCCGGCGGCCGAGGGCGCCCAGCTCAAGGTCAACATGGTGCTGCGGCGGCTGCCGCGGCCGGCCGATCCGGCGGTGCGGCCCGAGGAGGCGTTCGCCGGCACCTTCCATGTCGGCGAGTCCTACGGCGAGTTGGCGACCGCCTACCGGCAGGCGGCGGCCGGCCGGGTGCCGGAGGCGCCGCCGTGCGAGCTGTACTGCCACTCGCTGACCGATCCGTCGATCCTCTCCCCCGCGCTGGCCGCCTCCGGCCACCACACGGTGACCCTCTTCGGGCTGCACGCCCCGGCGCGGCTCTTCGCCGCCGACCCGGCGGGGGCCAAGGCGGCGCTGCTCAAGGCGGTGCTGGCCCGGCTGGACGCGGTGCTCGCCGAGCCGGTCGAGGGGTGCCTGGCCACCGACGCCGAGGGGCGGCCGTGCCTGGAGGCGAAGACCCCGCCGGAGCTGGAGGCCGAGGTGGGGCTGCCCGGCGGCCACATCTTCCACGCCGACCTGGCCTGGCCCCACGCCACCGAGGCCACCGGGCGGTGGGGCGTGGAGACCCGCCACGCCAACGTGCTGCTGTGCGGGGCGGGCGCGGTGCGCGGTGGCGGGGTGAGCGGCGTCCCCGGCCACAACGCGGCGATGTCAGTGCTGGAGCGGCCCGTCTGACCCGCCGGGTTCCCGCGGCGCCTGGGCCGGCGGCCAGGGGTCGCCCCAGCCGGCGTCGCGGGCGTCGCGGTAGGTGGCGCCCTGCCGTTTGGAGACGGTGACCCGGCGCAGCCCCTCGTCCCGGGTGCACAGGTCGAGCAGCACCTGTCCCTTGCGGATCTGCGGGTGGCGCACCACGCGGGACGGGGCGGGGCGGCCGGGCAGGCGGGCGGCGGCGACGTAGGAGAACTTCTCGTCCTCGTGGCCGAGCGTGCCGCCCTTGACCTGGCGGTGCAGCGAGGAGCGGGCGACCCGGGCGGCGAAGTGGCACCAGTCGTTCCCGGCCATCGGGCAGGCGGCGTCGTGCGGGCAGGGGGCGAGCACCGTGAAACCGGCGTCCACCAGCGCCTGCCGGGCCTGGAGCACCCGGGCGTAACCGGCCGGGGTGCCCGGCTCGACCACCAGCACGGCGCGGGCGGCGGGCACCACGGCCCGCAGCAGCGCGTCGCGGTCGGCCTCGGTGAGTTCGCCGAGCAGGTAGGAGACGGTGACGAGGTCGGCCTCGGGGACCTCGGGGGCGCCGCCGACGCCCTGCCGGCGCCACTGGGCGGAGCGCAGCGCCGGGTGCGGGGCGGCGGCGGCCAGCGACCGGCCGAGGTCGAGCGCCGCCTGCGACCAGTCGAGCACCGTGGTGCGGTGGTCGCCGTCGGGCCAGGCGTCGGCGACGGCCCAGGTGGCGGCGCCGGTGCCGCCGCCGAGGTCGACGTGGACGCGCGGCGCCCAGTCGCCGGCCCGGGCGCGGAACGCCGCCAGCGCCGAGCGCACCGCCTCGAAGGTGGCCGGCATCCGGTAGGCGGCGTACGCGGCCACGTCCGCCGCGTCACGCAGCACCGGGGCGTCGGTGGGGGTACGCCCCCGGTAGTTCGCCATCAGCCGCTCGACGGCGCGTGCGGCCTCCCGTGACGGCAGCCCGTCCAGGGCGGCGGACAGGGCGGTACGCAGCTCGTCACCGAGCGTGGCAGTGGGGACGTTCACGCCGTCCACCCTACGTGGCCGCCGGGACGGCGGCTGCGTCCCCTAGGCGGGCCGCCGGGGACGGTGGCGGGCGAGCGCGGTGGCCACCGCGGCCCGTACCGCGTTCCCCCGCCGCCAGGTGCGGCAGGGGTGGACGGCGTTGGCGAGGAGCACCACGTAGTGGCCGGTGGCCGGGTCGAGGACGAGGCTGGTGCCGGTGAAGCCGGTGTGTCCGGCGGTGCCGGGGCCGGACAGCTCGCCCATGTACCAGGGCTGGTCGAGTTCGAACCCGAGGCCGTGCGGCCGGCCGGGCAGACCGTGGTCGGCGGTCAGCTGCCGTACGGTACGCGGCTGGAGGATCCCGGCGCCACCGTCGAGCAGCGCGCGGCAGAGCAGGCCGAGGTCGGCGGCGGTGGAGAAGAGCCCGGCGTGCCCGGCGACGCCGCCGAGGGCGTGGGCGTTCTCGTCGTGCGCGGTGCCGTGCAGCATGCCGCGGTCGGCCTTGGCCCAGGGGCGGCGCTGGTCCTCGGTGGCGGCGGTGCGCGGCAGCCAGGAGGCGGGCGGGCGGAAGCGGGTGTCGGCCATGGCGAGCGGCCCGGTGACGCGGTCGCGCAGCAGGGTGTCGAGCGGGGTGCCGGTGACCCGTTCCAGCAGCAGCCCGAGGGTGATGAAGTCCAGGTCGGAGTAGCGGTAGGCGGTGCCCGGCCGGGTCAGCGGCTCCTCGGCCCACAGCGGTTCCAGCCGGGCGCTTCCGGTGGGGTGGTCGTAGAAGGGCAGCTCGGCGCGGAGTCCGGAGGTGTGCGTCAGGAGCTGACGCGGCGCCAGCTCGTGTTTGCCGGCCGCGCCGAACTCCGGCAGCGCGGCGGCGACCGGCGCGTCCAGGTCGAGTTCGCCGCGTTCGGCCGCCTGCACGGTGAGGATCGCGGTGCACAGTTTGGTCAGCGAGGCGAGGTCGAAGACGGTGTCGGCGCGCACCGGCAGCCACGCGTCGCGCGGCAGCTCCACGCCCTCGTCGCGCACCGGGTCGTACGCCGCGTACCGCACCGCCCACCCGGCCGTCTCGCACACCTCGTCGCCGCCGGCCGCCCCGGCGAGCACCACCGCCCCCGCGCACCACGGATGGCCGGAGGGCGGCGGCTCCACCGCGGCGCGCAGGGCGGTTCGCAACTGGCCGCGCAGGGTCATCCCCCGACGGTAGCGCTCCGGTCGGTGCGCCAGGGGCGGCACAGGCCGAGGAAGCACACCATGGCCACGACCGCGCAGCCGAGCTGCACCAGCGCCATCGGCACCGCGGTGTGCGCCCCGGCGATGCCGACCAGCGGCGAGGCGACCGCGCCGATCAGGAACTGCGCGGTGCCCAGCAGCGCGGAGGCGGAACCGGCCGCGTTCGGGGTACGCATCAGCGCCTGCGCGTTGGTGTTGGGCATCGCCAGCCCCATCGCCGACATCAGCACGAAGAGCCCGACGGCCACCGGCACCAGCCCGACCCGGCCGAAGACCCCCGAGGTCATCAGCAGCAGCGCCACCGCGGCCACCGTGATCACCGCCAGCCCCACGCCCAGCGCCCGGTCCAGCGACACCCGCCCCACCAGGAACTTGCCGTTGAACTGGCCCACCGCCACCAGGCCGACCGAGTTGATCCCGAACAGCAGGCTGAAGGTCTGCGGCGAGGCGCCGTAGATGTCCTGGACGACGAAGGAGGAGGCGGAGACGTACGCGAAGAGCGCGGCGAAGGCGAAGCTGCCGGCCAGCAGGTAGCCGGTGAACGGCTTGTCGGCCAGCAGGGCGCGCATGGTGGGCAGCGCCTCGCCCACCCCGCCCTCGTGCCGGCGGCCGGCCGGCAGCGTCTCCGGCAGGCGGCGCACCACGAGCAGGGTGAGCAGCGCGCCGACGACGGTGAGCACCACGAAGACCCCGCGCCAGTCGGTGAAGCGCAGGATCTGGCCGCCGATGAGCGGGGCGACCACCGGCGCCACCCCGGAGATCAGCATCAGCGTGGAGAAGAAGCGGGCCATCGCCTGTCCGTCGTACAGGTCACGCACGACCGCGCGGGCGATGACGATGCCGGCCGCCCCGGCCAGCCCCTGCAACAGCCGGAAGGCGATCAGCAGCTCGGTGTTGGGCGCGAAGGCGCACACCGCGGTGGCCAGGACGTAGCTCACCATGCCGGTGAGCAGCGGGGTGCGCCGGCCCCACTTGTCGCTCATCGGGCCGACGACGAGCTGGCCGAGGGCCATCCCGAGCAGACACGCGGTCAAGGTGAGCTGCACGGTGGCCGGCGGGCTGCCGAACGCCTTGGTGACGGCGGGCAGCGCGGGCAGGTACATGTCCATCGACAGCGGCGGCAGCGCGGTCAGTCCGCCCAGGACCAGGGTGACCAGCAGCCCGGACCGGCGTGCCGAGTCCCGCGACACCCCTGCCTCGTGCGCCTGGTGCCCGTTGTCGTCGGATATTCGGTCGTGTTCGCGGGGGGTTTCGGCCGCGGTGGGGCCGGGCTCGGTCATCTCGGTCTCCATGCTTGCGGCAACACGTGGGTGACCTGCCGGGATTCCGGCGTGTTCGATTCGTTACCCGAGGGCGGCCGGACCCGAACGCCGGGGCGCCGCCGAAGGTCACGCGGAGGCGAGGTCGCTGATCCGGCGGGCGAGGTCGAAGTCACCCTCGGTGAACGTCTCGTTGGCGTCGTGCGCCGTGATGGCGACGGTCAGCCGGTCGCGTTCCAGGACGATCCGGGCATAACGGCCGTCGGACTCCTGAAGACGGGCGATCTGCTGCACGAGCCGGGCGGCCACCAGGTGCGGCAGCCGGTGGACGAGGCAGAGCGTGCGGCCGTCCGCGCTCAGCTCCCAGCCGGGCAACTCGGCGAGGCGGTCCGCTATCTCCTTGTGCGACAACGGGTCGGGGATCGTCATCGGGTGCTCCGTAAGTTGTTAGGCGGCCCGGGAGGGCCGGATGTGGCTGATCGGGTCCTGCCAGTCGTGGCTCGAAGGGAGTGGCCGTCCGGTTCTCCGGGGCGCCCTGGCTGCTGATTGAGATGCGCGCGCCTTGCGCGGTCGCTGTTTACGGAGATGACAGCGGGGTGTTCCTCGGGCCGACGGCAGTTCACGCGGAACGAGGAGGGGCGAGTGAGCGAGCGGCGAGCCCAGGTCTGGGCCGGCATCGACGCCGGCAAGGGCCATCACTGGGCGGCGGTGGTCGACGAGAGCGGCCCGACCGTGTGGTCGAAGAAAATCGACAACGACGAGACGGCGATCCTGGCCGCGCTCGGTGAGATCCTCGACCTGGCCGAGAAGGTCCACTGGGCAGTGGACATCTCCGGTACCTCCTCCGCGCTGCTGCTGGCTCTGCTCGCGGCCCACGGCCAGCAGGCCGTCTACGTGCCCGGACGGACCGTCAACCGCATGTCCGGCGCCTACCGGGGCGAGGCCAAGACCGACGCCCGCGACGCCTACGTCATCGCCGAAACCGCCCGTCACCGCCGGGACTTGGCCGCCATCGACGTGCCCGTCCAGCTCGCGGCCCACCTCGCGCTGCTGACCGGCCACCGCACGGACCTGGTCGCCGACCGCGTACGGATGATCAATCGGCTCCGCGACGTGCTGACCGGCATCTTTCCCGCCCTGGAACGAGCCTTCGACTACTCGGCCCACAAGGGCGCCCTGGTCCTGCTGACCGGCTACCAGACCCCGGCCGCGATCCGCCGCCGAGGACGGACCCGCCTGACGGCCTGGCTGGCCAACCGCGGTGTCCGCGGCGCCGACGCGGTGGCCGCCACCGCACTGGAAGCCGCTGAGGCCCAGCACACCGCGCTGCCCGGCGAGGACATCGCCGCAGCGATCGTCGCCGACCTGGCTGCGCAGATCCTGGCCCTGGACGACCGCCTCAAGCGCATCGACAAGCAGATCCGCGACACCTTCCGCGCCCATCCTCAGGCCGAGATCATCGAGTCCCTGCCCGGCATGGGGCCGATCCTCGGGGCGGAGTTCGTCGTCGCGGCGGGCGACCTCACGGCTTACGCCGACGCCGGCCACCTCGCCTCGGCGGCCGGGCTGGTGCCCGTCCCGCGTGACTCGGGCCGGCGGACCGGCAACCTGCACCGGCCCAAGCGCTACAGCCGCCGCCTGCGCAGGGTTTTCTACCTGTCCGCGCAGACCAGCATCATCCGCGAGGGTCCTAACCGGGACTTCTACCTCAAGAAGCGCGGCGAAGGCTGCAAGCACGTCCAGGCGATCATTGCGCTCGCCCGCCGACGGGCCAGCGTCCTGTGGGCACTCCTGCGCGACGGACGGGCCTTCACCTCCGCCCCGCCTGCCGCGCAGGCGGCTTGACTCAGTCATTGAGTGATCCGATCTCCTGACGGCGACTCCCCAAAGGGGAGAAAATCGGGTTACGGCCGTCCGGCTGACGTCGCGGAATCTTGGTGCCACCGGAACCCGACATTGAGTAGGACGCCGGGGACCCGTCGTCAGGCACCCGGAAGTGTTGCTTCGAGCATGTGCATCAGATTCTTTTGCCTGCTTGGTCCCCGCCGGACGGCTGCTGCACAACAGCACACCGCGCGAGGGGAGGACCGGGGCATGGACGTTGTCCACGAACGATGCGCCGGGATCGATATCGGCAAGGCGGACGTGAAGGTCTGCGTCCGCGTTCCAGGGCCGGGCAAACGGCGCCGGAAAGAGGTACGCACCTTCTCCACCATGACCCGTGACCTGCTGGCGATGCGGGACTGGCTGATCGCCGAGGGCATCACCGTGGTCGGCATGGAGGCCACCGGCTCGTACTGGAAGCCGGTGTTCTACCTGCTGGAGAACGACATCGGGACCTGGCTGCTCAACGCCCGGCACATGAAGAACGTCCCCGGCCGCACCGACGTCGCCGATTCCGAGTGGATCTGCAAGATGGTCGAACACGGCCTGGTCCGGCCCTCGTTCGTCCCGCCGCCGGAGATCCGGCAGCTGCGGGACCTGACCCGCTACCGCACCGAGGTCATCCGCGAACGCACCCGCGAGGCCCAGCGGCTGGAGAAGCTTCTCGAAGACGCCGGGATCAAGCTCTCCGCCGTCGTCTCCGACCTGCTGGGCAAGTCGTCCCGCGCGATGCTGGAGGCCCTGATCGCCGGAGAACGCGACCCGCTGGTCCTGGCGGAGATGGCCAAGGCCAGCATGCGAGCCAAACGCGCGGTCCTGGCCCAGGCGCTGACCGGCCGGTTCACCGACCACCACGCGTTCCTGGCCCGCACCATGCTCGACCGCATCGGCGCGGTAACCGCGACCGAGGCCCGGCTGAGCGAGGAGATCACCCGCCAGCTCGCCCCCTTTCGCCGACAGGTCGAGCTGCTGACGACGATCCCGGGCGTCAACGCCAAGTCCGCCGAGGTGATCCTCGCCGAGATCGGCGTGGACATGAGCCGTTTCCCCACGGCTGCCCACCTGGCCTCGTGGGCCGGGATGTGTCCGGGCAACCACGAGTCCGCCGGCAAGCACACCTCCGGCAAGTCCCGCCCCGGCGACCCCTGGCTCAAGGGCGCCCTCGGGCTCGCCGCAACAGCAGCCGCCCGCACCAAGGGCACCTACCTTGCCGCCCGCTACAAACGCATCGCAGTCCGCCGCGGCAAGAAACGCGCACTGGTCGCCATCGGCCACACCATCCTGACCCCGATCTGGCACATGCTCACCAACGACGCCGAATACGCTGAACTCGGAGGCGACTACTTCGTCCAACGAACCGGCCGGGCCAGGCAGACGCGGCGCCTGGTCAGCCAGCTCAACATGCTCGGCTATCAAGTGTCCCTCCAATCAGCGGAAGCGGTCTGACCTGCGGGGGTGGTTGATTTTCGAATCAGACTCCCTCCGAAGGGCCTGTGACCGCATGGTCCCACCGCCTACGCTGCGTGCGCATGAGCGAAATTCAGAAGACCGCGGTGGTCACCGGGGCCGGCTCGGGCATCGGCCGCGCGGTGGCGCTGGCGCTGGCCGGGGCCGGCTGGCGGGTCACGCTCGCCGGCCGCCGCGCCGAGGCCCTGCGCGAGACCGCCGACCTCGCCGGCCCCGGCGCCCCGGTCGCCGTCCTCCCCACCGACGTCACCGTCCCCGAGCAGGTCGACGCCCTGTTCACCGCGGTACGGGAACGCTTCGGCCCGCTCGGACTGCTCTTCAACAACGCCGGCACCGGCACGCCTGCCGTCCCCGTGGACCAACTCCCCTACGACACCTGGCGGTCCGTGGTCGAGGTCAACCTCAACGGAGCCTTCCTCTGCGCCCAGGCGGCCTTCCGCGCCATGAAGAACCAACACCCGCGAGGTGGCCGGATCATCAACAACGGCTCCGTCTCCGCCCACGTCCCCCGCCCCGACAGCATCGCCTACACCGCCACCAAGCACGCCGTCACCGGCCTGACCAAGTCCCTCTCCCTCGACGGCCGCCCCCACCGGATCGCCTGCGGCCAGATCGACATCGGCAACGCCGCCACCGACATGACCGCCCCCATGCGCGACGGCATCAAGCAGGCCGACGGCACCGTACGCCCCGAACCGGTGATGGACGCCGCGGACGTGGCACGCACCGTGGTGCACATGGCGTCCCTGCCCCTGGAGGCCAACGTGCAGTTCGCGACGGTGATGGCCACGTCGATGCCGTACATCGGCCGGGGCTGAGGGGCCCCGGCCCCGGGGTGGCCGGCTACCGCCGGGGTTCGCCCCCGAGGGGGTGTCGGGGGCACGGGAACCGGTGCGGGGCGGACCCGCGCGGAGACGCCCCGGCGCACCCGGGTGCACGGCAGCGGTGGCTGGACGACGGGCGTCGACGGCGCCACGGGGTGGCAGGGCACCCGGCGGAGCGGGCCTCGACCACGTGGAAACGCCCGGAGGCACCCGAGCCGGTGCGGCGCAGGCGCCCCGTGAGAAGCCGAGGCAACCGACCTCGACCGCGCCACGGGGCAGCGAGGCACCTGGCGGAGCGGGCCTCGACCACGCGAGGCCGCCGGAGGCACCCGAGCCGATGCGACGCAGGCACCCCGCGAGAAGCCGAAGCAACCGACCTCGACCGCGCCACGGGGCAGCGGGGCAACGGGGCAGCGGGGCACCCGGCGGAGCGGGCACGTCGACTCGGCAAGAAGCGCCCGGCCGTAACGTCGACGCGGTGGAGCGCCCCGTCCCGCGGGCGGGTGGTTTCCCCGGAACCCGGGAACACCTCGCCCGGGGTCGGCGTTGGGCCCGGCATGACGACGAATTCCGTGGCCGCGCGGGACACGGCCACCGAGGTGCTGCGGTACACCGCGTTCTCCGCCGACCCGGCCGGCGGCAACCCGGCCGGGGTGGTGCTCGACGCCCGGGGGCTCGACGACGCCGCGATGCAGCGGATCGCCGCCGGGATCGGCTACTCGGAGACCGCCTTCGTCACCCCCGGTCCGACCTGCTCCGCCGAACGCGACGTCACCGTGCGGTACTTCAGCCCCGTGGCGGAGGTGCCGTTCTGCGGCCACGCCACCATCGCCACGGCGGTCGCGCTGGCGGAACGGGCGGGCGAGGGCACGTTCACGTTCGCCACCCGCGCCGGT
Organism: Streptantibioticus cattleyicolor NRRL 8057 = DSM 46488; assembly: GCF_000240165.1. NCBI lineage: Bacteria > Bacillati > Actinomycetota > Actinomycetes > Kitasatosporales > Streptomycetaceae > Streptantibioticus > Streptantibioticus cattleyicolor. Next base: position 1,485,517 of record NC_017586.1, read on the forward strand.
GAGGTGCCGGTGTCGGTGGTCCGGGACGCCTCGGGCGCGTTGTACGCCACGCTGTCCAGCGTCGATCCGTACGTGGAGCCGATCGCCCCCGCCGACCTGGCGGAGGCGCTGGCGGCGCTGCGCTGGCCGGTCTCCGACCTCGACCCGGCGCTGCCGTCCCGCGTCGCGTACGCCGGCGCCCGCCACCTCGTGGTGGCCGCCGCCACCCGGGAACGCCTCGCCGACCTCGACTACGACTTCGCCCGGCTGGCCGCCGTGATGACCCGACTCGGCCTGACCACCGTGCAGTTGGTGTGGCGCGAGTCGCCGGAGGTCTTCCACGTCCGCAACCCCTTCCCGGTCGGCGGTGTGGTGGAGGACCCGGCCACCGGTGCCGCCGCGGCGGCGTTCGGCGGCTATCTGCGCACCCTCGGCCTGGTCGGCACGGACGCCTCGCTCACCCTGTTCCAGGGCGCCGATCTGGGCCGTCCGAGCCGGCTCACGGTCGAGTTGCGCCCCAGCGACCCGCGGGTTCATGTCAGCGGCACGGCAACGCGGTTGACGCCCGGCTGAGCCGAACGGGCGAACGCGCCGGGCACGCCAGGCGTGCCCGGCCCCTTCCGGCGGGCGGCGGGGGCAACCCTTGTGGGGTTTACCGCCACCGCGGTGACCCACCGCCCACCAGGAAGGAAGAGCTTCCGATGCGCAACCCTGCTCGCCTGATGTGCACCGCACTGGCGGGACTGGCGCTGGCCACGCTGCCGGTCCCGGCCGGCGGCGCCGAACCCGGGGACACCGGCCGGATCACCGTCGACCCCGTCGGCCACGTCACCCCGGCCGGTGACGTCCGCCTCTCCGGCACCTACCGCTGCTACGGCGACGGCTCCGAAGACCCCGTCTTCGTCAGCTCCACCCTCAAGCAACACGGCGCCAACCAGTCCGTCGGCGGCACCAACGCCCGCTGCGACGGCCGCGTCCACCGCTGGGTCAACGAAGAACACCAGCAATGGACCGCCTTCACCCCCGGCCCCTCCCGCGTCGAGGCCCACATCCTCCGCCTGAGCGAGCGCAGCGGCCTGCCGCTCCCGGCGTTCCTGGCGTCGAGGGAGAGGACGGTGGTGTTGCGGTAGCCCCGCGCGGGGCGGTGGTCACCGGAGTCTTGCCGCACCAACGTTTTCGCGGGGCAACGGAGTCGGACACACGTCACAGCGCCCCATGCAGATCCAACTCCACCCGCACCGTCTTGCCGACCGGCACCCGCTCGACCACCGTCCACCGGTCCGCCAGCGCCTCGACGAGCACGAGCCCCCGCCCGCGCTCGGCGAGGGCGCTCGGCACCGTGACCGTACCGGGCGCGGGCAGCCACCGCTCCGACCTGGTGTCGGAGACCTCGATCCGGACCGTCCCCGCCACCAGCGCCAGCCGCACCTCGAAGTCCCGCCCCGGCACCCGCCCGTGCGTCACCGCGTTCGCGGCCAGCTCCCCCACGATCACCCCGGCCGCCTCTACCACCCGCGTACCGGGCCCCGTCCCCCACTCCTCCAGCCGTTTCACCACCACCCGCCGGGCGAGTCGCGCCCCGAGCCGGGTCGCGCTGAAACACTGGCTGAACACCCGTACGGTGACGGCATTCTGGCTGGAAAGAGACGCTGTCATGGGCCCAATCTGGCCCGGACGCCCCCGGTTCACCAGCCCCACCCCGCGTACGCCGCGTCAGCGTACACGCACGCACGGTAGACAGTACCGGTGACCGTCCGTAACCATGAACGCCTGCCGCAGACGGTACGGGTACAGGAGGTCGCCGACGATGGGCGAGGACACGGTGGGGCCGGACGACAACACACACTCCGTGGCGGACGCGGCCACCCCGTCCCCCTGCCGCGGCGAACCCGAACCCTCCGACAGTCTGCGCACCTTCGGCGCCGTCGTCCAGGCCCTCCGCGAACACGCCGGCCTCACCCGCGAACAGTTCGCCGCCCTCGTCCGCTACTCCAAACACACCGTCGCCTCCATCGAACTCGGCCGCCGCATGCCCGACGCCGCGTTCACCGAACGCGCCGAAGAACTTCTCGGCAACACCGGCGCCCTCCGCAAAGCCGCCCAACACCTCGCCCACCAACCCGGGTTGGCGACGTGGTTCCGCCGGTGGGCGAGGCTGGAGGCGGTGGCGGTCAGTCTGTACACGTACGAGTGCCGGGTGGTGCCGGGGCTGTTGCAGACGGAGGCGTACGGGAGGACGTTGTTCGAGAACCAGTTGCCACCACTGGGTGACGAACAGATCGAGGCCCAGTGGGCAGCGCGAGCGGAACGGCAGCGGTTGCTGTGGGAACGACCCAACACCACGTACAGCTTCATCCTGGAGGAACACCTGTTCCTGCGGCGCACCGGCGGGGTAAGCATCACGCAAGAGCTGATCGACCACATCCTGGCCATCGCGGAACAGCGGAACGTCGAGATCCAGGTCATGCCTCTGGTGAGGGAAACGCATGCGGGACTGGCAGGCCCGATGCAGTTGCTGGAGACGCAGGAGAGCAGGTGGTTCGCCTACAACGAGGGCCAGCGTGGCGGGCTGTTCGTCTCCGACCCCAAGGAGACCAGCATCCTGCAACGGCGGTATGCCAGGATGCGTTCGCAGGCTCACACGCTCGAAGACTCCGTGAGTCTGTTGCGGCGAATGCGAGGAGCGCTATGAGCAGCAGCGAACTGGCCTGGTTCAAGAGCAGCTACAGCAGCAGCGGGGACGGCGACTGCATCGAGGTGGCCGTCTCCTGGCGCAAGTCGAGCTACAGCAGCGGTGGGGACGGCGACTGCATAGAGGTGGCCGCGTGCCCCTCCCTCGTCCACGTACGCGACTCCAAGGACAAAGAGGGCCCCCAGCTCACCTTCTCCCCCTCCGCCTGGTCGGACTTCGTCGCGTTCGCGGCGGGGGCACCGTACGCGGAGAGGTGAGCCAGCGCCCCCCTGCTGACTGGGACGGGGCCGGGCTGGCGGGCTGCACTCGTGGCGCTCAACGACGCCTGGACGCCCGGTTGGGTCGCAACCACCCCCGGGCAGACCAGGGAGCAGGCCGTCCTCCAGTGCTGACGGCCCCGGTCCGACCCCATCGCGACGACTCTATGCGGTGGGTCTGACAACCCGGCCGGGTACGCATGCGCGCAGTTCGCCGCGGGAACAGGAGCGGCAGACGAGTCGAGCGGTACGCCGGGAAAGCAGCGGGTGTCCATGCACGGACACCCGCTGCAACTGCTGCTACAGGAGCTTGTCCCGCGCCTCGGTCAGATACCGCCGCTCCTGCTCAGTGGTCACGGCCAAGGTGCCGCCTCCCTTCTCCACTAGCATGATCGACAGCGGAAGAATGCCGTCCAGCATGATGCTCATAGCCGGGTGGCCGACCTCAATGCGGTAAGCAAGCATCTTTTGCACCAGCACCTCGAAGACCGGCATGTCGATATAGGACTCGTCGGCACCCGGAGTAAGCCCGCTCGGCACTTTCAGTACCGCAGCGGCAGCCTCGAGCATGCCCACATAGAGTTCACCCACCCGTGACGCCGGATTCCAGACGGTCTCGTCGCCCACTTCGAAGTAGTAGCTCATGACGGCCACTTTAGCCGGATGTCCACGCCCGGGAACTCGGCTCTCAACTCTCTGATCCTCTGCTCCACCAGGGCCCGCAGGCCAGGGTTGGCCGTGTTCACGGCAGGGTCGGTGAACCAGACCCCGATGGGCGCGTGCTCGTAGTGCTTGATGTAGCGCTGGGCCTCGATGTAGCTCCGCAGCTTCTTGTCAACCTGTTTGTTGACCCACCTGTCTGAGCTGCCCCGACTTTCGTAGAGTCCGCGATCGTGTGATCAAGCGGTCTGTGGGACTTGCTCCGGTCTCGCCCAGTACGCCTGTTCGTACTCGTCGGGTGGCAGGTAGCCGAGGGCGGAGTGGAGTCGTTCACCGTTGTACCACGCGACCCACTGGAAGACGGCCCGCTCGACTTCGTCGAAGTCCCGCCACGGGCCCTGATGCTCGATCAGTTCGGCCTTGAATGTGCCATTCAAGGCCTCGGCCATCGCGTTGTCGTACGAATCGGCGACGGAGCCCACGGACGCGGAGGCGCCGGCCTCGGCCAATCGCTCCGTATAGCGAATGGACACGTATTGCGACCCGCGGTCGCTGTGATGAATGAGGCCGGCGTCCTTCTTGATCTGCTGCCGCCACAGCGCCATCTCCAGTGCGTCCAGCGGCAGGTCCGTGCGCATGTGGGTGGCGGCCTGCCAGCCCACGATCCGGCGGGAGTACGCGTCCAGGACGAACGCCACGTAGACCCAGCCCGACCACGTGCGGATGTAGGTCAGGTCCGCCAACCACAGCTGGTTCGGCCGCTCGGCGGTGAACCGCCGGTTGACCAGATCCGGCGGACGCGGCGCGGTCGGCTCGGGGACCGTGGTGCGACGACGTTGCCCGCGGATGACGCCCTCGATCCCGAGCTCCCGCATCAGCCGCTCGACCGTGCAGCGGGCCACCGCGTGGCCGGCGCGGACCAGCGCGCGGGTGACCCGGCGGGCGCCGTAGGTGCGGCCGGAGTCCTCCCACGCGGCTGTGACCAGCGGAATCAGCTCTTCATCACGCAACCGGCGGGCGGACTTCGGTCGCGTCTTGCGCGCGAAGTACGTCGAGGGAGACAAGCCCAGCACCCGGCAGACGGGATCGACCCCGAGGCCCTTGTCTCGCAGGTGGTCGATCACCTGCTCGGCCTCGTCCGGGGACGGTCGATCTCCTGGGCAAAAAACACGCTGGCGGCCTTGAGAATCTCGTTGGCCCGCCTCAACTCGGCATTCTCTTTCCGGAGTTGCTTCAGCTCCTCCAGCTCGGAGCTGGTCAGGCGGTCGTCGCGCTCGCCGGCGTCGGCCTCGGCCTGGCGAACCCATGACCGCAGGGCCTCCTTGTGGATGCCGAGGTCGCGGGCGACATGCGTCACTGGGCGGCCGGTCGAGCGGACCTCGCGGACGGCGCGCTCGCGGAGTTCATCGGGGTACTTACGTGGTGCTGGCACTGCAGGTGGTTCTCCTTACGCCTGGATCGTAACCCAGGCTTCAAGGACTCCACGAAGATCAGTGCAGCTCAACATGCTGTGCATTCCCTGGCTTTGGCAGACAACCGCGCTACTGCTTTGAATGCCGGCTTCTGGGCGTCCCTTCCGCTGGATTATCTGCTGCGGATCACTGGCCGCTCCGATCTGCAGGTCACCGAGGCGCTCAGGATGCCCGCCGCCGTTACTGACCATCCCCTCGCGCATCCGCTTCTGCTGCGTACCTTGCGCCTGAACTGCCTAACCGAGGCATACGGTCCACTGTGGCAAGAGCTCTATCACCCCACCTGGCCGCACTACGAGAACTGGGCCACCAGCTGGCCCGAGACGGTAGCGCCGCTCGCAGTCTCGCTCGCCCCTACATGGAGCACCAGGACCCCGCTGCGCACCGAGCTGGAGCGCCGTGCCGCTTTGGTCGAGCTCGACGCCCTGGTCTCGGTCTGGCTTGGTATCACGGCCGACCAACTGGTCGCGATCTACTCCTCGCGCTACGGCGTGCTGTTTGAGCGGGAGGCCGAGATGTGGTTCGACGGGGCCGGCCGCCGGCTCGCTCGCGACCCGTACGCCTACGGTCATGGCCAGGTCAAGGAGCACTTCCAGCAGTTCGAGGCGTATCGGCAAGACCCGACCAACGCTCCCGTCCCTGAGGGCTACACGACTCCCTTCTACAAAGCCGACCGTGAGAAAGAAATGCGCGAGGCGCACGCCTATTTCCAGAAGCGACTCGACGACGCGATCGCCCGCGGTGAGTGGGACCCGGTGAAGCAGGAGGTGCCCAAGCCGTGAGGCCGACGCTGCAAGCACGCGGGCTCAAGGAGAGTCTGCTGCAGTATCTGTCCACCACGTACGCGCTCACCGACGAGGGGGCGCGGGAGGCGCTGCACCGGTTCCTCGGGGACGAGACCTCCGGCATGTTCCGGGGTCCGTACCTGCGGATCCGAACGCCCTTCACCGTCGCCGACGAGACATGGCGCAAGCACCTGGAGTGGCAACGGGAGGGGTTCCGGCCGTACGCGCACCAGGCAGTCGCGTTCGCGCGGCTGAGCTCCGCGCACGGCCATACCCCACAGCCGACGCTGGTCACCACGGGTACCGGTTCCGGTAAGACGGAGTCGTTCCTCTACCCCGTGCTCGACCACTGCCGCCGGGAGCGCGAGGCGGGCAATACGGGCGTCAAAGCGGTGTTCCTCTACCCGATGAACGCCCTCGCCACGGATCAGGCGCAGCGCATCAACGAGTTGCTCACGCAGAACGCCGAACTGGGCAAGTTGTCGGCCGGGTTGTACATCGGTGAGCGGGCTGCGACGCAGTACGAGAAGGTGCTGACGCGGCGCTCGGACATGCAGCTGTCGCCGCCGGACATCCTGATAACGAACTACAAGATGCTGGACCTTCTCCTCCAGCGCGCCGACGACGCGCCGCTGTGGCGGGAGTCGGGCATCCGCTACGTCGTCGTGGACGAGTTCCACACCTACGACGGCGCGCAGGGCACGGACGTCGGGATGCTGCTGCGGCGACTCGCAGCAGCCGTGGGCGCGTCCGAGGAAGGCCGGCCGCTGGGGAAGATCTGTCCGGTGGCGACCTCCGCGACGCTGGCGTCGGGCACGGACGAGGACGGTGTGGCGCGTCTGCTGGAGGTGGCCACGCATGTCTTCGGGACGGAGTTCACTCCCGACGCGATCGTCGGGGAGAACCGGCTGTCGGTGGACGAGTTTCTCCCTCTCGGGGAGGTGACGTTGCAGCCGATGCCGACGCCGGAGGAGTTGCTGGCGTTGCCCGATCCGTCGTCCGGGGACGAGGCGTTGCTGGATCTGATCGAGAAAGTGACGGGCGTCCGTGACCTCGATCCCTTCACGCTCGGCGGGAATCTCAAGCGGCATCTGTTCACCCGTGCGGTGATGCAGGCGCTGGGTGGTGAGGTGAAGACCAGCGCCGAGGTGCTGGATGTGATGTGGCGAGCCGGGGCTGCGGGCTGGTCCGAGGCGGTGACCCGGCAGCCGGAGAAGGCTGCGGAGGCACTGGCACGGTTCGTCGCACTGCTGTCCTACGCACGGGATGCGGATTCCTCGCCCCAGGAGCCACGGCCGTTTGTTCACGTGGAGGTGCATCAGTGGGCGCGTTCGGTGTCGCGGCTGCTGCGCGGGGTGCTGCCGTGGCCAAAGGCGGAGTTCCGCTGGGACGCGGCCGGGATGGCGGACGCCGGAGCGGCCGACAGCGGCCGTACGGCGCCGGTGACGACAGCGACGTCGGGGCAGAACGCGAACCTGTTCCTGCCGGCGGTCTACTGCCGTGATTGCGGGCGGTCGGGCTGGGCGGTGTTCTCGCCCGAGAGTGACGACCACGACGTCCAGTTCGACACGTACAAGATCCGGCGAGCCTCGCTGGGCCAGGACAAGGTGCGGGTGCGGAACCTGATCGCCGCGACGAACCATGAGGCCCGTGAGGGTTCCGGCGCGGCACTGCTCACGGCGGCCAGCGGCAAGCAGGGTCCGGCCGCCTCGCAGGGGGCGGGCGGCATCCTGATGGTGCTGGACGGCACGCGCAAGCGGCTGCGGCTGCCCGATCCGCTCAACGACTACGACCGGGAGACGAAGGAGCCGCGGCTGACGGCTCGTGACTCGGCGTTCGTGCTGGTGAACTTCGGGGAGACGGCGAATACGGCGGCCAAGGAGGACTGGTGTCCGGCATGCGGTGAGCGCAACGCGATCCGCTACCTGGGTACCGGTGCCGCGGCGATGGCCGCGGCGTCGATCACCCAGCTGTTCACCGGCGGGGAGCTCGACAAGAAGCTTCGCGAGGACAAAACGCTGATGTTCAACGACTCGGTGCAGGACGCCGCGCACCGGGCCGGATTCGTCGCGAACCGCTCCTACACCTTCTCGCTGCGCGCGCTGCTCGCCGAGCATCTGCGCCACGATGAGCCGACCGCGTTGAACGATCTGCTCGCGAACGTTGTCGAGGCGACGACGGACAAGGACACCCTCTCCGCGGTGGTGCCACCGGACTTGCACGGGTTCAAGGGCGTGGACCGGCTGCTGTCCGGCCAAGGCCGTGGCGGCGACCTGAAGACATGGCGGCTGATCGGTCAGCGGCTGGCGTTCGAGGCGCTGATGGAGTTCGGGTTCCGCTCCCGTAACGGCCGCACACTTGAGCTGACCCGGACCGCCGCCGCGCAGGTGCGCATCGACGACCCGTCGGCCGTGACCGCGCTGGTCAGGCAGGTGCATGAGGAGTGCGTGCGCGACGGGCTGCCGCTGGTGGTGCAGGACGACGCCCGGTATCTGGCGTTCGTACGCATCTTCCTGGAGCGGCTGCGCACCCGTGGTGCCGTAGCCCATCAGTGGCTGGACAAGTACATCGACGAGGCGGGCACCAGCCGGTACTTCATCTGGGGCAAGCGGGCACCGGGTATGCGTGCCTTCCCCAGAGGGATCGCCGCCCCGGTATTTCTCCTCGGTCAGCCGAAGAACGGCAGCGAGTTCGACTTCGCGACCGGCAGGCTGTCCTGGTACGAGCGGTGGGCGGGACGGTGCCTGGAGCTGCCCCGTGAGCTGATGCCGGAGCTGTGGAGCAGGCTGTTGCCCGAACTCGCCTCGATGGGCCTGCTGTCGGTGCGTACGCCGAATGACACTTCGGTGCGGGTGTACGGGCTCAAGCCCGGCAACATCGAGGCCCGGCTGCTGGACGACGCGCAGGTCCGGGTCTCGTATGTGCGCTGCCCGGTGTGCTTCTGGGAGCAGACGGTGCACCCGTCGCTGCTGGACCAGTGGCATGGCCAGCCCTGCCCCTTCTACCGGTGCCGCAAGGGCCGCCTGGTAGCCGGCGACCGGCCCGAGGGCCTCGGGATACACCACCGCGACCGCGACTACACCAACGACTACTACCGGCGCCTGTACCTCAAGGCGGGCACCTATCAGGTGGTCACGGCCGAGCACACCGGCATGCTCACGCGGCACCAGCGGGAGAAGGTCGAGGAAGCGTTCAAGCGCGGCGGGGGCTTCAAAGACCCCAATGTGCTCTCCTGCACACCGACGCTGGAGATGGGCATCGACATCGGTGACCTGTCAGCCGTCGTACTGGCCGCGTTGCCGCGCCGCCCGGCCTCCTACGCACAGCAGGTCGGGCGGGCCGGGCGCCGCACCGGCAATGCCTTCCTGCTGACCATCCCGGACCGGCGGCGGCGCGATCTGTACTTCCTGGAGCGCCCCAAGGACCTGATCGCCGGCACCATCGTGCCGCCCGGCTGCTATCTGTCCGCCGTGGAGATCCTGCGCCGGCAGTACCTGGCGCACCTGCTCGATCTGGCCGCCGCCGGCCGCCTGGTGCGAGCGGACGGCATCGTGCTGCGCGCGCTGCCGCACAAGGCACCCCGCCTGTTCGGGCCGTCGGGGTACCTGGCCGATCTGGTCGAGGTGGCCATCGCGCAGGGCGAGGAGCTGGTCAAGGGGTTTTTGCGGCTGTTTCCGACGGGCGTCAGCGACCAGGCCAAGGCCGACCTGGCGGCGTACGCGACCCATGGCCTGCGCAGCGCGGTGGAGGAGGCCGAACGCGAGTGGCGGCGCGCCGAGGACGCCTTGCGGGCGCGGCTGCGTGACATCGACGAGGCTCACGGCGAGTTGCACGACTCCGATCCCGACCAGGCCCGGCAGAAGGCGGAGCTGGACGCTGAACGACGCGGTGTGGGCAGGCAGTTGCTGCGCTTGGGCGACACCTCGGCGCAGAGCGCGCTGTGCGACCTTGGGCTGCTGCCGAACTACGCGCTGATCGACTCGGCGACGACGCTGTCGGCAACCCTGTACGGCGAAGACGGCATCGATCCGAAGACCGGCAAGGTGGTGTACTCCTCCGAGACCGTCTCCTACGAGCGGCCCCGTCGCTTGGCGATTCAGGAGCTGGCGCCGGGCAACACCTTCTACGTCAACGGCTACCGCCATGAGATCACCGGCCTGGAACTGTCCACCGGCGGGCGTCAGGAGTGGCGGACTTGGCGAGTGTGTCCGGGCTGCGGCTACGTACGCACCGAGAACGCCGCCGAGGACCGCTCTCCGTGCCCTCGCTGCAAGACCAGCCAGATCGCCGACGACGGCTCCTGCCTGTTCCAGGTCGTCGAGCCGGCCACCGTGACCTCGCGCGACAAGCGCGAGGACGCCCGGATCCGGGACGACAAGGACGACCGTGACCGCCGCGCGTACACCGTTGTGGACGCGGTCGATATTCCGGTCGAGAAGATCGAGCGGGGTCTGTCCTGGCGGCACGACCGGGAGACGTTCGGCGTGGACTACTGCCGCACCGCGGTGATCCGCCGGATCAACGTAGGGCCGGTCCGCTATGACGTGCCGGCCCGCGACGACTTCGCCGGCCACCTGGTCCGCCTCAACCCCTTCCATGTGTGCACCGCGTGTGGTGCCGCCTCGGCGGACGGCCGTCCGGTCTTCGACCACGACACCGATGCCCTGGACTCTGCCGCGGCCCGTGCCCCGCAGCTCAAGCACCACCGCCCGTGGTGCCCGCTGCGCCGCGGGAAGAAAGACGGCGTCACGCAGGAGCAGGTACTGCTCGCGCACCAGCTGCAGACCGAGGCCCTGCGGATCCTCATCCCGGCGGCGACTGCGGACGTGGACGCACGGGTGCACTCCTTCCGGGCCGCCCTGCGACTGGGCGTGGACCTGCACTTCGGCGGCGACCCGCAGCACCTGGACACCACGGTGGCATCCATGCCGGACCTCGACAGCGGCGAGCGCCGCTGGTTCCTGGTGCTCTTCGACTCTCTACCGGGCGGCACCGGCTACCTGGACCGGCTCACCGACCGCCACGCCTTCCGGGACACCCTTGCGCGGGCGTACGAACAGCTCACAGCATGTCCCTGCGCGGAAGAACAGCGGCGCGCCTGCCACCGCTGCCTGCACCGCTACACCCCCGAGCAGTTCCAGGACGTCGTCTCCCGGCAGGCGGCACTCACCGTGCTGGAATCGCTGCTGTTCAAGAGGGATGGCGAGGATGGCTGGGACGTCAGCGATGTGGAGCACACCGGGCTGGTCGGACTGGACGCCCAGGTCGAATCCGACCTGGAAGCCCGCTTCCTGGCCGCCCTGCGGGACTGGGTGAAGGTCACCGACGACGCGGCCCTGGACGAGGACGGTCACGCCAGCGGGCATCTGCGGTTCACCGATGGCTCGGACATCATGCACTGGCGGCTCACTGCCCAACGGCAGCTGGAGGGAACCCGTACGGACTTCACCTTCACCCGGGTCGGCGGGCCGACGCAGAGCGTCCACGTCTATCTCGAAGGTTTCCGCTTCCACGCCACCCGGGAGCACAACCTCATCGCGAAGAACGCCGCTCAGCGCACCCGCCTTCGCGCCGACGGGACGATCGTCTTCCAGATCACCTGGGCGGACATCGACCTGTTCGAGCAGCGTCCCACCCGTACCAAGGCCGTCTGGCCGCCGTACCGGGGGACCGCCCAGGAGCAGGCCAAGGCCGCGTACGAGCAGTACGGAGGCAACCGCGCCCACCTCGGCGAAGCCGTGTTCACCAACCCCATCGACACGCTCATCGCCTACCTGCGCGATCCCGACGGCGAGCGCTGGGCCCGCCGCGCCCGCGCCCTGGTCACCGGCCTGACCGCCGTACCCGACACGACCGCTGTGGCTGCGACCAGCCGACGCAGCGAGCTCGTCGCCGCACTGCGTGACCAGCTCGCCTCTCTCGCGCCCGGCGAGCATCACGCCAGGCCGGTCAAGGCGGATACAGCGGGCATCGGTCCGGTCCATGTCTTCCGCACCCGGGACGAGCACGGTCTGCCGATCGTCTTCGCCCTGGACGCCGCCGATCCCGAGAACCTGCGGTGGACGGCCCTGACCGTCCTCGACGACACCGAGGCCATTCTCGACACGGAGGAACACAAGCTGCGGTGGCGGTCCTGGCTGTACTGGACCAACATCACCCAGTTCCTGTCCCTCGCCGGCGGTGATGGTGTCCAACTCGCCGCCAGCCGGGCGGCGGACTTCGAGGTCGAGGTCCTCGCCGTCTGCGGCGGGCTCGGCGAACTCCACTCGCTCACCGCCGCTGTGCCACCGGCAGCCGAGCAGGCCGTGCGCCTCCCCCACCTGGAGCGGAAGACCGACTCGTCGGCGGAAGCCGCCCTTCGCCAGATCATCCGGGACGCGGCCTGGGACGAGGACATTCTGGAGATCCTCCGCGAAGACCCGGACGAGGCGCCCGATCTCCTTCGCCTCGCCGAGACGCTCGCCGACCACGGCAAGCAGGCCCCCGTCTTCGGCTTCGAACTCGGGCCGAGCCGCTGGCAGGTCGACTTCGCCTGGCAGATCCCCGGCCTCAAGATCGCCGTGGTCATGTCCCACCAAGGTGACGACGACCCTGAGGCCCAGCGACGCAACGCCGCCTACGCCCAGGACGGCTGGACCATCCGCACCGCCGCCGAATGGCTCGACCACCTCGACACGCTGCTCGAACAGCTCCCCGACACGGAAGGCACCACTCGATGACCGCCCGGCTCAGCCTGTACCGCAAGGCCGAACAGGAGCTGTACAAGCTCAACGGCTCGGTCAAAGCCGAGTTCTACAACTTCTGCCACGTCTTCCGGAACAATCCGAAGCAGCCGGGCCTGAGGCTCAAGAAGCTCAAGGGTGATTCGCGCATCTGGTCGGCGCGGGTCAATGATTCCTACCGGGCCCTGCTGGCGCGGGCCGGTGTCGATCCGGATGGCACGGAGAGCTGGCTGGTCATCGCCGTCCGCCACCGCAAGGACGTCTACGAGGAACTCCAGGTCGCGGTCAACCGCATCACCGGTGAGATCGAGTTCGTCGACCTCGCCGTCGTCGGCGACAGCGCTCTGCGCCGCGCCGGCATCACCCTGACCCCGGCCGAGCCCGACGAGGCCGTGCCCTCCACCGTGCCCGCCCCGGCCCCGCAGCCCGCAGCAGCGGCTGATGTCCCTCCGCTGCTCGCCGCATACAGCGCCGTCGATCTACGGGAGCTGGGCGTTGCCGACCAGCTGATCGAGTTGGCCCTCGCCGTCACCGACAGCGCCGAGCTGGACCAGCTCGTCGAGGGTGCGCCGCTGCTGTCCAAGGACATCCTCTACGGCCTGGCCTCAGGCATGTCCATCGACGAGGTCCGTAAGGAGATCACCCAGCCCGTCGAGCTCGGCCACGAACCCGACCTCGGCGACTTCGCCGCGGCCCTGACCCGGACCAAGGTCACCACTGTCGACGACGCCGTGCAAGCGATCATCGACGAAGGTGACTTCCGCGCCTGGAAGGTGTTCCTCCACCCCACCCAGGAACGCATCGTCCACCGCCACTACAACGGCCCCGCACGCGTCTCCGGCGGCCCCGGCACCGGAAAGACCATCGTCGCCCTGCACCGGGTCAAGCACCTCGCCGAGCACCTTCCTCCCGGCAACAACAAGCCCATCCTGCTGACCACCTTCACCAAGAACCTCACCACCGACCTCCGGCAGCGCCTGGCGTCCCTCATCGAACCCAAGCTGCTTGCTCGCGTCGAAATCGCCCACATCGATCAGCTCGCCGCCCGCGTCCTGGGCGAGAACACCGCACCTGGACGCGCCAAACAACGCGTCTACAACCACGTGGCGCTGAACGAAATGCGCCAGCTCCTCGCCGAACTGGACGACCACCGCTGGGAGGCGGAGTTCCTCCTTGAAGAATGGGAACAGGTCATCCTCGGCCAGTCCGTCCCCACCCGCTCCGCCTACTTCCAAGCCCGCCGCGCCGGCCGCGGCCGTTCCCTGACCCGGCCCGAACGCAACCACATCTGGAAGTTGATCGAACAGTTCACCGCCCGCCTGGACAAGCTCGGCGTGGAGACCTGGGGCCAGGCGTCCGAGCGCGCCGCCCGCTTCGAGATCGAACGCGCCGCGAAGATCCGCGCCCGCCGCGAATACAAAGACGAGATCGGCGGCGTGGACCTCATCCACCGCGACAACAGCTCCGGCATGCGCTACCTCGGCTACCGCTACCGGCACATCATCGTCGACGAAGCACAGGACCTCAGCCCCGCCCACTGGAAGATGCTGCGGGCCATGGCCGACCCGGACCTGTCCAACGACATCTTCATCGCCGGCGACACCCACCAGCGGATCTACGACCACCAGGTCTCGCTCGGCGCCCTCGGCATCAACATCCGAGGCCGCTCCTCCCGCCTAACCCTCAGCTACCGCACCACCAAGGAAATCCTCGCCGAGGCCCTGCGCGTCGTCGAACCCCGCAACCCCATCCAGAAGGTCAGCTACGACGACCTCGACGACGGCACCGACAACCTCGTCGGATACCGCTCCGTCCTCCACGGCCCCGCCCCCACCTTCACCCCCTACGAAACCTGGGACGAAGAACTCGCCGGGCTCGCCGCAACACTGACCACCTGGCGCCAGGAACTCTCAGTTGACGACAAAGGCTCTCCCCGTGACCCCAGCGGCCACATCGCCGTCTGCGTCGCAGACCGCGACATGGTCAGCCAGACCATGTACTACCTGACCACCAAGGCCAAAATCACCTGCGCCGAACTCACCAAGGACGGCCCCAAGGGCAACGGGGAGGTCCACGTCGGCACCATGCACCGCTTCAAAGGTCTGGAGTACCAGCGCCTGGCGATCGTCGGCGCCAGCGACGGCATCATCCCCAGAACCCACGTCATCGACCGATACCGCACCGAAGACCCGCCCCGCTACGAGCGCGAGCAACGCAAGGCCCGCTCCCTGCTGTTCGTCGCCACCACCCGGGCCCGCGATGCCCTGGCCATCAGCTGGCACGGCAAGCCCAGTCCCTACCTGCCGGTCTGACCTTCACGGTCGGCCTCCCCCCGCCAGGGGGAGGCCGGGCCCCAAACACCACCGGGCTCAGAAGCGGGAGAGGGAACCCGCCTCATAGCGCAACTGATAGGCCCGCACCCCGCCGCCATTCATGCGGTAGATCGTGATCACAGACAGGAACTGCTCCTTCACCTCAAGCGTGCGCAGCCGCTCCTTGCTGTCGTTGTCGCTGATCCACTCCTCCACATGCTCCGGCAGTTTGAAGGCCAGCTCGTAGGCGTCTTCCTCACCCAACGGCGACAGTGTCCACTCCGCCGAACCGCCGCTGCCCCGGCGCCGAATGCGCACCGCGTGATCAGGCCGGACATCCGCGTAGGCCGTGAACGCCAGGTGATTGCTTACCGCCAACGGCAAAATGAACGGTGCCGAGGGAAAGCCCAGCAGCAGCTCGGCCTCATTGTTCTGCCGCAGCGCGGCAACGAAGCCTTCGATCGCCGCCACAGCCGCTGTCCGGAACCTGCCTGCGTCAGGAGCCACCGTCGGCAGCAGCGTCGGCGACGCCGTCCAGGTCCCCAATTTCTTGCGCAGCTCCGTACGCATCCACGTCACCGGGAACGCTTCGGAGGCATCGAGATGCTTCTGCTCCTGTTCCAACGTCCACGCTGTGGTACCGATCGCCCCGAGCAGCCAGGCGAACGAGGCACCTGACATGTCCACCAACGAGATCTGGTGCGCCAATGCGTATTTCTGTGCATCCGCCGTGAACCCACTCGTCGAGAACAGGGCGTACGCGTACTGGTACCGCTGTTGCGGCCTTTTGCCAGCGTGCATCATGAAGTTCTCGTTCACGTCGTGCAGCACGCCATGGGCGTTGCGCACGATCTCCAGCCCACAGGGTTGCTGGTAGAACTTCGCCTCCAGAAACAGCCGCACCGGCATCGAGAACGCCGGCGTGAACGCGAACTCCCCCAACGCGTCGACCTGATGCAGCGCACCCCGGCCCCGCACTCGCAGCGTATACCCGTCGGTCACCAGCTCTTCAGGATCCTGGCTTCCATGCACCAGCAGGCGGTAACCGGACGAGCGAAGAAGCCAGGCGAGTGCCTCCTCCAACAGGTAGCCGCGCAGCGCGGACCCTTTGACCACTGGCTATTCCTTCCCCTGCTCGGCGGTGACCGCCCGATCATCCCACCGGACGACCGCCCCCCTTCGCCCATCTTCATCTCGGCAGCAAACTGGCCTCGTGTGCCACCTGGCCACGCGGGAGGTCAGTCGACGTCTTGAGTTCCACGACCGTAGCGAGGTCCACCATCATGGACAGAGTGCCACGCAGTTCCTCCGGGGCGATGGCGAATACCTTGCGGTAGCGGTGGAGCAGCGTGGGGGTCACCGTCCAGGGCGCGTTCGGCGGCGACTCGGTCCAGTGCGCTGCGCCTCTGTTCGACGTTCACATAGTTGTGGCGGGCGAATTCGGTCGGCCAGTGGCTGATGTCGTAGTTGATGATCGCTTCGAGGAGACGCGCGGCGCCCTGGCCGCCTAACGGCCGTCATGTAAGCACCTGACGTGCAAAAACGCCTGGGAACTGTCCGGTTTCCGGAGCCGCGTGCGCAGGTTCGAATCCTGCCACGGTTCGAACCTGCGCAGCACTCGCTCGGCAACCCGTCCGACGAGGCGTGTCGCGCCCCGCCACCCGCTCCCCCATTTCACAACCGTTGCACGATCACGCGGGGGCTCCCGGGCAACCGCAGTAGAAGCAGGAACCCTCTCTCTGCCAAACCGGCCCTGACCCGAGTAAATCCCCAAGTCAGAGCCATAAGCGGCAGACGAGTCGAGCTGTACGCCGGGTTCTGTGCCCGGGGGCCTCGCGGCCCGCCGGGCGGCGGCCATCCATCTAGGACCGACGTTGCCGCCGGCCTCGTGCGGTCTACCCGCGGACTCGGGCGGGCAGCCCTCGGTCGTCCGCGCAGGAGCCGCCGGGGCGGCTCCCTTTTGACCTTGCTCCGGGTGGGGTTTACCGAGCCGTCCGGGTCACCCCGGACGCTGGTGGTCTCTTACACCACCGTTTCACCCTTACCAGGTGCCTTGCGGCCCTGGCGGTTTGCTTTCTGTGGCACTGTCCCGCGGGTCACCCCGGGTGGGCGTTACCCACCACCCTGCCCTGTGGAGCCCGGACGTTCCTCGGCGGGGTCGATGACCCCGACGCGACCGCCCGCTCGGCTCGTCTGCCGTGTCGCCATCGTAGTCGATGAACGGAACGCGCAACGCCGGGCCGGTCGCACATGTGTTCACTCATCCGGGTGAAACACTCTGGTTACGGAATGTCCTCATTGCCGCTGTACGTTCACCGTACGTACGCGATGCCGCAGGGGCATCGCATCGAACGACGAGGGGGAACCTTGTACAGCTTCCGGCCCGCGCTTCCCGACTGGCTGACGCATCCGGTGCGTGGCCTGCGCGGGGTGGCCGGGCCGGTGCCGTGGGGTGCGGTGCTGCGCGGGGCGCTGGGGGTCGGCCCGGTGCTCGGCGCGGGGGTGGCCGCGGGGCGTCCGGCGATGGGGGTGATGGCCGGGCTGGGCGCGATGTTCGCGCACGTCAACGATGTTCCGGCGACCCGGAGCACCCGGGTGGTGCGGATCGGGCTGCCCGCGCTGGCGGGGGCGCTCGGGCTGCTGGCCGGGGCCTGGCTCGGCGGGCTCGGCATCGGGATGTGGATCGCCCTCGGCCTGGCCGTGGTGGGCCTGGTCTCGGGTGCGGTGAGCGCGATCGGCCCGGTCTGCTCGGCCGCCGGTGTGCAGCTGGTGGTGCTGGCGATCGTGGGGGCCGGGATGCCGCTGCCGATATCCCCGCCGGTGCGGGCCGCGCTGCTGCTGGCCGGTGCCGGCTGGGTGATCCTGTGGGCCACGTTGCTGCCCCGGCTGCTGCCCCGCCGTCGGCACGGCGCCGCGCTCCCCGACGACCGGTACGCCGTCGCCGCGGTCTACGACGCGCTCGCCGCGCTCCTCGCCGCCGTCGGCACGGAGCGGGGACGGACGACGGCCCGGCGGCGGCTGACCAAGGCGTACGACACCGCCTACGAGGCGTTGTACGTGCACCGCCTGCCGGGGCGGCGCCCGTCGGCCGGTGAACGCCTGCTGCGGGACCGGCTGGCGGTGGCGGGCGCGCTCAGCGAGGCGGCGCTCACCCTGCTGTGGGAGGGCACCCGGGTTCCGTCGCGGGTGGCCCGCACCCCGGCGCTGCTGGCCCGCTCGATACGCACCGGCCGGCCGCCCGGTCCGCTGGCGGCGCCGGCGCCGTCGACCCCGGGCGGGCTCGCCGCCCACCGCGCCGTTCTGCTGGCCGCGCGGGTCTTCGACGGCGAGCCGGCCCCGGCGGTCGGCGCGGTCGGGCCCGGATGGCGCGAACGGCTGCGGCGGCTGACCGGCTCGGCGGGACGGGAGTACGCGGCCCGGGTGGCGCTCTGCGTGGGCGTGGGCACCGTGCTGGCCCGGTGGCTCGCCGAACCGCACTGGTACTGGCTGCCCGCGACCGCCGCCTTCCTGGTCAAGCCGGATCTCGGTCCGTTGTTCTCGCGGGCGGTGTGCCGGGCGCTGGGCACGGCGGTGGGCGTCGCCGCGTTCGCCGGGCTGGACGCGGTGGCCGGCCCGCACGGGGCCTGGCCGGTCGGGGTGGCGGCGGTGTGCGCGGCGCTGATACCGGTGTCGGTACGCCACTTCGCCACGCAGACCGCGGTGCTCACGCCGTTGCTGCTGGCGCTGGTCCAGCTCGGCGGTGACCCCGGGGCGGGGTACGCGCGGCTGGTGGACACGTTGCTGGGGTGCGCGGTGGTGCTGGCGGCCGGGGCGCTGCCGGGGCTGGGCGGTCCGCGGGCGCAGGTGTCGGTGCGGCTGTCGCTGGCGGTGCGGGCCACCCGCGACCACCTCGACCGGGTGCTGGCGGCCGAGGCGCCCTACCCGGTACGGCTGCGGCTGCGGCGCGAGGCGTACCGGGCGCTGGCCGAGGCCCGCCGGGCGGTGGAGGTCGCCGGTGCGGAGCATCCGCCCTTCGGCCGCGACCTGGCGGCGTGGGCACCGGTGGTCACCGCGCTGGAGGAGATCGTGGACGCCGCCACGGCCTGCGGGGTCCGGCTCGACCTGGGCGCCGCCCAGCCGGATCCGGCGCTCGCCGACCGGCTGCGGGCCGGCCTGTCCGACCTCGCCGAAGCCGTGGCCGCCCGGCGTCCCCCGGCGCCCGTCCCCCTCCCCGCCGCCCCGGCCGTGGCCGGCTGCCCCACCCTCGCCGACGTGACCGCGGGCCTCCGCAAAGCCCGCCGCCTCGCCGCCGCCACCGCGCAAGCCGCCTGACGCCCCGCCCGCCCCCGTGCCCGTGCGCACCCCCGCCGGGAGGAGCACGTCACGGCCGTCGTGGGCCCGCTCGCGGACGCCCGGATCCGCAGCCTGTTCCCGCCAGGGGCGCGTCGCGGACGGCCCGGCCGGGCACTCTCGTGCCGGCCGAGTCGGCACACCAACCCCGGCCGCGCCGGCCCGGCAACCGGGGACGTGAACCCCCCGTGGGTCCGGACACCCCCGTCCAGCCGCGCACCCGGGCCCGGCTGCGCGCCGAACGCCAACGCCCTCCGTGGTGGAGCGCCGCCGCACGGCCACGCAGCCAAGCCCTCCGTTACCGGGCCGTCCCCGGTCCCGGGAACGGCACCCGTACGCTTGGGGCTCAGTCGTCGTTTCCTACGAGGCCGTCCGAGGGAGATCTGCCGTGCTCGTCCTGTTGCCGCCGTCCGAGGGGAAGGCCACCGGGGGGACCGGTGGGGTGCTGGATGTGGGCGGGTTGTCGGTGGAGGGGCTGCGGGGGGCGCGGGAGAGGGTGCTGGCGGAGCTGGTCGAGCTGTGCCGGGGGGACGAGGGCAAGGCGATGGAGGTGCTGGGGCTCGGCGCGAAGTTGCGGGGGGAGGTGGCCCGGAACGCGGAGTTGCGGTCGGCGCCGACGATGCCGGCGGGTGAGCTGTACACCGGGGTGCTGTACGACGCGTTGGGGCTGGCGACGCTGGACGCGGCGGCACGGCGGCGGGCGGAGGAGGCGTTGCTGGTCTTCTCCGGGTTGTGGGGCGCGTTGCGGGTGACCGACATGGTGCCGGCCTACCGCTGTTCGATGGGGGTCAAGCTGCCCGGCCTCGGCGCGCTCGGCGCGTACTGGCGGGGGCCGATGGCCGAGGTGATGCCGGAGGTGGCCGGGGACAGGCTCGTGCTCGACCTGAGGTCGGCGGCGTACGCGGCGGCGTGGAAGCCCACCGGGGAGGTGGCGCGGCGCACGGTCACGGTGCGGGTGCTCCAGGTGCGCGTGGTGGACGGTGTGGAGAAGCGCTCGGTGGTGAGCCACTTCAACAAGGCGACCAAGGGCCGTCTGGTGCGGGCCCTGCTGACCGAGGGCGCCGATCCGCGCGACGCGGGCCAACTCGCCGACACCTGGCGGGACTTGGGCTTCACGGTGGAGGCGCCGGCGGCGGGCGGGCTGGACGTCCTGGTCACCGAGGTGTGACGCGCGGGCGGCTCACTCCGGCTCGGCGGCGAACCCCTCGATCGCCCGCTCCAGCCAGGCGAGTTCGGCGGAGCACATGGTGCGCAGGTAGTCGTACTCGATGAGGTTGACCGGTTCGAGGTGGCCTTCGGGGAGGGCGGCGATGGCGGCGGCGACCTCGGCGTCCTCGCGTTCGAGGCGTTCGGCCAGGGTACGGGCGCGTTCCCGCAGGGCGGCCAGGACGGTCTCGCGGGGCAGGACGCCGAGGAAGGCGAGGGCGGCGGGGAAGGAGGGGTATTCCTCCACGGGTTCGGTGAGCAGTTCCAGCAGCCAGCGCCGGGCGGTCTCGGCGCCCTCCTCGGTGGTGCGGTAGAGCGTCTTGTCGGGGCGCTTCTCCTGCTGGGCGGTGCCGACCTGGGTGATCAGTCCGGCGCGTTCCAGCCGTTCGACGGTCTGGTAGACGGAGTTGCGCTGGGTGACGTTGACCACGCGGTCCTTGTCCCAGTCGTGGATGCGCCGGCGCAGTCCGTAGGGGTGCAGCGGCTCGATGCCCAGGAGCAGCAGCACGGCCATGGCCAGCGGTGATCTGCGTGGGGCTGCGGAGGCGGGGCCGGCCATCGGTGGACTCCTCGGACGGGACGGGCGGAACGTGCGGAACGGGCGGGTGCGAACGCGTACGGACGCGTGTCGCGGGTGCCGTACGCGGAGGTGGTACGCCGCGTACGGCACCGGCGCCGATGGTATGCGCCGCGCACCGATCCCCCGCGCCCCACCCGCCCCGCTCACCCCTCGCGTCCCGCGCCCCGGCTGTCCGCCATGCGCTCGGTGAACTTGCGCTTCAGCGCCGGGAAGCGGTTGACCGCGCGGAGCATGGTGCGCTGGCCGACCAGGGCGAGGGCGCCGACGACGGGCTTGTGGACGATGGCGTCGCCGGTCATCCGCTCGCGGGAGGCGAGGACGGCGGGGTAGGCGTAGTCGCGCATCCGTTCCTCGTAGTCGCCGACGGCGTCGAGCAGGGTGCGGCGGCCGGCGTGGTGGTCGGCGAGGTTGCGGCCGAGGAGTACGGCGTCGCGCAGCGCGGTGTTGGCGCCGACGCCCATGCCCGGGGTCATGGTGTGGATGGCGTCGCCGAGCAGAGTGACGTTGCCGGGTTTCCAGGGGGCCACCGGTTCGGAGGTGCGGATGACGAGCGGGAAGGCCGAGGAGGAGTCGGAGAGCGTCATCAGGGTGCGCAGGTCGGGGTGCCAGTGCGGGGTGAGCCGCAGCGCGAGGTCGACGACGTCCTGGCCGCGCAGCCGTCGTACGTCCGGCGGGAACTTGTCGGTGGCCGCCCAGATGCCCCAGTTGATGTAGTCGCGGGTGTTGTCGTAGAGCAGGCCGGGCCAGCGGGCGATGAGTTCGGCGTCGTTGCCTCCGATGCCGTTCTTCACGACGCCGTCGCGATCCCAGTTGAACTCCATGGTGTGCAGGATGCCGTTGAAGCCCCTGGGCGCCACGATCAGTCCGACGCCCTCGGCGACGTGCGCGGGGACGAGGGAGCGGGTGCGCGCGGTGAGCGGGGCCTTGGCGGTCAGGCCGACGATGCCGCAGTCGGTCACCCGGGCGTGCGGCAGGTACTGGGCGCGGACGCGGGAGTTGGCGCCGTCGGCGGCGACCAGCAGGTCGGCGTTGGCGTGGGTGCCGTCGGCGAAGTGGGCGGTGACGGTGGCGTCGTCGTGGCGCTCGTAGTGGGTGAACTCCTTGTCGAAGTGGACGACGTCCTCGAGTCCGGTGAGGAGCACCTGACGTAGCGTCATGCGGCTGACGGAGTGTTCGGCCTCGCCCGGGTCGGCGCCGGGGTCGAAGGGGATGTCGAGGAGGGTGCCGAGTTTCTCGGTGACCATCGTCATCCGGCGGGGCGCGCGGGCGCAGGTGGCCGCGAAGGTGGCGAACAGGTCGGGCGGCAGGCTCGCCTTGAGGGCCCGGCTGCCGTCCGGGTCGATGCCGACGCGGTAGCCGTGGAGGCCGTCCGCGCGGGTGCGGTCGCATTCGTAGACGTCCACGGCGATGCCGGAGCGCTTGAGGTGGTGCGCGAGGCACAGGCCGCCGAAGCCGGCGCCGACGACGGCGACGCGCAGCGGCCGGGTGGAGGAGGGGCTGGGCATGGTGACGGATCCCTTCCGAGGGACGCGATATAGCCATAACTTCTCTAGTCATATTATGGCTATCGCGTTGACCGTCAAGCCCCGCGGCGTTCGCAGGTCAGAGAGGGGTGTTGCAGTATGTGCAATGATCGTTGCGCAACGTGGCGGACGGGGTCAGGATGACGCCATGACGTCCGTGTTGGATCTCGCCCGCGTGCTCCCCGTCGTCGTGCTGGAGGACGTGGCGGACGCCGTGCCGCTGGCCCGGGCGCTGGTGGCGGGCGGGCTGCCGGCGATCGAGGTGACGCTGCGGACCCCGGCCGCGACGGCGGCGATCGAGCGGATCGCGGCGGCGGTGCCGGAGGCGGTGGTGGGCGCCGGGACCGTGCTGTCGCCCCGGCAGGCACGGGCAGCGGCGGACGCGGGGGCCCGGTTCCTGGTGAGCCCGGGGTGGACGCCCCGGCTGCTGGACGCCATGGCCGCCACCGGGCTGCCGTTCCTCCCCGGCGCCTCGACCGCCTCGGAGGTGATGGCGCTGCTGGAACGAGGGGTGGGCGAGGTGAAGTTCTTCCCCGCCGAGGCCGCGGGCGGCGCCGCCTATCTGGCCTCGCTCGCCGGCCCGCTGCCCGGTGCGCGGTTCTGCCCGACCGGCGGGATCGACGCCGGACGAGCCCGCGCCTACCTGGCGCTGCCCAACGTGGGCTGCGTGGGCGGCTCTTGGATGCTGCCGCGGTCGGCGGTGGGCGCCAAGGACTGGCCGGCGGTGGAACGACTGGCCCGGGCGGCGGCGGAGCTGACCCCCGCCGCCGCTCCCGGGCCCTCGGCCCCCGGCGTCAACCCCGCAGGTGCGCCGTGTCGTTGAGCAGCCGCACCGAGGCGTTGCCGTCCGCGTAGTACGCCACCGCCGACAGGGAGCCCGCCGACAGGTCCATGCGGAACAGCGATTCCGGCGGCGCCCCGAGCGCGAGCCGGACCAGGGTCTTGACCGGGGTGACATGGCTGACCAGCAGCACCGTCATCCCCGGGTAGCGGGCGAGCAGCCGGTCGCGGGCGGCGGCCACCCGGCGGGAGACGGTGGTGAAGCTCTCGCCACCGCCGGTGGGGGCGGCCTTGGCGGAGTTGAGCCAGGCGTCGAGGTCGGCCGGGTGGCGTTCCCGTACCTCGGCGAAGGTCAGCCCCTCCCAGGCCCCGAAGTCGGTCTCGCGCAGCCCGTCCTCGACCACCACCTCCAGCCCGAGGCGGCCGGCCACGATGGCGGCGGTCTCCCGGCAGCGCGCCAGCGGGGAGGTGACGACGGCCTGGACGCTGCCCCGGGCGGCCAGCGCCTCGGCGGCGCGCTCGGCCTGCCACCGGCCCTTGTCGGTGAGCTCGGGGTCTCCCCCGCCGCTGCCGGAGAACCGCTTCTGCGGGGTGAGCGGGGTCTCGCCGTGCCGCAGCAGGACGAATGTGGTGGAGGTGCCCAGATCGGGCGCGGCGGTGCGGGCGGCCGGCGGGGCCACCGGTTCGCGCGCCGTCTCCTCGGCCGCGGTCACCGCGTCGACGGGACGAGTGGCCCCGCGCAGCGCGGCCCGGGCCGCGGCGAGACCGGCCGCGGCGTCCCCGGGGGCGGTGGCCGGGGCGATCCGGGCGACCCCGGTCTCCTCGCGCACCACGGTGCCGGAGTCCTTGGGCTGCCACTGCCTGCCCTGCTTGCCGGCGTCCATCGCCTCGTTGGCCAGCCGGTCGGCGTGCTTGTTGCGGGCGCGCGGCACCCACTGGTACGTGACCCGCTCCGGCGCGAACGCGGTACGGGCCTCGGCGGCCAGCGGGCGCATCCCCGGGTGCTTGATCTTCCAGCGCCCCGACATCTGCTCGACGACGAGCTTGGAGTCCATCCGCACCTCGACCCGCGCCTCGGGGTCGAGTTCGTGAGCGGCCCGCAGTCCGGCGATCAGGCCGCGGTACTCGGCGACGTTGTTGGTGGCGGTGCCCAGGTACTCGGCGGCCTCCACCAGCGTCTCGCCGGTCTCCGCGTCGAAGACCACGGCACCGTAGCCCGCGGGTCCCGGGTTGCCCCGGGACCCGCCGTCGGCCTCGACGACGAACTTGCGCATCACAGACCGGAGTCCGGGGTGCGCACCAGGATGCGCCGGCAGTTCTCGCAGCGGACGACGGCGTCGGCGGGGGCCGAGCGGACGTCGTTCAGCTCGGTGATGTTGAGTTCCAGCCGGCAGCCCTCGCAGCGCTTCTGGTAGAGCTTGGCCGCGCCGACGCCGCCGGACTGGGCGCGCAGCTTGTCGTAGAGGGCCAGCAGGTCGGCCGGGACGGCGGAGGCGACCACCTCGCGCTCCTTGGCGGCGGTGGCCGCCTCGGTGTCGATCCCCTCCAGCGCGGCGGCCCGGCGTGCCTCGGCCTCGGCGACCTTGGCCCGCACCGATGCCAGCCGCTCGGCGAGTTCGGCGGCGCGCTCGGCGGCCTTCTCGCGGCGTTCCATCACCTCCAGGACGACGTCCTCCAGGTCGCCCTGGCGCTTGGCGAGCGAGGCGATCTCGCGCTGGAGGTTCTCCAGGTCACGCGGGGAGGAGACGGCGCCGGAGTCGAGCCGCTGCTGGTCGCGGGCGGCGCGCTGGCGCACCTGGTCCACGTCCTGCTCGGCCTTGGTCTGCTCGCGGGCGGTGTCGCTCTCCTCGGTCCTGGCGGCCACCAGCAGGTCGTTGACCTGCTTGGCGTCGGCGCTCAGACGCTCGATCTCGGCGTGCTCGGGCAGGTTGTTGCGCTTGTGTTCCAGCTGCCCCAGGCGCAGGTCGAGGGCCTGGACCTCGAGGAGTCGGATCTGGTCGGCGGGCGCGGCGTTCAGCTTGGGGCTCCTGATGGGGTATGGGGGTCGATCGGGGAAGGGGCGTGGAGCGTCCACGGGTCGGTGACCCGACGCGACACATGGGTCCGCAGGGCCCAGCCGTGCCGGTCGGAGATCTCGTCGAGCTGTCCGGCCGCCTGTTCGCACCACGGCCACTCGGTGGCCCAGTGGGCCGCGTCCAGCAGGGCCGGGCCGCCGTGCTGGCAGGCCTCGGAGGCGGGGTGGTGGCGCAGGTCGGCGGTGAGGTAGGCGTCCACCCCGGCCCGCCTGACCTCGTCGAAGAGGCTGTCGCCGGAGCCGCCGCAGACCGCGACGGTACGGATGGTGCGCTCCGGGTCGCCGGCCACCCGCAGCCCGGTCGCGGTGGCCGGCAGCCCGGCCGCGGCCTGCGCGGCGAACTCGGCGAGGGTCAGCGGGGCCGGCAGCTCGCCGATCCGCCCGAGGCCGCGGCGGCCCGCCGGGTCGGTGGCGTCCGGCACGAGCGGACCGGTGATGCGCAGGCCCACGGCGGCGGCGAGGGCGTCGGAGACCCCGGGGTCGGCGCGGTCGGCGTTGGTGTGCGCCACGTGCAGCGCGATGTCGTGCTTGATCAGGTCGTGCACGACCCGGCCCTTGAACCCGGTGGCCGCCACGGTGGTGGTGCCGCGCAAGTAGAGCGGGTGGTGGGTGACCAGCAGGTCGGCGCCGATCCGCACGGCCTCCTCGGCGGTCTCCCGGACCGGGTCCACCGCGAAGAGCACCCGGCTCACCTCGGCGTCCGGGTCGCCGCAGACCAGGCCCACGGCGTCCCACTGCTCGGCCCGCTCGGCGGGCCACAGGGTTTCGAGCGCGGCGATGACGTCGGACAGTTTGGGCACGTGTGGAAGGTTACCCCCCGCATGCGTACACCCCCCAGGCCGATGTCCCCGCCCGCCGCGGCCCCGCCCGCCGAGCGTTCCCGGCCGTGGCGGTGGCGGCCTCGGGGTGGGCGGGGGTGCGTCGGTGGTGACGGCCTCGCGCGGGTGCGGGTGCGGGCGGGGGTACGTCGGTGGTGACGGCTGGGCCTCGCCCGCGCCGAGGGCTGTCCACTCGTCACGGCGACAAGGGACCCCCCGACCCGATACGCACACACCGACGCCCGAACGGCGGGAAATGGGGTGGGGGCCACACGAACGGGTGAATGCGCTCAACTCGGCTTGTTCGGCTGGAAGTGCGAAAAGCTAGCGTCTGGTGGCGGAGGTGAGGTCACCATGACGGCCTGTGTCCTGGCGGACGGCACGGGGGTGCGGGCGCCGGTGGTGGGGCGGCGCGGGTTCACGGTGGCGGCGGGGGGCGGGTACGCGGCGTGCCTGGCCGACGCCGGGGAGGGCTGCTGGTACCCGGAGCGCTGGACGATGGACGGACCGGAGCCGTACGCCGTGGCGTTGCCGGGGAACCAGCCGGAGGAGCCGGATGCGCAGGTGGTGCCGATGGCGGACGGGCGGGTGCTGATCCGCCGCCGGGTGGCCGCGCGCCATGATCTCGCGCTGCTCTATCCGGCCGGGCCGGGTACGGGCGAGCTACCGCTGGGTTCGCTGCCCGGGCCGGACGGCGTGCTGCTGCCGCCGCCGCCCGGCCCGGGCGTCTGGGCGCTCACCGGTACCGCGGAGGCCACCACGGTGTGGCTGGTGGACCCGGACGACGAGGGCGGCCCGCGGGCCCGCGCCCGGGTGCCGGGCCGGTGCACCGGCGGGGTCTGGCTGGACCGGGCCGGACGGCTGCTGGCCCTGGACCGGGAGGCGGACGGCCGCACCAAGACGGTGGTGGTGGACCTGGCCACCGCGGAGGTCACCCCGCTGCTCCAGATCACCGAGGACAGCGACGACCGGCTGCTGCTCGCCGACCCCGACAGCGGTCTGCTGCTGGTGCGCAGCGACGCCCCCGGGAGCGAGCGGATCGGCTGGGGGGTGCTGGGCAGCCGGCAGCCGGTGCGGTTCCCCGAGGCGCTGCGCGGTTCCCCGGAGGAGGACCGGATCACCCCGCTCGCGGCGCAGCCCGGTCGGTCGCTGACCCCCGGGGAGTGCGCCGTGGTGCTGGCGGTCGGCGACAGCGCGGTGCTGTGGCGGCCGGACGCCCGTGCCACGTTGCCGTTGCCGACGCCGCCCGGCTGGCTGCCGGGTGGTGTCCGGTGGTCCTCGCCGGACCGGCTGCGGCTGCCGTACTCCGCGCCGGAACAACCGTGCGGTGTGCGGGAGTTGGGCCCGCAGGAGCTGGCCTTCCCGGTGGCGCCGGAACCGGGGCCGGAACCGGGGCGGTCCGGCCGCCGGGTGATGCCGCTCCAGCAGGCCCCGCTGGCCGCCGTGGGGCGCGGCCCCTCCTGGCCGGTGGATCTTGTCCGCCGTTAGACTTCGCCAAGGGCTACGCAGCCGGGCAGCCCGGCCACGACGGTGAGCCAAGGGCGGCTGGTGTAGACGCACCGTCCGGTGCGGTCCGCCCCGACTGGCCAACCCCACAAGCGATCCCGACGGAGAGACTCCTGATGTCCGAAGCCCGTACCGACACCGCCGACGACCGCGCCCACCAGCCGGCCGCCCTGGGCGCCGGGGGCGGAAAGCACCGCGGTTCTGCCTCTTCCGCCGACCAGACCGACATCCCCGCGCACGGCAAGCACCGGCGCCCGGAGGACAACGGCTGAGCCGGCACGTCACCAGGCACGTCGTCCACGGCGGCCGGTGCGGGGGAACGCCCCGCACCGGCCGCCGTGTCGTGGTAGCCGGCGCGGGCACCTGACCACGGAGTCAGCCGCCCTGGCCGCGGCGGAGCCCGAGCACCTCGGTGGCCGCGAACGTCTCGCCCGGCTCGCGGGCCGCGAAGAACGGGGTGAGGGTGTCGTCGAGTTCGGCGTAGGAGAAGGCGTCCTTGGCGGTGTCCCACCGGGCGGCGACCCGGGGGCGGTCCAGCAGGGCGACCATGCCGCCGTGCACCACGAAGACCTGGCCGGTGATCCGGGCGGCGGCCGGGGAGGCGAGGTAGCCGACGAGCGGCGCGACGTGCTCGGGGGCGAGCGGGTCGAGCCCGGCGGCCGGTGCCTGGAAGGCGGCGAAGACGTCCTCGGTCATCCGGGTGCGGGCGCGCGGGCATATCGCGTTGGCGGTCACCCCGTACTTGGCGAGGGCGGCGGCCGTGGAGGTGGTCAGCCCCACGATGCCGCCCTTGGCCGCGGCGTAGTTGGGCTGGCCCGCGGAGCCGGCCAGGAACGCCTCCGAGGAGGTGTTGACGATCCGCGCGCCGACCGGTTCACCGGTGGACTTGGCCCGTTCCCGCCAGTGCGCGGCGGCGAACCGGATGGTGTTGAAGTGGCCCTTGAGGTGGACCCGGAGCACCGAGTCCCATTCCTCCTCCTCCATCGTGAAGACCATCCGGTCGCGCAGGATGCCGGCGTTGTTGACGAGGATGTCCAGCGAGCCGAACCGGTCGAGGGCCAGCCGCACCAGCGCCCGGGCCTGTTCGAAGTCGGCCACGTCACCGTGGTGGGCCACCGCGGTGCCGCCGGCCGCGGTGATCTCGGCGACGGTCTCCTGGGCCGGGGTGGCCGAGGCGGCCCCGGTGCCGTCGCGGCCCGGCTGTCCGAAGTCGTTGACCACGACGTTGGCGCCGAGCCGGGCGAGTTCGAGCGCTTCGGCCCGGCCGAGGCCGCGCCCGGCCCCGGTGACGATCGCGGTCCTTCCGTGCAGCACCATGGCGGCCCCTCGTCGGTCGGTCGGATGTCGGCTCGTGTCCGGGTTCAGATGGTGATGGTGGTGCGCAGCGCCTCCCCGCTGCGCATCTGCGTCAGGGCGTCGTTGACCTCCTCCAGCCGCACCCGGTGGGTGATCAGGGAAGCCAGGTCGATGCGGCCGGCCCGCCACAGCCGGATGACGCGCCGGTAGGAGCGGAGCACGTCACCGCCGCCGTACAGGGAGGGCAGGATGCGCTTCTCGTCGAAGAACAGCTCGAACATGTTGAGCTTGAGGAAGTCGTCCATGGCGCCGGCGCCGACGACGCACAGGGTGCCGCCGCGCCGGGTGGTCTCGTAGGCGGTGCGCGCGGTGGCGGAGCGGCCGACGACCTCGAAGACGTAGTCGAACCCCTCGCCGCCGGTGAGCCTGCCCTTGGCGTCGGCGAGCCCGTCCGGCTCGACCGCCTCGGTGGCGCCGAACCGCAGCGCGGCCTCCCGGCGGGCGGCCACCGGGTCCACGGCGACGATCTCGGCGGCGCCGGCCGCCCGGGCGCCCTGGAGCACCGAGAGCCCCACGCCGCCGCAGCCGATGACGGCCACCGAGGAACCGGGCTCTACCCGGGCGGTGTTGAGCACCGCGCCGATGCCGGTGGTGACGCCGCAGCCGATCAGCGCGGCGATCTCGAACGGCAGGTCGTCCGGGATGGGCACCGCGCAGGCCGCGCCCACCACCATCTCCTCGGCGAACGTGCCGGTGCCGGCGAAGCCGTACAGATCCCCGGACGGGCGGCGGTAGTTGGGGGTGCCGGCGTTGAGGAAGCCGGTCAGGCACAGCTGGGTCTGGCCGCGCAGACAGGACGGGCAGTCGCCGCAGGCGGGCAGCCAGCACACCAGCACCCGGTCGCCGGGGCTCAGCCCGGTGACCCCCTCGCCGACCTCGACCACCTCGCCCGCCCCCTCGTGGCCGGGGACGAAGGGCGCCGGCTGCGGCAGGACACCGCTCATCGCGGACAGGTCGGAGTGGCACAGTCCGGTGGCCTTGATCCGCAGCCGTACCTTGCCCGGTCCGAAGCCCACCGCTTCGGCGTCGTCGACGACTTCGAGTTTCTCCTGGCCGGTCTCCTGGAGTACGGCTGCGCGCACGGTGCGGCTCCTTCCGTAGGGCGGCGGTCCGGCGGGTGCGGACGCGCGGTGTCAGACGTGCTCGACCACGGTGTCGGTCAGGACGGGGGCGTCGGAGCGCTCCGCCGCGACGGCGGTGACCAGGATCCGGCCGGCCTCGGCCCACATGCGCACGCGCAGCGTCTCACCGGGGAGGACGACCCCGGCGAAGCGGGCGGAGCAGGCGCGTATCCGCAGGACGTCGCCGTCGAGGAGGGTGTCGGTGACGGCCTTGAGCACGATGCCGTAGGAGCACAGGCCGTGCAGGATGGGGCGGTCGAAGCCGGCCCGGCGGGCGAACTCCGGGTCGGCGTGGAGCGGGTTCCAGTCACCGGAGAGCCGGTAGAGCAGCGCCTGGTCGGGCCGGATGGGGCGGGTGACCTCCCGGTCGGGGGCGCGGCCGGGCGGGTCGGTGCGGACCGAGGGGCCGCGGTCGCCGCCGAAGCCGCCCTCGCCGCGGACGAAGATCTGGGTGTCGCAGGTCCACAGCGGGCCGTCGGCGTCGGCGACGTCGGAGCGCAGCACGATCACGGCGGCCTTGCCCTTGTCGTACACGGCGGCGACCCGGGAGGTCTGGACGGCGCTGCCGCGTACCGGGATCGGCCGGTGGACCTCGACGCGCTGGCCGCCGTGGAGCACGGCCGCCAGGTCGACGTCGATGCCGGGGGCGGTCAGCCCGCCGGCGAGCGCCATGCCGCCGCCGGCGACGGTGGCGAAGCTGGGCAGCACGTGGAGCCGGGATTCCAGGGTGTAGCGCAGTTCGGCGGGGTCGGTGGCCGGGTCGGCGAGGTCGGGCCGGGATCCCGCGCCGATGCCGAGGTGGTAGAGCTGGACGTCCTTGTGGTCCCAGGAGATGGGGGTACTGCGGGGCTCGGCCGAGGTGGCCTTGACGGCGTCGATGGGCATGTTCGGCTGCTCCCTCGCGGTCGGCTGCGCCGTGGTCTGCTGCTGCTCCCCTGCTCGTGTGGTCGCCGCGTCCGGATCGCCGGGGTGCGGCGGGCCGGACCCCGGCGCGACCGTCCGCACCGTCGGCCGCACCGGGGCGATCGGGCATCTCCGGAACGGCGGCCGTCGGGCCGGGGTCGTCTCCGCGGCGGGATGGAACCCGTTCCAGCGATGGGGACTGTATAACGCATCCCACCGGAGCCAGGGAAGACTGACGGACCGTCAGCTGTGGACAACCCGCCGGTTGTGGATACCGCCATCACCCTTGTCGGAGCACGGGCGCATGATGGATTCGCGCGGCCGTTCCGTGACCGCGCCCATAACCACGAGAGGCGGGGGACGGAACGATGGCGGGACCACGGGGGACGTCCGGTGCGCGAAGTCGCACCGACTGGCGTGCGGTGCTCACCGGACGCGGTGCCGCGGGCGGCGGCTACAGCCTGGAGCGGGAGATCGAGCGGCTCAAGCGGCCGGACGGACGGGCGCTGCTGCCGTGGGTGTTGATGGCGTTCGCCCCGGCCGCCGACATCCTGCACCAGCGGGCGACCCCGCCGGTGGTGGCCGGCGCCGGACTCGCCGTCCACGTGGCCCTCTACGTGGCCACGGCGCTGTCGGCGTTCCGTCCCGGGACCAAGGAGGGCCCGCTGCCGCGGCGGCTGCTGGCGGCGCTGGCGGTGGTGACGTACGCGCTGGCGATCGCGTTCGGCCACAACTTCGACATGCTGTTCATCCTGCTCTCGCTGGCCTGCGGGGCGCTGCTGCGCGGTCTGCGGTTCGGGCAGGTCATGATGGCGCTGGGCGCCTCGGCCGGGCTCGTCGCGGCGCTCCGCGGCGCGGACACCTGGGACGCCGTCAGCACCGGTTACTCGACCATGCTCTCCGGTCTGGTGACCGCCGCCATCCTCACCCTGCACGACGCGGTCTCCCAGTTGCGCGCGACCCGGCAGGAGCTGGCCCGTACCGCGGTCTCGCAGGAACGGCTGCGGTTCTCCCGCGACCTGCACGATCTGCTCGGCCACACCATGTCGGTGGTGGTCGTCAAGGCGGAGGCGGTGCGCCGGCTGGCCCCGCGCGACCTGGACGCCGCGCTGGCCCAGGCCGCCGACATCGAGTCGGTGGGCCGCCAGGCGCTCACCGAGATACGCGAGGCGGTCAGCGGCTACCGCGAGTGCAGCCTGGCCACCGAACTCGACCGCGCCCGCTCGGCGTTGGACGCCTCCGGCATCACGCCGCGGGTGCGCGAGTCCGGTCCTCCGGTGCCGCCGCAGACCGAGGCGCTGCTGGGCTGGGTGGTCCGGGAAGGGGTCACCAACGTGGTGCGGCACAGCGGTGCCGGTTCCTGTGTGATCACCGTGGACACCGGCGGCGACCGGGCCCGGCTGGAGATCACCGACGACGGCGACGGCTCCGGCGCGGGCGGCGGCAGCGGCACCGGGCTGACGGGGCTCACCGAACGCCTGGCCATGGCCGGCGGCTCGCTGCGCGCCGGGCCGGACGCCCGGCGCGGTTTCCGGCTGGTCGCCGAGCTGCCGGTGGAGGAGCCGGCGGTCGCGGTGGACCCGGGGTGAGACGTGCCGGAGCGGCGCCGGGCGTCGTCCGGCGCCGCTTCGCGCGGGCCCGGTCAGCCGCGCTTCACCTCACGCGTCAGCCGGGAATCCCACGGACACCAGTGGCCGCCCGGCAGAAAGGCACCGCCCGCCTCGTCGAGATGGTCCTCCACGTATTGCATGTTGGCGTCGCACACTTCGATCGCGATTTCGAAGAAGTTGATGGTGGACGGGTCCAGATGGAAATCCCAGGCCGGGTTGTAGGGTTCCTTGCGCTTGATGATCCGGCCGTGGACGTGGACCTTGTTCTTTTCCCCGCCGGAGAGGATCTTCCGGGCCTCGGCGATCCGGTCCTCGTCGGTGAGTTTGAAGATGAACTCCTGTCCCTGGTACTGGGTGAGCGCGAAATATGCTTCGGCCATGCCGGGAACCCCCCTGCCTCATAACATTATGCGGATGATCGCACCGAAGGTATCCGCCCGTTCAGCGGAGCCACAATTACCCGATGGAGTGACACGCAATCCGTTGCGCGACCTGACGAATTGGCTCCGGCGAAACGTTAATCCGTTCGACCGTCACGCAGACGCACGGCCCCCGGGCAGCAGAGCGCCCCGCCGCTCCGGGGGTGGTGGGCAGCGGGGCTCAGGTCGCGGCCTTACGGTTCAGGCAGCGGACACGGCCTTACCGTCACGGCTCAGGCAGCGGGGAATTCACCGTCACGGACAGCGGCCACGAATTCCGCCCAGGCGGCCGTGGTGAACGCCAGCGCCGGACCCTGCGGGTCTTTCGAGTCCCGGACCGGGACGACGCCGGCCGGGGCGAACTTCGGTGCCCACTCGAGGCAATTGGCTCCGCCGTTTCCGCTGTACGACGACTTGGCCCACTCCGCGCGGGAGAGGTCAAGGTGGGTGCTCATCTTGGTAGTGCCTCCATAACGGACCGGATGAACGCTGCCGAATTCTTCGGCGACAGGGCGCACGCCCTGAGCAGATCGTAGGCCCGCTGCCGGGCCGTCACGTCCCCCGGATCCTCCAGCAAAGTGCCGGTGGAGATGCCCTCCTCCCAGGCGACCTGCGTTCCGTCGGCCATGGTGAGCAGCGCCATCGAGCCCCCCATCAGGGCATGTCCGCCGTGTTCGAAGGGGAGGACCTGCACGACGCTGGTGGGGGTGAGGGTCAGGTCGGCCAGTCGCGCGAGTTGTTCACGCATGACCGCGGGTCCTCCGAACGAGCGGCGCAGCACCGCCTCGTCGAGGATCATCGAGTGGTCCGGAGGGGGGTCGGCGCGCAACAGCGCTTGACGGCTCATGCGCGCGGTGACCAGTTCCTCCATCTCCCCGGCGGGCGCCTTGGGGTTGTGGGTCCGGAAGAGCGCGCGGGCGTACTCCTCCGTCTGCACCAGCCCCGGCACGATCTGCCCGGAGTACTCCTGGATGAGCCGGGCCTGGGCCTCGATCTCCATCCGGCGGCGGAACTGGTCGGGGTGGATCTCCCGCCGGGCGAGCCCGTAGAGCCGGCCGAACGACCCGTCCGTGCCGAACGCGGCGTCCAGACTGCCCGGCAGATCGGGCGGGACCATGCATTCCGCGCTCTCGATCCGGGCGAGATGGCTCTTGCTGTACTTCACGACCTCCGCCAGGCGCTCCAGGCTCATCGCGGCGAGCTCCCGGTGCCGGCGCACCTCGGCGCCGAACAGGTGCCGGGCCGATCTGTCGGGGGTCAGCGGGCGAGGGGTCCGTGCCATGCGTGCTACCTCCAATTCCCAAGGTCGCGCTCGGGACATGGGAACAGTTCAGATTCTAGTCACGGATGGCGACTCTCTAGGTACGGAAAGTAATCGAGAGACGGAAGGGCCGATCGTGAAGCTCTCCCCCGAACTGGCATACCGTGCCGCCGAGTTGTCTCTCGTCACCGGCCGGACGGCCATAGACCCGCCGCCGCACGGGCGGGGGGTGGCCTGATGAGGCGCAAACAGGTGTCCCGGCGGCCGGCCAAGGTTCGGCGGCGGGAGATCGTCGAGGACCTCAGGACCGGTGAGGTCGGAGAACTGATGGACATGTACATGGGGTTGTGTTTCGTCCGTCCGCTGCACGGCGGCCGGGAGTGGTCCGTGGCCCCCGAGTTCGTCCGGCGGCTGGGCAGCGCGGATCTGTTGCGGGTGCGCAGGGCCGACCGCGAACGGGCCCGGCGCGGCGCCGACGCCGGATAGCGCGCGCTTCCGGCGGCGCCGACTCCGCCGGACGAGGTCCCGTCTACCCTGGCCGCATGACCGATCTTGCGGACGGGGAGCGCCTGACGGGGCCGACGCGGATCCTGCTCGCCGAGGACCAGGGGATGATGCGCGGCGCGCTGGCGCTCCTCCTCGGTCTGGAGGCGGACATGGAGGTCGTCGCGCAGGTGGGGGACGGGGACGCGATCGTGCCCACGGCCCGCCGGCTGTGCCCCGACGTGGCGCTGTTGGACATCGAGTTGCCCGGGCGCAACGGGCTGGACGCCGCCGCCGAGCTGCGCGAGGCGGTGCCCGGGTGCCGGGTGCTGATCCTGACCACGTTCGGTCGCCCGGGGTATCTGCGCCGGGCGATGGAGGCCGGCGCCGCGGGGTTCATGGTCAAGGACGGTCCGGTGGAGGAACTGGCGGCGGCGGTGCGGCGGGTGCTGGCCGGCGAACGCGTGGTGGACCCCACGCTGGCCGCGGCGGCGCTGAGCGCCGGCCCCAACCCGCTGACCGGGCGGGAACGGGACGTCCTCGCCGCCGCCGCGGACGGCGCGACCGTCGCCGACGTCTCGGCCCGCCTCGGCCTGTCGCAGTCCACCGTGCGCAACTACCTGTCCGCCGCGATCGGCAAGACCGGCACCCGCAACCGGATGGAAGCCGTCCGCGCCGCCCGCGCCAACGGCTGGCTGTGAACCCCGGTCACGCCTCGGCCGGCTGGGCGGTGCGCTTGACGCGCGGCAGGGTGGTGAGGACGAGCACGGTGGCGACGAGGACGAAGCCGGCCGCCACCAGGTAGACGCGGCCGTATCCGGCGGAGAGGGCGGCCGGGTCGGTGGCGGTGCCGATGCGGTCGGCGGCCACCGTGGTCAGGACGGTCAGGCCGAGGGCGCCGCCGATCTGCCGGGAGGTGTTGACCAGCCCGGAGACGAGCCCGGCCTCGGCGGGGCCGGCCCCGGAGGTGGCGGCGGCGGCCAGCGGGGTCATCAGCAGCCCCGCGCCGAAGGACATCACGATCGCGGGGCCCAGGATCGTCCCGGTGAAGGTGCCGTCCGCGGAGAGCCGGCTCACCCAGGCGAACCCGGCCGCCTCCAGCACCGCGCCCACCGCGGCCAGCGTCCGGCCGTCGAACCGGGTCATCAGCCGCGGGGCCAGCGTGGAGCCGGCCACGATCGACAGCGAGAACGGCAGGAAGGCGAGACCGGCCCGCAACGGGCTGTAGTGGAGCACGTTCTGCAGGTAGAGCGACATGAAGTACCACATCGAGAACATCGCGGCGCCGCACACCAGCATCACCGCGTTCCCCGCCGACACCGAGCGCACCCGGAACAGGGCGAGCGGCATCAGCGGTTCACGGGTACGGGACTCCACGACGCCGAAGAGCACCAGCACCGCCACCCCGCCGAGCAGCGGCAGCAGGGCGCCGGCGGAGCCCCAGCCGCGTTCCCCGGTCTGCACGATGCCGTACGCCAGGGCGGCCACGCCGCCGGTGACCAGGACGGCCCCGGGTATGTCGAGCCGGCGGGCGGCGGCGGACCGGGACTCGGCGAGGCGCAGCGCGCTGAGGACCAGCACCAGGGCCCCGATCGGCACGTTGACCAGCAGCACCCAGCGCCACGACAGGTAGTCGGTGAGGACGCCGCCGACCAGGCCGCCGGCCGCGCCGCCGCCGGCCCCGACCGCCGTCCAGGTGCCGATGGCCCGGGTGCGGGCCGGGCCGGCCGGGAAGGAGGTGGTGAGGATGGTCAAGGTGGCCGGGGAGAGCACGGCGGCGCCCAGGCCCTGCACCGCGCGGGCGGTGAGCAGCTGCCACGGCTGGTGGGAGAGGCCGCCGGCCAGGCTGGCGAGGGTGAACAGGGACAGGCCGGTGAGGAAGACCCGCTTGCGGCCGAAGAGGTCGGCGGCCCGGCCGCCCAGCAGCAGGAACCCGGCGAAGGTGAGCGCGTAGGCGTTGACCACCCATTGCAGCCCGGTGGCGCTCAGCCCGAGGGTGGTGCGTATCGCGGGCAGCGCGACGTTGACCACGGAGACGTCGAGGACCACGAGGAACTGCCCGGCGCAGGCGGCGACCAGGACCGCCCACGCCGGAGGGGTGCCACCGGAACGTACGGCGGGTCGTCGGCTCTGCTGCTCGGTGAGGTCGGTCATGCTCCCATGGTCTCGTCGGTCGCGTGTGCGACGCATCGGTTTTTGGAAGGAAGACCCGGCGTACCGGTCCTAGGACGCGCGACGTACCCGGGCCGACGCCGCCCGCCCCGAACCTGATGACGCGTCAGCCACGTGCCCCACCCGTCGCCCCGTGCGCCGCGGTAGGGCACGATGGGCCGCACATCGACGACCGGAGAGGCGGCAGTACGTATGACCCAGGCACCGGTGCCGACGCGAGCGGGGACGGGGGCACGGCCGGACGAGGCCGTGCTGGCGGCCTTCGAGGCGGCCAAGGGGTTCATGCCCGTGGACGAGGGGCTGGCGCTGTACGCGGCGGCGGTGACGGCGGGGCGGCTGGGGCTGCCGCTGCTGGAGGTCGGCACGTACTGCGGGCGCTCCACCATCCTGCTGGCCGCCGCCGCGCGGGAGGCCGGGGTGAGCGCGGTCACCGTGGACCACCACCGCGGCAGCGAGGAGCAGCAGCCCGGCTGGGAGTACCACGACCCCGGGCTGGTCGACCCGGAGGTCGGGCTGATGGACACGCTGCCCTCGTTCCGCCGCACCCTGCACGCGGCCGGCCTGGAGGACCAGGTGATCGCGCTGGTCGGCCGCTCCCCCCGGGCCGCCGCGCTCTGGGCCGCCCCGCTCGGCCTGGTCTTCATCGACGGCGGCCACACCGACGAACACGCCACCGCCGACTACGAGGGGTGGACCCCGCACCTGGCCGACGGCGGCCTCCTCGTCATCCACGACGTCTTCCCCGACCCCGCCGACGGCGGCCAGGCCCCCTACCGCGTCTACCTCCGCGCCCTGGACTCCGGCCGCTTCGAAGAGCTCTCCGTCACCGGCTCACTCCGCGTCCTGCGCCGCACCCCGCCCCGCTGACGCCTCCGGGCGGAGCCGCCCCGGGGCCGGGCACTCCGCGGGGCGGGAGGTAGCATCGCGGGGATGTCCGGCGACAGCGGCGAACCGACGAGGGGCCCGCGCCGTGGCCCTGGCGGGGCGGCGGCGCTGGCGGTGGCGGCGTTGGTGCCGACGGGGTTCGCCGGGTGGCTGGTGTACCAGGCGGCGCAGGGGCACGCGCAAGGGCACCCGCACGCCGCACCGGCGCCGGTCCACACGCCGACGGCGTCCGCGTCCCGGCCCGTACCCTCCCCCACCGCCGCCGGCCGTCCGCTGGCCGGCAAGGTGGTCGTGCTGGACCCGGGCCACAACAACGGCAACCAGTTCCACACGGTCGAGATCGACCGCCAGGTCGACATCGGTACCAACCGCAAGGAATGCGACACCACGGGCACCTCCACCGACGCCGGTTACCCGGAGGCGTCCTTCACCCTGGACGTCTCGCGGCGGGTGCGGACGCTGCTGACCGCGCTGGGCGCCAAGGTGGAGCTGACCCAGGACGGCGACCGGGCGTGGGGGCCGTGCGTGGACGAGCGGGCCCGGATCGCCAACGAGGCGCACGCCGACGCGAGCGTGTCGGTGCACGCGGACGGCGGCCCGGCGGACGGCCGGGGCTTCCATGTGATCATGCCCGCGCCGGTGCGCGCCGGGGCGGCCGACACCACCGGCATCGCGGCCCCGTCGCGCCGGCTGGGACTGGCGGTGCGTTCCCGTTTCGCGGCCGACACCGGCACCTCGTACGCCGACTACCTCGGCGGCGGCAGCGGGATGACGGTCCGCGACGACCTCGGCGGGCTCAACCTGTCGAAGGTCCCCAAGGTCTTCGTCGAGTGCGGGAACATGCGCAACGCGCGGGACGCGGCGCTGCTGACCGATCCGGCGTGGCGGCAGCGGGCCGCCCGGGGCATCTCGGACGGGATCGCCGCTTTTCTCCAGGGCCGCGGCTGACGTTCGCGCCCCGCGAGCGCCCCCCGCACGTCAACCCGGGTCACCCGATCGAGTAAGCCCCCGTACCATGGGGCCCGCCCCCGCGCTCCTACCGCCGTGCGGAGCCGGCCCAGGCCACCGCCGCCGGCGACGAACCACCACACCGACGAAGAGGACCACCACGTGAACATCCGCTCCCTCACCCGAGGAGACGGCGGGGTGATCGGTGCAGCGGTGCTGCTGCTGATCGCGTCCTTCCTGCCGTACTTCTCCATCGACCAGTGCAACACCTCCGACTGCTCGGTCAGCGGCTGGAGCCCGGCGCTCTACCCGCTGCTGCCGGCCGTGACGCTGGCCGGGCTGATCGCCGCGGCGTTCCTGATCGCCGCCCGCGCGCTGCCGGAGGACCGCCGGCTGCTGGGGATATCGCTGCCGTACTGGGGCACCGTGACCGCGGTGGTCACCGCCTGGTCGGCGATCTGGTCGCTCTTCGGCGACCTCGCCTACGACCCGCACGGGCAGGGGTTCAACAAGCAGGTGAGCCTGGGCATCGGCGCCTACCTGGGGCTGGTGGCGGCGCTGGCGCTGGCCGCGCTGTCGGTGCTCTCGCGTACCGCGCCGGCCCTGAAGGCGCCGCTGCTGCCGGCCGCCAAGCCGGCGCCGCAGCAGTACACGGGGCAGCCGTACGGGGCCTCGCCGGCCGCCGGTTACGGCTATCCGGCGGCGGGTCAGCCGGGGTACGCGGCGGCGCCGCAGGCGGGCGGACCGGGCGCGGCGGGGGCGCCCGAGCCGGAGTTCGCGCCGTTCTGGTTCGCCGTGCCGGTGACCCGGCCGCTGTACTCGGAGGACGGTTCTCCGGTGCCGATCGACGAGTTGGCGCCGGGCACCTGGTACCTGGCGGTGGAGCAGCGGGGTTCGGCGCTGGTGGCGCAGACCCAGACCGGGCGCCGCGGGGTGCTCCAGGACACCTCGGGCATCCAGCGCGGCTGAACCGCCGTACCGTACGGGCCCCTTCCGCACCACGCGGAGGGGGCCCTACGCTTACCTGACGGTACGTCAGATTCAGGGGCGGTGGACGCGATGCGGCTGGGGCTGGCGCTGGGGTACTGGGGGCGGGGCCCGGACCCCGGGCACGTGGCGCTCGCGGTGGAGGCCGAACGCCTCGGCTACCACTCGGTGTGGACCGCGGAGTCCTGGGGCTCGGACGCCTTCACCCCGCTGACCTGGATCGCGGCCCGTACCAGCCGCATCCTGCTGGGCACCGCGGTGGCCCAGATGGCCGCCCGCGCCCCGGCCGCCACCGCCATGCACGCGCTCACCCTGGACCATCTGTCCGGCGGGCGGATGCTGCTGGGGCTGGGGCTGTCCGGCCCGCAGGTTGTCGAGGGGTGGTACGGACGCCCGTTCCCGGCCAGCCCGCTGACCGCGACCCGCGAGTACGTGGCCGTGGTCCGCCAGGTGCTGCGCCGCGAGGCCCCGGTGGAGCTGGCCGGGGAGTACCACCCGCTGCCGTACCGGGGGCCGGACGCCACCGGGCTCGGCCGGCCGCTCAAGGCGATCACCCATCCGCTCCGCCCCGGTCTGCCGGTGCTGCTCGGCGCCGAGGGCCCGCGCAACGTCGCCCAGGCCGCCCGGATCGCCGACGGCTGGTTGCCGTTGTACTGGTCGCCGGAGCGCGCCGGGCTCTTCGCCGACGCGCTGGCGGCGGCGGAACCGGGCTTCATGGTGGCCCCGCTGGTCCGCGCGGCGGTCTGCGACAACCCGGCGCAGGGGCTGGCCCCGGTCAAGGCGATGCTGGGGTTCTACATCGGCGGCATGGGCGCCGCGTCGCGCAACTTCCACGCCGATCTGATGGCCCGGATGGGATACCCGGAGCAGGCGCGGGAGATCCGGCGGCTCTTCCTGGCCGGGCGGCGGGCGGAGGCGGTGGCGGCGGTGCCGGACGCCTTCGCCGACGAGATCTCGCTGGTCGGGCCACGCGAGCGGATCGCCGAGCGGCTGGCCGCCTGGCGCGCCGGCCCGGTGACCGATCTGCTGGTCACCGCGCCGGACGCGGACACCCTGCGGGTGCTGGCCGAACTGGTGCTGTGAGCCGGTTCGTTCAGAACGCGGTGTGCTCCAGCCAGTGGTCGAGCAGCGCCCGGTCGCCGATGATCTCCAGCCGTTCGTGGTCCAGCGGGAGCCGGCGGTGGAAGGCGAGGAAGAGGTCGGTGAGCGGGGCACGCAACGCTACGTCGCCCTTGGCGTGCTCGCGGCGCCAGGTGATGCCCTGCGGGGTGCGTTCGACGACCCATTCGGCGTTCAGCTGGGCCGGGGCGTCGGTGGCGTGCAGGTGCAACCGCTCGCCGTCGCCGCGCAGTTCGGCCAGTTGCGGGCGGAACCGCAGGGCCGACTCGGACGCCATGAGCTCCAGCCACTCGTCGATGGCGTCGGCGGCGAGTTCGGCGGGGGCGTCGTAGGGGCGCTGGAGCGCGATGGCCGCGTCCGCCCGGTGCACCAGCGTCTCCAGCACCATCCGG
Organism: Streptantibioticus cattleyicolor NRRL 8057 = DSM 46488; assembly: GCF_000240165.1. Classification (NCBI taxonomy): domain Bacteria; kingdom Bacillati; phylum Actinomycetota; class Actinomycetes; order Kitasatosporales; family Streptomycetaceae; genus Streptantibioticus; species Streptantibioticus cattleyicolor. The sequence continues at coordinate 1,526,868 of NC_017586.1, forward strand.
CGGGACCAGAACGCGGTGGTGGGCACGCCCGCCCAGGACCACACCCGGGTGTCGGGGCCGGCCTCGCGCAGCGCGGCCACCAGCGGGGTGACCCCGTCGCCGAGCCATCGGGCCAGCCCCTCGGCGTCCTTCGGGGGCTCGTCGCCGGCCACCAGGTCGCGGCGGAGCGGCTCCTGCGCCCGGGTGGTCACCACCTGGGTGACCCAGCGGTGGACGCCGCCGAGGTGTCCGATCAGTTCGGCCAGCGACCAGTCGGGGCAGGTCGGGACGTGGGCGCCGGGGTCGGCGTCCCGCAGGACCTCGCGCAGGCGGTCGGCCTCCGCGGTCAGCTGGGACAGGTAAGCGTCATGGTCGAGCACGGGCACCAGCGGCCTCCATGTCGTCTGCCGGCTGTCGTTCCGGCACACAGTAGCGGACCGGTCACTCCTCGGACCGGTCCATCACGAACAGACGTTCGACAGCCTACCGCCGCGGACGATCCGGCGCGGGCCCCCGCGATCAGCGGAGCTGCCCGGCCGCCCCGCCGCAGCAGCGGTCGGCGGGGCCGGTGAGGCCGACCGGGAGCCGGCCGCCCTCGAAGACCGCGGTGGTCGCCTCGTCACCGCCGAGCGCCGCCACCGCCAGCAGCAGCGCGCCCGCGGTCCAGGTGGTCTTCTCCTCCGGCCACACCGCGTCGTCGGCGAAGACGTACCCGGTCCAGTACATCCCGTCCTCGGCGCGCAGATGGCCGATGGAGCGCAGGATCTCCACCGCCCGGTCCGACTCGCCCATCGCCCACAGCGCCAGCGCCAGTTCGGCGCTCTCGCCGCCGGTCACCCACGGGTTGGGCAGCACGCAGCGGGCGCCGAGGCCGGGCACCACGAACTCGTCCCAGCGGGACTCGATCCGGGCCTTGGCCGCCGGGCCGCGCAGCGCGCCGCCGAGCACCGGGTAGTACCAGTCCATCGAGTAGCGCCCCTTGTCCAGGAAGCGCTCGGGGTGATGGGTGATGGCGTGGCCCAGCGCGCCGGTGGCCAGCTCCCAGTCGGGCTGCGGGTCCTCGCGGTGCTCGGCGGCGGCCAGCGCGCAGCGCAGCGCCTGGTAGATGGAGGAGCACCCGGTCAGCAGCGCCTCGGCGGGCACGTCGCCGTCCTCCCCGCACCGCCAGGCGATCTGGCCGCCGGGCAGCGCGAGGGAGAGCACGAACTCGACGGCCGCGAAGACGTGCGGCCACATGGTGTCGAGGAACGCCTCGTCACCGGTGGACAGGTAGTGGTGCCAGACGCCGACCGCGATGTAGGCGCAGAAGTTGGACTCCCGGCCGCGGTCGGTCGGTTCGCCGTCGACGTAGGCGGCGTACCAGGAGCCGTCCGGGTTCTGGCGCTCCGCCAGCCAGCGGTAGGCCGCCGCGGCGCGCTCGTGCTCGCCGGCCGCGTCGAGCGCCATGGCCGCCTCGACGTGGTCCCACGGGTCGAGGTGGCCGCCGGTGAACCACGGTATGGAGCCGTCCGGACGCTGCGTCGCGGCGATCCCGGCGACCGTGCGGGCGGCCTGCTCCGCGGTGAGCACCCCCGGCAGGACGAGTCGCTCGGTGCGCCCCGGACTCGTCACGGACGCACCTCGGCGCGCGGGGTGTGCGGCTTGGTGGCGTAGGCGACGAAGCTCTTGCCGATCAGCGGGTTGAGCGCGCGTTCGGCGACCCGGGTGACCAGCGGCTTCTTCATGATGTCCCACACCAGCAGCTTGTGGTACGCCTTCACCGGCAGCGCCTGGTCGTTGTCGACGCCGAAGGCGCACTTGAGCCACCAGTAGGGGCTGTGCAGCCCGTGCGCGTGGTGGGTGCCGTACGGGCGCAGCCCCGCCTCGCGCATCCGCTCCAGCAGTTCGTCGGCGCGGTAGATGCGGATGTGGCCGCCCTCGACCTCGTGGTAGGCGTCGGAGAGTGCCCAGCAGACCTTCTCCGGGCCGTAACGGGGCACGGTGACCGCGATCCGGCCGCCGGGGCGCAACACCCGGACCATCTCGGCGAGCACCCCCTTGTCGTCCGGTATGTGCTCCATGACCTCGGAGATGATGACCACGTCGAAGCTCTCGTCGGGGAACGGCAGTTGGAGCGCGTCCCCCTCCATGGCGGTGGCGCTCGCCCCGGCGGGCGCCTCCCCGGCCTCCTTCATGGCCGCGAACCACTTGGCGACCTCGCGGATCTCGTCGCCGTCGCGGTCCAGGGCGACGACGTTCGCGCCGCGCCGGTAGCACTCGAAGGCATGGCGCCCGGCACCGCATCCGAGGTCGAGCACCCGGTCGCCGGGGGCGAGCGGGAAGCGGGAGAAGTCGACGGTCAGCACGTGGACTCAGCTTTCAGTTGGGGGTCCGGGGGGCGGTCCCCGGGAGACTCCTGCGTCGGGCGATGGCTTCCCGGTAGCGCTCCGCCGTGCCGCGCGCGGCCTGCTCCCAGGTGAAGCGGGCCAGTACGCGGTCGCGGCCGGCGGCGCCGAGCCGGGCACGCAGGGCCGGGTCCCCCAGCAGCCGGCCGAGCGCGGTGGCCAGGGCGTCCGCGTCACCGGGCGGCACGGCCAGGCACGTCTCGCCGTCCGCCCCGGCGACCTCGGGGATCGCGCCGCCGGTGGTGGCGACCAGCGGGGTGCCGGTGGCCATCGCCTCGGCGGCGGGCAGCGAGAAACCTTCGTAGAGCGAGGGCACGCAGGCCACCTCGGCGGAGCGCACCAGGTCCACCAGTTCGGGGTCGGAGATGCCCTTGACGAACTCGACGTGGCGGCCGAGCCCGAGGCGTTCGATGGCGGCGGCCACCGGCCCGTCGTCGGCGCGCTTGCCGACCACCACCAGGTGGGCGTCCGGGTGCCGGGAGCGCACCGCGGCGAGCGCCTCGATCAGGAAGACCAGCCCCTTGAGCGGGACGTCGGCGCTGGAGGTGGTGACGATCCGCCCGGGCACCTCGGGCACCGAGGGGTCGGGGGCGAACAGCCGGGTGTCGGCGCCGATCGGGACGACGTGGACGCGCTCCGGGCGCACCCCGAGGTCGTCGACGATCTCCCGGCGCGAGGAGCCGGAGACGGTGAGCACGCTGGGCAGCCGGCGGGCCACCCGCTTCTGCATCTGCGTGAAGCCGTACCAGCGGCGTACCGACAGCCGCCGCTTCCAGTCCTGCGCGGCGGCCAGGTCGAGCCGGCGGTCCACGGTGACGGGGTGGTGGATGGTGGTGACCAGCGGCAGGCCTACGCGGTCCATGCCCAGCAGTCCGTAGCCGAGGGTCTGGTTGTCGTGGACGACGTCGAAGTCACGGCGCCGGGCGGCCAGCAGACGGCGTACCCGCAGCGAGAAGGTGAGCGGTTCGGGGAAGCCGCCGGTCCACATGGTGGCCACTTCGAGGGCGTCGATCCAGTCCCGGTACTCCTCGCGGGCGGGGGTGCGGAACGGGTCGGGCTGCCGGTACAGGTCGAGGCTGGGCAGTTCGGTGAGGGTGACGCCGTCGTCGAGCACCGGGTAGGGCTGGGCGCCGATGACCTCGACGGTGTGGCCGAGCCGGGCGAGTTCCCGGGACAGGTGGCGGACGTAGACGCCCTGGCCGCCGCAGAAGGGGTTGCCCTTGTAGGTGAGCAGGGCGACGCGCAGCGGCCCTTCGGGGTCGGCGGGGGCCTGGCGGTGCGGGGCGCGGTCGGTCAGCGGGCGTCCGGCGAGGCGGCCGGAGGGCGCCGCGGACGCGGGGGGTGCCTGCCCGACTGCTGCCTGAGCGGCCTCGGCTGTCACTCACGGCCCCCTTCTCACTGCGCTTCGGCCGGAGCGTAACCGGTCGCGTCAATCTAGAACAAGTTTCAGACTTGGGCGTCCAACGAACCTCGAATGTACCGGCAGGTAGCCGGGCCGCCAGGGGGCCGTCGGGTGATTCGCGCCACGGCTCGGCGCCTGCCATCATGCGCACACCAGCCTGCCATGATGCGCGGAGCACCCGGCCCGGCCGGGGCTGCGGACGGATTCCACGGAAGGGGACATATGGCCACCGGACCGAAGCCGGCCACCCCGCCGCTGACGGAACGTCAGGAGGCCCGCCGCCGACGCATCCTCGACGCCGGCGCGGCGCTGGCGGGCCGGGGCGGTTTCGACGCCGTCCAGATGCGCGAGGTCGCCGAGAACTCCCAGGTGGCACTGGGCACTTTGTACCGGTACTTCCCCTCCAAGGTGCATCTGCTGGTGGCCACCATGCAGGACCAGTTGCGGCAGATGCACGAGGCGCTGCGCAAGCGCCCGCCGACCGCCGCCGAGCCGTCGGCCCGGGTCGCCGAGACGCTGATGCGGGCGTTCCGTGCCATGCAGCGCGAACCGCATCTGGCCGACGCCATGGTGCGCGCGCTCACCTTCGCCGACCGGTCGGTCAGCGCCGAGGTGGACACCGTCTCCCGGCTGACCACCGCGATCATCCTGGACGCCATGCGGCTGCCCGGGCCGCCCGGCCCCGACCAGCTCTCCGTGGTCCGGGTCATCGAACACACCTGGCACTCCGCGCTGGTGACCTGGCTGTCCGGCCGCGCCTCCATCGCCCAGGTCAAGATCGACATCGAGACGGTGTGCCGACTGATCGACCTGCCGGTCCCGGCGGGCGCCGGGCGCGCCGACGGCTGACCGTACGCCGGGGGCGGACCGGCGGACGGCCTCGACGGCGGAACGCGCCCGTACGAGCGCGGCCGGGTTCCGCCGGGGGCACTTCGGAGCCTTTCGCTGCCCGCGAGGGCACTGCGGGGGCGCGCCCTCGGAGCGCACTTCCGCAGGTGTCGCCCTGGGGGCGCACGGGTTGGGGCGTGCGGAAGGGAAACGCGCGCCGCGCGCGCTCCCTGGCGCACTCTGCCTTGGCCGGAATCGACGCCCTTGGGGCCGCCGACCCCGGGTACTAATGGTCCTGTTTCGGGGGGCACGGCGGTACTGGGGGTAAAGGGGAGGCTGTTCGTGATACGGGTCCTTGTGGTGCATGACACCCGCCTGCTCGGGTCGGCGCTGGCGGCGCTGCTCGGCCGGGAGGACGACCTGGACGTGACGGCGACGAGTTGGGGGGAGCTGAAATCGGCCGTGCGCACCGTACGGCCGGATGTCTGCGTGGTCGACGTGGAGTGTCCCGGCTCCGCCGGACTGGGCACCGAGGAGGGTCCGGCGGGGCTGAACAACGTCCTGGCACCGCACTCCGGCCCGGCCGCCGCGGGGGACCCCGCCGCCGGGCCGTCGGCACGGCCGCGTACGGCCGCCCCCGCACCGGCGCCGGGCAGCCGAACACCGGGCGCCGGTGACCCCGGCAGACCGTCCCGGCCCGCGCTGCTCGTGCTGGCCGCGCCGAGCAAGCCCGGCCTGCTGCGCCGCGCCTCGCGGGCCCAGGCGCTCGGGTACGTCAACAAGGACGCCCCGCCGGACGCCCTCGCCACGGCGATCCGCCGCGTCGCGGAAGGGAAACGTTTCGTCGACACCTCGCTCGGTTTCGACTTCCTGCGCGCCTCCGAAATCCCGCTCACCAACCGCGAGTTGAGCGTGCTGACGCTGGCCGCCGAGGGTGCCTCGGTCGCCGAGATCGCCCGCAGCCTCCACCTGTCCAACGGCACGGTGCGCAACTACATGGCGGCGATCAACCGCAAGACCGGCGCCCGCAACCGGGTGGACGCCATCCGCATCTCACAGGGGGCCGGCTGGGTGTGAGCGGCCGACCCGCTCCGTTCCCGTCGCCGCCTCCGGCGCCTCTTCCTCCGCCCCGGCCTCCGCATCCGCCCGGCCGTCCCACGCGCCGACCAGGTCCCGGTAGCGGGCGGAACGATCCAGCAGCTCCTGGTGGGTACCGCAGTCGGTGTGCGGCCCGTCCATCACCAGGACGCGGCCGGCCCGGCGGGCGGAGGCGATCCGGTGCGCGACCACGATGAGCGTTCCCCCCGGGCGAGCGGCGAACGCCCGTTCCGCCCGCGCCTCGGCGGCCGGGTCGAGGTGGCAGGTGGCCTCGTCGAGAAGCACGACGGGGGCGGGTGAGAGGAACGCCCGTGCCAGCGCGATCAGTTGGCGTTCACCCGCCGCCAGCGCGGCCGGGTCGAGCGGCGCGTCCAGCCCGCCGAGCCGGTCGATCAGCCGGGCCGCGCCCACCGCCTCGGCCGCCGCCCGCGCCTCGTCGTCGGCCACCGGGTCCTCGCGCAGGTAGCCGAGGTTGTCGCGGACGGTCCCGGTGAACACGTACGCCTCCTGCGGGATGAGCACCCGGTGCGCGGGCGGACCGGGCGGCGCCCCGCACACCCGGATCCGTCCCGCGTCCGCCACCAGCACCCCGGCGATCAGCGCGGTCACCGTGGACTTGCCCACCCCGGACGGCCCGACCACGGCGAGGTGTCCGCCGTGCGGCACCGTCAGGTCCAGCCCGCGCACCACCGGCTCCGCCCCGGGGCCGTACCCGAAGGTGACCCCGCGCAGTTCGACGGCGGGGGCGCCGGGAGGCGGCCCGCCGGGGGGTACGGGGGCCGGGCGCGGGGACGCGTCCGCGCCGCGCAGCAGCCGGCGCAGCACCACGGTGAGCCGGGAGCCGCCGGTGCCCAGGCCGTGGGTGAGGGTCTGCAACGCGGGCTGGAGCGACTGCGTGAGGTAGGTCAGCGCGCCGACCAGGGCGCCCGGGGTGACCCCGCGTCCGGTCAGCCACGGCGCCAGGGCGAGCAGCAGCACCACCGGGAGGCGACCGCCGGCCACCGGGGCCGCCGCGCGCACCACCGACCACCAGGCCAGCCGGCGCGCGGCGCGGTACTCGGCGTCGATCAGCGCCCCGGCCCCGGCGGCCACCCGGTCCTCCGCGCCGGCCGCGGTGACGTCCCGCAACCCGCCGCTGACCAGGGCGAGTTCGGCCGCGATCGCCTCGTCCGCGGTGAGGAACGCCTCCTGCCGCCGGGCCATCGGCCGCAGGGTCGCCGCGAAGAGCGCCAGCCCCACCGCGAGCGGCGGCACGACGACCACCAGCAGTAGCGGATCGAGCAGCAGCAGACCGGTGAGGGCGCCCACCGCGGTGAAGACGAACGAACGAGCGAGCAGAACCAGCCCGGCGAACGTGTCCCGGGCGATCTCCACCTGATGGGTCAGCCGGGAGACCGCCGCCGCCTCGGCCCGCCGCACCCCGCGCGCGACGACCCGGCGCACCAGGGCGTCCCGCAGCGGTTCGGCGAGGGCGGCCACGTTGCGGTACACCCGGCCGGTGCCGTACGCGCCGGCCGGCACCGCCACCGCCGCCACCCCCAGCCACCCCAGCCCCGTCAGCGGCCGGTGCGCCAGGAACCCCGCGTCCAACGCCCGCGCCGGCGCGTACCCGGCGAGCAACGTCTGCCCCGCCTCCAGCACCGACCACGCCGCCAACCGCCCCACCACCCCCCGCCGCCGCCGAAAGAACCCCCACCCCTCCCGCACCCCCGCGAACCGTCCGCCGTCCACGCCTTCGTCGGCGTGTGACGCCCGGCTGGCCGCGCCCCCGGATACGTTCACCTCGCCGTTGAGGTGTGGCGCCCGTGACCCCCCGGAGGCGTGCGCCCCGCCCGAACGCCCCGCGTCCGAGCCGACATTGGGGTGGGGCGCCCCGGTGCCACCGCTCGGGACCGCGCCCGCAGACGCCCCGCCGTTGACCTGCGGCACCCCGACGGCAGCGCCCCCGGAGGCGTGCGCCGTGCCCGAACGCCCCACGCTCGCCCCGTCGTTGGGGTACGGCGCCCCGCCGCCAACGCTCGGAGCCGGCTCTCCGTCGACGTGCGGCACCCCGCCGCCACCGCTCGGGACCGCGTCCGCGGACGCCCCGCCGGAAAGCCCGACGCCCGCGCCGTCAGCCTCCGGCCCCGGACCCCCCTCGCCCCCCGCCACCCCGCCGTTGACCTGCGGCCCCCCGGCGGCATCGTCCGCGTCCGCGGACGCACCCGTCGCACCGGCCCCCCGGCGTTGCGCGGGGGCGGCGGGGCGGGCGGGGTCAGGGCGCATGGGGGGGGCTCCTGCGGGGTGGGGGGGTCGTCGGGGGCGAAGACGGCGCGGTAGTCGGGGTGGCGCCACAGGACGTGGTGGGGGGCGAGGCGGCGGAGGCGGCCGGAGTCGAGCCAGGCGACGAGGTCGGCGCCGGCGGCGGTGGTGGCGCGGTGGGCGACGACCAGGCGGGTACGGGCGCGTACGTCCCGCAGGAGGGCGTGGGTGACCTGGCGTTCGGTGACGGTGTCGAGGCTGGAGGTGGCGTCGTCGAGGATCAGCAGGCGTTGGGCGTGGGCGAACGCGCGGGCGAGGCCGAGGCGTTGGAGTTCGCCGCCGGAGAGCGGGGCGTCGGCGCAGGCGGTGGCGTAACCGGCGGGAAGGCGGCGGACGAAGTCGTCGGCGCGGGCGGCGCGGGCGGCGGTGCGGATCCGTTCCGGAGGGGGCTCGTCGGCGCCGAAGGCGATGGTGCCGGCGATCGTGCCGCCGAGCGGCGCGGGGCGGGCGAAGGCGTAGGCGACCTGGCGGCGCAGTTCGTCCCGGGTCAGTTCCGGCAGCGGGACGCCGTCGAGCACGGCGACCCCGCCGTCCGGGTCGATCAGCCGGCCGGCCACCGCGGCCAGGACGGACTTTCCGGCCCCGGAGCGGCCGACGACGGCCACCGTGCTGCCGCCGGGCACCAGCAGGTCGACGTCGCGCAGTACGGGGGCGCCGTCCCGCAGCACGGTCACCCCGCGCAGTTCCAACGCCCCGTCGCCGGGCGGCAGTTCGCGCGTTCCGTGGCGCGGGGCGGGACACGCCAGCACCTCGGCGAGGCGACGGCCGGCCGCCCGTCCGCGTACCACGGTGGACAACTGGCCGACCAGCACGCCGATCCCGGTGGCCAGCACCGCGTAGCGGGCCACCGCGAGCACCTCCCCCACCGTGAGCGCCCCCGCCGCGAGCCGGCAGCCGGCCACCGCGACCACGGCGAGCTGCAACAGCGGGACGACCAGCAGGGATTGCGCGGTGGAACGTCCCTGCACCCGCCACATCCGGTGGCCCTGCCGGGAGAGTTCGGGCAGCGGGGCGAGGATCCGGCGGGTCTCGCGGGTGGCGGTGCCGGCCGCCGCGATGGTACGGGCGCCGTCCACCGCCTCGATCAGCCGGGCGGCGATCCGCCCCTGCACCTGCTGGTAGCGGGCGGCGCAGTCACCGGCGGAACGGGCGAAGGCCCGCAGCACCACGGCGAGCACCGGCACCCCGCCCAGGAACGCGGCGGCGGTCCACGGGTCGATCAGCACCAGCGCGGTGATGGCGCCGGCCGGGACCACGACCGCCGACAGCGCGGTGGCGAGCGCGGCGGGCACCGCTCCGGCGTCGGCCGCGTTGCCCACCAGCCGGGTCACCAGGTCGCCGGAGGAGAACCGGGCGCCGGAGGGGCCGGCGGCGAGCACCTGGCGCAGCAGCCGGTGGCGCAGCGACGCCGTGCCGCGCGCGGTCACCGTGGCGGTCAGCCAGTCCTCCGCCGTCTCCAGCAGCGCCGAGACGGCGATCAGCACGGCGCAGCCGGCCGTCCACGACAGCGTCCGGCCGCCGGCGGCGCGGCCGAGCAGCAGGTCGAGGGTGTGGCCGAGCACCAGCGGCAGGGCGAGGGTCGCGCCGGCCGCGGCGGTGGCCACCGCCCAGGCCACGGCGGTCCGTCCGGCGGTGTGCCGCAGCAGCCACCGCAGCGGTTCGGCGGGGGCGGCACTCGGCGTGGCGGTCACCGGCGTCAGCTCCGTACGGATCGGTCGGGTCGGTCGGATCGGGGACGTGAGAAGGGCAAGGCGGGCCCTCCCGGAGGAGGGCCCGCCTTCCAGGTCATACCCGGAGCGTGGTCACACGCAGAGGATGACGCTGCCCGCGCTCACGCACGACAGCAGGCTCACGGTGCTGGCGCCGCCGCCGTTGAGCTCTTCGGACTCCATGTTCTGCAGGTCGAGGAGTGCCATGGTGTTTCCTTTCATCGTGGGGACGGGATTTTCCTGCTACGGCTCCACCACGTGGTGGGGCCGGTCGGTGGGCCGCGGTGGCGGCGGGAGGAACGGCAGGTGGGCCCCGGTGTCGCCGAGGGCCGCGCCCAGGGCGAGCAGGACGCCCGCGGTTCCGGTGCCGAGGTCGGTCGACAGGCGCATCATCTGGTGGCCGGGGAAGGCGATGTGCCCCTGGTAGGACATCCGGTACCAGTCGAGCGCGCGGACCTGCGCGGCGAGGTCGCCGGGCGTGGCGCCCGGCGCGGTGGTGCGGTTCAGGTGGAGGACCATTCCGGCGCGGCCCTGGAAGAGGCCGGGCTGGGCGTAGAACCGGGAGCGGGCGGCGAGCAGGATGCCGTCCCGGGCGCGGGCGAACCCCTCGTCCTGACGCGCCGTCAGGTAGTCGTCGAGCACCAATCCGACACCCACGCTGCCGTCACCGAGGTACGGCATGGTGCGCCAGCCCTCGTCCACCTCCACGGCGCCGGTGTCCCGGGTGACGCAGCGGGCCAGGTCGGCGCGGAGCGCGTGGGCGGCGAGGTCGAGCAGGGCGGGGTCGCCGGTGCGTTGGTGCAGGCGGAGGAAGAGCAGGGCGGGGCCGGTGACGCCGCGCATCAGTCCGGCGCGGCGGGCGGCGCGTTTGCCGGCCGGGACGTCGCCGGTGACCTCGGGGTCGGTGGTGATCCGGTCCGCGATGGTCTGGGCGGCCTCCATGGCCCGGGTGCGCAGTTCGGTCTCGCCGGTGGTGTGGGCCAGGTGGTCCAGGACGAGGCCGAGGCCGGCGAGTCCGCCGTGCAGATCGGAGCCGAGGCGCTGCCACTTCTCGCCGAGCACGGTCTCGGTCAGGTCGAGGGCGCGTTGCCGGTGGCCGAGGCGGTCGAGGAGGTAGGCGACGCCGGCCAGTCCGTCGTAGAGGCCGAGCGGGGTGCCGGGCGGCACCGGGTCGGTATGGCGCAGCAGCCATTCCTCGCCGTCCGGGTACCGGGGTGCCCCGCTGGCGTCGAGCGCGTAGAGCACTCCGGCGGCGCCGTACGCCAGCCCGAGGCCGCCGCCGTCGGAGAACTGGGCGATGTCGCCGGGGAAGAGCCGGTCGTCACGGCCGGGCGTGGCGGCGGCCAGGATGCCGGCCACCATGGAGTCCCGGCCGGCCGGCCACGCCTGCGGGGTGGCCGGGATCGCGGGCGCCGCCGGGGCCGGGACGAACGCCGCGCCCTCGGCCGGACCGCGGGTGATCTCCCGTACCGCCTCGTCCAGGAAGGCGGCCGGCACCGCCGGGAACTGGCCGGCGATCACCTCCGCGAGGTGGGCCGCCTTGCCCCGGTCGACCACCAGCAAGGTGGTGATCGGCAGGAAGAGGGCGAGCCGCAGACACGCCAGGGCGTAGCGGTCGACGTCGGCGCCGGTGCGGTCCGGCGGCGCGAAGAAGCCGGGATGGGCCACCACCTGCCGGCCGCGGTCGGCGGCGGGCGCGGCGGCCTCGAAGTCCAGCAGGGCGACCGAGGACTCGTCCGGGCCGACCATGATGTTGAACATGTGCAGGTCGTTGAAGACCAGCCCGCGGCCGTGCACCGCGGCCACCGCCTCCTCCACCGCCCGGTGGATGCGCAGCGCCCACTCGGTGTAGGCGGCCACCGCGTCCGGGTCCGGGTCGGCGGCCAGCAGCGGATGGCGTTCGGCGAAGAACGAGTTGAGGGTGCGCCCCTCCAGGAAGTCCATCACCAGGAAGCGGTGGTCGCCGAGGGTGAACCAGTCGCGTACCTCGGGGGCGACACCGAGCCCGGCGAGCCGGTCGAGGGCGGCCTTCTCCCGTTCCAGCCGGGTGACCGCGTCGGCGCCGTCGGCGGCGAGCCCGGCGTACGGGCGGCCCTCCTTGAGCACCACCTTGCGGCCGTCGCGGGTGTCGGTGCCCTGGTAGACGCCGCCGCCGTTGGAGAAGTGGAGCGCCTTCTCGATGCGGTACGGCAGGTCGCCCACGGTGGTGGCGTTGCGGGCGGCGAGCTGCGGGGCGAGGAAGTCGGGCAGGGTGACCCACGGCGGGGTGCGGAACGCCGGGTCGCGCGGGTCGGGCACCAGCCGGCCCTGGTCGTCCTCGATGGCGGGCACCAGCTTGCCGCGCTCGTTCACGCAGAAGCGGCGGGCGAAGGCGCCGTACCGCACGTACAGCGGGCCGTCCATCCAGCGCAGGTCGGTGAGGATGTAGGGGCCGGGCTGCCCGTCGAGCAGAGCGCCCAGTTCCCGCAGCACGGTGTGGAGTTGCTCCTCGTCGCGCGGGTAGACGGTGACGAACTTGCCGCTGCCGTCGCGTCCGGCGTACTTGTTGTTGCGCAGGTGCAGCAGGTGCGGCGCGGGAACGAACTTGAACGGCAGCGCCCTGGGCACGCAGTAGTCCCACACCTGGGCGGCGACCTTGTCGGCGTTCTCCCGGGTGGCCGAGACGTGGATCTTCCAGCCTTGCAGCGGTTGTCCCGGCAGCGGGTTGCCTTCGGCGTCCACCGGGTTGAGGTGGAGCCAGTCGCCGCTGCGGGCGGAGCGCCATCCGGCGGGGACCTCACGCCGTGCGGTGTCGAACTCCTGGGTCTCGCCGCCGCCCAGGCCGGCGATGCGGTCGGGCGTCTCGTAGAAGTGCCGGTCGGCGAGGCTGTAGACCTCGTACCGCTGATCCATCGGATGTCCCCCTCGGCAGCGCGTGGCTCAGAGATTTCCACGCGGCCCCCGAGGGGGAACAGTCATGACTGTCACGATGCGGCCGTGACGAACGCACGAGTTCGGCCGAGGGCACGGTTCCGTACCGACGGAGCGTCAGAGGCCGGGCCCGCCAGGCCCGTCCACAGCACGAACCCCCACCCGCTCCGGCCGCACGACAGCGCGCCCACCGCCACCACGGGCGGCTTCGCCGCACCCCGCCCCGCACCGAAGCCGACCCGTCCGCCGACGGCCCCGGCACGCCGGTGGCCCCACCGGCGGAGCCGACCCGCCCGACGCCGGAGGCGGCCCGCAGCACGAGGTGCCCAACCACCACAGCACCGCCCGCCGACGGCCCCGGCACGCCGGTGGCCCCACCGGCGGAGCCGCCCCGCCCCACGGCACGGCCGCCACGGCCCCGGGCGGGGCGGCTCCCGCTACTCCTCCGGAGGGAAAACCGGCTCGCCCGTCTCCGCCCGGGTGAGCCGGATCGCTTCCACCGGGCAGTGTTCGGCGGCGGTCAGGACGTCGGGGGCGGGGTCGGTGTGGGGGGGTCAGGGGGTGGGAGCGGCGGGTGGGGTCGAGGGCGAAGACGTGGGGGGCGTGGCCGGCGCACATGCCGGAGCCGACGCAGACGGCGGTGTCGACCTCGACCCGCCAGCGTCCGGCGGTCACGCGGCGCCCTCCCCGGCCGGCAGGTGGATCATCTTGTGCTCCAGGTATTCGGCGAACCCCTCGGGGCCGAACTCCCGTCCCAGGCCGGAGTTCTTGAAGCCGCCGAAGGGGCCGAGCATGTCGAGGCTGAAGGTGTTCACCGAGTAGGTGCCGGTACGGATCCGGCGGGCGATCTCGACGCCGCGTTCCACGTCGGCGGTCCACACGCTGCCGGAGAGCCCGTAGTCGGAGTCGTCGGCGATGCGGACCGCCTCCTCCTCGTCCTCGTAGGGCACCAGGCAGACGACCGGGCCGAAGATCTCCTCGCGGGCGACGCGCATGGTGTTGGCCACGTCGCCGAAGAGGGTCGGCTCGACGTACCAGCCCTTGGGCAGGCCGGCCGGGCGTCCGCCGCCGGTCAGGACGGTGGCGCCCTCGCGTCGGCCGAGTTCGACGTAGTCGAGGGAGCGCCGCTGCTGGCGGCGGGCGACCAGCGGGCCGACCTGGGTGGCCGGGTCCAGCGGGTCGCCGACCACCAGCGCGCGGGCGGCGGCCGTGAGGCGGTCGGCGATCTCGGCGTAGTGGCGGCGCGGCGCGAGGATGCGGGTCTGCGCGACGCACGCCTGGCCGTTGTTCATCCAGGCGTTGGGGACGATGCCGGCCACCGCGGCGTCCAGGTCGGCGTCGGGGAGGACGATCGCGGCGGACTTGCCGCCGAGTTCCAGCGTGACCCGGGTCAGGTTGCGGGCGGCGACCTCCATGACGCGTTTGCCGGTGGCGACCGAGCCGGTGAAGGAGACCTTGTCGACGCCGGGGTGGCCGACCAGGTACTCGCTGGTCTCCCGCCCGGCCGGCAGCACCGAGAGCACCCCGGGCGGCAGCCCGGCCTCGGCGGCGATCCCGGCCAGCAGATACGCGTCGAGCGGGGTCTCCGGGGAGGGCTTGAGGATCACCGGACAGCCGGCCAGCAGCGCGGGCGCGAGCTTGGCGGCGGCCACGAACTGCGGGACGTTCCACGGCACCACCGCGGCCACCACGCCCACCGGCTCCCGGCGCACCAGCAGCGGCCCGAGCACCCCGGCCCTCGGTTCCTCGGCCACGAAGTCGCGGGCCACGGTGAGCGCCGCGTCCCACACCAGCACCGCGCCGAGCGCCTGCGCGAAGACCCCCCAGCCGTACGGGGAGCCGTTCTCCGTGCTGATCAGCCGGGCGACCTCCTCGTGGCGCGCGGCGAGGGCGTCCTTGATCCGGGTCACCACCGCGATCCGCTCGCCGATCGGGGTACGCGGCCAGGGCCCGTGGTCGAACGCCTCGCGGGCGGCGGCCACCGCCCGGTCGACGTCGGCCGGGCAGGCCGCGGGGACCCGTCCGACGGCCTCCTCGGTGTGCGGCGAGATCACCTCGATCACCTCGCCGCCCGCGGGGTCGGTCAGCTCCCCGCCGATGTAGAGCTGCTTGTACTCCATGACGGCCGCTTCGGTCATCGCCCCTCCGCCTCACCAAAGTTTCTGACGACTAGTCAGAACTGTTACCAGTTCCGGTTATAGTGGGCAATGCGCGGGGCCCGCCCCCGGCCGGGCGCGAAGGGGGACCGCCGATGCCACCGCCGACGAACGGCAGCCCCGGCCCCGTCCCGCCCCCGCCCGGCGTCGTCGACCACCACGGCGGGGTGTGGAGCCTGCCGGTCCCCATCCCGGACAACCCGCTCGGCCACACCCTGGTGCACGTGGTGGCCACCGACCGCGGCCCGGTGCTGGTGGACACCGGCTGGGACGACCCGGCCTCCTGGGACGCGCTCACCGAGGGACTGCGGGCCTGCGGCACCCGCGTCGAGGACGTGTACGGGGTGCTGGTCACCCATCACCACCCCGACCACCACGGACTGTCGGCCCGGGTCCGGGATGCCTCCGGGGCGTGGATCGCCATGCACCCGGCCGACATCGAGGTGATCCGGCGTTCCCGGGCCACCGGGCCGAACCGGTGGCTGGAGTACGTGATCGCCCGGCTGGCCGCCGCCGGGGCCCCCGAAGCGCACCTGGCCCCGCTGCGTACCGCCCTCGCCGCCGGCACCTCCCGCGGCCCCGCCGCCGCCCGCGCCGCGCTCCCGGACCGCGAGCTGACCCCGGGCGAACTCGCCGACCTGCCCGGCCGCCGACTGCGGGTGGTCTGGACCCCCGGCCACACCCCCGGCCACGTCTGCCTCCACCTGGAGGAGGGCCGCCGGCTCTTCTCCGGCGACCACCTGCTGCCGGGGATCACCCCGCACATCGGGCTCTACGAAGACGACGACGGCCCCGAGCAGGATCCGCTGGGCGACTACCTCGCCTCGCTGGACACGGTGGCCGCCCTCGACCCGGCCGAGGTGCTCCCGGCCCACCAGTACGCGTTCCGCGACGCCCCGGCCCGGGTGCGGGCGATCCGGCGCCACCACGCCGCCCGGCTCGCCGGGGTACGGACGCTGCTCACCCCGGCCCCGCTGACCTGCTGGCAGCTGGCCGCCGCCATGGAGTGGAACCGGCCCTGGGAGAAGATCCCGTCCGGCTCCCGGACCATCGCCGTCTTCGAGGCCGCCGCCCATCTGCGACGACTGGTCAGGTCGGGGCTGGCGGCCCCCGTGCCCGGCACCGACCCGGTGGCCTACCGCGCCGTGTGACCGGTCACATCGGGGGCGCGGGACCGGGCCCGGTACGAGGGGCGCGGGCACAGCGACGACAATAGGGGGGCCGCGCACGCCGCTGCCGCCGCGCCGGCCGCCGCCGGCTTCCCGTTCGTCGAAAGGCTCCCCGCTCGCCATGGCTGTCCCGTTCGCCGTGACCACCCGCCGCGTGGCCGCGGCCCTGGCCACCGCCGTACTCGGCATGGCCACGGCCGCCAACGCCACCGCCGCCCCGGGCCTGTCCGCCGCCCCGCGAAAGCCCCCCGCCGCGCTCTACGGCTCCGCCGACCCGACGTACGACGGGGTGTGGCGGCAGTCCACCGCGCTGCTCGCGCTGCACGCCGCCGGGGTGACCCCGGCCCGCGAGGCGGTGGCGTGGCTGGCCGGACAGCAGTGCGCCGACGGCGGGTTCGCCGCCTACCGGGCCGACACCGGCAAGCCGTGCGACGCCAAGACCGAGGACGTCAACTCCACCGCGCTGGCCGTGCAGGCGCTCACCGCGCTCGGCGGCCACCAGGACACCGTGCACCGCGCCACCGGCTACCTCACCTCCATACGCCACGCCGACCACGGCTGGGGCTTCCAGCCGAAGGCGCCGACGGACGCCAACTCCACGGCCGTCGTCATCGGCGCGCTGGCCGCGGCCGGCGCCCCCGACCCGCGGGCGGTCACCGCGCTGCGCGCCTTCCAGATCGACTGCGACACCAAGGGCGCCCAGGCCGCCGACCGCGGCGCCTTCGCCTACCAGCCCGCCCCCTCCGGCGCCCTCGCCGCCAACGACAAGGCCACCGCGGACGCCGCCTTCGCCCTGCTCGGCAAGGGCTACCTGCTCACCGCCCCGGCCACCGACCGGGCGCCGAAGCCGTTCTCCTGCCCCGGCGGCCACGGTGACGCCTCCGCCGCCGCCGACGCCGCCTCGGCCTACCTCACGGACAAGCTCACCAAGGGCGGCGGCCATCTGACGGCCGCCCAGCCCGGCTCCGACCAGCGGACCCCCGACTACGGCACCACCGCCGACGCGGTGCTCGCCCTCGCCGCCGGCGGCCACCTGACGGCCGCCCGCACCACCTACGACTGGCTGGCGAAGAACGCCACCAGCTGGGCCAAGGGCAACCCCGCCGCCCTCGGCTCGCTGGTGCTGGCGGCCGGCGCGGTCGGCTCCAGCCCGCACGACGCCCACGGCACCGACCTGGTGCGGGAGCTGACCGCCCTCGGCCCGCGCCCGGCCGCCGCCACCCCCTCCGCCGCGCCCGAGCAGGCGTCCGCCAAGTCCGGCGGCGTGCCGGTGTGGTGGTTCGTCGGCGCCGGACTGGCGGCCGGCGCCGGCATCGGCTGGGTGCTCAGCTTCCGCAACCGGAAGCGGCGGTGACGGTGCGCGTACGGCACGCGGTCGCGGCGACCGCCCTGGCGACGGCGGCCCTGCCGGTCCTGGCCGCCCCCGCGCACGCCGCCGGCTACCGCTACTGGTCGTTCTGGGAACGCGACCACGCCACCTGGCGGTTCGCGCAGAGCGGCCCGGCGACCACCACCCCGAAGGACGGCGCGGTGGAGGGGTGGCGGTTCGCCGTCACCGCCGACTCGGCGAGCGCCGCCAAGCCGCGCGGCCCGGCCGACTTCGACACCATCTGCGCGGGCACCGCCGCCAAGGACGGCATGAAACGCGTCGCGCTGGTGCTGGACTTCGGGGTGCCCGAGGACGCCCCGGCCGGCGACACCCCGCCGCAGGAACACACCGCCTGCGCCCGGCTGCCCGTCGACGGCACGGCCGCCGAGGCGGTGGCGACGGTGGCCAAGCCGCTGCGTTACAACTCGGCCGGCATGCTGTGCGCCATCGCCGGCTATCCGCAGACCGGCTGCGGCGAACAGGTCTCCAGCCCGGCCCCGGCGCACCCCACCGCGTCGGCGGCCCCGCCCCGCCCGGGTGGCTCCGGCGGTCCGTCGGCCGGGCTGCTCGCCGGGATCGCGGTGGTCGTGGTGGTGGGCGGCGCGGCGGTGTGGCAGGCCCGCCGCAGGCGACCGTGACCGGCCGCCCGTCCGCCGGCCCGGCCCGCTCCGCGACGCACCCGGGCGCCTGGTGGCTGTGGGCGCTCGGGCTGGCCACCGCGGCCTCCCGCACCACCAACCCGGTGCTGCTCGCCGTGCTGGCGGCGGTGGCCGGGTACGTGGTCGCCGTCTGCCGCACCCGGGCGCCGTGGGCCCGCTCCTACGGTGCCTTCCTCAAGCTGGGGCTGGCGGTGCTGGTCCTGCGGCTGTTCTTCGCGGTGGTGCTCGGCTCGCCGATCCCGGGCACCCATGTGCTCTTCACGCTGCCGCACGTGCCGTTGCCCGGGTGGGCGCACGGGGTGCGGATCGGCGGCCAGGTCACCACCGAGGCGCTGGCCTTCGCCGGGTGCGACGGGATGCGGCTGGCCGTGCTGCTGGTGTGCGTGGGCGCGGCCAACGCGCTGGCGTCCCCGTCGCGGCTGCTGAAGTCGCTGCCGGGCGCGCTCTACGAGGCCGGGGTGGCGGTGGTGGTGGCGATGACGTTCGCCCCCAACCTCGTCGCGGACGTCCGGCGGCTGCGGGCCGCCCGCCGGATGCGGGGCCGCCGGGACACCGGGCTCCGCGCGCTGGCGCAGGTCGGGCTGCCGGTGCTGGAGGGCGCGCTGGAACGGTCGGTGGCGCTGGCCGCCGCGATGGACGCGCGCGGATACGGCCGCACCGCCCAAGTGCCGCCCGCCGTCCGGCGGTTGACGGCGGTGCTCACGGTGGGCGGGCTGCTCGGGGTGTGCGCCGGGACGTACGGGCTGCTGGCCGCCGAGGGCGCCGGGTTCGGGCTGCCGGTGCTGGCCCTCGGCCTCGCGGCGGCGCTCGGCGGGCTGTGGCTGGGCGGACGGCGCAGCGTACGCACCCGTTACCGCCCGGACCGCTGGGGGGTACGCGCCTGGCTGGTGTCGGCCTCCGGGGTGGCGGTCGCCGCGCTGACGATCTGGGCCGCCGGTTACGACCCGGCCGGGCTCGATCCGCCGGCGGTGCCGCTGACCGCCCCGGCGGTGCCGTTGTGGCCGCTGCTGTCGCTGCTGGCCGGGCTGGTCCCGGCGTTCGCCGCCGCCGGGCCGCGTACCGTCGCGTACCGCACGACCACCCCCCACCTGGAGAAGGGAGCCACCCGGTGATCCGCTTCGCGGACGTCTCCGTCACCTACTCCGGCGCCGCCGCACCCGCGCTGCACGGCGTCGACCTCACCGTGCCGGAAGGCGAACTGTGCCTGCTCGTCGGCGGATCCGGCACCGGCAAGTCGACCCTGCTGGGCACGGTCGGCGGACTGGTCCCGCACTTCACCGGCGGCACCCTGCACGGCCGGGTCACCGTGGCCGGCCGCGACACCCGCACCCACAAGCCGCGTGAACTGGCCGACGTGGTGGGCACCGTGGGCCAGGACCCGCTGGCGCACTTCGTCACCGACACCGTGGAGGACGAACTCGCCTACGGCATGGAGTCGTTGGGCCTGCCCCCGGAGGTGATGCGGCGCCGCGTCGAGGAGACGCTGGACCTGCTGGGCCTGGCCGCGCTGCGGGACCGGCCGATCGCCGAACTCTCCGGCGGCCAGCGGCAGCGGGTGGCGATCGGCTCGGTGCTCACCGTCCACCCCCGGGTGCTGGTGCTCGACGAGCCGACCTCGGCGCTCGACCCGGGCGCCGCCGAGGAGGTGCTGGCGGTGCTCCAGCGGCTCGTGCACGACCTGGGCACCACCGTGCTGCTCGCCGAGCACCGGCTGGAACGGGTGGTGCAGTACGCGGACCAGGTGATCTGGCTGCCCGGCCCCGGTGAGCCGCCGGTGACCGGGACCCCCGCCGAGGTGATGGCGCGCTCCCCCATGGTGCCGCCGGTGGTCGAGCTGGGCCGGGTGGCCGGCTGGTCGCCGCTGCCGCTGTCGATACGGGACGCCCGGCGTGCCGCGGGTCCGCTGCGCGAGCGGCTGGCCGGACTCGCCCCGGTGCCGCGCCCGCGTCCCGCCCCGGGCGATCCGGTGGCCGAGGCGGCCGGGCTGGTGGTGCGCCGCGGTGCCCTGGAGGCGCTGTGCGGGGTGGGGCTGACGGTGCGGGCCGGCGAGGCGGTGGCGCTGATGGGACGCAACGGCGCCGGGAAGTCCACGCTGCTGTCGACCCTGGCCGGACTGCACGAGCCGGCGTCGGGCACGGTACGGGTCGGCGGCCTCGTCCCGCACCGCAGCCGCCCGCGTGACCTGGTGCGCAAGGTGGGCCTGGTGCCGCAGGAGCCGCGCGACCTGCTGTACGCGGACACGGTGGCCGCCGAGTGCGCGGCGGCCGACCAGGACGCGCAGGCCGCCCCGGGCACCTGCCGGACGCTGGTGGCCCAGCTGCTGCCCGGGGTCGCCGACGACGTCCACCCCCGGGACCTGTCCGAGGGCCAGCGGCTCGCGCTCGCGCTGGCCGTGGTGCTCACCGCGCGCCCGCCGCTGCTGCTGCTCGACGAGCCGACCCGGGGCCTGGACTACCCGGCGAAGGCCCGGCTGGTGGCCGAACTGCGGCGGCTGACCGCGCTGGGCCACGGGATCGTCCTCGCCACCCACGACGTGGAACTGGCCGCCGAACTCGCCGACCGGGTGGTCGTCCTGGCCGACGGCGAGGTGGTCGCCGACGGCCCCACCGCCGACGTGGTGGTCTCCTCCCCCGCGTTCGCCCCGCAGGTGGCCAAGGTCGTCGGCGAGGGACCGTGGCTGACGGTACGTCAGGTCACGGACGCGCTGGAGGCCCGGCCGTGACGGGCACCAAGGCGCGCGGCGGGCGCCGGGTGCGGGCGGTACGGCTGGGCGCCCGCTCGGTGGCGGCGCTGGTGCTGGTCTCGGCGATCGGCGTGGTGGCGTTCGGCTGGCCGCTGCTGGCCGCGCCGGGGTCCGGGCTGGCGCACAGCACCGACGCGCCGTGGCTCTTCGCCGCGCTGCTGCCGCTGCTGCTGGCGGTCGTGGTCGCCACCATCGCGGACACCGGGCTGGACGCCAAGGCGGTGGCGATGCTCGGGGTGCTGGCGGCGGTGGGCGCGGCGCTGCGTCCGCTGGGCGCGGGCACCGCGGGCATCGAGCCGATGTTCTTCCTGATGGTGCTCTCCGGCCGGGTGCTCGGCCCCGGCTTCGGCTTCGTGCTCGGCGCGCTGTCGATGTTCGCCTCCGCGCTGCTGACCGGCGGGGTCGGGCCGTGGATGCCGTTCCAGATGCTCTCCATGGGCTGGGTCTCGATGGGCGCGGGCCTGCTGCCGCGTCCCGAAACCCTGCGCGGCAAGGGCGAACTGGCGCTGCTCGCGCTGTACGGGGTGGTCTCCTCGCTGCTGTACGGCACGGTGATGAACCTCCAGGGTTGGCCGTACATCGCGGGCCTCGGCTCCGGCGTGTCGTACGTCCCGGGCGCGCCGCTCGGCGACAACCTGGTCCGCTTCCTCACCTACTGCCTGGCCACCTCGCTCGGCTGGGACGTCCCGCGCGCCGTGGTCACCGCGGTCCTCACCTTCGTGCTCGGCGCGCCGATCCTCGCCGCGCTGCGCCGCGCCACCCGCCGCGCCGCCTTCGCCGCCCCGGTCTCCTTCGCCCCCGAGGGATCCGACGCGCCGTAGGCGTCCTTGCGGCACGCCGTGGTCATGGGGGACGTTGAGCGTCACGACGGCTCGCTCGTACGACCCCGTAAGGCGGTGCGTGACCATGACGGTGAAGGTCCTGCTGGTGACCGGCGACGCGGCGGAGTCGCTGGAGGTGCTCTACCCCTACCAGCGGCTGCGCGAGGAGGGGTACGAGGTGCACATCGCGGCCCCGGCGCGCAGGAAACTGCGGTTCGTGGTGCACGACTTCGAGGACGGCTTCGACACCTACACCGAGAAGCCCGGCTACACCTGGCCCGCCGACCTCGCCTTCGCCGAGGTCGACCCCACCGGCTACGCGGCCCTGGTGGTCCCCGGCGGCCGGGCCCCGGAATACCTGCGCAACGACGCCGACCTCCAGCGGATCGTCCAGCACTTCTTCGACGCCGGCAAGCCCGTCGCCCAGATCTGCCACGGCCCCCAGATCACCGCCGCCGCCGGCGTCCTCACCGGCCGCCGCACCGCCGCCTACCCCGCCCTCCACCCCGACATCACCGCCGCCGGCGCCACCTTCGAAGACGCCCCCGCCGTCACCGACGGCCCCCTCGTCTCCGCCCGCGCCTGGCCCGACCACCCGGCCTGGATGCGGGCCTTCCTGGAGGTGCTCCGCAAGACGGCGCCGGTGACGGAGTGACGTCCGTCCGCGGTCGGGACAATTGTCCCGGCCGAGTCGGGACACGCTGATCTGGGAACCGGCCTCCGGGGCCGGTGAGACTGGCGGGGTGAAGACATCCTCGCAGCGGACGGAGTCCGAGGCCCGGCCCGTGGTGCGGCTGCGGGCGCCGGTGGAGACGGTGAGCCGCCGGGCGCCGGTGTTGTGGGCGGTACGGGCCGGGATCGGCTGGGCCGTGGTGTCGCTGGGCCAGGTGGGGTGGGCGCTGGGGGACCGGGTGCGCCCGTGGCAGGCGGTGTTGATGGGGGTCACCGTGGTGCTGGCCGCGAGCCCCGGCAGGGTGAGCCTGGACGGCACCGCGACCTGTCAGCGACCGCGGGGTCGGCCCAGCACGATGTCGGCGGCCATGGCGCGGACCTCGGCGGGGGTGCGGCCGGGGTGCTCGGCGGCGAGGAAGTGGCTGCCGATGGCCAGGCTGAACGCGAGCAGGCCGCGGGCCTCGATCTCGTCGCGGTCGTCGCAGAAGGTGCCGATCATCTCGCGCAGCAGCGCCATGCGTGCGTTGTCCACCCGGCGCAGGCACGCGGCGGCGGCCTCGTCCCGCCGGGCCCAGTCGCGGACGGCGAGGTCGATCGGGAGCAACCGGTCGGCGGACAGGGTGAGTTGGCCAGCCAGCCGGATCTTCTCCCGCGGGTCGCCGTCGAGTTCTCTGACGCGTTCGAGGACGTCGGCGGTGCTCTCCCGCTCCCAGGTCTCCAGCATCGCCGCCAGCAGCGCGTCGCGGTCGGCGAAGTACCCGTAGAACCCGCCCTTGGTAACGCCGAGCGCCTTGGCGAGGGCTTCGACCCGTACGGCGTCCACGCCTCCGGAGGCGAGCGCCCGGAGCCCCTCCTCGACCCAGGCATCGCGCGGTGTGCGCCTCGCGCCCACGGTGTGTCTCCTCTCACGGCCCACCCCCGCTGTACGCCACCGTACAACCGGGCTAGCTTGACTGTTGTACGCAACCGTATACAACGACGTCGGGAGAGACACCGATGACCGTCGAATCCGTCGCGTTCCCACCGTCCCGGCTCCAGCCGGGGCGGGCCGGGCGATGAGGCTCCCGAAGGCCGCCCACACCTCGTTACCGTGGCGGATCCACGACCTCGCCCCCGACTTCCGGGTCGAGGACGTGTGGTCCTACCGCGCCCCCGGCGCCGGCCCCGACGACTTCCCCGCGATGCTCGCCGCACTACGGGCGGCCGGCGGCCTCAGCACCCAACCACCTCTCGTCCGCCTGCTGTTCGCGGCCCGCTGGAAACTCGGCGCCCTCCTCGGCTGGGACGCCCCCGGGGCCGGCCTCGACGGTCGGGCACGGCCCCTGCGCGACCGCCTCCCCGACGACCTGCGCGGGCCCCTGACCGGAACGGCCGCGCCGGACACCCCGTTCACCATCGTGTACCAGCTCCACGACGAATCCGCCGACGAGTTGGCCAACAGGACCGTCCACACCATCTGCCACCTGGGATGGGCCCCGGCCGACAACGGTGACCACGAACTGCGGATGGCCGTCCTCACCAAGCCCAACGGCCTCTTCGGCCGGGTATACATGGCCGCGATCAAGCCGTTCCGGCACCTGATCGTCTATCCGGCGCTGACGCGCCAGTGGGAACGCGCCTGGCTCGACCGAGGGCGCCCGCGCGCCCGGGCGAGGTAGCGGGGCCGTGCGCGGTAGCCGGACGCGAGCCCACACGGGCGTGCGGGGGCGCTTCTTCCGTCCGGGGCGACGTCTCAGCTTGACTCTGTCGGGGATCTTGGTTGCCGTCCTCTCAGCTGACGGCTCGCCAGGAACGTAGGCGCGGGATGCCTTGCTGGTCGAGGTGGTCCTGGAAGGCTGTCGGCGGTCGTGGGGGCGCGCTTTCGCCGGGGGCCTGCTTGCTGAGGCGTTCGACGTTGACGGCGATGGCGGTGAGTACGTGCTGTAGGTGTGCCTTGGCCTGCCCGCGGTAGCGGCAGTGGCGCATGCCATGGCCGTGGGCGAACTCGCAGATGGTGCCCTCGATTCCGGAGCGGACCGCATATCGCTTGTGCCAGGCCGGATCCTGCTGGTCGGCGCGGTTGCGCAACTGCAGTTCGAGCAGCTCGCGCGGAGGGAAGCCCACGGAGCGGTGGGCGTCGCGGGAACTGGTGCACTTGGCCCGGACCGGGCAGGGCTGGCACTGGCTCTTGGTGAAGCGGGCGATGATCAGTGGAGCGGCGGTCGGTGAGGAGGTCGGGTAGGGGCCGTGCCAGCCGGCGCTGACCTGGCCCTGCGGGCAGGTGACCTCCTTGCGGTCGAAGTCGATCCGGAAGTCGTCGCGGGCGAAGCCCTCGCCGCGGCGGTGCTGGCGGGTGGGGTTGCCCGGCAGTGGCCCGACGACGGTGACACGGTGTCCACGCTGGGCCTGTTCCAGGTGGGGCAGGGAGGTGTAGCCGCCGTCGACCAGATGCTCGTCGGGCAGCAGGCTCCGCCGCTCCAGCCGGCTGTGGATGCCGGGCAGGACCTCGGTGTCGGCGCTGGTCGCCGGCATAGTGGCCACGTCAGTGATCACATTGGGTCCGTCGTCGGAGCAGGTCTCGGTCACATGGGCGAGGAACCCCGTCCAGCGGGTGACCTGCCCGCGGCGTGCGTAGCGGGCCGTCGGGTCGTAGGGCGAGACGATCCGCTGGGCCGAGGGCGGCAGGCCGCTGGCGTCGTCATCGTCGCGCCAGCGCAGGCGCCCGACGGGGTCCCAGTAGTAGTTCTGCACCAGGATCTGCCGCAGGACCTGGACTTGGGGCCTGCCGAGCAGGGAGGGGTGGTTGCGGCCGAGGTGTTCGAGCAGGCGGCGGGCGTCGTCGCCGGTGGTGTTGATCCGGGTCTTGGGCCGGGTGGGGTTCTTGCCCAGGCGCACCGGTCGGCCGTAGCGGCGGCCCCAGTCCTCGCCGACCAGGCCGTCCAGCGCGTGGTCGGCGGTGCGGGCGAGTTCTTCCAGGGCCGCGCGCACGGCCTCGGTGACCAGTTCGAGGCGGGTCAGGTCGCGGACGGTGGCCAGGACGTGGGTGGAGTCCGTGCGCTGGGTGGTGCGCTCTCGGACCAGGCCAGCCCCTTTCAGTCGTGCCAGGGCGAGGTCGAGGAGGCGGTCCGCCCGGCCGTCCTGGAGCAGGCGGTCGCGGAAGTCGGTCAGCACGCTGTGGTGGAAGCCGGGGTCGTCCAGTTCGAGGCCAAGGGCGTATTTGAAGTCGATGCGGCAGCGCACGGCCTCGGCGGCATCGCGGTCGGACAGGCCCAGCACGAACTGCAGCACGCTCACCGTGGCCAACTGGGCCGGCGACAGCCCGGGCCTGCCGTCGCGCGGGTACCAGTCGGCGAAGTCCTCGTCCCGCCACAGGCCGTCGAGACGGTCACGCACCCACATCGCCGTCGTACCAACGGGGTTGCTGGCCCGCGCCATCCTCGCTGTCAAATCCGGGACCTCGGCACCCGGACGGGGACGGACCGACATCTCGCACTCCTCGGACATCTCGCGATCATCATGCACCCGCGAGACTGGCGCACCACCATGATCACCCGCAGCCGAACACCAAGATCCCCGACAGAGTCAAGCTCAGAAAGTGTTGGGTAAGCGGGTGACTACTCGTTCATGAGGTCGTCGGCGAGGCGGCGTGCTGCTTCGGTCTCGATGGGGCCGTGTGGTTCGATCTCCTCGCCGGCGAGACGCGCGGCCATCAGCCGGATCATCGCGACCTTGATCATCGCCTCTGCGTGCGCGGTCTTGCGCTCGTAGTCCCGTGCCAACCGTCTGCACCGCCCCAGCCAGGAGAATGTCCGCTCCACCACCCACCTGCGGGGCAGCACCTGGAAGCCTTTCACATCCGCGTTCCGGGGTACCGCGACGATCTCCAGGCCCTCGTGTTCCGCTGCCCAGCCGACCAGGCCGGCGTCGATCACATTGACGTAGCCGCCATCGACCCAGACCAGCCCGACCTGCGGAAACAGCTCACGAACACCCGCCAGGACCAGCTTCGCACCCGCCCGGTCCTGGACCGAGGCCGAGTGCACGACGGCCCGCAGCACCAGTCCGCAGGTGTCCACGAGCAGGTGCCGCTTGCGACCCCGGACACGCTTGCCCGCGTCGTAGCCGATCGCCTGCCCGCCCTGGTGACTGCGGGCCGACTGGGAGTCCAGCACCGCCGCCGAGGGCTGCGGATCCCGGCCGTCGGCCACTCGGACCCGATCGCGCAGCGCGTCGTGGACCCGGTCCCACGTGCCGTCCGCCGTCCAGGCGCGGAACCACCGGTAGGCAGCGTCCCACGGGGCCAGATCGTGCGGCACCAGCCGCCAGGCACATCCGCTGACCAGCACGTACAACACGGTGTCCACGATCAGCCGCCGCGGGAACTTCAGCGGACGGCCACCCCGTCGCGGATCCCGCTCCGGCAGCAGCGGCTCGATCACCGCCCACTGAGCATCCGTCAACGACGAGTCATACGAAGGCTTACACGAACAGACACACGTGCCGGTGATCTTCATGGGCCTCCAGAGCGCGAAGACCACCGGCACCGCATCACACCAAGCAGTCGATCAATTACCCAACACTTTCTCAGGCGAGGGGGACCCCGGCCTGGGCCTTGATGGTGGCCACGGCCTGACACGGGCGTCCGGGTCGGTCACCTGGTCCTGGTTGGCTTCCGGATCCCAGGCTTCTCCCGCGTTCTCGAATTCCCTTTTACCCATTGTTACCCACTCCCGCCTGTTGAGTACCGGGACGGCACCGGGCCGCCCCCGCACCATCGTCGGCGGACGACGAGCGAGGCACTACCATGTTTCCCGTTCCCGCAAGAAGTCGTCGCGGATGCCCTCGACCAAGCTCCGCATGCCGTCACCGGACAGCGCCACCCGTTCGAACCCGGCGAATTTATCGACGTAGAGCCCTACGTCCCGGGGGTCCGTGACGACCACTTCGGCATGGACCGTTTCCACGGTGACCACGCGATCGTCGCGGATGACGAACGCGTGGTTCGCGATGTCGTTCTGCGGGATTTCCAGCGGGACCACACGGATGTCGACATGGGCGAGGCGTGAAACGAAAAGGAGGCGGTCGAGCTGCGCCGCCATCATCTGCGGCGGGACGATGCGCCATCGCAGGACCGGTTCCGTGACGATGAACCGCAGCGACTTTCCCTCGCCGTAGAGGACTGTTTGCCGTTCAAGTCTGCCGTTGATCGTGCGGGTGAGGGCGTCGTCGCTCAGACGGTGCCGCCGAAGGACTGCCCGGATGTACTCCGGCGTCTGGAGCAACCCCGGCACCAAGGCCGGTTGGAACAACCGGAGCGAGGACATCTGGGCCTCGTGCGCCTTGACGGCCAGCTGTCCCTTGTGGACACCCATGCGCTTCAGAAGACGCCATGCCGTCGCTTCCGTCGCCGACGCCCGGGCCGCCTCCGAGTACTCCGCCTTGACCTCGTCCGAGACACCGATCGCGGACAGGATGCGCTCCACATCCGTCGCGCCGACGGCCAGCTTCCCGTTCTCGATCTTGGACAGCTTGGACGGAGACATGAGGGCGCTGCGGGCCACCGCTTTGGCTTCCTTGCCGGATGCCACACGCAGTGCCCGCAGCGCGGACCCGAGATGCGCCCCGTTCACGCCCCGTACGTGGCCCACCAGTCGGTGAACGGCTCCGCTCGGGCGAGCGCCATGTCCCGGTACCGGACGAATTCCCGGGTGCGTTCCGCCGGCTGGACCTCCGAACCGAGGTACGTGCCAGTTCCGTCGTAGCTCATGACGACGGCCGAATCGGCGTCGAAGAGCCAGAAGTCGGGAACGCCGTCCAGGGGGTTCGGTCCGTCGGTCGTGTCCAGGATGAAGAACTCCTCACCGCCGGACATGTTCTTCCGGTAGCCCCAACCCAGCTCGAACCGGAGGTAGTCGGTGAGTGGGCGTGAGAGTACGTGGACCCGGTAGACCCGTTTTCCTCTTTCGGTGTGCGAACGAAGTTCTTCGACCCAGTCCGCGTTGTAGTCGAGCGGCTGCGGGTCTCCGGCGAGAAAGGAGCGATAGGCTCCGCTGTTCCCGGAGTTGCTGTAGTCGTCAAGGGTTTCGAGGCGGAACGCCTCACGCTCGAACGTGTCGAAGAGGTCGCCGAGGTTCCTAGATGAGGTTGTCACGGACGGCCTTCCGGATCAGTTCCACCGGGATCTCGACAAGCGCCTCGTGAGCGGGAATCCGAAGCCCGTGATCGGTGGGCGTCCCGCCCTGCACCAGAAGGGTGCCTCGATCCGTGGCGTAGATCGTCGGGCACTCCTTGATGTCGCACGTGCTGACCAGCTTGGTGACCTTCATGGTCCAGGTTCCCTTCCACCCGCTGCCGTCAGTACCCCGTGTCCGGCTCGATGCTCCCGAGGGCGCGGCACGCCGGTCAAGCGATCTCGGTTGACGTAACGGGAAACCGGGCACGGGCCGACGCGGGGCTCGTGACCGAAACCGAGGCATCGCGTCGTCGGCCAACAGGCCGGCCAGCACAGCAGGGGTTCCTTCGGCCGACCCACAGGCATGTTCGAGAGAAGACCAATCGGTTGTCGCCAACAGATCCCGCGGGTCCGGCAGCAGACCGTCAACGTCCGTGATCTGCACGTACTCGTCCACGACCGTCGTGCCCGGCTCCCGCATCCTTCGGCCGATCCCCGGCCCTTCTTCGCGTCCCTGTAGCATGCCCCACGCCCCGCCCCGACGCGAAGCCGGATGTCATCGACGTTTTTACGGAGCAGCCTCATGATCCGCGTAGACACCGACGACCCGGAACTCGAAAGCCAGCTGGACTCCCGCGTCACCTATCGCGGCGAGTACTTCACCGGCGAGGTGACCGAGATGAACGGCGACGTCATGGTGGCCCTGACGACCTACCGGGACGGGTTCGAGGACGGGCCGAGTGTGGAGTGGTTTCCGGGGGGCGGGAAGTTGAGTGAGGGGGTGGTCCGGAAGGGGATTCCGGTGGGGCCTTGGCGGATGTGGCACGTGAACGGGGAGTTGGCCGAGGAGAAGGTGTTCGACGAGGCGGGCACGGGGTGTGTCGTGCGGATCCGGCGGTGGTCCGAGCGGGGGGATCCGCTTCCGCAGCGGAGTTCGCAGGGGTGATCACACTCAAGCTCACGGGCATCTCCAGCGAGGACGAAAACGCGTCGCCGGGCGGACCGCGACCATCGCCATGGGCCCCGCCGCCGACGGTGTCCGGCGGCGGGGCGATCGCACTTACGGCAGCTGGTCCAGGAACCAGGTGGCCAGTTCCTCGGTGACCAGGGTGTGCGTTTCGCTCTGCGAGGCGAATTTGACGGCGTGGAAGGGCCCCTCCTCCAGTTCATCATCGCTGATCGGGGTGTAGAGGTCGTCGTGGGTGTCCGGCTGCCGTAGGGCGGCGGCGCTGACGGCGGGGACGAAGCAGTGTTCGCGGATGGGGTTGCTGACGCGGAGGCCCAGCAGGCCCGGGAGGTCGTTCAGTTTGTCGGCGAGGAGGCCGAAGCCGGGGAGGGTGCCGCCGGGGGCGCCGTCGATGTCGGGCAGGCCGTTGGTGTGGACCTCGCGGTTGGGTTTGGTCAGGACGCGGAGGTTGGCGACGAGTTGGCTTTCGCCCTCGGACTGGGTGCGCAGTTTCGTACCGGAGATGTTGGCCCCTTCTCCGACTGAGGGCGTCGGCTCCGGGGCGGATGCCGTTGCCGACACCGGTGTCCGGGCCGTTGGCGAGGGCGATCAGTCGCGTTTGCCTCGCCCGGGGCCAGTTGCTGACTTCCTCCAGCGCGCGCAGGAACGCGAGGCGCCGCTCGCTGGTGGCGGCCTTGTCCTCCCAGTTCGCGATGTGCTGCGAGAGGAGTTCCTGGGCGGCCGGGCTGTTGATCTGGTTCGAGAAGCCCGCGTTGAGCTTCTTGATGTAGTGCGCGAACGCCTGGAGGGCGATGGGGATCCAGGCGCCGGTGTGCGGGCTGTCCCAGGAGTAGTAGAGCTGCGTCTGGTGGTCGATGCCGACCGTCTCCAGTTTGGCGAGGGCGTACCGGGTGACCAGGCCGCCCATGCTGAAGCCGCCGACGGTCAGCGGGTGGTCGCCGGTACGGCGGTCGATCACCTCGATGACGGCCGCCATCGCCGTCTCGGCGTTCTCCAGGATCGACGCGCTGCGCTCGCGGTAGCCGACCAGGACGACGTCGCGGCCCCGGCGGCGGATCTCGCTCAGGAGCGGAAACGGGCCGTACTCCAGGAGTTCCCAGGTGAGGTTGAGGTCGGTGGGACCGACGCTGAAGCCGTCCGCGATCAGGACGGGGCGGGTGAGGTGGGTGTTGCCCTCGCCGTGGTAGATCCGGGCGATGCCGCTGGGGAGGTCCCAGACCTCGTCGGGCTCGGGCGCGGTGCGCTCGGTCGTGCGTGGACCGGGCGCCAGGATGATCGGGGGACCGGACTCGAAGGCTTCGGCGACCTGCTCTTCGGTGATGCTCACGGCATTCCCTCCTGGACGTGGGGGCGGTGCCCCCCCACGCGAATCGGACGCCGGGGCGGTGTGGCGTCGCGTCCATCCCCGGCAAGACAATGCCGTCATCCTGCTGTCCGTAATCATCCAGGAGCGGAACGTAACGGCTACGCGTGCCGTGATGCGTCGGATCACGTGACCGCGGGGGCCGGCCCGGCGTGTCGGACGGTGTCTCGACACACCTCCTGCCAACGCTGCGACGTTGTCGGACACACTCCCCGCCAAGGATTTCAAGGATCTCCCCGGCACAGAAATGCTGAACACAGAGAATCGTGAACGAAGTTGCCTGATGACCGTATTCAGCTTCGGCGCCGAGCCGTTGGGGTGAATGCGCGTTCCGGGGGGCGGCCGTCGGGGAGTTGGGGAGGAAGCCGCCTGGTACACCGACGTGCAGGTCATCCAGCCCCCCCCAGCTACACCCACTGGTCGGTGTCGCCCGCCCTTCAGATCCTCGCCGACCGAGTCCGCCCGCACATCACGCAGCATTGGGCGAACTGGGTCGTGGACGACCTCGAAAGCCGACTGCGGAGTGGCGGCGGTGGGCCGCCGGACAGCGGAGACGGGCCCCCCGGATCAGTCGGAGGCGTCCCTCTCCAGCCGCTTCGCCGCCATGCGCGCCAGCGACTTCGCCCGCTCCACGAAGATCGGGTCAAGGTTCTTCTCGTCCAGCGGCGGCGGATACAGCACCGTGTCGACGAACTCCGGAAGCTCGTCCCGCAGAGCCACCAGAATCTTGTGCCGCACCTCGGGAGGAAGATGTTCGACAAAGATGTAGCCGGACACCTTTTGGGCCCGCATCTTCTCCCGGAGGGCGCCGTCCTCGATCCGCTGGAGAATGGACTCGGCGATAGGCTCGAACAGGCCACGTGTCGCGAACCAGTCGAAGTCGTTCGGCGTTTCGTCATTGGTGAGCGCAATGAGCTTTGTCATGCCGCTGCTTCCGTCTTCGTGGAAGGGCCTGCCATGGGGACCCTACGGCAGGCGATGGGCGGAAGCCGTACGAATTTCGGAGGGCACCGGTGCGGGCGTCCGTGCGCCCGCCTGTGGTGCGGATCCGGCGGTGGTCCGCCCGCGCTGGCCTCTGCCTCGGGCCGCCGCTGACCGGACTCCTCGGCCCGGCATGGCAGCGGGACGAAGCGGGCGCCGCGCTGTCCCTGACGGGTGCCCGCTCGATGAGATCCGCATCGGTACGGGCCGGCATGGCAATGCCGCGTTCTTCCGACTACGCCGAGGAGTAACGACCCGGTCAACACAGGCGAGTTGAGCGCTGACCCACGCACTGTCTCGGTCGTCTTCTAGGGTCGTCCGTATGACGATCGACACTGGCGTCGCCGGCTCGCTCTTCGAATCGCTCCGGGCGGACGCCCTCACCGGTCCGGACCAGTTGCGTGAGCTCTACCCGCCGCCGGGCCCGAGCGCGCTTCGCAAGGAGATCGACCGCCTGACGGAGGAGACCCGGGCGCTGATCGGCTGTTCGTCGCTGGTGTTCATCGGCAGTGCGGACGCCGAGGGCCGGGCGGATGTGACGCCGCGTGGCGGCCCGGCGGGGTTCGTCTCGGTGCTCGACGAGCGGACCGTGGTCATCCCCGACGCGACGGGCAACAAGCGGCTCGACACGATGCAGAACGTGTTGCAGTCCGGACGTGTCGGACTGCTCTTCCTCATTCCCGGCCGCCCGACCACGCTGCGCGTCAATGGCCGTGCCTGCGTCTCGGCGCGCCCGGAGCTGCTCGCCCAACTCACACCCGTGGGGAAGCCGCCGGTCACGGCGATCGTGGTGCAGGTGGAGCAGGTCTATCCACACTGCCCGAAGTCGCTGATGCGCGCCAACGCCTGGCAACCGGAGCGGTGGGTGCCTGCTGAGGCCCAGCCGACCAGCGCCGAGGTGACGTTGGCTCAGCTGAACATGCCGGGCTTGACCACCGACCAGATCGAGGAGGCCGAACGGGAGTCGCTGCGCCTGCGTTACGAGTGATCGCCGCCCTGTCTTCGCGGCCTGGGCCACGGCCGCCGCCAGGGTGTTGTTGTGCAGGACGTGGGCGAAGCCGGGTGCCGCGGGCTTGTCGGGAACGTCGAAGGAGGCGCTGGAGGCCAGGGGCTCAGCCGGAGTTGCGGGGGTCGGCGGTGCGTTCCGCGGTCAGGAGCGCGTATCCGACGATCTTGGTAACGTCGGCTTCACACAGGGACTCCATAAGGCGTACGAAGGTTCCCCGCCCCAGGACGCGGGCGAACTCCGCCGAATCCCCTTTCAGGGTTTCGGTCAGGCGGGCCATCGAGTGCCGGGCGTGACGGGAGAGGTCGGTGCTCTCCGTGAGCCGGAGCCCGGCGGAGGCCAGCAGATCCTCATATCCCGCCAGGGTGGGTGGGGAATGCATCCGGAACGCGGCGCACATGCTGTCCATGACGGGGTTGCTCGGTCCTGTGCCGGTCCCGTGCAGGAATCCGTCGGCGATCACGAGTCGGCCCCCGGGGCGCAGGCCCCGGGCGATCTCGCCCAACGCCTTCGCGCGGTCCGGCATATGGCTCATCGACTCGATGGCCCACACCGCGTCGAAGGACGCCGTGGCGTACGGCAGTGCCATGGCGTCCGCGTGGTCGAAACGCACTCGTCGTGCCAGGCCCGCGCGCCGACTGCGCTCGTTGGCGCCGTCGGTTTCGCGCCGGCTGATGGAGATGCCGACGACCTCCACGCCACGGGCCCGGGCCAGGCGCAGCGCCGGGGTGCCGGTGCCGCAGCCGACATCCAGCACGCGCTGTCCGGGATTTACCCGGATGCGCTCGATCACCTGGTCCGTCATGCGTTCGGCGGCTGCGGCCAGCGACCCGTTCCCGAAGTCGTCCCAGTAGCCGAAATGGAGATTCGCATCGTACGATTTGGCCAGCAGTTCTGAGGCCGTGTCATAAAGCCGCTCGACCGGACGCTCGTGGT
This sequence comes from Streptantibioticus cattleyicolor NRRL 8057 = DSM 46488, assembly GCF_000240165.1. Taxonomy (NCBI): domain Bacteria; kingdom Bacillati; phylum Actinomycetota; class Actinomycetes; order Kitasatosporales; family Streptomycetaceae; genus Streptantibioticus; species Streptantibioticus cattleyicolor. The sequence continues at coordinate 1,560,472 of NC_017586.1, forward strand.
CCTCGGAACGTCGGACCATGTCGCCCTCCTTCGATGGGAGGCGGAGCAAGCAATACCTGCCACGATAGGCGCCTGGAGCGAATGCGGCGAGTGCGGACACGGCACCTCGCCTTTTCCCGCGTGGAGCCCTTTACGTCCGGATCAACAGATCGGCAGCCGCACCCTTGCCCACACCGTCTTGCCGGTCGGGCAGGGGCGCCAGCCCCACTTTTCGGCGTTGGCGGCTACGAGGAGGAGGCCGCGGCCGGATTCGGCGTCGTCGTCGGGGTACGTCTCGCGGGGGTGGGCGGTGCTGGGGTCGGAGACGTCGCCGAGGTAGTGCAGCCGGACCTCGAACAGCCGCCCCCGGGCGCGGGCGTGGCGGATCGCGTTGGTGGCCAGTTCGCTGACGACCAGGACGACCGCCTCGGCGTCCTCCCTCCGGCAGCCCCAGCCGCGGAGCGCGTCGCGGGCTTCACGACGGGCCCGGCCGGCCGAATGCGGCAGCGGCGTGAACCACATCCGCCACTCGTAGAGGTGCTGGCTTCCCGAATCCATGGGACCACTGTCGGACCCCGCCGCTAGCCTTGGGAAGTGACGGAGCGCTGATCGTCCGCTACTCGCGGTTGTGCTCGAACGGCGCTTGGGACCACTTGAGGGGGTGTCCGAAATGACCCGGGCCGACAACGAGGAAACGGCGTCGCCGACCATGCAGTACCTCGCCGCGATGACCCGAACACTACGACAACAGGCCGGACTCTCGCAGGAGGACCTCGGCAAGCGCATCAACTACACGGGCTCGGCGATCAGCGCCATCGAGACCTGCAAGAGCGCGCCCAGCGAGAAGGCTCTCGCCGGGCTGGACGAAGTTCTGACCGGCGGCACCGGCGTCCTGAAGCTCGCTGGCAAGTACCTCGTGCTGGACCGGTACCCGGCGCAGTTCAAGGACGCGGCGAAGCTGGAGATGTCCGCGCTGAGCCTGTCGACGTACGAAGTGCTGGTGGTCGAGGGCCTTTTGCAGACGGAGGAGTACGCGCGAGCGCTCATCTCCTGCGGCTATCCGCCGCTGCCCGACGAGCGCGTCGAGGAACTGGTCGAAGCACGCATGGCTCGCAAGGCGCTGTTCGACCGCGATCCGGTCGCATTGCTCAACTTCGTGATGGACGAGTCCGTGCTGCGGCGGACGATCGGCAGCGCGGAGATCATGAAGCGGCAGCTTCTCCACCTCGCCGAGTGCTCGAAGCGGCGCAACGTAACGATTCAGGTGATGCCGCTGGGACGCGGCGCCCGAGGCGAACACGCGGGCCTTGGAGGCGCTATGAGGCTCATCGAGACCCCGGACCACGAGCACCTGGTCTACATCGAGTCGCAGCGCCAGAGCATCCTGGTACGCAAGCCGGAAACGGTAACCGAGCTCTTCCAGCGGTATGCGATGATCCAAGCGCAGTGCCTGAGCCCGGACGAATCCCTGGCCCTCATCGAGCAGTTGGCGGGAGAACTATGAGCGACAGCTTGCAGTGGTTCAAGTCCAGCTACAGCGACGACAGCGGTGGCGCGTGCGTCGAGGTCGCCTACGACTGGCGCAAGTCCTCCTACAGCGACTCCGACGGCGGCCAGTGCGTCGAGGTCGCCATACACCCCCACACCATCCACGTCCGCGACTCCAAGGACCCCGACGGCCCCGCCCTCGCGTTCCCGGCAAGCGCATGGGCCGCGTTCGTGGAGTTCGCCGCCGCGCAGGCGTAACGCAGTTGGCGGGAGAACTATGAGCGACAGCTTGCAGTGGTTCAAGTCCAGCTACAGCGACTCCAGCGGCGGCAACTGCATCGAAGTCGCCTACGACTGGCGCAAGTCCTCCTACAGCGACTCCAGCGGTGGCGACTGCGTCGAGGTCGCCATACACCCCCACACCGTCCACGTCCGCGACTCCAAGGACCCCGACGGCCCCGCGCTCGCCTTCCCGGCGAGCGCCTGGGCCGCGTTCGTGGAGTTCGCCGCCGCGCAGGCGTAACGCGGCGGTCGGGGTCAGAGCCGCTGGAGGATCGTCCCGGTCGCCAGTGCGCCGCCGGCGCACATGGTGATCAGGGCGAACTCCTTGTCGGTGCGTTCGAGTTCGTGCAACGCCGTGGTGATCAGGCGGGCGCCGGTGGCGCCGACGGGGTGGCCGAGGGCGATGGCGCCGCCGTTGACGTTGACCTTGCCGAGGTCGGCGTCGAAGACCTGGGCCCAGCTCAGGACGACGGAGGCGAAGGCCTCGTTGATCTCGACGAGGTCGATGTCGCGTAAGGACATGCCCGCCTTGCCGAGGACGGCCCGGGTGGCGTCGATCGGGCCGTCGAGGTGGTAGTGGGGGTCGGTGCCGACGAGCGCCTGGGCGACGATGCGGGCGCGTGGGCGGAGTTTGAGGGCGCGGGCGGCCTTGCGGGAGGCCCAGAGCACGGCGGCGGCGCCGTCGGAGATCTGGGAGGAGTTCCCGGCGGTGTGGACGGCCAGGGGCATGACGGGTTTGAGGCCCGCGAGCGCTTCGGCGCTGGTGTCGCGCAGGCCCTCGTCCCGGTCGACCAGGCGCCACATGCCCTGTCCGGCGAGTTGTTCGTCCTCGGTGGTGGGCACCTGGACGGGGTAGGTCTCGCGCTTGAAGCGTTCCTCGGCCCAGGCGCGTTGGGCGCGTTGCTGGGAGATCAGTCCGAGGTCGTCCACGCGTTCGCGGGTCAGGCCGCGGCGGCGGGCGATGCGTTCGGCGGCCTCGAACTGGTTGGGCAGGTCGACGTTCCACTCGTCGGGGAACGGCTTGCCGGGGCCGTGTTTGGAGGCGCTGCCGAGCGGTACGCGGGACATCGCCTCGACGCCGCAGCCGATGCCGATGTCGATCACCCCGGCGGAGACGAGGTTGGCGACCAGGTGGTTGGCCTGCTGGGAGGATCCGCACTGGCAGTCCACCGTGGTGGCCGCGGTCTCGTAGGGCAGCCCCATGGCGAGCCAGGCGGTGCGGGCCGGGTTCATGGACTGCTCCCCGGCGTGGGTGACGGTGCCGCCGACGATCTGCTCGACGCAGTCGGGCTGGATGCCGGTGCGGGCCAGCAGTTCGCGGTAGGTCTCGCCCAGCAGGTAGGCGGGGTGGAGGTTGGCGAGCGCGCCGCCGCGCTTGCCGATGGGGGTGCGTACGGCCTCGACGATGACGGGTTCAGCGGCCATGAATCTCGTCCTCTCCTCGGCTGCCGGCGTCCCGGCGCCCGCAGCCCACGGGAAGAACTAGTACGCGTTCTAGTTCTCCGGCAGTTGTATTACCCGCGGTACGGTCGCGCAAGGGGCCCGGTTCGGACACCGGGGCGAGGCCGGGCAAGGCGACACGCCGTAGGGTGGAGGGGATCGCGGCGTGACCCTTGCCACCCGGGGCGGGGCAAACTACCTTCGGCAAGAATCTGATGGCTCGTCAGTTATGGCGCCGGTCCGCCCTGGAGGCCGCGATGTCCTGCCCCGCCATGCCCGACGGCGTCCCGCCCGCGGGCTTCGACTTCACCGACCCGGACGTCTACGCCACCCGGGTCCCGCTGCCGGAGCTGGCCGCGCTGCGCGCCACCGCGCCGGTGTGGTGGAACGCCCAGCCGCACGGGGTGGCCGGTTTCGGCGACGACGGCTACTGGGTGGTGACCCGGCACGCGGACGTCAAGGAGGTCTCCACCCGGCCGGAGGTGTTCTCCTCGGCGGCCAACACCGCGATCATCCGCTTCCACGAGGCGATGACCCGCGAGCAGATCGACGTCCAGCGGCTGATCATGCTCAACATGGACCCGCCGGAGCACACCCGGGTCCGCCAGATCGTGCAGCGCGGCTTCAGCCCACGGGCCATCCGGAGCCTGAACGACGCGCTGCGCGAGCGGGCCGCGCGCATCGTGGCCGACGCCCGGCGGACCGGCAGCGGCGACTTCGTCACCGACATCGCCGTCGAGCTGCCGCTCCAGGCGATCGCCGAACTCATCGGGGTCCCCCAGGAGGACCGGGCCCGCATCTTCGACTGGTCCAACAAGATGGTGGGGTACGACGACCCGGAGCTGGCCATCACCGAGGAGATCGGTGCACAATCCGCCGCCGAACTGATTTCATACGCCATGAACCTGGCGGCGGCGCGTAAGGAGTGTCCCGCCAAGGACATCGTCAGCACCCTGGTCGCCGCCGCCGACGAAGGCAATCTGGGCGCCGACGAATTCGGTTTCTTCGTGCTGCTGCTGGCGGTGGCCGGGAACGAGACGACCCGCAACGCGATAACCCACGGCATGCACGCCTTCCTCACCCACCCGGAACAGTGGGAGCTGTTCAAGCGGACGCGTCCGGCCACCACGGCCGACGAGATCGTGCGCTGGGCGACGCCGGTGGTCTCGTTCCAGCGCACCGCCACCCGCGACACCGAACTGGGCGGGGCGCGCATCGCGAAGGGGCAGCGGGTGGGCGTCTTCTACTCCTCCGCCAACCACGATCCGGAGGTCTTCGACCGCCCCGAGGTCTTCGACATCACCCGCGACCCCAACCCCCACCTGGGCTTCGGCGGCGGCGGACCCCACTTCTGCCTCGGCGCCAGCCTCGCCCGGCTGGAGATCGACCTGATCTTCGGCGCCCTCGCCGACACCGTCCCGGGCATCCGGCAGGTAGGCGAACCACGTCGGCTGCGCTCCTCCTGGCTCAACGGGATCAAGGAGATGCGGGTGACGTATGAGTGAAATGCCCGATGTAGGATCGTGACAAAGATCACCGGAAACCCTCTTCCACCACGCCCGTCCGCTCCCGCGTTTCCCGAGTTCACAGCGGCATTCACAACTTTTCTCCGGCGACCTCCGGAGAAAAACGCCCAGGCATGATCCCTGTCTATCGTCGGTAGCTGTCCTTCCGAAACCCGGAAACCCGAGACAGGAAGCAGGCACCGAGCGTGACCACGCATCCCGATACGTTGAAGGCCGAAACCCGATGGCCGCCGAACCGGGGCGTGGGGGGAACCGCGGACCGGGCCCGCCCGGTCACCGTGGTGGATCAGAAGATGGTCAAGCGGGCGGTCACCGCCGCCGCGCTCGGCAACGCCATGGAGTGGTTCGACTTCGGCGTCTACAGCTACATCGCGGTCACCCTCGGCGAGGTCTTCTTCCCGTCCGGGAACCCCACCGCCCAGCTGCTCTCCACCTTCGGCGCCTTCGCCGCCGCCTTCCTCGTCCGCCCCGTCGGCGGCATGGTCTTCGGCCCGCTGGGCGACCGCATCGGACGGCAGAAGGTGCTCGCCATCACCATGATCATGATGGCGGTCGGCACCTTCGCGATCGGCCTGATCCCCTCGTACGCGGCGATCGGGGTGGGCGCCCCGCTGCTGCTGCTCGCCGCCCGGCTCGTGCAGGGCTTCTCCACCGGCGGTGAGTACGGCGGCGCCTCGACGTTCATCGCCGAGTACGCGCCCGACAAGCGCCGCGGATTCCTCGGCTCCTGGCTGGAGTTCGGCACCCTGGTCGGCTACGTGGCCGGCGCGAGCATCGTCGCCGTGCTGACCGCCGTGCTCAGCCATGACGCGCTGCTGGCCTGGGGCTGGCGCATCCCGTTCCTGGTGGCCGGTCCGCTCGGCCTGATCGGCCTGTACCTGCGGCTGAAGCTGGAGGAGACCCCGGCGTTCGCGCGCCTGGAGCAGGAGGCCCGGGCCAAGCAGGTCGAGCAGTCCGCGAAGAAGTCGCTGCGCGAGATCCTGCTCGGCCAGTGGCGCGCGATGCTGCTGTGCGTGGCGCTGGTGCTGGTCTTCAACGTCACCGACTACATGCTGCTGTCGTACATGCCCAGCTACCTCACCGGCCAGCTGCACTACGGGGCCACGCACGGGCTGATCGTGGTGCTGGTGGTGATGGTCGTGATGATGGCCGTCCAGCCGCTCGCCGGCCGGCTGTCGGACCGCTTCGGCCGCCGCCCGGTGATCGGCGCCGGCTGCGCCGGTTTCCTGCTGCTGTCGATCCCGGCGCTGCTGCTGATCCGCCAGGGCAGCCTGGCCGGGGTGTACGCCGGTATGGCCGCGCTCGGGCTGCTGCTGGTCTGCTTCACCGGTGCGATGCCCTCGACGCTGCCCGCGCTCTTCCCGACGCGGATCCGCTACGGTGCGCTGTCGGTCGGGTTCAACATCTCCGTCTCGCTCTTCGGCGGCACCACGCCGCTGGTGGTCACCGCGCTGATCAGCGCCACCGGCAACCTGCTGATGCCCGCGTACTACATGATGGCCGCGGCCGTGGTGGGCGGCGTCGCCGTCCTGCTGATGTCCGAGACCGCCGGCCGCCCGCTGAAGGGCTCTCCCCCGGCCGTCGCCACCGAGGCCGAGGCGCGCGAGCTGGCCGCCACCCCGCAAGCCGCCTGAGCACACCGGGCGGTACGGGCGCACGTCCCCGTACCGCCCACGCACCGTCCCGCGTCGTCACAGCCGGGACAGGCGCAGCAGGAGGTCGCGGTATTCGGCCAGGGCGTGGCGGAGGTCGTCGGGGCCCACGGTGGTGGAGGCGGAGCCGCCTTCGCCGCGCCAGTGCTGGCGCAGCGCGTGGCGGCGGTCGGTGAGGGCGTCGGTGAACCAGCCGCACGCCTCGGCCAGCAGGGTGTCGAGTTCCTGGACGGCACGCCTGGGGTGGTCGGCGAAGTCGTCCAGGGCCTGCCGGGTGCGGCGTTCGGTCTCCGCCGCGCGCACCTCGTCCAGCACCCGCCGGGGGCCGGAACCGGAATCCGGGGCGGCGTGCCCGTCGTGCTCGTTCATCGCCGGCTCCTCACCGTTGCGCTGGGTTCCTCCGCGGCGGAGCCGCCACGCCCGGACAGGTTGCCCGATTGAGCGGAACCAAACGCGGATGTGCCCCCAAGGGGTGACTGCTGGTAGCGTCCCGTGGGCCGTTAGCGTCCCCCACAGCCGGCTCACATCGAATCGGAGTGCCGAGGCCCATGGGCACCGCCATGCCTGTTCACGACAGCCCACCGCTGCCGCCCGTCGCCGTCACCGCCGCGACCCCGTCCGCCGCCGCCCCCACCGGCCCCGGACGCCGACCACGGCTGTACGTCCTGGACGGCCTGCGTCTGCTGGCCGCCCTGTACGTGGTGGCGTACCACTACACCGCGTTCGCCGAGCACGACCCGCATCCGTGGGGCCGCCCGGTGCACGAGGTGTTCCCGGTCTTCAACCGGTTCAGCTCCTACGGCTTCCTCGGGGTCCAGCTCTTCTTCCTCATCAGCGGCTTCGTCATCTGCATGACCGCCTGGGGGCGCACCCCCAAGGACTTCCTGATATCCCGGGTGACCCGGCTGTTCCCGGCGTACTGGTTCGCCATCGCGGCCACCACCGTCTTCGTGCTGCTGGCCGGCGGCCACTGGCTGCGCTACGGGCGCGGCATCGACCAGTTCCTCACCAACCTGACGATGCTTCAGGACCCGTTGAAGGTCTCCGACGTCGACGGGGTGTACTGGACGCTCTGGTGCGAACTCGTCTTCTACCTGCTCTTCCTGGTCGTGGTGCGGGCCGGGCTCAGCTACCAGCGGGTCGTCTCGTTCTGCGGGATCTGGCTGGTGGCCGGGGTGATCTCCACCGGCAGCGGTGACTCGATCGTCAGGACGCTCACCATGCCCGGCCAGGCCCCGTACTTCGCCGGGGGCGTCGCCATCTACCTGATGCACCGCTACGGCCCCGACCTGTTGCTGGCCGGCCTCACCGGGCTGTGCTGGCTGCTCAGCCTGCACCAGCTCGCCACGCAGCTCCCGGAGGTGAGCGGACACGTCGGCCACCACCTCCAGTTCGGCTACGCCGCCGCCTTCGTCACCGCCTGCTACGCCGTGCTGATCGCCGCCGCGCTGGGCCGGCTCGACTGGATCCGCTGGCGCGGGCTGACCACCCTGGGCGCCCTGACCTACCCGCTCTACCTGCTCCACGAGGACATCGGCTGGGGCGTCATCCTCCACCTGCACGACACCGTCCCGGCCTGGGCCCTGGTCGGCGGGGTGACCGCGTTCTTCCTGTACGCGGCGTGGCTGGTGCACCGGTACGTGGAACGCCCGCTCGCCCGCTACCTCAAGCGGGGCCTGAGCAAGCCGCGTCCGGCGCGGTGACCGGCGGGCCGTGGCCGCCGCCTTCCGCTCAGGTGGTGGCCGCGGCCCGCCTCGGCGGTGCCTGCCGGGGCATCGGGCGGTCGGAGTCGTCACCGCACAGCTGACCGCTCAACTCCCGCAGCAGACCGTGCAGATCGTCCCGGGCCCGCTTGGGATCCCACCAGTCGCCGAGGAGTTCGGCCAGGACGCTGGTGCGCACGTCCACCAGCCGGCCGGCCACCTCGCGTCCGGCGTCGGTGAGCACCAGCACCAGCCCCTCCCGGCGCACCAGATGGGCGATCTCCAGCTCGGCCGACGCCTGGTAGACCACCTCCGGCGGTACGTCGGTGCGTTCCCCCAGCAGTTGCGGCGCGGCCGACCCGTACCGGTTGATGCGCAGCAGCAGCCAGCTCGCCGCCGGATGCAGGTCGAGCCCGGCCAGCTCGGTGATCCGCCGGTAGAGCCCGCGCCGCCCCTCCCGGGTGCCCAGCCACGACAGCGCCCGGGCCACCTCGTCCCGCGAGGAGCGCTCAACCGGGTTGGAGGCGTACGTCTCGCTGACGTCCGGCGCCGTCACCGAGGCCCGCAGCGGCTGCTCGCGCAGGAACCAGGCGAGCGCGAACGCCACCGCCGCCACCGGCATCGCGTACAGGAAGACATCGGTGATCGCCACCGCGTACGAGTGCAGCACCGCACCGCGCACCGCCGGCGGCAGCGCGGCCACCGTGTGCGGATCGGACTGCAACGCCTGCGGGGTGAGCCCCGGCGGCAGCGCACGCCCCGCCAGCGCGCCGGTCAGCTGGGTGCGCAGCTCGCTGGAGAACACGGTGCCGAAGATGGCCACGCCGAACGAGGCGCCGATGGACCGGAAGAACGTCGCCCCCGAGGTGGCCACCCCCAGGTCCGCGTACCCCACCGCGTTCTGCACCACGAGCACCAGCACCTGCATCACCAGGCCGAGCCCGAAACCGAAGACGAAGAACGCGGCGCTCATCGTCCACGTCCCGGTGAACTCGTCCAGGGTGTGCAGGAAGTACAGCCCGCCGATGGTGATGCCGGTGCCCAGCACCGGGAAGACCTTGTAGCGCCCGGTGCGGCTGACGATCTGCCCGGACCCGGTGGACGAGATCAGCATGCCGAGCACCATCGGCAGCATGTGCACCCCGGACAGGGTGGGCGAGATGCCGTGCACCACCTGGAGGAAGGTCGGCAGGTACGTCATCGCGCCGAACATCGCGAAGCCGACGATGAAACCGATCACCGAGCACAGGGTGAAGGCACGCAGCCGGAACAGCCGCAGTGGCAGCACGGGTTCCGCCGCCCGGCGTTCGATCGCCACGAAGAGCGCCAGCAGGACGACACCGGCCACCGCGAGCACGACGATCTGCCACGACGCCCACGGCCAGGTGGTGCCGCCCAGCGAGGCCACCAGCACCAGGCAGGTGGCCACCGCCGCGATGGCCGCGGTGCCCGCGTAGTCGATGGTGTGCTTGGTGCGGTGGACGGGGATGTGCAGCACCGCCGCGATCACGCCGAGCGCGACCACCCCGATCGGCAGGTTGATGTAGAACACCCAGCGCCACGACAGGTGGTCCACGAAGAGCCCGCCGAGCAGCGGCCCCAGCACGCTGCTGGCGCCGAACACCGCGCCGAAGAGCCCCTGGTAGCGCCCCCGGTCCCGGGGCGGCACGATGTCGCCGACGATCGCCATCGACAACACCATCAACCCGCCGCCGCCCAGCCCCTGAAGGGCCCGGAAGACGATCAACTCGCCCATGTTCTGCGCGATCCCGCACAGCGCGGAGCCGATCAGGAAGATGACGATGGCGGTCTGGAAGAGCCGCTTGCGCCCGTACTGGTCGCCCAGCTTCCCCCACAGCGGCGTGGCCGCCGTCGACGCCAGCAGGTACGCCGTGACCACCCAGGACAGATGGTTGAGCCCGCCGAGGTCGCTGACGATGGTCGGCAGCGCGGTGGAGACGATCGTCTGGTCGAGCGCGGCCAGCAGCATCCCCATGAGCAGGGCGCTCATGGCCACGAGTACGATCCGGCGCGGGGTGTCGCCGGGGACGTCGCCGGGGACGTTGCCGGGGCCGGACGGCTCGGCGGTTCCGGCGCCGGTCGGTGGACGCCCGGCGGGGACCCCGGAGGCCGGGCGGTCCGGGTGGTCGGGGACGGAACCGCCCGGGCTGCCGGGGGCGGTCCCTTCGGGCCTGATCGCGTCGTCGCGCGCCATCGCGGCTCCTCGGTCGAGGATCAGCGGTTCGCCGGGGTGGCCGTTGGCCATCGCGGGATGACCGTTCACGTCATCTAGTCGTATGTGCCCAGGTTTGCCCCATTCAGTCAGCCCGATGGCCGTCTGGCAGGATCGAGGGCGTGGCGACGGAATTCGGACCCCGGGGACTCCAGCTCGTCCTGCTCCGCCGGATGGCCGACCACCGGCCGGAGCTGGTCGAGGAGGCGCTCCGCGAGCTGGGCGCCTCCCGTTCCGAGATGCGCGAGGCCAACCGGCATTGGCAGGCGACGCTGCGCGCCCGCACCTTCCCGCGCGGCGAGGCCCGCCACCGGCTCCTGCTGGGCGCCCCCGAATCGGTCGCCGAACGCCGGATCGGCGATGTGACCTGCCGGGCGCTGCGCTGGCCGGTGCCGCTCTGGCCCGGTCTGCGCTTCGAGGTGATGTCCGGCCCCGGCGGACGGGTGTGGAACGAGTGGCTGGTACGCGCCCCGGGGGCCACCCCGCCCGCCCCGCGCGAGGTGGCCGACCTGCGGCCCTGGTCGTACGTGGTCGACGAGGTGGCCCGCGCCTTCCCCGCCGCCCGCCCGCTCGAAGGCGACGCCCCCACCCGCTGGCGCCTGGCCTTCGCCGACCCCGGCACCGGGGAACGCCACGTGGCCCACTTCACCTACGGGCTCCTCCAGACGGTGGAGCCGCAGGTCGGAGGGGTCGGCTAGGTCCGCCGGACGGCTTGCGGCCAGGGGGGCGGTTGGCGTGGGCGCCACTCGTTTTGTATCGTTGAGGAACAAAGTGGCTCCGCCCGTTTCCCCTGACCGGCGGGCGGGGCCACTGCTCTTCCCCCCGCGTCCGTCGAGCTTCAGGAGTGGCAGCATGACGCGCAGGTCGCAGACCCTGGGTGTGTTCAAGGCCGCGCTGCTGGACATGGACGGCACGCTGGTGAACTCCGACGCCGTGGTGGAACGCTGCTGGCGCCGCTGGGCCGACGAGCACGGGCTCGACCCGGCCGAGGTGCTCAAGGTCGTCCACGGCCGCCAGGGGTACGCGACCATGGCCGTGCTGCTGCCGGAGCGGCCGATGGCCGAGAACCACGCCGACAACGCGCGCATGCTCGCCGAGGAGACCGCCGACGTGGACGGGGTCGTCCCGGTCCCCGGCGCCCCCGAGTTCCTCGCCGCCCTGGCCGGCCTCCCGCACGCCCTGGTGACCTCCGCGGACGAGGCCCTGGCCCGGGCCCGGATGGACGCCGCCGCGCTCCCGATGCCGGAGGTTCGCGTGACGGCGGAATCCGTCAGCGCGAGCAAGCCGGATCCCGAGGGGTTCTTGAAGGGGGCGGCGGAACTGGGGTTCGCCCCCGAGGAATGCGTCGTCTTCGAAGACTCCGAGGCCGGCATCTCCGCCGGCCTCGCGGCCGGCATGACCGTCATCGGCGTCGGCCCCCGCGCCGCCGCCCTCTCCCCCACGGCCCACGTCCCCACCCTCGAACAGGTCGCCGTCTCCCCGGCGGCCGAGGGTGGGTTCACCCTCGCTCTCCTCTCCTGACGGTTCGCTCGCGCTGGCGGCCAGCCATTACGTCCTCGGGGTGGGCCCGGTCCCCCGTCACGTCGTGGCTGACGTCACAGATGTTTCCCCCCGCCCACCCGTGGCTGTGTTCGTACAGTGCGGGGTGCGCACTGTCTGCCTTGGGTCCGGGGGCCCTCCGGGGTGACTCCTCGCTCCACGTTTCGTTGTCGGCTCTCCCCCGCCCCGCCGGGTCGCTGCGGGGACACCCCTGCACGCCCCCGTTCCGCATCGTTCCGCGCTGCGGCACGGGGTGGGTAAGAAAGGAGATCGGGGGCACCCCAACCTTCTCCTTACCCTTCCTCCGCGAAGAGAGGCACCCGCGTGACGGCGGGAGGGGGAGGCCGGGGTGGTCGGGTGGGGGTATCGCTCCCTCCCACGCCAGGTGGTGACGCGCCTACCGTCGACGCCATGACCAGTTACCCCGACACGGCGGATCTCGCGCCGGAAACACACCGGGCTTCCGCCCTCCGTCCGCTCGCCGGGACGGTCGCCCTCGTCACGGGAGCCAGCAGCGGGATCGGCGAGGGCACGGCGCTCGCGCTGGCGGCTCTCGGCGCGAGCGTGACGGTCGCGGCCCGCCGGACCGGCCGTCTCGACGCGCTCGTCGAGACGATCGAAGGCACCGGTGGTCGCGCCCTGGCCGTGACCGCCGACATCACCGACGAACGGCAGGCCGACGCGACCGTCGCGCGGGCCGTCGAGACCTTCGGCCGTCTCGATGTCGTCGTGGCCAACGCGGGCGTCATGCTCCTGGGGCCGCTCGCGGGCGCCGACACGACTGAATGGCGCCGGATGATCGAACTGAACACACTCGGCCTCATGTACACCGCCCACGCCGCCGTCCCGCACCTGCTCGACTCGGCGGCCCACGGTCCGCGTCAGGTCGCCGATCTCGTGCTGGTCAGCAGCACCGCGGGCCGCCAGGTCCGCGACGGCAGCGGTGCCTACAACGCGAGCAAGTACGCCGTGACCGCCTTCGGTGAGGCCCTCCGCAGGGAACTCACACGGCGCCACGTACGCACCTCACTCGTCGAACCCGGCGCCGTGGAAACAGAACTGCCCGAGCACAACCGCCCCGAGATCCAGCAGCGGATGCGCGAGCGGTACTCCACGATGGAACGCCTGACCCCCGCGGACGTGGCGGACGCCATCGCCTTCGTCGTCACCCGGCCCCGCCACACCGCGGTCAACGAAATCCTGATCAGACCCACCGAGCAGCAGGACTGACCCGCGCGGATCCGCGTGGGTGCAGCGCACCCACGCGCGGGCAGCCCAACCGCACTAGTGTCCTGATCGTGGACAGCAAGAACGAACTCGGAGACTATCTGCGCGCCCGCCGCGCACTGATCCGGCCGGAGGACGTGGGTCTGCCCGACTACGGACCACGGCGGGTGCCGGGACTCCGGCGGGACGAGGTGGCCCTGCTCGTGGGTGTGAGCACGGACTACTACATCCGGCTGGAGCAGGGCCGGGAACGGCACCCGTCCGACCAGGTGCTGCGGGCCATCGCCGGCGCACTGCGACTCGACGACGCCGCCGCCGCGCATCTCTACCGGCTCGGCATGCCGGTGTTCGGGACGAAGACGTCCACATCGACGACCGTCGCCCCGGAGCTGCTGCGTCTGATGGAAGGCATGCAGGACGTGCCGGCCTTCCTGGTCGGCGCGGCGCAGGACGTCCTGGCCGCGAACGCGATGGCGCGCGAGCTCTACTGCGGCTTCGCCCGGTACGACAACCTGCTGCGGATGATCTTCCTCGATCCGTACGCGAAGGAGTTCTACGCGGACTGGGAGGCCGCGGCGCGGATCGCGGTGGGCAACCTGCGGGCGTCGTCCTCACAGTTCCCGGAGGACGAGCGGATCCAACGGGTCGTCGGCGAACTGACCTTGCGCAGCCCGGCGTTCACCAACCTGTGGGCCCGCTACGAAGTACGTCCGCGTACCCACGAGGACAAGCACTTCCGCCACCCGCGGGTGGGGGAACTACGCCTGCACTTCGAGGCGTTGGCCGTCGCCAGCGCCCCGGGACAGCACCTGTCGGTCTACAGCGCCGAACCCGGCAGCGCCAGCGCCGACGCCCTGGTCCTGCTGCGACGCCTGGCCGAGCAGAGCGCCACCGCCGCTGATCCCTCCAACGAAGACATACCCATACAGAAGGAGTGATTTTCCATCATGACCACGTCCCTGGCCGACAGCGTCGGCACCTTCGAGATAGCCGGCAAGAAAGTCGCACGGCTGGGCTTCGGTGCCATGCGGCTGACCGGGCTCGGGGTGTGGGGGGAGCCCGATGATCGCGGAGAGTGCGTGCGTGTGGTGCGCCGCGCCGTCGAACTCGGTGTTCAGCTGATCGACACCGCCGACTCCTACGGGCCGTACGTCAGCGAGGAGATCATCCGGGAGGCCATCCACCCCTACTCGGACGACGTACTCATCGCGACCAAGGCGGGTCTGACCCGTAACGGCCCCGACGTGATCAGGCGCGGCGGAGAGCTGGTGCGCCTCGGCCCCGCGGCGTGGCCGCCGGTCGGCCGTCCCGAGTACCTGCGCCAGCAGGCGCTGATGAGTCTGCGCCGGCTCGGACTGGACCACATCGACCTGTTCCAACTGCACCGTGTCGACCCCAAGGTCCCACTGGAGGACCAGGTCGGCGAGCTGAAGAAGCTCCAGGACGAAGGCAAGATCGTCGCGATCGGCCTGTCGCAGGTCACGGTCGACCAGATCGAGCGGGCGCGGCGCGTCGCGGACATCGCCACCGTCCAGAACCGCTACAACCTCACCGACCGCACCTCCGCCGACGTCCTGGCCTACTGCACCCGTCACGGCATCGGTTTCATCCCCTGGGCTCCCGTGGCCGCGGGCGAACTGGCCCGACCCGGCGGAACGGCCGACCGCATCGCCTCCGCGCACGGCACCCGCCCGTCCCACGTGGCCCTCTCCTGGCTGTTGGCTTCCTCCGAGGTCATGCTGCCCATCCCCGGCACCTCCAAGGTGGCCCACCTGGAGGACAACGTGGCCGCGGCCCACCTCCGCCTGAGCGAGGCGGAGATCGCCGAACTCGACGCCGCCGCGTGACCCCTGCCGTGGGCGTCCCACCATCCGCACTCTCCGAAGAAGGTCACTCCAGCCGTGCTACTTCCCTTTGACGAGGCAGGCCAAGGCCAACCGGTCGTCCTGCTGCACGCCCGACCCACCGACCGCACCATGTGGCGGGCGCATCTCCCCCTGCTCGCCGAAGCCGGTGTCCGGGCCATCGCCCTGGACCTGCCCGGTCACGGCGACTCCCCCCTCCCCGACCACCGCGAAGTGGCCCCCTGGGCCGACGTCCTCGACACCCTCGACCACCTCGGCGTCGACCGCTTCGTCCTCGCCGGGAACTCACTCGGCGCCCTGGTGGCCCTCCAGACCGCGGTCACGGCCCCCGAACGCGTACGGGGCTTGGCACTGATCGGTTACCGCCCGCACGACCTGCCGCCGTCTCCCCGCCTCCAAACCGCGTGGGACAGGGAGAAGACCGCGCTGGACGCCGACGACATCGAGGCCGCTGTCCAGGCCGGCGTCGACTCCTGGACGTCCCCCAACGCGTCGGACGAGGTACGCGCCCACGCCGCCGACATGCTGCGCCGCCAGCTGACCTCTCAACTCGCCCATGGCGAGCCGAACTTGGCGACCGACCCGCTGAGCCAAAACGCGGACGCCTTGCGCACCCTGGCGATCCCCGCCCTGGTCGGCGTCGGAGAACTCGACATGCCTGACTTCTTCCAAGGCGGGAAATCCCTCGCCGACGAACTCGACGCGGGCGACCTGGTAGTCGTCCCCAACGCCGGACACCTCGCTCCACTGGAGCAGCCCGAGGCGTTCTGCGCCCTGCTCCTGAACGCGTTTCGCTCGCGCTAACGGTCAGCCATTACCTCCCCGGGGTGCCCCCGATCCCCCGCACAGGGCGTTCCCCCCGGCCCCGGACTCCCGGGGGTGCCCCCGGGCCCCCGTCTCGTCGTGGCTGGCGTCACGCTCGCGCTGGCGGTCAGCCATTACCTCCCCGGGGGTTCGCCCGGTCCCCGTCTCGTCGTGGCTGGCGTCACAGCTGTTTCCCCCGCCCACCCGTGGCTGTACGCGTATAGCGCGGGGTGCGCACTGTCTTCCTGGGTTTCCGGGGGCCCTCCGGGGTGAGGGTTCGCTCGCGCTGGCGGTCAGCCATTACCTCCCCGGGGTGCCCCCCGACTCCCCCGTCTCGTCGTGGCTGGCGTCACGGATGTTTCCCCCCGCCCACCCGTGGCTGTGTTCGTCTAGTGCGGGGTGCGCACTGTCTGCCTGGGGTCCGGGGGCCCTCCGGGGTGACTCCTCGCTCCGCGTATCCGCCAAGGCTTGGCTCCGGCTGCTGGGTCGCTGCGGGGACCCCCCTGCACGCCCCCGTTCCGCATCGTTCCGCGCTGCGGCACGGAGGGGGTGAGTAAGGAGATCGGGGTGACCCCAACCTCCTCACTCACCCCCACCCGCGAAGAGAGGCACCCGCGAACGGACCGGAGGGGGTGTGCCGGGGGTGTCCCCGCAACGACCCAACAGCCGGAGCGCAACTGTGGCGGATACGCGGAGCGAGGAGTCACCCCCGGCGCGCCCCCGACCCCGTACCGGCAATAGGCGAACCGGCCCGGTGCCGAACCAAACCAAAACCCACCCCAACCCCCCACCGGGCAGGGGCGAACGGGGGCCACCCCGGAAACCTGAAACGGGCGAACCGGGCCACGGAGTAATGGCTGACCGCCAGCGCGTAGCGGGCCCGCGCGAGCGAACCGTTAGGAGAGCGCCTCGTACAAGCTGAAGCCCGCCAGGGCAACCATCACCGCCGCCGCGATCTTCGTGATCAACCGCAACGGCACCCGCTTCATCAACGCCCGTCCGCCCAGGATCCCGATCCCGGCCACCGCCCACAGGGCGAGCACCGCGCCGATGCCGACGGAGAGCGGGTCGCCGTAGCGGGCGGCGAGGTTGGCGGTCATGATCTGGGTGAGGTCGCCGAACTCGGCGACGAGGATGAGCATGAAGCCGCTTCCGGCGACCTTCCAGAAGCTCTGGTCGGCGGGGGGCTTCATGGTCTCCTCGTCCTCGTCCCCGGAGTGCTGCCAGAGGATCATCGCCGCGCCGGCGAGGAAGAGCACCCCGACCACGCCCTGCACCCACCGGTGCGGCAGCAGGGTCAGCAGGCTGCCCGCCGCGATGGCGACGACGACGTGGACCGCGAAGGCGGCGGCGATGCCGCAGAAGACGTATCCGGCGCGGTAGCGGGTGCCGAGCATCAGGCTGGCGAGCGCGGTCTTGTCGGGAAGTTCGGCGACGAAGATCACGCCGAAGACGATCGCGGCGATGGTGAGGCTGAACACGGTCTCACGGACTCCTGGTGGGCGGTGCGCCGCGCCGGAGCTCCAAGGGGTCGCTTCGGCACGGCAGTGTCGGACACTGCGGCCGAAGGTCTCGCTGGCCAGGCCGGTGGACGGCGTGGCTCCGGGCGCCGGCTGGAGCGTTCCAGCAGTATGTCGACGGTCCGGCGGAGAGCTACTCCCCTTCTGCTCGCACCAGCGTAACCGATCCGTCCGGGCCGGCCGCGTTCCCGCCCGGCGCCGCCGCGTCCTCACCGGGGCCGGGTGATCCGTCCCCGGGCCACCAGTTCCAGTACCACGGTGACCGCGACCGCCTGCACGGCGAGCAGGGCGACCAGGACGAAGAGCTGCACCGCGCCGGCCATCACCGGGGAGGCGCCGCCGATCAGCATGCCGACGAAGGCGCCCGGCAGGGTGACCAGGCCCACCGTGCGGGTCTGGTCGAGGCCGGGGATCAGGGCGGTGGCGGCGGCCGGGCGGGCGATCTCCAGCCGGGCGTCCCGCTCCAGCAGCCCGAGCGCCAGCGCCGCCTCCACCTCGCCGTGCCGGGAACGCAACTCGTCCAGGGCCCGCTGCCCGGCGAGCACGGTGGCGGTGAGCGCGCCGCCGATCAGGATCCCGGCCACCGGAATCAGCGCCACCCCCTTCAGCGGCACCAGCCCCACGGCCACCAGCAGCGCCACCACCGGCAGCGCGCCCACGGCGATCGGCACCGACGCCCACCACCACGTGCCGTTCCGGGTGATCCGGCGGCCCGCGGTGCGTACCGCGACGGCGTACATCACCAGGACGAAGGCGAGCAGCGTCGGCAGTCTGCGCACCACCCACCCGATGACCAGGGCGACGACGGCGAGCTGGACGACCGCGCGCAGCCCGGCGTAGGCGATGGCCCTCGGGTAGTTCTCCCGGTCGTCGACGAAGCGGGCGTAGCAGGCGACGGCGACCGCCGCGAGCAGCAGCGCGGCCAGCACGACGCCCAGCATGGCGTTGACCGGCAGCAAGGTGGTGGCGGAAGCGGCGGCGGACACGGCCATACGGTACGTCGGCGCCCGGCCGGGACGGGGCGGTGAAACAAACTCGAAATGCTTGAAAGTTGCAGAGTTTAATTAGGTCTGCCTAATGTGGTCCGCGATCGGTGCGTCCCCCACAGCCGACCGAAGGAGCCTGCCCATGCGCCTGTCCGCCGACACCGCCAAACCTCACGTCCTCGCCCTCTTCCGGGTCGTCACCGGCCTGCTCTTCGCCTGCCACGGCGCCGCCTCGCTCTTCGGCGTCCTCGGCGGCGCGGCGGGCACCCACGGCGGCACCCTGCCGGCCGGCGCGTGGCCGGGGTGGTACGCGGCCGTGATCCAGTTCATCGGCGGCGTCCTCGTCGTCCTCGGCCTCGGCACCCGTGCCGCCGCCCTGATCTCCTCGGGGTCGATGGCGTACGCGTACTTCAGCGTGCACGCCAAGCTCGCGCTGTGGCCGTTGCAGAACGGTGGCGAGCCGGCCGCCCTGTACTCGTGGGCGTTCCTGCTGCTCGCGGTCACCGGGCCGGGCGCCTGGGCGCTGGACGGGATATTTTCCGCCGCCCGCCGCCGTCGTCCGGCCGCCCCCGCCGAGGCCGGCAGCCCGGCCTGACCCGGCGCCGCTGAACGCCGGGGAAACCGGGTCGAAACGTATGAGAACCTTCTCACCCCGTCCGGTGTGATCACCGCACAGATTCCAGGCGTACGCTGTACGGCGGCGTACCGGGAGGCTCCGGCCCCTGGTCGCCGCCTACAACGCACGGGCGATCCGGGAGAGAACGACGGTGGTCGACAGACTGACTGCGCTTGTCGACTCCCCGTGGGCGTTCGCGCTGGTGGCGCTGAGCGTGCTGCTCGACGTCTTCCTGCCCGTGCTGCCCAGCGGCGTGCTGCTCACCTCCGCCGCGACCGTGGGCACCGCGGGCGCCGACGGCGCGAAGGACGCCACCGACATCGTGGCGTTGCTGCTGTGCGCGTCGGCCGCCTCCTGTCTGGGCGACCTCGCCGCCTACCGGCTGGCCTGGCGCGGTGGCGCCTGGCTCGACCGCCGGCTGGAACGCTCCCGCCGGCTCGCCGCCGCGCAGGAACGTCTCGGCCAGGTGCTGACGCAGGGCGGCGGAGCCCTGGTGGTGCTGGCCCGGTTCGCCCCGGCCGGCCGTTCCGTGGTGAGCCTCGGCGCCGGCGCGGCCCACCGCCGCCCCGCCGAATTCCTCCCCTGGTCGGCCCTGGCCGGCTTCGTCTGGGCCGCCTACGGGGTGGGCCTCGGCTACATAGGCGGCCACTGGCTGGGTGCCTCCTGGGTGTCCACCGCCATGTCCCTGCTGGCCCTGGCCGGCGCCGGTGCCGTCGCCGCCTACGTCTTCCGCCGCGAACGCCGCACCCTCGCCACCCCCGACCTCCCGGTCCCCGCCCAGGACCTCCCCGTCCCCGCCGACCTCCGCTGACCCCTCACGCCCCGCGCAGCCGCCACCCCGTCACCGCGGCGTCCACGTACCCGGCGTCCAGCGCGTCCCCCGATCGCCATCATCACGCTCACAGCGCTTCCCGGCGGCGTTCCGCGCTGTCGCGGGCGGTGGTCTCGTCGAGGTAGACCTCGCAGACGGGGTAGCCGTCGGGCGGGAAGTGCTCCACCTCCCACAGGCTGAGTTCGCTGTCGTCGGCGAGGAGGAAGGCGTGTTCGTACAGGGCCCATTCGACGGCCGGGCCCTCGTCGCGGGCGTGCCTCATGGCGACCAGGGTGGTCTCGTGGCCGACGGCGGTACGCAGCAGGCGGCGGATGCGGGCGCCGGGGCGGTCGGGGTTCTCGGCGCGGCGCAGGACGCGCCAGGCGTGCTCGGCGGAGCGGTCGTGCTCGTAGGTGTGCCGGGACCGGCTGCGGCCGGGGATGGCCAGGTCGTCCAGGATCCCGGAGAGCAGGTCCTGGAGGGCGGCGTCGGCGTCGGTGTCGGCCCTCGGGTACGGTTCCGTGCCGCACCAGGCCGTCATCCGCCGCTCGGCCTCGGCCGCCTGGGCCTGGTCGGCGTAGACCTCGTGGAGCGTGCGGCTGCCCGGGCCGGTGGTGTACTCGATCTCCCAGAGCACCAGGTCGGCGCCGTCGGGCAGGAGGAAGACGTGGCGCAGCGTGCGGTGGCCGAGGGGGTACGGGGGGCCGTTGCGGCGGTGCAGCGAGTGCAGCTCCACGCAATGCATCAGCGCGCCGCGCAGCCGCGCCACCACGGCGTCGTCCAGCTCGAACGCGTTGTGGGCGCGGTCCAGCAACCGCTCCACGTGCTCGCGCGTGTCGTCCATGAGGGCCTCCCCAGTGCGCGCGTGCGGTACCGAGTGCTGCGCGCGCACTTACGGTAGCGGTGCGCGCGCAGCGCGTGTCGGGTTTTCCGCGATTCCGCCCCTGAATCGCGGAAAACCCCCGCCCCGCGGTGGCCGGCTCAGCCCGACTTCACACTGCCGGGGCGGCCCCGTCGGCCCCGGCGTGGCGGGGGCACCCCCGGACCCCCGCACCGCGCGCCGGCATTGGCCTTGCCGTGGTGCCCGGTTCGCCCGGTTCGGGGTTCCGGGGTGGCCCCCGTTCGCCCCTGCCCGGTGGGTGGTTGGTGGGGTTTTGGTTTGGTTCGGCACCGGGGGCTTCGCCTACTGCCGGTACGGGATCGGGGGCGCGCCGGGGGTGACTCCTCGCTCCAGGTTTCGTCGTCGGCTTTCCCCCGCCCCGCTGGGTCGCTGCGGGGACACCCCCGACACACCCCCTCCTGCCGTCGTGCGGGTGCCTCTCTTCGCGGGTGGGGGTGAGTGAGGAGGTTGGGGTCACCCCGATCTCCTTCTCACCCACCCCGTGCCGCAGCGCGGAACGCAACAGAACGGGGGCGTGCAGGGGTGTCCCCGCAGCGACCCAGCAGCCGGAGCCAAGCCTTGGCGGATACGCGGAGCGAGGAGTCACCCCGGAGGGCCCCCGGAAACCCAGGCAGACAGTGCGCCCCCCGCACTGTACGAACACAGCCACGGGTGGGCGGGGGGAAACAATCCGTGACCTCAGCCACGACGAAGCGGAAACGGGCGCACCCCGAGGAGGTAATGGCTGACGTCAGCGCGAGCGAACCGTCAGCGCGAGCGAACCGTCAGCTTGGCGCAGCCACGTAGTCTTCGAGGCGGGCCACCGTGAAGCCCTGTTCCTCGATCCGCCGGATCAGGTTGGCGAACATTTCCGTCATCGTCGTCCCCTTCAGCTCACTGGGACCACGGAAGTGGGCGAGGATGATGTCACCGGGGCGGAGTTTCTTGTCGGGCGCCTGGTATTGCATGTTGGTGATCTGCATGGACTCGCGCCACCAGACGATGGCGCGGGGACCGCATGCGTTCACCGCCGCCTTGGTGGCGGTGTCGTACGCCCCGTAGGGGGGACGGAAGAGCAGCGGGGCGGTGCCGTACTGCTTGGTGAGGATCTTCTGGTCGCCGCAGACCTCCTCGGTCTGCCGGGCGAGCGGGATGGTGTTCATCGCCGGGTGGTGCAGGGTGTGGTTCTGTATGTGGTTCCCGAGCGCCTGGAGCGGCTTGAAGTAGCCGTAGTCGGACTTGATGGCGTCGTTCATCAGGAACATGGTGACCGGGATCCGCAACTCCCGCATCATGGCTATGAACTTGGGGTCCTTCTCCTGCCCGTCGTCGAGGGTGACGAAGACGACCTTCTGGTGGGTGGGGATGTGCGCGAAGACCGGTACCGGGCCGTGCGCGGTGAGTTTGACGGGCTTGTCGGCCGGCGGGGCGGGCGGTGCGGGCAGCGGCTTGAGGCCCCACTTGTGCCAGACGGCGGCGGGCACCGATGCCGTACCGTCGCCGCCCGCCGGGGCGGAGGGCGTACCGGACGCCGGGGCGCCGGAGGCCGTCGGGGCCGGCGACGGCTTGCCCGCGGCGTCGGCGCCCCCGCCGCATCCGGTCGCCAGCGTGGCCACCGCGGCGAGCGCCGCCACCCCCGCCGTCGTGCTGTGGACCCTGCTCAACCCGTTGTGCCGCTTCACCGCGTCGTGCTCCCGACAGTCGCCGTACCTACGCCGGTTAAGAGCGACTGACGGCCGGATCCGTTCCCTGCCCGGCGCCCGGAGCGCCGGCGTCCGCGCGGCCCGGGAACTCCGTCGCCGTCAGGGCGAGCAGCGGGGCCGCCTTGACAGCCGTCTCCTCGAACTCGGCGGCGGGGTCGGACAGGGCCACGATCGCCCCGCCGGTGCCGTACCGGATGCCCCGTTCGGTGACGACCGCGGTGCGGATGACGATGCTGAGATCGGCGGCGCCGGTCAGCGAGAAGTACCCGATCACCCCGGAGTAGACGCCGCGCGGGCCGCCCTCCAGCCGGTCGATGATGCGCATCGTGCGCACCTTGGGCGCCCCGGTCATCGAGCCGCCGGGGAAGGCGGACCGTACGCAGTCCACCGCCGACGCGCCGGGCCGCAGCCGGGCCCGTACCGTGCTCACCAGTTGGTGCACGGTACGGAAGCTCTCCACCCGGAAGACGTCGTCGGCGACCACCGAACCCGTCACCGCGCAGCGGCCCAGGTCGTTGCGGACCAGGTCGACGATCATCAGGTTCTCCGAGCGGTCCTTCTCGTCCGCCGCCAGGCCGGCCCGCAGCGCCTCGTCCTCGGCCGCCGTGGCGCCCCGCGGCCGGGTGCCCTTGATGGGACGGGATTCGGCCACGCCGTCCGCGCCGATCCGCAGGAAGCGCTCCGGCGACGTGCTGAGCACCGACAGCCCGCCGAAGGAGAGCAGCGCCCCGAACGGGGCCGGGCTCAGCCGCCGCAGCAGCCGGTACGCCTGCCACGCGTCCACCGGGCCGGGGATGTCGGCGGTGTTGGTCAGACACACCTCGTACGTCTCGCCGGCCGCGATCTCCTCCTGGGCCTCGGCGATCAGTTCCAGGTAGCGGGCGCGGTCGTGGCGCAGCCGGATGCCGTGCGCGGCCGGCTGCGGCCGGGGGGCGGGGCCGGGGGCGGCCCCGGCCAGGGCGGCGAGGCGGCGCCGGGTCTCGCGCAGCCAGGCGCGGGCCTGGCTGCGGGCGCCGCGTTCGGCCAGCGCGAGCAGGTACGTGGTGCCGGTGGCGTGGTCGAGGACGATCGCGCGGTCGGTGAAGACCAGCACGGCGTCCGGGTCGGGCGAGCGGTGCGCCCGCTCGCCGCCGCACTCGGCCTTCAGCTCGTAGCCGAGGTAGCCGACCCAGCCGAGGGCGAAGTCGCACGGCAGCTCGGGGCAGGTCGTGCGCAGCCCGCGCAGATCGGCGTCGAGCCAGTCGAGGAAGGAGCCGGTGACCAGCTGCTCCCGGCCGCGTTCGCGCACGGTGACGGTGCCGGTCCACACGTCGGCGGTGGCCACCCGGGCCAGCGGGCCGGTGGCGTCGCCGAGTACGGAGAACCGCCCGGTGCCGTCGGCGGACAGGCCGGAGCCGGGGCCGCCGCCGTCCAGCCAGTACGCGTACGGGCGCTCGCGGAAGAGCCGGTCGAAGACGACTTCGGCGTCCCAGCGGGTGGGTATCCGCTCGGCCAGGACCTCCAGTTCGCGCGGGGGCGCGGCGGGGGCGGGGGTCGGTTCGGGGGCGCGTACGGTCACCGGGGGGCGCGGGTGCGCGGCGCGTTCGGCGCGGGCGAGCGCGGTGAAGTTGCGCAGGAGCAGGTCGCCGTGGCGGGTGCAGATCGACTCGGGGTGGAACTGCAGCCCCCACACCGGCCGTTCCCGGTGGGCGAGGGCCATCAGGACGCCGTCCTCGGTCCAGGCGGTGGCCCGCAGCTCGTCGGGCAGGTCGGTGACGGCCAGCGAGTGGTAGCGCACGACCTCGAACGGCGAGGGGACGCCGGCGAAGAGGCCGGTGCCGTCGTGGAGTACCGGTGAGGTGCGGCCGTGCCGGGGCTCCGGCGCGCGTTCCACGGTGCCGCCGTGCCGGGCGGCTATCCCCTGGTGGCCGAGGCAGATGCCGAGCAGCGGCAGCCGGGCGCGTTCGCAGCGGGCGATCACCTCGTCGCAGATGCCGAAGTCCGACGTCCGCCGCGGGGTGCCCGGCCCCGGCGAGATCACCACGGCGTCGTACCCGTCCAGCCGCCCCGCCCGCCACCCCGGATCGTCGTTGCGCACCACCTCCGGCTCCTGGCCGGTGGCGGCGGCGATCTGGTGCACCAGGTTGTAGGTGAACGAGTCGTAGTTGTCGATCAGTAGCGTGCGCATCGGCCGGGTGGTGGGAGGGGAGGGATGGCCTTCCAGTCTCCCATGCCCCCTCGCCCCCTGTCAGCGCTGCCGATGCCGCACAAAACACCGCGGAACGGACGGCCGGCCGCCGGTGGGAGGGGAGTTGGACGTCGAACGCCCCGGAGCGCGATCGCTCCGGGGCGTTTCCGCTGGTGGGCACAGACGGATTCGAACCGCCGACATCTGCTTTGTAAGAGCAGCGCTCTACCGCTGAGCTATGCGCCCTCGGGCCTGATCGGTGATCGGCGTGGGAGAGGACAGGTTACCGTGTCATGCCCCCTGCTCCACAAATCGAACCGGGGGGCGGGGGTAATCCCCACCCGCGCGCGGGTGGCAGCGGGGTTCCGGGGTGGGGAGCCGGGGCCGTAGCGTCGGGTTGGACGGCGGTGCGCGGGGTGCCGCCGAGGACGAGTTGCTTACGGAGAACTGAATCGTGGCCAGCGCACACCGCATCCGGATGGGCTTTCGCGCACCACTGCTCGCGACGGTGCTCGGGCTGGCGCTCGCCGGGTGTGGCCACGCCGTGGCGGACCGGGGGCCCGCCGAGCACCGCTCCTTCGCCTTCACCGGCAAGCGGCTGACCATCGAGACCACCGAGGGGTCGTTGGTGGTGGAGGCCGCCGACGTGCGCAAGGTGGAGGTCACCCGGTGGTTCCGCGGGCGCGCCGTGCTGGGCGTCACGCCGCGCGCCACCTGGGACCTGACGGGCGCCACGCTGGCGTTGCGCACGCACTGCGCGGGGGTGGTCAGCTCCTGCTCGATACGGCACAAGGTGCTGGTCCCGCGCGGTCTCGCGGTGGCGGTACGGGCCGGGGACGGCAAGGTGGAGGCCGAGGACATCGGCACGCCGCTGAACATATCCACCGCCAACGGCTCGGTGCAGGTCAAGGACTGCTCCGGCGACCTGACGCTGACCAGCCACAACGGCAAGGTCACCGCCACCGGCACGGGTGCCCGCACGGTCCGGGCGCGCAGCGGCAACGGCTCGGTGCAACTGGGCTTCGCCACCGTGCCCGACCGGGTGGACGTCACCTCCGGCAACGGCAAGGTCACCGTCGAGCTGCCGCCCGCCTCCTACGACGTCACCGCCCGTTCCAGCAACGGCAGCACCCACGTCGACGTACCGGTCAAGCGCCACAGCGGCCACGTGGTGACGGTCCGGGTCAAGAACGGATCGGCGACGGTGCGCACCGCCACCTGACGGTCCGGCGGCGGCGCCGGGTGGGAGTATGGGACGGCAGCAGACCGGCCGGACAAGCGGGGAGACTTCAAGTGGCGACGGCACGTTCGTGGTGGCGGCGGGACGACGACAGTCACCGTGCCGCCGCCCGCTCCGCGAAGGACGCCGCCGCCGAGTCCTTCTACGAGCTGGACACCGCGCAGCGGGAGCTGACGCTCACCATCGAGACGATCACCGCGGTGGACCGTTCGCCGGGCGGGCGCAAGGCCAAGGCGGACTACGACTCCCTGGCCCGCCGGATCGACGAGGTCAGCGGGGGCTACATCGCCGCCGTGGACGCCCACGACCTGGACGCCGAACAGCTCGACCTGGCCGCGGCCACCCGGGCCCGTAACGCGTTCACGCTGGCCCGGGACGAGATCGTGAAGGTCAGGGCCGACCTGGACCGCTTCGCGCGGAGCCTGGGGCCGATGCTGACCCGGGCGGAGAACGAGTTGTCCCGGCTGGCGCCCGCCGTGGAGCAGGCCCGGCAGGCGTTGCTGGGCGCCACCGGCGCGCTGGACGAGGTGCGGGCGGCCGGGCTGCGCGCCGACGACCTGGCCGCCCGGCTGGCGGCGCTCGGCCCGGAGCTGACCAAGCTCAACGCCGGTGCCAAGGCGCACGGGGTGCGGGAGACGATCCAGCGGGCCGACGCGATGCGCCGCGCGGCCGGGGAGATCCGCGCCGAGGCCGAGGCGCTGCCGCAGCGGGCCGCCGAGATCGACCGCCGCCTGGTGAGCCTGCGGACCCGGGCGCAGGCGCTCACCACCCGGGCCGGGCAGGTCGGGCCGACCCTGAGCGAGTTGCGCCGCCGGTTCAGCGCCGCCTGCTGGCAGGACCTCCAGCAGGTGCCGGAGCGGGCCGCCGACGCGGTCGCCCGGGCCGAGCGGCGGCTGGCCGAGGCGGAGCGGGCCCGCGCCGAGCAGCGCTGGCCGGACGCCACCGCCGCCCTGACCGCGGTACGTGACCTGCTGGCGGAGACGGACGCGGCGGTGTCGGCGGCGGGCGACCGGCTGCGGCGGCTCGACGAGGTCAGCCGGGACCCGCAGGGCGAGATCGAGCGGACCCGGTTCGCGCTGCGGGACGCCCAGCGGCTGGCGATGCAGGGGCGTGCCACCCCCGACCCCCGGCACGCCGGGCCACTGGACGACGGGGTGGCCCGGCTGCAACGGGCCGTCGACGGCCTCACCGGGCGCCACCCGGACTACTGGGCGTTCCTCACCGAACTCGCCGCGATCCGGGAGACCGCCGAGGACGTGGTCGCCGCCATCCGCGAGGAACGCGCCCGCACGAGCTGAACGCACCGGCTGACCGCCTCCGCCGCCGCGGCTATCCTGCCGCCATGCCTCGTTACGAGTACCGATGCCGCGCGTGCGGCACCACGTTCGAGATGAACCGGCCGATGGCGCAGTCGTCGGATCCGGCGGCCTGCCCGCACGGGCACGACGACACGGTGAAGCTGCTGTCGACGGTGGCGGTCACCGGGACGGCCACGAGCGGGGCCGGGGCGGCGCGGGCCCCGCAAGGCGGCGGGGGCGGCTGCTGCGGCGGCGGGTGCTGCGGCTGAACCGGCCTCCGCTGGCCTGACGCGCCGGGCGGACGGATGCTGGAAGGAGGTACGCGTACCGCGACCTCATCCGTCCGAGGAGGCCGGGCCCATGTTCAAACTCAACGAACATCTGCCCATGGACCACAGGCTCAGCAAGGTCTACCGGATCGGGGCGGGGCTGACCGGGCTCGTCCTGGTGGCCTTCGGCGTGCTGGGGCTCACCGATCACGTGGGCTTCTTCTCGCTGCACGGCCACGGTGTGGCGGCCCTGAACTCCAACGGCGCGCTGAGCGTGCTGTCGATCGTGATCGGCGCGATCCTCTTCGTCGGCATGGTGATCGGCGGCAACTTCGCCTCGACGCTCAACATGGTGCTCGGGGTGCTCTTCGTGCTGAGCGGCTTCGTCAACCTCGCCATCATGGACACCGCCTGGAACTACCTGGCGTTCCGGATGCCCAACGTGCTCTTCAGCTTCGTGGTCGGGCTGATGCTGATGACGTTCGGGATGTACGGGCGGGTGCACAGCAACCTGCCGCACGACAACCCGTACTGGCGGCAGCGCCACCCGGAGGCGGCCGAGCGGGAGGAGGAGGCGGTGGCGGCCGGTGCCTCCCCCTCCGGCCGGCGGCGGCTCAGCCCTGGTCCAGCCTCCGGGCCACGGTCACCCCATCCGCAACTGTGAGCAGGACCGCCTCCACCCGGTCGTCGTCGCGCACCAGGTCGTTGAAGGCGCGGACGGCCGCGGCGGCGCCGGTGGCGGCGGGGTCGGCCACCTGGCCGCGGTAGAGGGTGTTGTCGGCGACGATCAGCCCGCCGGGGCGGGTGCGACGCACCAACTCCTCCCAGTAGGCGGGGTAGTTGCCCTTGTCGGCGTCGAGGAAGGACAGGTCGATCCAGGGCTCGTCGGGCAGGGCGCGCAGGGTCTCCAGGGCGGGGGCGATGCGCAGGTCGACGCGGTCGGCGACGCCGGCCTTGTGCCACGCCTCGCGGGCCACCGCGGTCCACTCCTCGCTGACGTCGCAGGCGATCAGCCGGCCGTCCGGCGGGAGCGCCCGGGCCATGGAGAGCGCCGAGAAGCCGGTGAAGGTGCCGACCTCCACCACGTTGCGGGCGCCGACGAGGCGGACCAGGAAGGCCAGCAGCGGGCCCTGTTCCTCAGCGGTCTGGAGCCCGGCGGAGTCGGCGAAGCGGGTGCGGGTGAGCTCGACCAGGTCGCGCTGGACCGGGTCGAGCGGCGGGTTGTGGGCGAGTATGTACGCGTACAGCTCGGGGGTGAGGACGGGGTTCTTGGTCTCGGCCACCGGTGACTCTCCTCGCGGGACGGTCGGTGCGGTACGGGGTTCCCGGGGCCGTCGCGCGGCGCCGGGGGAACGCATCGCCCAGCATGGCAGGCCGCCGGGTCAGCCGACCTCCTCCACCCAGGCCGCCATCCGCCGCAGGATGCCCTCGCCGGCCAGCACGCCGACCGTGTCGAGCGCGGTGACGTGGGCGGCCGTCCAGCCGGTGGCGGCGAGTTCGCCGTGGCCGGGGCGCCACGCCTTGTCGGCGGCGAGCAGCAGGTCGGCGTCGAGGAGGGAGTCGCCGGCCGCGAGCACCCGGTCGGCGCCGGTGCGCCGGACCACCTCGGCCAGCCCGGCGCTCTTGGTGAGCGGTGCCGGTACGGCGTAGACCTTGCGGCCCTGCGCGGAGACGGTCCAGCCGAGCGGGGCGGCCCAGTCGGTGAGTTCGGCGAGCCAGCCGTCCGGCAGCGCGGCGCGGTCGACGACGGCGTAGACGAAGAGGTCCTCGGCGACCCGGACGGTGTGCAGCCACGGCGCGGCGGCGTCGCGCACCACGCGGTCGAGGATCTCGGCGAGCGGCGCGCACGAGGCGCTGAGGCGGGCGCGTACCTGGTCGTGCCAGGCGTGGTCGGTGCGACCGTGCACCAGCAGGTGGCCGCCGTTGGCGCAGACCGCGTAGGCGGGCGGCGGGCCGGGCAGCCGGACGCGCCGGTACTGCTCGCGGGTGCGGGTGGTCACCGGGACGAAGGCGGCCGAGGCGGTCAGCCGGGTCAGCAGGTCGGCGGCGCGTTCGGTGACGTAGCTGAGCGGCCGGCCCTGGTGGACCTCGACGCACAGCAGGCGCGGCGCCTGCTCGTCCGGCATGGGCAGGGCGAGGGCGGTGGCGGAGTAGATCAGGGTGCGGTCCAGGTCGCTGGCGATGAGGGTGCGGGTCACGCGGATCTCACCGCCAGGCCGTCGGCTCCGGTGGCTCCGCGGGTGTAACGGGGGTGGACCAGGCCGACGCAGGCGTACGGCAGCCCCTCGGTCTCCACCAGCGGTACGCCGCGCCGCCGGGCGAGCAGCCGGACGTGGTCGAGTTCGGGGCCGGCGCCGGGGCGGACGAGGACGCGCCAGGGCACCCGGCGCAGCAGCACCCGGGTGGTCTCGCCGACGCCGGGCTTGACCAGGTTCACGTCGTGGATGCCGTACTCCTCGCCGATGCGTTCGACGGCGGCCCAGCCGGCCCAGGTGGGGGCGGCCGGGTGGTGCGGGGCGACGGTGCCGGCGACGGCGGGGAAGCGGGCGGCGACGGCGTCGAGGAAGAGCCGGGAGACGTCGGCGGCGGCCAGTCGGCGGTAGAACTTGGCGCCGTGGAAGTCGTCCGGGCCGATCAGGTCGGCGCGCAGCACGGTGCGGGAGACCAGCCCGGAGACGGTGGAGTTCAGGCACGCGGAAGGGATCAGGAAGTCCTCGCGGGTGCCGTAGGCCCAGGCGCAGCCGGCCGGGTCGGCGAGGACCGCAAGGCGTGGGTCGAACCGGGCCCGGCCGGTGAACTCGGCGACGGCTCGGGCGAGTTCGCGGGTGATGGCGCCCTTGCCGGTCCAGCCGTCGACGAAGACCACGGCGGCCGGGTCGTGGTGGGCGGCGAGCCAGCGCAGCGCGGTGGTGTCGATGCCCCGGCCGCGCACGATGGAGACGGCGTAGTGCGGCAGTTCGGCGCCGTGCGCCCAGGCGGCCCAGCGGCGCATCAGGATGCCGACCGGGGTGCCGGCCCGGGCCAGCGAGACGAGGACGGGCGCGGGGCCGCGTTCGGCGA
Organism: Streptantibioticus cattleyicolor NRRL 8057 = DSM 46488; assembly: GCF_000240165.1. Classification (NCBI taxonomy): domain Bacteria; kingdom Bacillati; phylum Actinomycetota; class Actinomycetes; order Kitasatosporales; family Streptomycetaceae; genus Streptantibioticus; species Streptantibioticus cattleyicolor. The sequence goes on from NC_017586.1 coordinate 1,590,760, forward strand.
GCACGGTCTCGGTGACCACGCCGACGGCGTGCGCGAGGCGGTCGGCGCCGGTGTCCAGGGCGGCCCGGAAGAGCGCCTGGTAGTCGTCGTCGGGGAGGAGTTCCTCGGGCAGCGATTCGGCGTAGTGGGCGCCGCCGTTCTGCACCGCCTCCTCGCGTTCCTCGGTGGGCGCCTCCAGGGCGACGCCGGTCAGGTCCTTGAGCAGCCAGCCGACCTCGTCGGGGGCGTAGGAGGAGAAGGCGGGTCCGCGCAGTGGTTCAGGCATCGCCGTCCCCCTTGTGGTGTATGACGGCGAGCAGCGGGTGCGGGGTGTGGGCGGCCAGGTGGGACAGGAGTCCGCCGGGGGCGTGCAGCGCGCCGGTGTCGCCGGCGGTGTCGGTGACGGCGACGACGGCGTCGAAGCCGGCGCCGGCCACGTTGTAGGCGTAGCGGTCGCCGGGGCCGTCGGCCGGGTCGTCGTGGCTGGGGAAGACGAGGCGGCTGCGGATGGGGTATCCGGGGTGGTCGACGGCGAGCACCGGGGAGCGGGTGGTGGCGGAGAAGCGGACGTCGGTGCCGGGCAGCCGGTCGGCGAGGGCTTCGGCGAGCCGCAGCGGCACGTACATCAACTCCTCGCTGCCGAGGACGAGTACGCGCCGGGCGCCGGGCGGCAGGGCGGCGCGCAGTTGCCCGGTGAGGGCGGGCAGCGCGGCTTCGAGGCGGTCGCGGTGGGCGGCGGTGAAGCCGTGGCGTCCGCCGTCGGGCAGCCCGGCCGGCCAGTCGAGGGTGATCCGGGGCGCCCGGTGGCCGTCGGCCGGGGTGGGCGGGGCGGTGGTGTGGTCGGCGACCAGGCGCCGGCCGCGGGCGAGGACGTCGGCGGGGAGCGCCACCCGGCCGTGCGCGAGGCTGACGACGTCGACGGTGGTGCCGAGGTCGGCGGCGGCCTTGGCGAGGTCGTCGTGGCCGGCCGGGTCGCGGACGTCGACCAGGGCGGCGACCACGTAGCGTTCGCGGGGCGCGCGGCGGTGCAGGGCCTCGACGGTGTTGCGGATGGTGCGGCCGGTGGACAGTTCGTCGTCCACCAGGACCAGCGGGGCGCCGTCGGTGAGCCAGCCGGGGTCGGCGGGGAGCAGCCGGTGGGAGGTGGCGTGGCTGTGTTCCTCCTCGAAGCCGCCGGCGTCGGGCATGCCGGGCACCCGGCGCCGGGTGGAGTGCAGGCAGCGGGCGGCGCCCAGGCCGTCGGCGACGCAGTGGCCGAGGCCGGTGGCGGTCTCGGCGTACCCGAGGACGAGGGCGCGGGCGGCGTCCTCCTCACCCAACAGCGCCCGTACCCGGTGGCCGAGGGTGAGCCCGGCGTCGCGGACCGTCTTCGGGTGCTGCGGTACGTGCTTGCCGAGCACGGTGGAGACCAGCAGATGGGCCCGCCGGGGGTTGTCGCGGACCGCCAGGCCGACGAGCCCGGGCAGTCCGGGGGAACCGGTGAGGGTGACGCCGAGCCGGTCGGTGACCCACTGGCCGGGCCATATGTGCTCTGCTGCCATGCGTGGAGTGCTCCAAGGGGTGGGGGCGGCCGGTGGTCAGGCGCCGGGTGCGGGGGTGCCCGCGGCGAGCAGGTCGGCGAGGGTGACGTCCGGGCGGGCGACGCCGAACGCCCGGGCGCGGCGCAGGGTGCGTTCGGCCCAGGCGCGGTGCGGCTTCACCTCGTTCATCTTGTTGGTGTAGGCGGAGCGCAGCACCCCGCCGCCGTTGCCGGGGCCGGTGATGTCGGTGGCGTCGCAGAACTCCTCGTGGGTGACGACGGAGAGCGCGTGCACCGGGGCGATGTGGCTGGGGTGGATGCAGGTCTTGCCCAACAGGCCGTTGGCGTGGTCGAGTTCGACCTCGCGCAGCAGTCCGTCGAGGTGGCCGCCGGGCGGCCGGGGTCCGGGGGTCCGCGGCCGGCGCGGGAAGTACTCCCAGACCGGGCCGGTGAGGGTGAAGCCGGTGCCGTCGGCGCGGCCGAGGACGTTGACGACGTCGCCGATGAGGGCGGCGAGCAGGGCGATGTCGTAGGCGGTGGTGCCGGGGGCGCGGCGCAGCCCGTAGGCGGCGCACAGGTCGGTGACGCCGAGCCGCAGGGCGAGGACCCGGTCGCGGTACTTGGTGACGGTGCGGGCGATGCCGTCGAGGGTGGCGGTACGGGTCTCCAGGTGGAGCAGGTCGGGGGATTCCAGCACCGGCATGGCCAGCAGGCGCCGTCCGCAGGCGGCTTCGGCCTCGGTGAGCGCTTCGAGGAACGGTATCCCGCTGCACTCGGTGAACTTCGGCAGGACGAATCCGGTCAGGACGCGGACCGCGGGGCCGAGCCGGGTGACCAGGGCGGTGATCTGGCCGGGGGTGCGTACCCGGACGAAGAGCAGCGGCAGCGGGCCGGATCCGGGGGCGCCGGTGGGCTCGGCGGCGAGCGCGGTGAGCTGTGCGACGAGGTTGGCCTCGGCCCGGCCGACCTCGCCGTCGGGTATCGCGTCCTCCAGGCAGAGCACCATGGAGACCACGCCGCGGGCGGCCTGGCGGCGTACGTCGGCGGCGAGGCGGGGCCGGGTCGCGGGGCTGTAGAGGGTGGCGCCGAGGGCGGGGGCGAGGACGTCGAGCGGGGCGGCGGCGTCGAACTCGGCGGGTGGGAGGTGGAAGAGTTCGTCGCGCACGCGCGGCGCGAGGTGTCCGAAGTGCCGCATACGCTCCCCGGTGGGTCGTGGTGTGCCGTCCCCGCGCCGCGCCGAGGACCACCTCGCACGACGCCTGGCCGACAATCGTACGCAGGCTTATGGGACGGTCTTTACCAACCCTTGTGCGACCCCTTGCTACCGCCCGGGTACCGGGCGGCCCCTGCGTTGTCGGCCCGGGTGGTGGTTGGCAGGATGACGGACATGACGCACGAGATGGTGAAGGGGTCGAACATCCCGCTGGAGGCGTCCGCGGTGCGGGCGGTGCTGAGCTGGACGCCCGGCTCCGGGGTGCCCGACGTCGACCTCTCGGCGCTGCTGGTGGGCGGGGACGGCAAGGTGCGTTCCGACGCCGACTTCGTCTTCTACAACCAGCCGCGGCACCCCTCGGGCCTGGTCGCGCACGGCCCCAAGGAGCCCGTCGGGGACGGCCTCGCGGACCGGGTGGAGGTGCGGCTGGCGGCGCTGGAGCCGTCGGTGGCCCGGGTGGTGCTGGCCGCCTCGGCGGACGGCGGACGCTTCCGCGCGGTCGCCGATCTGCGGCTGCTGCTCTTCGACGCCGCGGCCGGTCGGGACGCCGCGCCGCTGGCCCGTTTCGCGGTGGTGCCGGACACCGGCGCGGAGTCCGCGCTGATCTGCGGTGAGCTGTACCGGCGGGAGGGCGGCTGGAAGTTCCGCGCGCTGGGCCAGGGGTACGCCAGCGGGCTGGTGGGGCTCGCCACCGAGTTCGGCATCGCGGTGGAGGGGGACGACACGGACGGTGCCGCTGCGCCGCCGACGGTTCCGGCGCCCGCCGCGCCCGTTCCCACCGGTCCGGTGCCCACGGTGGCCGCCGCTCCCCCGCCGCTCCCGCCGCGGCCCGCCACGTACCCCCAGGCGCCGGTGGCCACCCAGCCGATGGCCGTGCCGGGGTACGGCTACCCGTCGGCCGGTTACGGGTATCCGGCACCGCCGTCCTACGGTTACCCGCCGCAGCCCGGGGCCCCGGGGTATCCGCCGCCGGGCTACGGATACCCGCCGCCGCACGCGGCCGGCTATCCCCCGCAGCCCACCGTGCCGGCCTTCGTCATGCCGCCGCAGGGGCCGCAGTTCCAGCGCGGCCGGTGACCGCCCGGGGGCGCCGCGGTCAGACCTTGGACTTGTAGCCGCGTCCCCATTGCAGGCCCCACCCGTACAGCCGGTCCAGCTCGGCCTGGAACCCGTAGACGTAGCGCACCTCGCGGCGCACGTACAGCTCGCCCTTGCGGTTCTCGATCAGCACCACCGCGCACGAACGGGCCTGCGGGGCGCGCTCGTTGAGCGCGATCTCGATCTGCGGGCCGCTGCTGGGGTAGAGGGTGACCATGCCGTGGGTCCGGTCGAAGGCGGGGGTGCCGTCGTAGATGTAGACGAAGACCAGCAGCCGGGTGAACTGGTCCTTGTGGTCCAGGTTGATGGTCATCGTCTCACCCGAACCGGAACCGAACCGGTCGTCACCGCTGAGGTGAATGTAGGGCGGCTCGTTGACGTTGCCGTAGAACTCGCCCAGCGGCTGGACGACGCCCTTGCTGCCGTCGGCCAGCTCGTACATGCACGCCAGGTCGAGGTCGACGTTGACCATGGCGGGGCCCTGGGCCTGCACCAGTTCGGGGTTGAAGACCGAGAACGGGCGGCGCCAGGCGGAGCTGCGCGGGTACTGGTCGCCGATGTCCGAAGTGCGCATCCGCCAGGTCAGGTTGACCCGCAGGTTGCCGCCCGCGGAACCCTGCTGGTTGAGCGAGACCACCGGGCGGCGTTTGGTGAGGGTCACCGTGTGCGAGGTGCCCATGTCGAACCCGGATCTGCCGCCGCGCAGGAACTCCCACATGCCGCCCCTCCCCTGGGCCATGTCGCCGCGCGCCCGCCCCGGCGGGGCCGCGCGGCGCCTTCCGTACGCCGGACCGGGACGGTCAGACCTTGGTCGCCACCTCGGCCTGCCGGTCCGGCTGTCCGGAGCCTTCCCCGAGTCGGCGGTTGCGTACCACCGAGGAGCCGAACGAGGCCGCGATGAGCACCACGCCGATCAGGCCGGTGACCACCTCGTTGACCTCGAACTTGATGGTGAGCAGCAGGATGACGGCGAGCGCGCCGATCGCGTAGTGGGCGCCGTGCTCCAGGTAGACGTAGTCGTCCAGGGTGCCCTTGCGGACCAGGAAGACGGTGAGCGAGCGGATGTAGAGGGCGCCGATGCCCAGGCCCAGCGCCATCTTGAAGATGTCGTTGGTGATGGCGAAGGCGCCGATGACGCCGTCGAAGGAGAAGGAGGCGTCGATGACCTCCAGGTAGAGGAACATGAAGAAGGCCGCCTTGCCGGCCAGCCCGATCACCGAGCCGGTCCGCGGGGCCGGCGCCGCCTCCTCGGACTCGTCGTCCTCGGCCTCCTCCAGCCGGTCCTCGAAGAAGCCGGAGACCCCGCCGACCACCAGGTACGTGATGAGCCCGGCGACCCCGGCCAGCAGCACGGTGGCGGTCTTGTCGACCGTGCCGCCGCCGTGCACCGGGACCTCGGTGGCCACCGTCATGGCGGCGACCAGCAGCACCACCAGGGCGACCACGACGGAGAGCGACTCCAGCTTGCCGAGCCGGGCCAGCGGACGCTCCAGCCAGCCGAGCCAGGAGATCTCCCGCTCCTCGAAGAGGAAGTCCAGGAAGATCATCAGCAGGAAGACCCCGCCGAACGCGGCGATCGCCGGATGGGCGCTGGTCACCAGGTGTTCGTAGCGGGTGGGCTCGTTCACCGCGACCTTGACGGCCTCGATCGGCCCGATCTTGGCGGTGATGGCCACGATGACCACCGGGAAGACCAGCCGCATGCCGAAGACGGCGATCAGCACGCCGAAGGTGAGGAAGATCCGCTGCCAGAACGGGCTGAGCTTGCGCAGGATGCCCGCGTTGATGACCGCGTTGTCGAAGGAGAGCGAGATCTCCAGGACCGACAGGATGGCGACGACCGCCAGACCCTCCCACCCCCAGACGACCGCGGAGAAGGCGAGCGCCACCGCGGTGACGGCGAGCGACCAGCCGAAGGTTCTGACGAGCACTGTGATCCCATCCTGTTGAGGTGCGCCCCGCGATCGGCACCGCGACTTTACGAAACGTTGACCCCGAAGTCCAGGGCGATCCCGCGCAGCCCGGAGGCGTACCCCTGGCCAACCGCCCGGAACTTCCACTCGCCCTTGTGCCGGTAGAGCTCGCCGAAGATCATCGCCGTCTCGGTGGAGGCGTCCTCGGTGAGGTCGTAGCGGGCGATCTCCTTCTGGTCGGCCTGGTTGACCACCCGGATGTAGGCGTTGCTGACCTGGCCGAACGTCTGCGCGCGGGCTTCGGCGTCGTAGATGGAGACCGGGAAGACCACCCGGTCGACCCGCTCGGGGACGCGGGTGAGGTCCACCAGGATGGTCTCGTCGTCGCCGCCGGTGCCGCCCACCAGCTCGTCCCCGGTGTGTTCGACCGATCCCTCGGGGCTGGTGAGGTTGTTGTAGAAGACGAAGTACTCGTCGCCCAGCACCCGGGGTCCCGAGCACAGCAGGGCGCTGGCGTCCAGGTCGAAGTCGGCGCCGGTGGTGGTACGGGCCTGCCAGCCGAGGCCGATCTGCACATGCGTGAGGTTGGGCGCCTCCTTGGTCAGCGAGACGTTGCCCCCCTTGGCGAGCGTGACACCCATCCGCTGCTTCCTCCCCGGTGCTGGTGGTCTACGTGGCCGTCCGGCGCCCGGCCGTCCCGCGCGGAGCGGGGCGCCGGACGGCCCAGGTGGTCCGTCCCGCCATGTGATGACGCCTGGAGCGGGCCGTGGGGTTGAGCCCGCCGGCCCGCGCGGGGCCGGCGCCGTGCCCGTGCTCGCGGCCGGCCGCTAGACGTTGACGCCGAAGTCCTGGGCGATGCCGCGCAGTCCGGAGGCGTACCCCTGGCCGATGGCCCGGAACTTCCACTCGGCGCCGTTGCGGTACAGCTCGCCGAAGACCATGGCGGTCTCGGTGGAGGCGTCCTCGGTGAGGTCGTAGCGGGCGATCTCCTTCTGGTCGGCCTGGTTGACCACCCGGATGTAGGCGTTGCGCACCTGGCCGAAGCTCTGCTGGCGGCTCTCGGCCTCGTAGATGGAGACCGGGAAGACGATCTTGGCGACGTCGGCCGGGACGGCGGCCAGGTCGACGTTGATCACCTCGTCGTCGCCCTCGCCCTCACCGGTGAGGTTGTCCCCGGTGTGCTCGACCGAGCCGTCCGGGCTCTTGAGGTTGTTGAAGAAGACGAAGTGCTGGTCCGTGAGGACCTTGCCGGCCGCGTCGGTCAGCAGGGCGCTGGCGTCCAGGTCGAAGTCGGCGCCGGTGGTGGTGCGCGCGTCCCAGCCGAGGCCGACGTGGACGGCGGTGAGGTTGGGCGCCTCCTTGGTCAGCGAGACGTTGCCACCCTTGCTGAGGCTGACTCCCACGAGTCCTCCCAATGGTCCGAGGGGAACGTTGAGCCCAGCGCTCCCGTTGTGCGGTGTCCTTTGAGGAACGAGCCGATCCTAGTGACCGGTTCCCGCCCGGGGCAGCGGTCGTAACGCACCCCGGGCCGCCGGTGAGGCGGACGGCTCACAGCGTGGCGAGGGCCTTGGCGTACTCGCCCAGGTCGCGGGCGTCCGGCAGCCCGTTGACCACCGTCCAGCGCACCGTGCCGGCCTTGTCGACGATGAAGGTGCCGCGCAGCGCGCACCCCTTCTCCTCGTCGAAGACGCCGTAGGCCCGGCTGGCCTCGCCGTGCGGCCAGAAGTCGGAGAGCAGCGGGTAGTCGAGGCCCTCCTGCTCGGCGAAGACCCGCAGCGCGAACGGGGAGTCGTTGGAGATGGCGAGGAGCTGGACGTCGTCGTTGACGAACGTGGGCAACTCGTCGCGGAGCGCGCACAGCTCGCCGGTGCACACCCCGGTGAAGGCGAACGGGTAGAAGAGCACGACGACGTTCTTCTCGCCGCGGAAGTCCGAGAGCCTGACGGTCTCGCCGTGCTGGTTCCGAAGCGCGAAGTCGGGGGCCTGGGAGCCGGCCTCGATGGCCATGGGGCACTTCCTTCCGGTTGCGTCTCGCCGGTGGCGCCGCGCCGTCGGTGGCGGGCGGCGGTCACAGTCTTTCACTGCCCCGGCCGGGCCCGGCAGGCACACCGCCCCCCGCGGTCCGGCGGCGCCGGTCCACGGGGGGCGGGAGAGGGATCGGATCGAGGTGCGCCCTGGGCACTCACGGCACTCCGGCGCGCGGGGCGGCCCGGTTCACGCCGGGCGCGTCAAGGAGCGCGCCACCGGCGCCCGAGGGGCACCACGGCGGCCGTGGGCACGACGCGGCCGGAGCCGGCCGGACGGGCCTGGGGTGTCCGCGCGGCGCCGGAACGCCGGTCCGCTCAGCGGCGACCGCTCTTGGCGGCCTTGGGCGTCACCAGACGGCTGCCGCTCCAGTCCTTGCCGGCGCTGAAGGTCTTGGTCTGGGCCAGTCCGGCGGTCTGCGCGGCCTCCCCGATGTCGCTGGGCTCGACGTAGCCGTCGCGGCCGGTCTTCGGGGTCAGCAGCAGGATCTCACCGCCCTCCTCGATCAGGCCGATGGCGTCCACCAGCGCGTCCGTAAGGTCGCCGTCCTCGTCCCGGAACCAGAGCAGCACGGCGTCGGCCACGTCGTCGTAGTCCTCGTCGACGAGGTCCTGACCGATGATGGCCTCGATACCTTCACGGAGCTCCTGCTCGACGTCGTCGTCGTAGCCGATCTCCTGGACCACCTGTCCGGGCTCGAACCCCAGCCGTGCGGCCGGGTTGGTCCGCTCCTCCGCGTGGTCCGCGGTCGCGCTCACGGATTGCCTCCTGTCTTGGGGATGTCTGCCACCCCGCGCAGTGCAGGGTATTGGCCGTAGTCCACACGGACCGGGCGGATCGCGCAAGTACCCGGCTCCCGATCCCGCCCAAACGTTGACGTGTCGCCGCACAACGCACCGGGTATGTGATGCCAGTCACTCCATTTTGCCCTTGTTGCGACGATAAGCGGCCGGGCGAGCCGACGGAAGCCGAACGGCCGTACCTCGCCAGGACGGGTGTCCGCTCCGCTCCCGGCTGGGCGTAGAGTTGCGATTTGGCCGTCGGCGATCACAGGTCGGCCGGCGGCGGTCGCAGCACAGCCGGTCTCGCCGGGTGGTGGTTACCACTCAGTAGAGGTGACGGATCTCCAGCCGCGGTACACGATGGAGGCGGCGCGACACAACAGAGCAAGACCTAGTAGCGAAGGAACAGCGTGGCTTCCGGATCCGATCGCAACCCGATCATCATTGGCGGCCTTCCCAGCCAGGTCCCGGATTTCGATCCCGAGGAAACGGCGGAATGGCTCGACTCGCTCGACGCGGCCATCGACGAACGCGGCCGTGAGCGCGCCCGCTACCTGATGCTCCGCCTCATCGAGCGTGCCCGTGAGAAGCGGGTGGCCGTGCCCGAGATGCGCAGCACGGACTACGTGAACACCATCGCGACCAAGGACGAGCCGTTCTTCCCGGGCAACGAGGAGATCGAGCGCAAGATCCTCAACGCGACCCGCTGGAACGCCGCCGTGATGGTCTCGCGCGCCCAGCGGCCCGGCATCGGCGTCGGCGGCCACATCGCGACCTTCGCCTCCTCGGCCTCCCTGTACGACGTGGGCTTCAACCACTTCTTCCGCGGCAAGGACGACGGCCGCGGCGGTGACCAGATCTTCTTCCAGGGCCACGCCTCGCCGGGCATCTACGCCCGCGCCTTCCTGCTGGACCGCCTCTCCGAGCGGCAGCTCGACGCGTTCCGCCAGGAGAAGTCGAAGGCCCCCGACGGCCTGTCGAGCTACCCGCACCCGCGGCTGATGCCGGACTTCTGGGAGTTCCCCACCGTCTCGATGGGCCTCGGCCCGCTGGGCGCGATCTACCAGGCGCGGATGAACCGCTACCTGCAGGCGCGCGGCATCGCCGACACCTCCGACTCGCACGTGTGGGCGTTCCTCGGCGACGGTGAGATGGACGAGCCGGAGTCGCTCGGCCAGCTCTCGCTCGCCGCCCGGGAGGGCCTGGACAACCTGACCTTCGTGGTCAACTGCAACCTCCAGCGCCTCGACGGCCCGGTGCGCGGCAACGGCAAGATCATCCAGGAGCTGGAGTCGGTCTTCCGCGGCGCGGGCTGGAACGTCATCAAGCTGATCTGGGACCGCAGTTGGGACCCGCTGCTGGCGCAGGACCGGGACGGCGTGCTGGTCAACAAGCTCAACAGCACCCCGGACGGCCAGTTCCAGACGTACGCCACCGAGACCGGCGCGTACATCCGCGAGCACTTCTTCGGCGGCGACCACCGGCTGCGCAACATGGTCGAGGGCATGACCGACGACCAGATCCTGCACCTGGGCCGGGGCGGTCACGACCACCGCAAGATCTACGCGGCGTACAAGGCGGCCAAGGAGCACAAGGGCCAGCCGACGGTGATCCTCGCCCAGACGGTCAAGGGGTGGACGCTGGGCCCCAACTTCGAGGGCCGCAACGCCACCCACCAGATGAAGAAGCTGACGGTCGAGGACCTCAAGCGCTTCCGCGACCGGCTCCACCTGCCGATCTCCGACAAGGAGCTGGAGGACGGCCTGCCGCCGTATTACCACCCTGGCCGGAACTCCGAGGAGATCCAGTACATGCACGACCGCCGCAAGGAGTGCGGCGGCTACGTGCCCACCCGGGTGGTCCGCGCCAAGCCGCTGAACCTGCCGGACGACAAGGTCTACGCGGCCGTCCGCAAGGGCTCCGGCCAGCAGTCCATCGCCACCACGATGGCGTTCGTGCGGCTGCTGAAGGACCTGATGCGGGACAAGGAGATCGGCAAGCGCTTCGTGCCGATCGCCCCGGACGAGTACCGCACCTTCGGCATGGACTCGCTCTTCCCGTCCGCCAAGATCTACAGCCCGCTGGGCCAGCTGTACGAGTCGGTCGACCGCGAGCTGCTGCTGGCGTACAAGGAGGCGCCGACCGGCCAGATGCTGCACGACGGCATCTCGGAGGCGGGGTGCACCGCCTCGCTGATCGCCGCCGGTTCGTCGTACGCCACCCACGGCGAGCACATGATCCCGGTGTACGTCTTCTACTCGATGTTCGGGTTCCAGCGCACCGGTGACCAGTTCTGGCAGATGGCCGACCAGCTCGCGCGTGGTTTCGTCCTGGGCGCGACCGCCGGACGCACGACCCTGACCGGTGAGGGCCTCCAGCACGCCGACGGCCACTCGCAGCTGCTGGCCTCGACCAACCCGGCCTGCGTCGCCTACGACCCGGCGTTCGGCTACGAGATCGCGCACATCGTCAAGGACGGTCTGCGCCGGATGTACGGCCCGGACAGCGAGGACGTCTTCTACTACCTCACCGTCTACAACGAGCCCATCCAGCACCCGGCCGAGCCGGAGGGCGTGGACGTCGAGGGGATCCTCAAGGGCCTGTACCGGTTCAAGGCCGGTGAGGCGGGCGCCGTCCCGGCGCAGATCCTGGCCTCCGGTGTCGCGGTGCCGTGGGCGGTCGAGGCGCAGAAGATCCTCGCCGAGGAGTGGAACGTCAAGGCCGACGTGTGGTCGGCGACCTCCTGGAACGAGCTGCGCCGCGACGCGGTGGCGGCCGAGCAGCACAACCTGCTCCACCCGGAGGAGGAGCAGCGCGTCCCGTACGTGACCCGCAAGCTGAGCGGCGCCCAGGGCCCGTTCGTGGCGGTCTCGGACTGGATGCGTTCGGTGCCGGACCAGATCGCCCGCTGGGTGCCGGGCACCTGGCAGTCGCTGGGCGCCGACGGCTTCGGCTTCGCCGACACCCGTGGTGCGGCCCGCCGCTTCTTCCACATCGACGCCCAGTCGGTGGTGCTGGCGGTCCTGACCGAGCTGGCCCGGGAGGGCAAGGTGGACCGCTCGGTGCTCAAGCAGGCCATCGACCGCTACCAGCTGCTGGACGTGGCGGCGGCCGACCCGGGCGCGGCCGGCGGCGACGCGTAACGCCTCTGGGCGACCGCGAAGGCCGGCCGGGATCATCTTCCGTTCTAGTGGTCGTCGCAACACCCCAGTTCAGGGGATGCTGCGATGGACTTCAAGATCCGGGAGATCCGGACGGTGGCTCAGGGGCCCAAGAAGCTGCTGCGTGAGCGGGAGGCATACTCCCAACTCATGCAGCAGGGCCTGAGCAACAAAGAGGCGTGCCGGATCGTCGGTATCAACGAGAAGACCGGCCGGCGATGGCGGAACGGCCGCAGCGCGGACCGCCGGCAGAAGGCGGCGCCACCGATCCACGCGGTGGTGCCGCCTTCTGGTCCGTCCCGGTACCTGCGCGAGGACGACCGGATCTACATCGCCGACCGGCTGCGGGAGAAGGCCACGGTTCGGGCGATCGCGGCCGAGCTGGGCCGCAGCCCGTCGACCGTCAGCCGCGAGATCCGCCGCAACCGGCATCCGGGCAACGGCCAGTACCGACCACACGCAGCCCAGGCCCGTGCCGATGCCCGCCGGCCCCGCCCCAAGCCGGGGAAGATCAGCCAGAACCCCGAACTGCGGCGCTTCATCCAGGATCGCCTGCATCTACGGTGGAGCCCCGAGCAGATCTGCCAGGCTCTGCGGGCACAGTTCCCCCAGCGGCCGGAGATGCACGTGGTCCACGAGACGGTCTACCAGGCCCTCTATGTCCAGGGCCGGGGAGAGCTGCGCCGCGAGCTGGCCCGCGCCCTGCGGACCGGCCGCGCCCGGCGCAAGCCTCGCCGCCAGGCCCAGCAGCGCCAACCGCGGTTCTCCACTCCCATGGTGATGATCAGCGAACGGCCCGCCGAGGCGGAAGACCGGGCCGTGCCCGGCCACTGGGAGGGCGACCTCATCATCGGCAAGGACGGAGCCTCCGCCATCGGCACCCTGGTCGAACGAGCCACCCGCTACGTCATGCTCCTGCACCTGCCCGACGGCCGCAGCGCCGAGCACGTCCGTGACGCCCTGACTGACACCGTCCAGACGCTGCCCGCCCACCTGGTGCGCTCGCTGACCTGGGACCAAGGCGCGGAGATGGCCGCGCACGGCGCGTTCACCATCGCCACCGACATCCCGGTCTACTTCTGCGATCCGGCCAGCCCCTGGCAGCGCGGCTCCAACGAGAACACCAACGGCCTGCTGCGGCAGTACTTCCCCAAGGGCACCGACCTGTCCGTCCACACCCGCGAGCACCTGGACGCCGTCGCTGCCGAACTCAACGGCCGCCCACGCAAAACGCTCGGCTGGGAAACCCCAGCCGAGCGCCTGCATAAACTGCTCGCGGCCTGATCAACACGACCACGTGTTGCGACGACCCCTAGAAACCGCCCATCCCCGGCCGGGCCTTCGGTGTTTTGTCGGCGTCAGATGTGCACGCCGCCGCCCGAGGCGGCGTTCTCGCCGCGCTTGGTGAAGACGGCGACCACGGCGGCCACCGCGGCCACGATCGCGGCGACGGTGAAGGCCAGGGCCATTCCGGAGACGAACGTCTGGTGGGCGACCCGGGTGATCACCGGGACGAGCTGGCCGGGGACGCCCTTGCCGATCGGGGCCACGCCGACGGCGACCGCGTCGGAGGCCTGGGCGGCCTGGCCGGGCGGCAGCTCGGGCAGCCCGGCGGCGGCCCAGTTGCGCGGCAGCAGGTCGTCCACCTTGGCGGCCATGACCGCGCCGAGCACGGCGGTGCCCAGCGAGCCGCCGACCTGCATGGCGGACTGCTGGAGGCCGCCGGCCACCCCGGACAGCTCCAGCGGGGCGTTGCCCACGATGACCTCGGTGGCGCCGACCATCACCGGGGCGAGCCCGAGGCCGAGCAGCGCGAACCACACCGAGGTGGCCGCCGTGCCGCTGTCCGCCGTGAGGTTGGCCATGCCGATCATCGCGACGGTGGTGAAGACCATGCCGCCGACCAGCGGGATGCGCGGGCCGAACTTGGTGATCAGCGCGCCGGCCACCGGCGAGGAGACGATCATCATCGCGGTGAGCGGCAGCAGGTGGACGCCGGCGGAGACCGGGGACATCCCGTGCACGTTCTGCAGGTAGAAGGTGACGAAGAACAGGCCGCCCATGAAGGCGAAGGCCATCAGCACCATCAGCACGACGCCGGCCGACAGCGGCACCGAGCGGAAGATCCCCAGCGGGATCAGCGGCTCGCGGGACCTGGTCTCCCACAGCGCGAAGAGCAGGAAGAGGGCGACCGCGCCGCCCAGGAAGCCCAGCGTGGCCGCGTCGCCCCAGCCCCACGCCGGGGCCTTGATCAGACCCCAGATCAGGCAGAACATCGCGCCGGAGAGCAGCGCGATGCCGGGGATGTCGAAGGACTTGGCGGCGTTCTCGGCGCGCATGTCCTTGAGGATCACCAGGCCGAGGACGAGCGCGAGCACGCCGACGGGGACGTTGATGAAGAAGACCGACTCCCAGTTGACGTGCTCGACGAGCAGGCCGCCGATGATGGGGCCGGCGGCGGTGGAGGCGCCGATGACCGCGCCCCAGATGCCGATGGCGGTGTTGAGCTTCTCGGCCGGGAAGGTGGCCCGCAGCAGGCCCAGGGCGGCGGGCTGGAGGAGCGCGCCGAACAGGCCCTGGAAGACCCGGAGCACGATGACCATGGTCACGCCGTCGGACAGGCCGATCAGTCCGGAGGTGAGGGCGAAGCCGGCGATGCCGATGAGGAAGGTCTGGCGGTGGCCGAACCGGTCGCCGAGCTTGCCGGCGGTGATCAGGGAGACGGCCAGCGCGAGCAGGTAGCCGTTGGTGATCCACTGCACGTCGGCAAGGGAGGCGCCGAGGTCCTTCTGGATGGCCGGGTTGGCGATGGCGACGATCGTTCCGTCCAGCGCCACCATCATCACGCCGATGGCGACCGAGAACAGGGTCAGCCAGGGGTGGCCGCGCAGGGACTTGCGGGGCGCCGGTATTCGGTCCGACGCCTTGTCGGTGACGACAGGAGCTTGGGTCATGGCGTGAGATTATGTCAGCGGCTGACAATTGACAAACACATTCAGTAGCAGGTAACTGACACATCTGCCACGGGTAGGGTGACCAGCGGCAAGAGCACAAGGAGGTGGCCTGAGGTGACGAAGACCACGGCGTCCGCGCACCCGGCACCCGGCGTCTGCGGACTGCGCGAACGCAAGAAGCAGCGCACCCGGGACGCACTTGTCCGGGCCGCCATGCAGTTGTTCACCAGCCAGGGTTTCGAGCGGACCACGGTGGACGAGATCGCCGAGGCGGTCGAGGTCTCGCAGCGCACCTTCTTCCGCTACTTCACCAACAAGGAGCACGCCGCGCTCGCCCTCGACGACCTGATCGAGGAGCGTTTCCTGGCGGCGCTGCGGGAACGCCCCGCGGACGAGCCGCCGTTGGAGGCGCTGCGCCACGCCGTGCTCGGGGTCTGGGACGACGTGTCCACCGCGATCCACGAAGTGGTGCCGATCGACCTGTACATGCGGATGTACCAGGTGATCGAGTCCACCCCGGCGCTGCTCTCCGCCCGGTTGCGGCGCGAGGCGCAGATGGAGACCAGGATCACGGCCGAGATCGCCCGGCGCACCGGCCTCGATCCGCGCACCGATCTGCGGCCCAGGGTGCTGGTGGCGGCGTTCGGCGGGGTGATCCGGGCCGCGTCCGAGCACTGGGGCCACTGCTCGGAGGGGAGCGTCGCCGCGATGCGCAGCAGCTTCCGGCGGCATCTGGAGACCCTGGGCCCGGCGCTGGCCGGGAGTTGGCAGTCCGTCACCCCGTAACACCGCGCCTACGCCACGTCAACACGTTTTCTGGTCCATTAAGAGCACTTCTGACCGTTTTAAACGTGAGGTGCGTCACCGTATTCACGTCCGGGGACCACGATCTCCTATGGTGGCCCGCGGTGAATGTCTTCGACGAGCGCGCCGGCGCTCCCTCTCCCCGATCCCTCGGCTGGTACTGGCTGCGCGTCATCACGCAGGACCTGAGCTCGCCGGGGCGCGCTGCGTTGGCGGTGGTGGTGGTCTTCGTGCTGCTGGCCACCAGCGGCTGGACCGCGATGCGCCATCAGAAGGCGCCGCAGGACCCGCGGGCCGCGGCCGTCTCCGCCTGGCTGCACGGCTCGGTGGCCGGACGCCGGCTGCCCGACCCGCAGACCGCCGGGGCCGGCACCGTGGCACGGTTCCTGGCCTCGCTGACCACGGCCCAGCGGCTGCGGCTGGCCGACCGCTACCCGCTGGTCGTGGGCAACCTCAACGGCGCCCCGGCCGCCCTGCGTTACCGGGCCAACCGGATCGCGCTGGGCGAGGCGCAGCGGCAGGCCGAGGAGCGTTCGCACGCCGCCGACCTGACCGCCGACGGCCGCCAGTCCGCGGCCCAACTCGCCCACCGCTACGCCTCGTTGCGCTCCCCCGGGCGGCAGATCCTGGCGTTCGACCCCGGCGGCCAGGGGCGGGTGGCCGAGGTCTTCGGCGACCTGGCGACCGCCCGGCGCACGGCGGTGGTGGTGCCCGGGGTGGACACCAACGTGATGACGTTCGAGAAGACCGTGAAGGCGTACTCCACCCCGGTCGGCATGGCGCAGGCGCTCTACGACTCCGAGCGCGCCGCCGACCCGCACGCCCGGGTGGCCGTGATCGCCTGGGCGGACTACACCACCCCGCAGGGCGTGGGGCTGGACGCCTCCACCGGCGAGCTGGCCGAGGCGGGCGCGGTGCGCCTCAACGCCCTGGTGCGCGGGCTGCCGGAGGGCTCCCGGGTGCAGCTGTTCTGCCACTCCTACGGTTCGGTGCTGTGCGGGGTGGCCGCCGCCCGGCTGCCGCAGCGCAAGGTCACCGACATCGTGGTCTACGGCAGCCCGGGGATGCGGGCCGACAACGTCGCCGGGCTGCACACCCGGGCCCGGGTGTGGGCGGCGCGGGACGCCACCGACTGGATCCAGGACGTGCCCTACCTGGAGGTGGCCGGCCTCGGCCACGGCACCGACCCGGTCTCCACCGCCTTCGGCGCCCGGGTGGTCTCCGCCGCCGGGGCCCGGGAGCACACCGGCTACTTCGTCTCCGGCACCGAGAGCCTGCGGAACTTCACGCGGATAGCGCTGGGCCGGTACTCCGCCGTGCGGTGCGCCGGCGGCGGCCGGGCGTGCGTGGCGGGCGCGGCGGCCTGAGCCGGGCCGCGCCCGCCGTCACGGCACCGGCGGCTACTCGCGGACGGTCGAGGTGAGGGACATGTCCGGGTAGCGGTCGCCGGCCACCTGGGCGGCGATCGGCTCCAGCGCCGCCAGCTCCTCCTCGGTGAGGGTGACGCGGGTCGCGGCGGTGTTCTCCAGCACCCGCTCGGCCTTGCGGGTGCCCGGGATCGGGACGACGGTCAGGCCGTGCGCGGCGGCCCGGCCGTGCACCCAGGCCAGGGCGATCTGGCCCAGGGTGGCGCCGTGCGCCGCGGCGGCGGCCCGTACCGGCTCCAGCAGTTCCGCGTTGCGCCGGGCGTTCTCGCCGGTGAAACGGGGCT
The DNA here is from genome assembly GCF_000240165.1 of Streptantibioticus cattleyicolor NRRL 8057 = DSM 46488. Lineage (NCBI taxonomy): Bacteria > Bacillati > Actinomycetota > Actinomycetes > Kitasatosporales > Streptomycetaceae > Streptantibioticus > Streptantibioticus cattleyicolor. The sequence continues at coordinate 1,607,919 of NC_017586.1, forward strand.
GGCCGCGGCGGAAGTCGCCGTCGCCGAGGTCGGCGGTGGCGTCGGTGAACGCCCCGGTCAGGAAGCCGCGGCCGAGCGGCGAGTAGGGCACCAGGGCCACCCCCAGCTCGGCGGCGGCGCCGGTCAGCGAGACCTCGACGTCCCGGCTGAACAGCGACCACTCCGACTGCACCGCGGCGATCGGGTGGACCGCGTGGGCCTCGCGCAGCTCGGCGCCGGTCACCTCGGAGAGGCCCAGGTGCTTGACCTTGCCCTCGGCGACCAGCTCGGCCATCGCGCCGACCGACTCCTCGAACGGCACCTTCGGGTCCCGCCGGTGCATGTAGTACAGGTCGATCACGTCCACGCCCAGCCGGCGCAGGGACTCCTCGACCGCCTGCCGGACGTAGGCGCGGTCGTTGCGGACGCCACGGGTCTGCGGGTCGGCCGGGTCGCGGACGATGGCGAACTTGGTGGCCAGGGTGATCTCGTCGCGGTGGGCCCGGACGAACGGGGCGAGGAAGCGCTCGTTGGCGCCGAGGCCGTAGATGTCGGCGGTGTCGAAGAGCGTGACCCCGGCCTCCAGGGCGACGTCCAGCGCGGCGCGCGCGGCGGCCTCGTCGGTGGGGCCGTAGAACTCGCTCATGCCCATGCAGCCCAGGCCCTGGAGGCCGACCCGCGGGCCGTTCCCGCCGAGCGTGACGGTGGGGATCTTCTCGGTGGTCATCGGGTGCGCTGACCCTCTCCGGCGCCGCTGCGGGCGCCCGCGTAGACATCGATCTTGTAGTCGAGCACCGCGAGGGTGTCCTGGAGCTCGGCGATCCGGCGGCGTACGTCCTCCCGGTGCGCCTGGAGCAGCCGCAGCCGTTCCGGGTGGGTCTGCTCGCCCTGGCGGGCCAGTTCGGCGTAGCGGACCATGTCGGCCACCGGCATCCCGGTCAGCCGCAGCTTGCCGACGAAGGCCAGCCAGTTCAGGTCCCGGTCGCGGTAGCGGCGCTGGCCGGTGTGGGAGCGGTCGACGTGCGGCAGCAGCCCGATCCGCTCGTACCAGCGCAGGGTGTGGGCGCTGAGCCCGGTGTGGGCGACCACCTCGCTGATCGTGTACTGGTCGCCGCCGGTCGTCTCCGCCACTGTCGCGGTCATCGTCCGTCGCCCCCTTTCCGGTCCTCACCGTCGCGGTGGGCCCCACGCTAGAGAGTTGGAGTGCACTCCAGGCAAGCGTGCCCGACCGGCGGTTCCGGGGCCACGTTAGGCTCCCCGGCATGGAGTCTTTGCGGTTGATCGACGACTGGCCGGTGACGAGGGCGGCGGTGGGCGTGGTGCGGGCGGACGGCACCCTCGCCGGGACGCACGGCCCCACCGGGGACCGTTTCGCGCTGGCGTCGGTGACCAAGCCGCTGGTCGCCTACGCGGCCCTGGTCGCCGTCGAGGAGGGCGCGGTGGAGCTGGACGAGCCGGCCGGGCCGCCCGGGGCCACCGTGCGCCACCTGCTCGCCCACACCTCCGGCTACGCCTTCGACGCCGCGCGGGTGATGGCCGCCCCGGGCACCCGCCGGATCTACTCCAACGCCGGTTTCGAGGCGCTCGCCGCGCACATCGAGCGGGCCACCGACATGCCCTACGCCGAGTACCTGCGGCAGGCGGTGCTGGAGCCGCTGGGCATGCGGGCGACCGCGCTGACCGGCTCGCCCGCGGCCGGGGCCGTCTCCACCGTGGACGATCTGCTGCGGTTCGCCGCCGAACTGCTGGCGCCGCGGCTGCTGGACCCGGCCACCCACGCCGAGGCCACCTCGGTCGCCTTCCCGGGCCTGAAGGGCGTGCTGCCCGGGTACGGCGCGCAGAACCCCAACGACTGGGGGCTGGGCTTCGAGATCCGGGACGGCAAGTCCCCGCACTGGACGGGCGCCGCCTCCTCGCCGGCCACCTTCGGCCACTTCGGCCAGTCCGGCACGTTCCTGTGGGTGGACCCGCGGGCGAAGGCGGCCTGCGTCTGCCTGACCGACCGCGACTTCGGCGACTGGGCGGTCCCGGTGTGGCCGGCGCTGACCGACGCGGTGCTCGCCCAGTTGTGACCGGGCGCGGTCAGCCGTACGACGGCTCGCCGCGCATCTCCCACACCAGGTATTCGGCGGCCCCGGACGCCTCGGCGGCGGTGGCCGTCCCGCCGGTGATCCGGGCGGCGTCGCCGGGGCCGAGCCGGTGGCCGCCGACGGTGACCTCGCCGCGTACCACGTGCAGGTAGACGTAGGGCGCCGCGGGCAGGGCGGCGCCGGCGTGGTGCACATGGAGGAGGGCGCCGGGCTGGCGGCGCGGGCGCAGCGGCGAGCGCCCCCGGGTGACCTCGTACCCCGGGGCGCCGCCGAACTCGGCCGGGTGGAGCCACATCTGCACGAAGCGCAGCGGCTCGGACCCCGCGTTGCGTTCGGTGTGGCGTACCCCGGCGCCCGCGCTGAGCCGGGCGGTCTCCCCGGCGTACACCCGGCGCGGGTGCGCGGCGGTGTCGTCCGCGTGCTCCAGTTCGCCCTCGACGACGTAGGTGACGATCTCCACGTCACGGTGGGGGTGCTCGGCGAAGCCGGCGCCGGGGGCGAGCCGCTCCTCGTTGCAGGCGATCAGGTACCCGAAGCGCAGGTTGTCGGGGTCGTAGTGGGGTCCGAAGGAGAAGGCGTGCCGGGTGTCGACGCCGGATTCCGGATCGCCGCCCCGGTAGCGCTGGTGTGCCCGTCTGACGTCGATCACCCGTTCACGGTAGCGGCTCGCCGCGGGGGGCTGGTCGCCGCCCCGGGTGACCCGCTCCGCACACGCCGCGTCCGATGAGGCACGCTTGTCCCGTGCCTGACTCCACGGATCCCCCGAAGCCCACGCGCGGCGAACACCCGCACAGCGCGACCCTGCGTCGCCTGGAGAAGTCGTCCGGACGGCTGTCGGCGGCGGCGATCGCGCGCATGGACGAGCAGTTGCCGTGGTACAGGGCGATGCCGCCGGAGCACCGGTCCTGGATCGGGCTGGTCGCCCAGGCCGGTATCGCCGCGTTCACCGAGTGGTTCCGCCGCCCGGAGACCCCGCAGGCGATCAGCACCGACGTCTTCGGCACCGCGCCGCGGGAGCTGACCCGGGCGATCTCGCTGCGGCAGACCGTGGAGATGGTGCGCACCACGATCGAGGTGGTGGAGGCCGCCATCGACGAGGTGGCGGCCCCGGGGGACGAGGCGGTGCTGCGGGAGGCGCTGCTGGTGTACGCGCGGGAGATCGCGTTCGCCACCGCCCAGGTGTACGCGCAGGCCGCCGAGGCCCGTGGCGCCTGGGACGCCCGGCTGGAGTCGCTGGTGGTCAACGCGGTGCTCTCCGGTGAGGCGGACGAGGGGGTGCTCTCCCGGGCCGCGGCGCTCGGCTGGAACTCCCCGGAGCACGTCGTGGTGGTGCTGGGCACGGCGCCGGACGCGGACAACGAGCTGACCGTGGAGGCGATCCGGCGGGCCTCCCGGCACGCCAAGCTCCAGGTGCTCACCGGGGTCTTCGGCGACCGGCTGGTGGTGGTGGCGGGCGGTTCGGCCGATCCGATCCGGGTGGCCAAGGATCTGATCGGCCCGTTCGCGGCCGGTCCGGTGGTGGCCGGTCCGGTGGTCGGCGGGCTGCTGGCGGCCACCCGCTCCGCCCAGGCGGCGACGGCCGGGCTGAAGGCGTGCGCGGCCTGGCCGGACGCCCCGCGCCCGGTGCTCGCCGACGACCTGCTGCCGGAGCGCGCGATGGCGGGAGACCCGGTCGCTCGTCAACAATTGGTGGAGGAGATCTACAGACCGCTGGCGGAGGCCGGTTCCGCGCTGCTGGAGACGCTCAGCGTCTATCTGGAACAGGCATCGTCGCTGGAAGGCGCCGCGCGGATGTTGTTCGTTCATCCGAACACCGTCCGCTACCGGCTGCGACGTGTGACGGACGTCACCGGGTGGTCACCGTCGGATGTGCGTTCCGCCTTCACGCTGCGGATCGCGCTCATCCTCGGGCGCCTGTCCGAAACCGAGCAGCCTCGATAGGAATTTGTGGGACACCCACAAATCCGCTGACAGTTATTGGTCCCTGTCGTCACCGGCGGTGACCACATCCCGCGAGAGAGAGTGTGAAGGTGCTCGTACTCGTCGCTCCCGGCCAGGGCGCCCAGGCGCCCGGCTTCCTGACCCCCTGGCTCGACCTCCCCGGTGTCGAGGACCGCCTGCGTGAGTGGTCCGACGCCATCGGCCTGGACCTGGTGCACTACGGCACGAAGGCCGACGCGGACGAGATCCGGGACACCGCGGTCGCCCAGCCGCTGCTGGTGGCCGGGGCGCTGCTCTCCGCCCGGCAGATCTTCCCGTCCGGCGCCGACCTCGCCGCGGGCACCGGCGCGGTGGCCGGCCACAGCGTCGGCGAGCTGGCCGCCGCGGCGCTGACCGGGGTGCTCACCGACACCGAGGCGATGACGCTGGTCCGCACCCGGGGCCTGGCCATGGCCGAGGCCGCCGCGGTCACCGAGACCGGCATGTCGGCGCTGCTCGGCGGCGCCCCCGAGGTCGTCCTCCCGCACCTGGAGCGGCTCGGCCTGACCCCGGCCAACGTCAACGGGGCCGGCCAGATCGTGGCGGCGGGCACCAAGGAGCAGCTGGCCGCGCTCGCCGAGGACCTGCCCGAGGGCAGCCGCAAGGCGATCGCGCTGAAGGTCGCCGGCGCCTTCCACACCCGCCACATGGCCCCGGCGGTCGCCGTCCTGGAGGCCGCGGTCAAGGAGCTGCGGCCGGCCGACCCGCACACCGTCTACGTCTCCAACAAGGACGGGCGCCCGGTCGCCGAGGGCGCCGAGGTGATCCGGCGGCTGGTGGGCCAGGTGGCCAACCCGGTGCGCTGGGACCTGTGCATGGAGACCTTCAAGGAACTGGGCGTCACGGCGATCGTCGAGGCGTGCCCGGGCGGCACCCTGGTGGGCCTGGCCAAGCGCGCCCTGCCCGGGGTGAAGACGCTCGCCCTCAAGACCCCGGACGACCTGGAAGCGGCCCGCGCGCTCGTCGCCGAGCACGCCGGGGATGCCGCACCGGACCAGGCCCGATAAGGAGCAGCGCAGCATGACCGCGAAGATCCAGCCGAGCAAGGGCGCGCCGTACGCCCGGATCCTCGGCGTCGGCGGCTACCGTCCGACGCGTGTGGTGCCGAACGAGGAGATCCTCCAGCACATCGACTCCTCCGACGAGTGGATCCGCTCCCGTTCCGGGATCGCCACCCGTCACTGGGCCGGGCCCGAGGAGACCGTGGCCGAGATGTCGGTCGCGGCGGCCGGCAAGGCGATCGCCGACGCCGGTATCGCCCCGGAGGAGATCGGCGCCGTCCTGGTCTCCACCGTCTCGCACTTCAAGCAGACCCCGGCGATCGCCACCGAGATCGCGCACCGGCTGGGCACCGGCAACCCGCCCGCGTTCGACATCTCCGCCGGCTGCGCGGGCTTCACCTACGGGCTGACGCTGGCCAAGGGCATGGTGGTCGACGGCACGGCGAAGTACGTGCTGGTGATCGGCGTGGAGCGGCTGAGCGACCTGACCGACCTGGAGGACCGGGCGACCGCGTTCTTGTTCGGGGACGGCGCGGGCGCCGTGGTGGTGGGACCCTCCAAGGAGCCGGCCATCGGCCCGACGGTGTGGGGCTCGGAGGGCGACAAGGCCGAGACCATCAAGCAGACCCTGCCGTGGGACGTGTACCGTGCCGCCGAGCCGGGTTCGGTACGCTTCCCCGCGATCACCCAGGAGGGCCAGGCGGTCTTCCGCTGGGCGGTCTACGAGATGGCCAAGGTGGCCCAGGAGGCGCTGGACGCCGCCGGGATCTCCGCGGACCAGCTCGACGCGTTCATTCCGCACCAGGCCAACATGCGCATCATCGATTCGATGATCAAGGCGCTCAAGCTGCCGGAGCATGTGGCGGTCGCGCGGGACATCGAGACCACCGGGAACACCTCGGCCGCCTCCATCCCGCTGGCCATGGAGCGGCTGCTCGCCACGGGCAAGGCCAGGAGCGGGGACACCGCTCTTGTCATCGGGTTCGGGGCGGGTCTCGTGTACGCGGCAGCTGTCGTTACTCTCCCCTAGGCAAGATCCCAGGGCGCGCTTCCGCGTCCGTTTCACTACCGTACATATCGAAGGAGCGCCGATTATGGCCGCCACGAAGGACGAGATCGTCGAGGGTCTCGCGGAGATCGTCAACGAGATCGCCGGCATCCCGACCGAGGACGTCAAGGAGGACAAGTCCTTCACCGACGACCTGGACGTCGACTCGCTCTCCATGGTCGAGGTGGTCGTCGCCGCCGAGGAGCGGTTCGAGGTCAAGATCCCGGACGACGACGTGAAGAACCTGAAGACCGTCGGCGACGCCGTCGACTACATCCTGAAGCACCAGGACTGAGCTACCCCCAGGTAGACGCGTCTGTCGCCACCCGTCGCGGGTGGCACCGCGTTGCCTTCGCCCTCATTACGTGGAGACAAGAATTCCTGTGAATCCGACCAATCGCACCGTGGTCGTCACCGGTATCGGCGCAACCACACCCCTGGGTGGCGACAGCGCATCGACCTGGGAAGCGCTGGTCGCCGGCCGTTCCGGCGTTTCGGCGCTGGAGCAGGAGTGGGCCGCCGCGCTGCCGGTACGGATGGCGGCGCAGATCGCCGTCGAGCCGTCCGAGATCCTGCCCCGGCCGCTCGCCCGCAAGCTGGACCGCTCGGCGCAGTTCGCGCTGATCGCCGCGCGTGAGGCGTGGGCGGACGCCGGCTTCACCGCCCGTGCCGGTGAGACCACCGACGGGCCCATGGTCGACCCGGACCGGCTCGGTACCGTGGTCGCCTCCGGCATCGGCGGCGTGACCACGCTGCTGGGCCAGTACGACATCCTGCGCGAGCAGGGTTACCGCAAGGTGTCGCCGCACACCGTGCCGATGCTGATGCCCAACAGCCCGGCGGCCAACGTCGGCATCGAACTCAACGCCCGGGCCGGGGTGCACACCCCGGTCAGCGCCTGCGCCTCCGGTGCCGAGGCGATCGGCTACGCGGTCGAGATGATCCGTACCGGCCGCGCCGACATCGTGGTGGCCGGCGGTACCGAGGCGGCGATCCACCCGCTGCCCATCGCCGCGTTCGGCAACATGCAGGCGATGTCGAAGCGGAACGACGACCCGCAGGCCGCCTCCCGCCCCTACGACACCGCGCGCGACGGCTTCGTGCTCGGTGAGGGCGCCGGCATCGTGGTGCTGGAGTCGGCCGAGCACGCCACGGCCCGCGGGGCCCGGGTGTACGCCGAGGCGGTGGGCCAGGGCGTCTCCGGTGACGCGCACCACATCGCCCAGCCCGAGCCGTCCGGCCGCGGCATCTCCAGCGCGCTGCAGAACCTGCTGGACCGCTCCGACCTCAAGCCCGCCGACATCGTGCACATCAACGCGCACGCCACCTCCACCCCGCTGGGTGACATCGGCGAACTGCGGGCGCTGCGCAAGGTCTTCGGCGACGACCTGGACCACATGGCGGTCTCGGCCACCAAGTCGATGACCGGCCACCTGCTCGGCGGCGCCGGCGGTGTGGAGACGGTGGCCACGGTGCTCGCGCTCCACCACCGGCTGGCCCCGCCGACCATCAACATCACCGACCTGGACCCGGAGGCGGAGGCCGACATCGTCCGCGACGAGGCGCGTGCGCTGCCCGAGGGCCCGATCGCCGCGCTGAACAACTCGTTCGGCTTCGGCGGCCACAACGTGGTGCTCGCCTTCCGCCGGTCCTGACGCCCGCGGTACCGGGCCTCGTGGCGTTCCCGGCGGGGTCAGGGGCAGCGCACCACCTGGCCGGCCCAGGACAGTCCCCCGCCGAAAGCGAAGAGCAACGCCGGGGCGCCGGAGGGGAGTTCGCCGCGTTCGGCCAGCTTGGACAGGGCCAGCGGGACGGAGGCGGCCGAGGTGTTGCCGGACTCGGTGACGTCCCGGGCGACCACCACGTGCTCGGGCAGGTCGAGCCGGCGGACCAGGGCCTCGACGATGCGCAGGTTGGCCTGGTGGGTGACGACGGCGCCGAGGTCGGCGGGGGCGAGGCCGGCCCGCTCGCAGGCCTCCCGGACCAGCGGGACGAGTTCGGTGGTGGCCCAGCGGAAGACGGTCTGGCCTTCCTGGGCGAACTTCGGGTGCCAGTCGTCCACCAGGCGCACCGCGTCCGCCCGGGTGGGGTCGGAGCCCCACACCACCGGCCCGATCCCGGCCTCGTCGGCGGCGCTCACCACGGCCGCGCCGGCGCCGTCGCCGAGGATGACGCAGGTCCTGCGGTCGGTCCAGTCGGTGACGTCGGACATCTTCTCGGCGCCGATGACCAGGGCGTGGCGGGCGGCGCCGGCCCGGACGGCGTGGTCGGCGGTGGCCAGGGCGGTGCAGAAGCCGGCGCAGGCGTTGTTGAGGTCGAAGGCGACGGCGCCGGGTATGCCGAGCCGTCCGGCGACCTGGGCGGCGGTGCTGGGGCAGCGGTCGATCGCGGAGCAGGTGGCCACCGTGACCAGGCCGATGTCGGCGGGGTCGAGGCCGGCCGCGGCCAGCGCCTTGCCGGCCGCCGCCGCGGCCATGTCGGTGACGGATTCGGAGCCCGCGATGTGCCTGGTGACGATGCCGGTACGGGTCCGGATCCACTCGTCGTCGGTCTCCACCATGGCGGCGAGGTCGTCGTTGGTCAGCACGCGCTCGGGCTGGTAGTGGCCCAGGGCGGCGATGCGGGTTCCAGGCACGAGGTGGCTCCTTCGTCTCGGTCGTCTTCGCTTCGGTCGTTCGGTCGCTGCGCGAGCAATATAGCGACCGATCGATCGGAAGTTAAAAGTGGGTGGCGTTCAACCGGGGGCATTACGATGGCCGTCATGAGTCCCCGCAGTTCCGCCGCCGAGGCCCGCCGCACGCGGGACCGCATCGTCGACCGCAGCGTCGCCGTCGCCTCGGTGGAGGGACTGGAAGGGCTCACCATCGGACGGCTCGCGGCCGATCTGGGCATGAGCAAATCGGGCGTGCTGGGGCATTTCGGCACCAAGGAGACGCTCCAACTCGCCGCGCTGGAACGGGCGTCGGCGATCTTCACCCGCGCCGTGTGGGACCCGGCCGCGGAGGCCACGCCGGGGCTGACCCGGCTGCGGGCGGTGTGCGAGGGGTGGATCCGCTACCTGGAGCGGGAGCGGGCCGCCTTTCCCGGCGGCTGCCTGTTCACCACGGCCGTCGTGGAGTTCGACGGCCGCGACGACGGCCCGGTCCGCGACGCGGTCGCCCGCCTCTTCCGCACCTGGCGCCGGCGCCTCATCGTCGACCTCCGCATCGCCGTCCGCGCCGGCGAACTCCCGCCCGACACCGACCCCCGCCAACTCGCCTTCGAGCTCATCGGCCTCTACATGGGCCTCAACCAGGCCATCCAACTCCTCCGCGACCCCCAAGCCCCCACCCGCACCCGCAAAGCCCTCACCCGCCTCCTGACGTAACCCTCCGGGGGTGAGCTGGAGGATTCGGTTCGCCCGCGGGGGTGGGCCACGGTCGCGGTGGACGCGATGGCGGATGCGCCCGGCCCGACGGGGCGAGTGGGCCCCCTGAGCCCGGGGCGGCCCGGCATCGCGGCGCGGGGCCCCGCTTACGCGGAGGGGCGAGCGTCGGCATCGACGCCGGAGCGACCGGCACTCACCGGCACATCGAGGCGGGGCGTGGGGGGGGCGGACGGCACCGCTCGACCACGGAGGGCCCTGGCCTCACCCCGTCACCGCCAAGCCGGGCGGGCACCGCCAACGGCGGCCGGGGCCGACCCCGGGCCGCACCCGCCACGGACCGCCTGCGAACGGGGCGCGGGGCCGGCCTACTCCGTCGGGCGGAAGCCGCTCAGGTAGGCCGCCGCGCCGTCCTTGTCGCCGTGGCCGTCGTGTTCGGCGCGGGAGAGGCGTTCGGCGGCGGCGTTGGTGAGGTCCATGTGGACGCCGGCTTCCTCGCCGGCCCGGGCGATGAGGCGGGCGTCCTTGAGGACGCCGGAGACGGTGAAACTCGGCGGGTAGTAGGCGCCGTCCATGATGACCTTGCCCTTCATCCGCAGGTAGGGCGAGTCGATGAGGGTGCCGTCGAGCGCGTCGAGGAGGTGTTCGGGGCGCACCCCGAGGCCCTCGGCGAGCGCGAAGGTCTCGGTGGCGCCGTTGATGAGGGTGAGCACCCAGGCGTTGACGACGAGCTTGAGCTTGCTGGCGTAGCCGGTGGCACCGTCCTCGGCGAGCCAGAACGTCTTCTGGCCGATGGCGTCGAAGATCCGGTCGGCGACCGGACGGCTCTCCTGGGCGCCGGCCGCGAGCACCTGCAACTGGCCCTTCTCGGCGGGCAGCCGGGTCCCCAGCACCGGGGAGTCCACGAAGTGCACCCCGTGTTCGGCGGCGAGCCCGGCCAGCTCCCGCTGGGCCTGCGGGCCCACCGTCGCCGCCTGGCACCACACGGTGCCCGCGGCGAGCCCGGGCGCCGCCGCCCGGATGGCCTCCAGCGTGGCCGGCCCGTCGAGCAGCACGGTGAGCACGGCGTCCGCCCCGCGCACCGCGTCCGCCGGGTCACCGGCCACGTACGCCCCGTCGTCCGCCAGCGGTTCGGCCCGGGACCGGGTGCGGTTCCACGCCCGTACGCCGTGGCCTGCCTTGAGGAGGTTGCGGGCCATGGCGGCGCCCATGATGCCGGTGCCGAGCACGGCCACAGTGATCTTCTGCTGCATGCGGCAACGCTACGCCCGGCCCGCGTCGTCCGGTCAACGACTCAGCCGGGTGCTCACACCACCTGGTGAAGCCAGCGCACCGGCGCGCCCTCGCCCGCGTAGCGGAAGGGCTCCAGCTCGTCGTCCCACGGCTTGCCGAGCAGCTTGGCCACCTCCTCGGCGAGGTCGGCCTCCCCGGCGGCGGCCCGGGCGAGCGCGGCGCGCAGCCGGTCCTCGGGGATCAGGATGTCCCCGTGGATGCCGGTGACCGCGTGGAAGATGCCCAGCTCCGGCGTGCTGCTGTAACGCTCGCCCTCGGCGGTGGCGCACGGCTCGGCGGTCACCTCGAAGCGCAGCAGGTGCCAGCCGCGCAGCGCCGACGCCAGGCGTGACGCGGTGCCCGGATCGCCGTGCCAGGAGAATTCGGCACGCCAGGTGCCGGGGGCGGCCGGCTGGCGGATCCAGTCAAGGCTGACGCGCACCCCGAGCACCCCCGCCACGGCCCATTCGACGTGCGGGCACAGTGCGCGTGGGGCGGAGTGCACGTAAAGAACTCCACGTGTCGTCACCGGGACCTCCAGTGTGGGACGAGGTTCGCCTTCCCCAGCGGCCTCGCGCCCCTTCCGTTCGTTCCGGGACGGCACCGACATTCTGCACCATTTTTACCAAACGGGACAAGAACTGATCGTTCGCCCCCACCGAGGATCCAGAATCCGGCCGACCGCCCCTTCCCTTCCGACCTGGCCTATCTGTCAGGGGAAAAGCTACCGTGCGCCGTCCCCGCCGGGGTGACGTACCGTCGGGCTCAGCGAGATATCACCCAGTCATCCGAGGGGACCCGACCATGCGCCAGCCGTGCAGCCGCCCGAGGACGGCCGCCACCGCGGCGTTGACCGCCGTCACCACGGCAGCCGCCGTGTTCACCCTGGCGGGCTGCGGCAACACCGCGGCCCGGCCGCAGCACGCCGCCGGGCCGGCCGCCACCCGTTCCGCCCCGAACGCCTCCGGACCCGCGACCTCCACCGCCCCCGCGGACACCGCGTGGGACCCGCACCCGCGCTCGATCGCCGCCCTGGGCGACTCCATCACCCGTGGTTTCGACGCCTGTTCACTGCTGGAGGACTGTCCGGACGCCTCCTGGGTCACCGGAAACCGGCCGGACGTCAAGAGTCTGACGTACCGTCTGCTGATGGGTGATCAGTCCAGGAGCTGGAACCTCGCGGTCACCGGGGCCCGGGTCGCCGACCTCCCCCGCCAGGCCGCAGCCGCCGCCCGGCACCGTCCCGCCCTGGTGACCGTCCTCGTCGGGGCCAACGACGCCTGCCGGCCCACGACGGCCGCGATGACCCCGGTTGGGACCTTCCGACGTGACTTCACCGAGGCGATCCGTACGCTGCGCCGCACCTCGCCGTCGACCGAGGTCTACGTGGCCTCCATCCCCGACCTCGCCCGGCTGTGGGCGGCCGGCCAGGGCAACGCCGCCGCGCAGAAGGTCTGGAAGCTCGGCATCTGCCCGTCGATGCTCGCCGCCGACGCCCCCGGCGAGGCCCCCCAGGCCGCCCAGGCCCGCCGCACCGCCGTACGCGAACGCGTCATCGCCTACAACACCGCCCTGCGCGACGCCTGCGCCGGGCTCCCCCGGTGCCGCTACGACGCCGGCACCGTCTTCGCCCAGCCCTTCACCCGGTCCGACCTCAGCCCCTGGGACTGGTTCCACCCCGGCGTCCCCGGCCAGGCCCGCCTGGCCCAACTGGCCTACACCGCCATCACCCGCCCCTGACCAGGGACGGCCCGCCTTCGACCGGTTGATCGACGGCCCGGATACTTGGACGGTGCGGATCGGGCGGGACGTGGTGGCGGGAGGCGGACGGTGAGCGGAGGGGCGGCCGAGGCGGTGGCGGTGGCGCTGCTGCTGGCGGTGCTGGCGTTCGCCGTGGCCCGGCCACGGGGGTGGCCGGAGGCGGTGGCGGCGGTGCCGGCCGCGGTGGTGGCGGTCGCGGCCGGCGCGGTGCCGTGGCGGGACGCCTGGGCCCAGGTGCACAGCCTGCTGCCGGTGACCGGCTTCCTGGCCGCCGTGCTGATGCTGGCCCAGCTCTGCGACGACGAGGGGCTCTTCGCGGCGGCCGGCGCGCTGGTCGCCCGGGTCTGCCGGGGCCGGCCGGAACGGCTGCTGGGCGGGGTCTTCCTGGTGGCCGCGCTGGTCACCGCCGTGCTGAGCCTGGACGCGACCGTGGTGCTGCTGACCCCGGTGGTCTTCGCCACCGCCGCGCACGCCGGCGCGCGGGCCCGGCCGCACGTGTACGCCTGCACCCACCTGGCCAACTCCGCCTCGCTGCTGCTGCCGGTCTCCAACCTCACCAACCTGCTGGCGTTCTCGGTCACCGGGCTGTCGTTCACCCGGTTCGCCGCCCTGATGGCGCTGCCGTGGCTGCTGGCGATCGGGGTGGAGTACGTGGTCTTCCGCCGTTTCTTCCGCACCGACCTGGCCGCGGCCGGCGGTGCCCCGGGCGGGGCGGAGCGGCCGGAGGTGCCGGTCTTCACCCTCGTCGTGCTGGGCGGCACGCTGGCCGGGTTCGCCCTCACCTCGTTCGCCGGGGTCAACCCCGCGTGGGCCGCGCTGGCCGGCGCGCTGGTGCTGGCGGTACGGGCGCTGGCCCGGCGCCGGACGACGGTGCCGGAGCTGGTGCGCTCGGCCAACCTGCCGTTCTGCCTGTTCGTCCTCGCCCTCGGGGTGGTGGTCGAGGCGGTGGTGCGCGGCGGACTGGACAGCGCGCTCGGCCAGGTGCTGCCGCACGGCGGTTCGCTGCCGGCGCTGCTCGGGGTGGCCGCGGTCGCCGCGGTGCTGGCCAACCTGATCAACAACCTGCCCGCGGTGCTGGCTCTGCTGCCGCTGACCGCCCCCGGCGGCCCGGGCCCGGTGCTCGCCGTCCTCATCGGGGTCAACCTGGGCCCGAACCTGACGTACGTGGGCTCGCTGGCCACCCTGCTGTGGCGGCGCATCCTGCACGAGCACGAGGCGCGCCCGGCGCTTCGCCACTTCACCCGGCTCGGCGCGATCACCGTGCCTGCCACGCTGCTCGCCTCGACCGTGGCACTGTGGGCGATGCTTCAGGTGCTGCCGGGAGGGTGATGCGGCGATGGGCGTGCTGGTGTGGGTCACCGAGGGCACGTGGCCGGCCTGTGTGGACGCGGCCCGCGCCCGTACCCGCGACGACGAGGAGCTGACGCTGCTGTACGTGGCCGACGACGAGGTGACCGGGGCGGCCGGCGGCGCCGTCGCCGGGCTGCTGGGCCGTGGCCGTCCGGACCCGGCCGCCCGGCTGGCCGCGCTGGAGGCCGGCGCGGCGGGCGAACTGCTCGACGCGGCGGCGGCGCGGCTCGGCCGTCCGGCGGCCCGGCGGATCGGTCACGGCCGGGTGGAACGGGAGGTGGTCCGGGCGGCCGAGGGCGCCGCGCTGCTGGTGTGTGCCCGGGACGGCGACCGGTCCCGGCCGGGCCCGCACAGCCTGGGCCCGGCCACCCGGTTCGTGGTCGACCACGCGCCCTGCCCGGTGCTGCTGGTGTGGCCGCCGGGGCCCCCGCCGTCGGCTCAGGGCAGGTAGTACATCGGGTTGGGCAGCTTGAAGCCCTTGTCGGCGTGGCCGCCGGACAGATCGCTGTACTGGTCGCCGAAGTTGGCGACGATGTCGTACCCCAGCGACTCGATGTGGGCGCGGGTGCCGGACTTGTACCCGACCGTGCTGCACGTGGCGCCGCACGGCAGGTAGGCGGGCGGGTTGGCCGGGTTCTTCAGGAAGAAGTGGGTGGCGTCGGCGGCCGGCTTGTACCCGGCGGCGGCGAGGTTGGCGGCGCTCGGCGCGCGCTGCGCCTCGGGGCGACCGGTGACGTAGAACACCGTGATGCCGTGGTCCGCGGCCCAGTTGACGAGCTTCGGCATGCCGAAGACCGGCTTCATGGTCCTGGTGCGGATGTAGGTGTCGCTGGAGGCCGGGGTGTAGTTGAAGCCCACCTCCAGCTCGTAGTTGTAGGTGAGCAGGGTGGTGTCGTCCACGTCGAGGACGATGGCCGGCTTGGCGGCGCCGTGGTGGCCGCGCACCTTGTGCTCCAGGTAGGTGTGGGCCTTGGCCTCGATGCCGGCGAGCTGGTGGGCGTAGGAGCTGTCGGCCGAGGCGTAGTGCTCGCCGTTGGTCACGGTGTCGCCGTAGTACGCCTTGATCTTCGACTCGACGGTCGTGAGGTTCGGGATCTCCTTGTCGGAGCGGGGCACCGAGTTGTCGGCGGTGGCGGCTCCGGCGGCGTACAGCGCGCTGCCGGCGAGGACGGCGGCGAGGACCGACGTCACGGCGGTGACGCGCGTAGAACGGAAGACGGACATGCCGGACCGGCGCATGAAGACTCCTTCGTGGTGGCGGTGTCCGCGAACCTAGGGCTGTTGACAGCTCCTGGTCAAGGGGGGTCTACGCGCGTCGGCGGAACGGACGGCCCGGGGTCCGTCCCGCACCGGGACATGCGGAGCGGGGCGCGTCAGGACGCCCCGCTCCACCTCCTCACCGTACCCCCGCGACCCCTCCGCCCCAGCATCCGGGCACGCCAAAGGGCCTGTACGGCCAGGGAGTTGGCGGCGACGAAGAGGGCGCGGCGGCACATGGCGGGCGTTCGGGGCGGGGCCGTCGTCCGTACCGGTACGGGTGAGGGGCGCGCCCCGATGGGACGCGCCCCTCACCGCCGAACCGTCGTCAGGCGACGTCGAGCGTCACCTCGATGTTGCCGCGGGTGGCGTTGGAGTACGGGCAGACCTGGTGGGCCTTCTCCACCAGCGACTTGGCGGTGGCGGCGTCCACGTTGGGGATGGACGCGGAGATCGCCACCTTCAGGCCGAAGCCTCCGGCGGGGGTCTTGCCGATGCCGACCTTGGCGGTCACCGTCGAGCCGGAGATGTCCGCGCCCTCCTTGCGGGCGACCACGCCGAGGGCGCCCTGGAAGCAGGCGCTGTAGCCGGCCGCGAAGAGCTGCTCGGGGTTGGTGCCGGCGCCGCTGCCGCCCATTTCCCTCGGCGGGTTGACCACCACGTCGAGCTTGCCGTCGTCGCTGGCCACCCGGCCGTCCCGGCCGTTCTCGGCGGTCGCGACGGCCGTGTACATCACGTCGATGGTCTCGATGGACATGAACGATCCTCCGTAGAGATCACGCACCTGGGTGCTTCCGCCGGGCTCGCGCCCACGACCACGGCGGCCGTCGACGAGCCTATCCCCCGAGCCCCGGCCGCCACGCGGGCGGGGCGGGGCGGCCGGGGCGCGGCGCGGCTCAGGCGTCGGCGAGCTTGACGACCATCTTGCCGGTGTTCGCGCCACGCAGCATGCCGAGGAAGGCGTCCACGCCGTTCCCGATGCCGTCGACCACGGTCTCCCGGTACCGCAGCTTGCCCTCGCGGATCCAGCCGCCGACCTCCTGGACGAACTGCTCCTTGAGGTCGAAGTGGTCGCCGACCAGCAGGCCCTCCATGCGCAGCCGCTTGCCGATGACGAGGGCGAGGTTGCGCGGGGCGGCGGGCGGCTCGGTGCTGTTGTACTGGGCGATCATGCCGCACACGGCGATCCGGCCGTGCACATTCAACGCGCTGATGGCCGCTTCGAGGTGGTCGCTGCCGACGTTGTCGAAGTAGACGTCGATGCCGTCCGGGGCGGCCTGCTTGAGCTGCTCGGCCACCGGGCCGTTCTTGTAGTTGAACGCGGCGTCGAAGCCGTACTCCTCGGTGAGGAGCTTGACCTTCTCGTCCGAGCCGGCCGAGCCGATCACCCGGGAGGCCCCCTTGAGCTTGGCGATCTGGCCGACCTCGCTGCCCACCGCGCCGGCCGCGCCGGAGACGAAGACGGCGTCGCCCGGCTGGAAGGCGGCCACCCGCAGCAGGCCCGCGTAGGCGGTGAGCCCGGTCATGCCGAGGACACCGAGGTAGGCCGGGAGCGGCGCGGCCTGCGGGTCGACCTTGGTCGCGTGGTCGGCGTCGAGCACCGCGTACTCCCGCCAGCCGAGGCCGTGCAGCACGTGGTCGCCCTCGGCGAGGCCGTCGGCGTTGGAGGCGACGACCACGCCGACCGCGCCGCCGTCCATCGGCTGGTCGAGCTGGAACGGCGGGACGTAGGACTTGACGTCGTTCATCCGGCCGCGCATGTAGGGGTCGACCGACATGTACAGGTTGCGCACCAGGATCTGGCCGGCGGCGGGCGCGGGGACCTCGGCCTCGCGCAGTGCGAAGTCGTCGGGGGTGGGCCACCCGTGGGGGCGGGCGGTCAGGTGCCATTCGCGGCCGGTGGTGGGGGTTGCGGTCATCGCTGGGGGATCTCCTTCCGCCGGGCTGGGGGGTGGCCCGGCAAAAGCGGGGTACGCCGGCCGCGCGCCGGGCACGGCACGACGTCCAGGTACTTCATGTTCTCAACTAACGATGCCCCTGGATATTTCATGTTGTCAAGTAAATGGGTATCCTCGTGTCATGGCCGCCGAACCCACCGACCCCCTCACCCTGGAGGTCGTCGACCTCATCGCCACGATCGTGGTCCGGTACCACGAGGAGTACGACGCCGTAGCGGCCGGACACCAGCTCACCGGTGCCCAGGCCCGGGTACTGGGACTCCTTGCCCGCGAGCCGCTGCCCATGCGCCGGATCGCCGAGCAGCTCAAGTGCGAGCCCTCCAACGTCACCGGCATCGTCGACCGCCTGGAGGTCCGCGGCCTCGTCCAGCGGCGGCCCGACCCGGCCGACCGGCGGGTCAAGCTCGCCGCCGCCACCCCGGCCGGCCACGCCACCGCCGAGCGCCTGCGGGCCTCACTCGGCTTCGCCCGGGAACCGCTCGCTGCGCTCTCCCGGGAGGACCGCACCACCCTGCGCGACCTGCTGCGCCGCATGCTGGGCTGAGGTCCCGACGGAGGACGCCGGGACGGACGGCCGCGGTCCGGCGTTACGGGCGCCGGGGCGGACGGCCGCGGGTCGTCGTACCGACGCCCGGCGCCGTTCCGTGCCGCTCAGCGGCGCGAGCGGGAGTTGCCGAAGAAGATCCGGTACAGGATGAGCAGGAACAGCGAGCCGACGATCGCCGCGATCCAGGTCTTGACGTCGAAGAACTGGTGCGGGATGGGCCGGTGCAGGAACTTGGCCGACAGCCAGCCGCCGAGGAAGGCGCCGACGATGCCGGTCAGCGTGGTGCCGACCAGGCCGCCCGGGTCGCGCCCGGGCAGCAGGATCTTCGCTATCGCCCCGGCCAGCAGTCCGAGGATGATCCAGCCGATGATGCCCACGTCAGTGTCCTGCCTTTCCACGGGCCGCCTGCGACCCGGTCAACGGGCCCGCGCCTTGTCGCGGAGCCCTGCCACGGGGCCGGACGGCCCGGCCCCGCACGGTACGCCATCGAGGACGCGTCGGACGGCGCCCCAGGTTGCTTCGCGGCCCACCCCGGATCGCACCTGACGATCCGTCACCTCGCAGGTCACACCGGTCACGTGGCCGTCACGGCCGCGGATCGCGGGCGTCGTACCGGGCGAAGTCCGGCCAGCGCAGCGCCAGCAGCCCCAGCACCACCACGCAGGCCACTCCCCCGGCCACCACGGTGACCCCGGCCGAGGTGAGGTCGGCGGCCGAACCGGCCAGGAAGTCACCGAGCCGGGGGCCGCCCGCGACCACCACGATGAAGACGCCCTGGAGCCGGCCGCGCATCTCGTCCGGGGTCGCCGCCTGGAGCATGGTGCTGCGGAACACCATGGAGATGGTGTCCGCGCACCCCGCCACGGCCAGGAAGAACAGCCCGAGCCACAGATACCGGGTGAGCCCGAACAGCGCGATCGCGGCGCCCCAGGAGGCCACCGACAGCAGGATGGCCAGCCCGTGCCTGCGGATCCGGGAGAGCCACCCGGAGAAGAGCCCGCCGAGGATCGCGCCCACCGCCGGCGCGGCCACCAGCAGCCCCACCGTCCTGGCGTCGCCGCCGAACCACAGCGCCGCCACCGCCGGGAAGAGCGCCCGCGGCTGCGCCAGCACCATGGCCGCCAGGTCGGCGAAGAACGTCATCCGGACGTTGGGCCGGGTGCCGAGGAACCGCAGCCCGTCCACCACCGAGGCGCGGCGCGGCCGGCCCGCCCCGGCGCCCCGGTCCGGACGCATCGACGGCAGCCGCCACATGGCGTACAGCGACGCGGTGAAGGCGACCACGTCGACCAGGTACGCGGCCTGGTACCCCCACCAGCCGACGATCACGCCGCCCAGCATGGGTCCGGCCATCTGCCCGACGGTGTTGGTCAGCGAGGAGAGCGCGTTGGCGGCCGGCAACTGCTCGGCCGGGAGCAGCCGCGGGATCATCGCCGTACGGGCCGGGGAGTTCATGGCGAAGCACACCGCCTGCAACGCCACCACCGAGTACAGCAGCCACACCTGGTGGAAGCGGGCGAACGCGGCCACCGCCAGCGCCACCGAGAGCAACGTCGCCCCGGTCGCGCTCACCAGCCCCAGCCGGCGCCGGTCCACGGTGTCCGCGATGGAGCCGCCGTACAGCCCGAAGACCACCAGCGGCACCAGCGAGCACAACCCCACCAGGCCGACCGAGAACGTCGAGCCGGTGATCGCGTACACCTGGAGGGAGACCGCCAGCGCGGTCATCTGCTGTCCGAGCGAGGAGACGGTGTTGCCGGCCCACAGCCGCCGGTAGTGCGCGGAGGTGCGCAGCGGGGTGAGATCCGCGAGCAGCCGGCGCCGCGCCGGAGTACCAGCGGCGCCGTTCGCCCCGGTCGCGCCGTTCGCCCCGGCGGCATCGGTCGCCCCGGTCGGGTCCGCCGTCGTCGCCGCCACGCCGGTCCCCCCGGCGGCGCTGGTCGCCCCGGCCGAGTCCGCCGTCGTCGCCACGGCGCGGGTCGTCCCCGCCGAGTCCGCCGACCCCGTCGCATCCGTCGCCCCGACCGCGCTGATCGTCCCCGCCGCGCCGAGCGCTGCCGCCACGTCCGTCGCCCCGGTCGCGTTCGCCGTCGTCGCCATGTCCGGCGGCCCGGCCGTAGTCGTGGACTTCGGCGGTCTTTCCGGGGCGCTGAGGTCGGGTCGCTCGGGCTCGCTGGATATCGCTGGCACACCGCACGCTAACAAGTCGTTCGCCGCGGCTCCGAACGGATGTCGCCAGATGCCCGCCCCGTGGCCGACCGGCCGGGCGGCGGTCCTGGCGCGCCACATCGGGCGATCCGTGATCCCCTGTCACTTACCGGACATGGGGAAGTCGCACCGGAGGTCGCCCATGCCGCCCGTGAACAACGCCCCCGAGGCCCCTGACGGCCCGTCGGACCGCAACGGCCGGGCGGACGCCGCCGTGCCGGGACCGGAGCCGCCGCGCGAACGTCGGCGGCGCCGCGCGTCACCCGTCCGCCGGACGCTGCTGCCGCCGCCGTACCGGGGACGTCCGTCCGACGGCGGTGCGCGCCTGGCGCTCGTCACGGCCGGCGCGGTCGTCGTCCTCGCCCTGGTCTTCGGCGTCTGGCTGCTGCACGACGGCGCGCGGCTGCGCAGACCGCCGGCGCCGGCGAGGGCCGAGGCGGTCTCGGCGGGCCGGGCGACCCCGAAGGCCGCCGGGAACCGGGCGCCGGCCCCGTTGCCGTACGCGGTGCCCACCCGGGTGCGGATCCCCGCCATCGGGGTGGACGCACCGCTGATCCGGCTCGGCCTCGACGCCCGGCAGCACCTCCAGGTGCCGCCCCCGGACCGGCGCAACGTGGCCGGCTGGTACGACCAGGGGCCCGCGCCCGGCTCGGCGGGGGCCTCGGTGCTCGCCGGACACGTCGACACCATGACCGGCCCGGCGGTCTTCTACGGGCTCGGCGCCCTGCACAAGGGCGACACCGTGCAGGTGGTCCGGGCCGACCGGCGCACCGCGGTCTTCACCGTCTACGGCATCGAGGTCTACCCCAAGGCCGAGTTCCCCACCGACCGGGTCTACGGGCCCACCCCCGTCCCGGAGCTGCGGCTGATCACCTGCGGCGGCGGTTACGCCAAGGGCCGCGGCTACCTGGGCAACGTGGTCGTCTACGCCCGGCTCACCCGTACCGCCTGACCGGGCGGGCCGGGGTACGCCGGTCCCCGCCATGATCGCGGAAGGCGTACCCTGCCCGCCTGGGGGCAGCTCACGGGGTACATCCGGCGCACGAGTCGTCCGCCGCCGGGCCACCGGTCACGAGCCGGGCGCGGCGGCGGCGCCCCGGCGACGGTGCGCCACGGGGAGGAGGTGACGCGGGCGATGGTCGAACTGCGGATCACGCTCGGTCAGCGGCAGGCGCTCTTCCTGCTGCTGCTCGGGCTGATCGGATCGTTCGTCTTCATCCGCTTCAGCGTCCGGATGATCCGCCGCGGGGTGCGGTGGTGGCCGGGGAACATCAAGCCCGGCGGGCTCCACATCCACCACGTGGTCTTCGGCCAGGTGATGATGCTGGTGGGCGGGATCGGGTCGTTCGCGCTGCGCGGTGAGGCGCACACCGCGCGCAACGTCCTCGCGGTGATCTTCGGCATCGGCTGCGGGCTGGTGCTCGACGAGTTCGCCCTCGTGCTCCACCTGGAGGACGTCTACTGGAGCGAGGAGGGCCGCAAGTCGGTGGACGCGGTCATCCTCGCGGTGGCCGTGGTGGGGCTGCTGGCGCTGGGGGTGGCGCCGCTGGGCGGCATCCACGGCCGGGTGACCGGGGCGCAACTGGTGGTCGCCGCGATCCTGCTGGTCTTCGTGGTGGTCAGCCTGCTGAAGGGCAAGGTCTGGACCGGGCTGATCGGCGTGATGCTGCCGCCGCTGGCGATGGTGGGCGCGGTACGGCTGGCCCGGCCCAACAGCCCGTGGGCCCGCTGGCGCTACTACTCGCGGCCCCGCCGGCTGGCCCGCGCCGAACGCCGGGAGGAACGCGTCCACCAGCGGATACTCGCCGCCAAACGACGGGTGTACAACGCGCTGGCCGGCGCCCCGCACATCGAGACGCCCAGGGCCGCGGAGGCGATCCGGGCGCTGCGTCCCGGTCCGCCGCGTCCGCCGGTGCGGCCGGTGCGGCCGGCCGGCCCGTCCCGGCGGGAACGCCTGCTGCGGCCGGTCAGCGAGGGGTGCGCCACCGCCGTCGTCCAGTACCTGCGGCTGGCGGCCACGGTGGACGTGGTCACCGGGCTGATCGCGCCGTTCCGGGCCCGGGTGCACCGGGCCAACAGCGGCGACTTCTTCACCCCGTTCCTGGTCACCGCCGGCTTCACGGCGGCGCTCTTCGCGTTCCTGCTCGCCGTGATGCTGCGCCGCCGCAAGCGGGCCGCGTGGCTGGTGGCGCTGGTGCTCTCGGCCGGCAACGCGCTGCTGTACTGGCTCGCGCTCGCCGTACTGCCGCAGGTGCGCGCCCACGCCTTCAACTGGGGCTCGGCGGCGGTCACCACGGCCGTCCCACTCGCCCTGCTGGCCGCCGAGCCCGCCTGCCGGGTACGCGGCGAACGCGGCAACATCGCCCGCGGGGTGGCCTACTTCGTGCTCGGCGGGGTCGTCGCCGCCGGGATCGGCACCGTGCTGGTGCACCAGACCGACACCATGCCGCCGGTCTCGTGGGAGGCGTGCCTGCGGTACGCGCTGCTGCGCATCCTGACCCTGTCGACCCTGTTCGACCTGCCGGAGATCACGGTGCCGGGCTGGACCGGGCTGCTGATCAACCTGCTGAGCGTCGCCTTCTTCCTCCAGGTGCTGCGGGCCTTCTTCCGCTCACCGCGCGGCCGGGCCCGGCTGCGGCCCGAGGACGACCAGCGGCTGCGCCACCTGCTGGCGGACGGTGCGACGGACTCGCTGGGCTACTTCGCGCTCCGCGGCGACATGGCGGCGAGCTGGACGCCCTCGCGCACCGCGGCCGTGCTCTACCGGGTGGTCAACGGGGTCGCCCTGGCCTCGGGCGACCCGGTCGGCGATCCGGCGGCCTGGCCGGAGGCGATCGCCGGGTGGCTGCGCACCGCCCGCGAACACGGCTGGGTGCCGGCCGTCGCCGCGGCGGGCGAGGCGGCGGCCGGGGCGTACGAACGGGCCGGGCTGAAGGTCCTCGCCTTCGGCGCCGAGGCCGTGGCCGACACCGCCGCGTTCTCCCTGGCCGACCCGCGCCACCAGGGGTTGCGCGCGGCCCACCGGCTGATCCGGGACGCCGGTTACACCATCGTGGTACGCCGCCACCGCGACATCCCGGGGCCCGAACTGGACCGGCTCGCCCACCTGGCCGACGCCTGGCGCCACGGCGGCGAGTCCGACCGCGGCTTCACCATGACGCTGGGGCGCCTCGGCGACCCGGCCGACGGCGACTGCGTGATGGTCGAGTGCCGCGACCCCCGCGGCCGTACCTGCGCCCTGCTCAGCCTGGTGCCGTGGGGAACGGACGGGCTCACCGTGGACGTACTGCGCCGCGACCGGGAGTCGGCGGAGGGGCTGACCGACTTCATGATCACCGAACTGCTGCTGGCCGCCGACGTCTCGTCCGCCCCGGCCGGTGCGGACGCGGTGGCGGACGCGGTGGCAGGCGTACGCCATGTCTCGTTCAACGTCACGATGTTCCCCGCCACCCCGCAGGACGGCGGCGGCACGCTCGGCACCGGCCTCGTCCTCCGCCTCTACCAGGGCATCGTGCGACTGCTCTGGCGCCGCAACCGGGCCGAACCGGCGCACCGCGCCAGCGCCCTGTTCCGCTCCCGCAGCCGTCCCCGTTTCCTGCTGTACGAACGCGCCACGGAACTGCCCCGCATCGCCATCGCCGACGCCGTCTCCGCCGGCCTCACCACCGCCCCCCGCCTGTCCCCGCCCCGCCCAGCCCCACCGCCGCTGCCTCCGGTGGACGGGTGAGGGGGGTGCGGTGGGGGTGGGTTGGTGTCGTTCGGGTGCGCGTCCGCGCCGGCCCCGGTCTCAGGGGTTGGTGTCGTCCAGATGCTCGGCGAGGCGGAACAGGGCCGGCAGCGCGGCGCCGACGATCGCCCGGTCCTCGTCGTCCAGCGCGTCGAGCGCCGCGTCCAGGCGGCGCTCGTGCGCCTCGGCCCACGCGGTCAACTGCGCCCGGCCCGCCTCGGTGAGGGTCACCGCGGACGCCCGCCGATCAGCCGGATCGACGGCTCGCGCGACAAGCCCCGCACTGATCATCTGCCCGATCAGCCCGCTCACCGTACTCGTCGCCAACCGCTGCCGCCCCGCCAGATCCCCGATCCGCGCCGGCGAATGCTCGGCCAGCACCTGGAGCAACTCCACCTGGGCCATAGGCAACGTCTCCCACGGATAATCCGTCCGGATCGACGCCCGCAACGCCCGCCGCAACCGAGTGACGACCTCGGTGAGCCGCCGAGCGTCGTTGGCCTCGGGCCGACGGGGGACCGTGGGCCCGGGGTCGGCGGAGGCACGGGGTACCGGACCGGTGGCCTCGGCGTCGGTCGTGTCGGGCCGACGGGGGGTCGTGGGCCCTGATTCAGCGGAAGCACGGGCCATCGGGCCGGGCTCGACCGAGGCACGGGTCACCGGGTCGGGACCGCCGGAAGCGCGTTCCGGGCCCGAGCCGACGGAGCCACGGGCTGTCGCACCGGACTCGGCAACGGAACGGACCGCCGAACCGGAACCGGCGGAGACGCGGGACCGAGGGCCAGACCCGGCAGAAGCACCGTCCGCACGGCCGGACTCGGCGGCGGCGCGAGCCACCGGGCCACCCGCCGCCGACGCGTTCGACACGGGCGACGCGAGGCGAACCTCCCCGCACGCCGCCCCCGCGCCGGCCGGGGAGGGCGGAGTCTCGGGACGTGGCTGCGTCGGCATGACACGACGATACCGGCGCGCCGGCACCGTCCTCACCGCCGGACGCGGCGCCAACCGGGCCGCGACGCCGCCACGCAGACCAGCGACGCGGCGAGCAGCACCAGCAGCGCCCACCGGGCGCCCCCCGGCGTACCGCCCTGGTCGCCGTGGCCGCCCCCGCCGAGGTGCAGCGCCAGGGTGACCAGCGCGACGCCGAGCGCGGTACCGAGGCCACGGGCCATGTTGACCAGGCCGCCACCGGTGCCCGCGGACCCCGTCGGCACAGCCTGCATGATCACGGTGTTGTTGGCCGGGGTGAACGTCCCCAGGCCCAGCCCTAGTACGGCCAGCAGCGACGCCGTCCACGGCACCGAGGCGACCGGCGTGACCAGCAGCGCGGCGAGCGCCCCGGCGCACACCACGGCGCCCAGCAGACACCGGCCGCGATCCGTGGCGGCCCGGGGCAGCACCCGGTCGGCGACGGTGGCGGCCACCGCGAACCCGGCCGGCAACGCGGTCAGTACCAGCCCCGACGTAAGCGCGGAACGACCGGCTCCGGTAAGCACCACCGGCACCAGCACCAACGGACCGAAGAGCACCAAGTAGCCACTGAGCGCGCCCACCAGACCCGAGGCGATCGCCGGCCGCCGCAGCAACGACAACTCCAGCAGGGGTGCCGCGACCCGCCGTTGCCGCACCACGAACGCGTAACCGGCGACCACCGCGGCGACCCCCAGCACCGCGACACCCCAGCTCGGCACCGGCAGCCCGGAGGCGGCGGAGACGGCCAGCAGCGCGGTGGTGGTCGCGGTGGCCAGCAGGACGAGCCCGAACCCGTCGAAACCGGCCAGCCGACTACGGCTGCGCGTCCTGGGCAGCAGATAGTGGCCGCCGATCAACGCGACCACCCCGATGGGGACGTTGATGCCGAAGACCCAGCGCCAGCCGAGCGTACTGACCAGCGCGCCGCCCACCGTCGGCCCGAGCGCGAGCCCCAACGCCTGCGCCGCCGCCTGCACCCCGAGCGCGGTACGCATCTTCTCCCGCGGCGCACTGGTCGCCACCAGGGCGACGCTGTTGGCCTGCATCATCGCCGCCCCGACGGCCTGCACCACCCGGAACGCGACCAGCGCGCCCAGCCCCGGCGCCAGCCCGCACGCCGCCGACGCACCGGTGAAGACGACGAAGCCGTAGAGGTAGAACAACTTGCGGCCATACGCGTCGGCCAACCGCCCGACCGGCACCAACAACGCCACGAGCGCCAGCAGATACGCCAGCGACACCCACTCGACCGCGGCCAGCGAGGTGTGGAAACGGGCCCGCAGCCCGCCATACGTCAACGTGACGATACTGGCGTCGAGCTGGCCCATGAACGCCCCGAAGCACACCGTGGCGACCGCCAGCCACCACGCCCCGGGCCGCCGCCGTATCCGCTCCGGCCGAGGCCGCTCCTCCACCAGCACCGCCGCCCAGCCCCGCCGCGCCCCCACCCCCGGCACCACCGCCGACCGACCCCGCACGTCTCCTCCTGCCCCTGACCCCGTTGCCCCTTCCAGGTTACATCGGTCACCGAACTATTCGGTAGCCGACGCAAAGCGTGAGGAGACGGCAACGGAACGGTGGACGCGCCCGAGCCGCACAGCAGCGGGGCGGAGGAGGTCACCGCTGGGGACGAGGCGCGGCGGTACGGAAACCAGGCGGAGCGGAGGGTATCGGGGCCGAAGGCATTGGGAGGCGGGGCCGGGAAACGCGGCGGACATGCGTGTGGGCGGGCCGGATAGGTCCGGCCCGCCCACGTGATCGCTGCCGCGTGACGGTATCTCGGCGTCCGTCGCGTTCTCCCGCGCCACCGGCGCGGCGAACGCGCTCAGGCGCTGACGACGTTGTACGCCTGCGGGCCCTTCGGCCCTTCCTGCACGTCAAAGGTGACTTGCTGGTTTTCCTCCAGCGACCGGAAACCCGTGGCGTTGATCGCCGAATAGTGCACGAAGACATCCGGGCCCCCACCGCTCTGCGCGATGAACCCGTAGCCCTTCTCAGCGTTGAACCACTTGACCGTACCCGAAGCCATGCTCGGCCTTTCTTCTCCTCCAGGGCGGGCCCGCCCCACGGCGTGCACCACGACGACCCGACGGGATCTTTCCCACCCGCGACGGGCGGTTACACCTGCCGCGAGTGTGACCGTACGGCCCCGTGTTCACCCCGCCGCGCTGTCGGCCCCCGGAGGCAGCGGCGCACGCCGGGCGGACGCGGCGCCCAACTGGATGGCGATACGGCGCTTCGCCGCCCGCCCGCAGGAACGAACCGTGCTCCGCCCCAGCCCCAGCAACTCCGCGACCAGTTCGTCGTCGTAACCGAGCCCGTACCGCAGGACGATCACGTCACGCTGCCGCTCCGGCAACCGCGAGATCGCCGAGAACAAAGCCTCCCGGCTCCCGGTCGGCGGCACGGAACACACCTCCCCGTCGCACAACGCGCTGGACACCGCCTCGAAAGCCGCGGCCCCGGCCAACGTGACGCACCGCTCGTGCGCCGACAACCAACCGGCCACCTGCTCCTTGAGAATCCGCCAGGTACAGGCCGGCACCGACTCCTGCCGCAGGACATCCAGCCAGGTGACCGCCAACCGGAAGGACACCGCCCCCGCGATCTCCTCGGCGGCCTCCCGACTTCCCGTGTGCAGCAACGCGTACCGCACCCAGGACTTGTACTCGCTGTCGTGGAACGCCTCGTACGTCACCGCCAGCCGCCGGTCCGGCAACATCCGCGGCGCCGGCACCACCTCCCGCGCGGGCTCCGGCACGACCACCCGCCCCGCCGACGCCAGCGCCGGCGCGGATACGGATGCGGACGCGGACGCGGACGGGCGACCTGACGGCGCGGACCGCGGCCCGGGTAACCCGGAACGTCCACCGTCGCCCCTGCCACCGGACCCGGTGCCGGGGTCGCCGTCGGCCGTGATCTCGGGGACGCCGCCGGTCATCACTCGGCGTCCGCTGGTGTGTCGGGGGCGGCCCGTCGTGGACCGAAGGCGGCCTGCCGCGCTCGGGGGGCCGTTACGCCGTACTGGGTGGGTGTCACAGGTACTCGGTCCTCGTTCCACGTCATGACCGCGCCGGTCCCCCGAGGCGCGCCGCGGCGCTTCAGCAGTCGTCAGCCAATCGGACATTGGGCCCTGATCTGTCACGCTCGCCCGGAAAACCCTCCAGACCACCAATCGTAGGGCCGCCATGTAGGGCCTGCGTCAAGGCGGTTGGCCCGGTGTCCGGAACAACGCCCTTGCCTACCGGACACCCTCGCCCCACCGAGCCCACCCACTCGCCACCCGCACCGCCCCTCCCTGCTCCGACCAGCGAACTCGGCCGCCCGGCCGGTCCTGACCCCGACACCCAGAACCAGCCAACCGCCCACCGCCGACGACGTATCACCCGTGTGAGCGAGCCATCACTCAGCGGTTCGGCCACCTCACGCGTTACCCCCGGCGTCCGTCCCCACTACCTCCTCAGCCGCTCCTCCCTGTGCTCCAGCCATCGCGCCCACCTCACGTCCTCGGGCGCTCACCCGTTGAACCCCAAGACCCGTCGAACCCCCAAGACCTGGAACGCTCACCACCCCCTCCTCGATCCGCGCCCCCTTTCCCACCTCGGTGACGTCTCCCCCTCCCAGCCGCCCCGCCTCACTCGACGCCCTCGCCGACGTCGTTCAAAGTTCCCCACGTGGACTGTCGCGGTCGGCCTACGGGCTTGATCTCCGAAAGCGCCGAGTTGAGGCCGCATCCCGTCGAACACCTCGCTTCCAGACCGGAGTTCGGCCTCCGCCCTTGCCCCTGCCGCTCGCCCAAGGCGCCGTCCCCCCGGCCGCAGCAGATGCGCATCACGCCGGACGACTCACTCTCCCGGTCAACGTACGGTCCACTCGGCGTGCAGGGCGTCAACAACTTCCGCCGGCTACCGCACCACTTCACGGGCTTTCTGGGCGGCCGAGGCGCACGAGCCCAGCCTGCCGAAGGCATGAACGTCGCTCGCCATGCCGGGGAAGGGACGCACCGTTGCCGGCAAACGGTGCGCGCTCGCGCGCCTCCCCGATGAGGCCCTGGCCATGGAATTGGCCTCTGTGTTCACGCGTCAGCGGTCACTTGCGTCCTCCCTTCACCACTGGCCCGTGACCCCCGCCAGCGGACCAGCGGCTTGATCGTTCCCAGTCGAGTCTCGGACCGTGCTGTACCACCGGAACCATCCGAACCCCTGTCCCCCGCCGCCCCGACCGCACCGGACCTGTACCTGCCTCCGCGTCAGAAAGTGTTGGGTAAGCGGGTGACTACTCATTCATGAGGTCGTCGGCGAGGCGGCGTGCTGCTTCGGTCTCGATGGGGCCGTGTGGTTCGATCTCCTCGCCGGCGAGACGCGCGGCCATCAGCCGGATCATCGCGACCTTGATCATCGCCTCTGCGTGCGCGGTCTTGCGCTCGTAGTCCCGTGCCAACTGTCTGCACCGCCCCAGCCAGGAGAATGTCCGCTCCACCACCCACCTGCGGGGCAGCACCTGGAAGCCTTTCACATCCGCGTTCCGGGGTACCGCGACGATCTCCAGGCCCTCGTGTTCCGCTGCCCAGCCGACCAGGCCGGCGTCGATCACATTGACGTAGCCGCCATCGACCCAGACCAGCCCGACCTGCGGAAACAGCTCACGAACACCCGCCAGGACCAGCTTCGCACCCGCCCGGTCCTGGACCGAGGCCGAGTGCACGACGGCCCGCAGCACCAGTCCGCAGGTGTCCACGAGCAGGTGCCGCTTGCGACCCCGGACACGCTTGCCCGCGTCGTAGCCGATCGCCTGCCCGCCCTGGTGACTGCGGGCCGACTGGGAGTCCAGCACCGCCGCCGAGGGCTGCGGATCCCGGCCGTCGGCCACTCGGACCCGATCGCGCAGCGCGTCGTGGACCCGGTCCCACGTGCCGTCCGCCGTCCAGGCGCGGAACCACCGGTAGGCAGCGTCCCACGGGGCCAGATCGTGCGGCACCAGCCGCCAGGCACATCCGCTGACCAGCACGTACAACACGGTGTCCACGATCAGCCGCCGCGGGAACTTCAGCGGACGGCCACCCCGTCGCGGATCCCGCTCCGGCAGCAGCGGCTCGATCACCGCCCACTGAGCATCCGTCAACGACGAGTCATACGAAGGCTTACACGAACAGACACACGTGCCGGTGATCTTCATGGGCCTCCAGAGCGCGAAGACCACCGGCACCGCATCACACCAAGCAGTCGATCAATTACCCAACACTTTCTGAGTCGGATCCGCACTACGCGGCGTTCGAGGCGTACCGGCGCCACACCAAGGACACCGCGGTGTGCTACGTCGGCGAGCGCGCCGGCGCCGCCGCGTGCTCGCCCGGGCCGCTGGAGCTGCATCACGCCGTGCTGGAGTTCGCAGTCGCCAACGCCGCCGATCCGCGCGCTCTGCACCGCGACTTCCCGGAGATCGCCGCCGCCGCGTCCCCGGACGAGATCGCCGCGTGGCTGGAGAGTTCGCCGGGTGAGTTCCGCTGGCTGTGCGCTTTCCACCACCGCGGGCACGGCGGCGCCCACACCGCGAGCCATGCGGACTGGACGGCGCAGCTGTACGTCCCGGGGCTGATCAGCTGATGGCTGGGTGGCTGTGGTGGGCCTGGCTCCAGATCTGGCCGAACTTGGCCGCGAACGTGCTGTGGGTGCCGCTCGCCGCGCTCCACCACCGCCGCGTGAAGCGACACCTGCACGAGCAGCAACGCGCCGTTCAACAGCTCATCGAGGAGGGCTCGCCGTGACGTCCGGAGTCGACTACCCCTGGAGCCACCCGGCCCCAGCACAACTACGGGCCGCCGGCGTTCGCTTCGCCATGCGGTACCTGTCCGCCGACCCGACGAAGAACCTCACCCTGGCCGAGGCCAAGTCCCTGGCTGCCGAGGGCATCTGGGTCGGTGTGGTGTGGGAGACCACCGCCGACCGCATGCTCTCCGGCCGCCCGGGCGGCATCGCCGACGCCAAGGCTGCCCTGGCTCAGGCGAGAGAGTGCGGCATGCCGGAGGACCGGCCGATCTACTTCGCCGCCGACTTCGACGTCACGCCCGAGCAGCAGGGCCCGGTGAACGCCTACTTGTTCGGTGCTGCGTCCGTCCTCGGCGCGGCGCGGGTGGGTGTGTACGGCGGCTACTACACGGTGAAGCGGGCCCTCGACCGCGGCGCCGCCCGCTGGGCCTGGCAGGCGTCGGCGTGGTCTGGCGGCCAGTGGGACCCGCGGGCCCACATCCAGCAGCCCATCGACACGGTGACCATCGGCGGCGTCGAATGCGACCGCGACACCGCCATGACCAGCGACTTCGGGCAGTGGATGCCCGGCCTATCCCCGGAGGACGACATGCCTCTCACCACCGACGACATCAACAAGATCGCCCTCGCGGTCAACGCCTACAAGAACCCCTCCACCGGCCCCGACCTGTGGGCAAAGGTCGGCGACATCCACAAGGCCGTCGTCGAACGCTCCATCCCGTCGCTGGTCGACGGCGCCGCTCACAGCCTCGGCGAGCACGAGCGGGCGACGAACGCCGCCGCGCTGGCGACCCGGGCCGAGGTCGCCGAGCTGTCGCAGAAGGTGGACAAGCTCGCGACGACGCTGGCCGCGATCGCCAAGAAGGTGGGTGCCTGATGATCAGCCGACGCTGGCTCGACCTCGGCGAGCGGACCATCTCCACTTACGTCCAGGCAGTGCTGGGCCTCCTACTGGCCGATTCCACCGGCCTGATGTCCCTCGGCTCGCTGCGGGCCGCCGCGGTCGCCGCGCTCCCTGCCGCCCTGGCCGCTGTGAAGGCGGCCTTCGCGCTCGGCCTCGGCAGCTCCGGCACCGCCAGCCTGCTCCCGACGCCGGGCACCGCGGCGCCGGCCGGGATGGGCCCGCAGGCCGCCGAGCCCGACGTCGAACCGGCCGCCGGGTGACCCCCGCCACGCCGATCCCGGACGGCTCGGTCATCGTCACACCCACCGAGGTCTACGCCGAGGTTCGCGCGACCCACGATGAGGTCAAGGCCGTGTCGGCCAAGCTCGACGCGCTGCCGCAGCATGCCGCGCAGATCGCCGACCACGAGACACGCCTGCGGGTCCTGGAACGCGCCCGCTGGCCGCTCCCGTCCATCGGCGCCCTGTGCGGCATCGCCGGGGTCATCGCCAGCGTGATCGCCATCTACCACCACTGACACAAGCGCCCCCGTCCGGTCCTCCGGGACCAGGCGGGGGCGCCTTTTCCATGTGACCACGTCGCCGAGGTCTCCTCGCGTAGGGGACTCCACACCGGGTTTCCCTCCTGGGTACCTTGCATGTGTGGAAGCCCCTACGGATGGAGCACGGATGCCTCGCCGCTCGCTTGCCCGCTGGCGCCTCGCACTAGAAGGGGCGCACTGATGGTGGAAGAAGCTGAAGAGATTGGCCGCCGTGTGCGGCGTGCACGGCTTCGCCTCGGTAAGACACAAGCTGACCTCGCCGCCGCACTGGGCAAAACTCAAGGCTGGGTCTCGAAGATGGAGAGCGGCCACATTGAACTCGACCGCGTGGGGCTGCTCAACTTGCTTGCTTCGGAGCTGCATGTTCATCCGAACGACCTGATCGGGCGCCCGTACAATAGCTCGCCCGCAGAGAATCAGTGGCAGGTCGCCGCCACCTCCATTATGCGAGAGTTGCGCCGGTACGATCTTGCCCCTGTGTTCGATGGCACTCCCCGATCTTCCTCTCAGCTCTGGCAGGAAACTACCCGGCTCCATCGCCTACGCGACGCCGCCGCCAACGTGGCGATCATGGAGGTACTTCCCGATCTGTTTCGGGAAGCGCGCGCGCTCGCCGAGGTCGCGACAGGACGCGAGCGTGAGGAGGCTTTCGCGATCTACGCCGTGTGCTGCAAGTTCGCCCACACCGCAGCGCACGCCCTGGGGCACCCCGAGCTGATCGCTATGGCCTGTGAACGGGCCGCCTGGTCAGCGCGCCTGTCTGGTGACCCCATGATGCCGGCCGTGGCTGACTGGATGCGCGTGTGGGACATGTGGGCCACAGCGGACTGGGACGATGCCGTGGCGCTGTCCGACAAGGCCATTCAAGGCATCCAGCGGGAGTACGACCGAGGGGAACCCCTCGCGGTACGCACCTGGGGTTCGCTGCAACTTCGGGCAGCCGTGTCGGCGGCGCGCGGGGGACGCCATGCGGAAGCAGAAGATCGGGTTGCGCAAGCCAAGGCTGCCGCCGAACGGTTGAGCGCGTGCGGCGGTCCTCCGGTGTACGACCGACACAGCCTGACCTTCTCCCCGGGGAACGTGAAGATCCATGCGATCAGTGTTGCCCTTGAGATGGGCCAACAACGGAAGGCGTTGGCCATAAATCGAAAGACATCGAAAGAGCTGATTGCCTCTCTGCCCAACTCGCGCCAAGGCCACCACCATATGGACCTCGCCAGGGCATGGCTGTGGGACGGGAACCGGGACAAGGCGCTCAAGGAGTTGGAGGAGGCCGAGCGAATCGCCCCGCAACTCATCCGGAATCATCCCATCGCCCGGTCAACGTTGCGCAGCATCGTCTACGCGGAACGCGCGAGCACCCGCGAGAAGCTCCGCCGCATGTCAACGCGGTTCCACCTCGACGGCTGAAGGCCATATTCCTCTGATTCATATTGAGCGGCTGCCAGCGTCCTAGCTTGCACGCATGGCCGAGCAGACCGCGAAGCAACCGTCCGCCGCACGGGGCGCTGGATTAACGGCTGGCGCCTCGTTTCACCCCCGACTCGGAGACCTCGCGCACGATCTCGCCAGGGGCAAAGTCGGTGTCGTCGTCGCCGTGCCCAGTGAAACCTCGGCGTCATACCATCTGCGTCCTCCTGGTGGCGGCTCAGAGTGGACTGCCAAGTCCAACGGCACCACCTTGCGCCCTGTTGCTGTGGGGGTGACCCATGTGGTCCCGCAGCGCCAGGACGCGGTGTACGACCATCGCGCCCAACACGTCTCCCTGCCCGTGACCGTCCACTACGAGGACGGTGGCGCATCGGAGTCGGTACTGATTCTCAGCCCTTCACATGTCGAGCAGTACTACACCCAGCTTGGACGGCTCATCGAGCGTCGGAAGCAAGCTCGGGAGCGGAACAAGTGAGCGCGGCCACGCCGTCATGGATCCGCCACGGCGTCCCGGCCTACGACCCCGCCACCGGCATGTACGGCACCGTGGCCGGGATCGGCGAGCCGTACACGCTGCCCGGGCCGCCCGACGTGGTCTACCTGCGACCCCTCGGTGGCGGCATCGAATGGCGCGCCGACATCCACCAGGTGCAGCCGGCGCTCACGCCGGTCCGCGGGGGGCTGCGGTGACCGGCCACCCGCCGCGGCTCCCCGGCGGCACGCTCACCGCCCGCACCGCCCCGGTGCCCAAGGCGGTGCTCCCCGACCTGACGCTCGTGCGCCGCGTGGCCGAGGCTTTGCGCGCCTGGGCCGCGGAGCCGCCACCGATCGCCCCGGACGCCGCTCGGCCGCGCACCCCGTAAGCCGCCGGCGCCCCGGCGGAGAGCATCGGCCCGCACGGGGCGTCGGCCATCAGCACGACCACCGAAATCCCAGACCGAGGAGAAGGCCGACCGTGGCCGACAGGACAGGCACCAGCCCGCGCAGGTACATCTACCAGGGGCGCACGGTGCCCTACATCACCACCTGGTCCACCGAACTCCGCCACGCCCGGCCCCTCGTTGTCCGACGCGGCCGGGACGGAGGGGAATACCTGGGGTACCAGGATGAGACCCGGTACGACCGGGACACCTGGGGCGCGTTGTGGGTCCGGCAGGGCATCGCCCGCGGCAAGGGGGCGCCGGAGTGGGCCGCCGTGCACGCGCTGCGGCAGCGCCGCGCCATGTACGACCTCCTCTGCCAGGTGTGCGGCGCCACCACCCTCGACGGCGTAAGCGAGCAGCAGTTGTATCTCCTGCACGCCGCCGGCGGACGGCAGATCGAGGAGGGCGAGCGCACCGCGTCGCCTCCGGTTCACCCGGCCTGCGCGGTCGAGGCGATCGAGGCGTGCCCAGCCCTGCGCGCCGGCGGCTACGTGGCGGCCTGGGTGCGGGACTCTCTGCCGTGGGGCGTTGTCGGCATGTTGCACGACTGGCGGGACCCCACCTCCTTCAGCCCCGCCAAGGTCGCCTTCGGTTCTTCGGGGATCCGCTGGATGGTTGCCCATAGCAAGATCGTGACCCTCGAAGGCGTCACCCCCGTGTCCCCGGACGAGCTGTGCGACCTCGCCGCGCCCACCCCATGACTCCGCCGTCGCCCGGCGTACCTGGGGAGGCGGTCGGGCGACGACGGTCCCGGGCCTGACGGCCCACGTGAGCACCCGGTCCGGCCGGAGAGCCCTGCGCAGGTCAATCAGCCGGACCGGGCCGACCAATCCCGAAAGACTGATCAGGAAGGACACGCTACATGACAGTGTGTGATCAACTGGGTGTGCGCGAACTCCTGCCCGCCACCGACCGGGCAGGGGTGATCGCTACCGTCCTGCGCGCGAACCCGGGGATGGACCACGGCACGGCCGAGCGCATCGTGGACGAGGCGATCAAGTTCGTCGTCGCCGCCACCACCTCCCCGGGGCGCGGGCTGCGCCCGTCGCGGATCGTGGACGAGGGGTGGCACGCGCTGATCCTGCACACCCGCGTGTACGCCGCGCTGTGCGGCCGGCTCGGCGGCTTCGTCCACCACGTCCCCGAGCCGCCGAACGCGGCGCGGCACGACCCGGGCGCGCTCGCCCGTACCCAGGACGCCATCCGCGCCGCCGGCTACCAGCCGGACCCCGCGCTGTGGTTGCCGCCGAGCGACACGTCAATCCCGGTGGCCGCGTCGTGCGAGCACTCCCCGCCCGGCCCGGAGGGGACGTGCACGGAGAGCTGCGCCCCCAGCGGCCCGAACTGACCGATCCGGCCGTGTCAGCGGTCGATCCCCCGTACCGTCGAGGTAGAGCAAGGAGGCACGATGGCTGACTGGATCAATTCGGACCGCGCCACGCAACTGCGCGCGTACCGCGAGGCCCAGACCGCGCACAGCTACACCCGCACGGTCGGCCGTTGGCGCAAGCGCGTGGTCCACCACGACGGCTTCACGATGGTGACCGACCCCGAAACCGGCACGGTCTACACCAGCGTCTACGGCCGCCCTGCGCAAGACACCGAGTAACCCCGCGGCGCCATCGGCTCCGGCGCCGCATCGGCCCCGCCCGCGCGCTGTCTCGTGCAGTGCACGGGCGGGGCCATCCGCCGACGGAGACCCGATGACCTATTACGCCTGGTGCGCCGGGCACCGCTTCCCGGCTCAGCCCGCCCCCGGCTCTGATCTGGTCCTCGTGGGCGTACTGAACAGCGGACCGGGGCCGCCGTGGGCTGCGTTCGCCTGCGGCAGCCACTTCGCGGCCTACGGCATGGTGCCGCTGAGCAGCCACCCGACCGGCGCCCACACGCTGCCGGCCGACCACGACGGGCGCCCGATACCCGTGCCGGCCCCGGACGTGCCCAGGCTCCACCGGAATCTGATGGGCCGCTGCGAGTAAGGCATGGCGCTGCTCGTCACCCCGCCGATGGCTGACTGGCTGGAGCGTTGACGACGGCCAACCAGCTTGGGTCGGCCCCTTCTTGGGGCCGACCCTTCTGCTTTCGTGATCCTTTGCACTTCGGCCGAGCATGGGCCGAGCTATCGATCTTGCACTGCCGTTCGGGTGAACCTTGGGCTTTGCGCGCCGTGCCTGCGTCGCAGGTGAAAACCTTCCTGCGATTCTGCGGTGGAGTGGGGCGGGTGGGACTCGAACCCACGACCGACGGATTATGAGTCCGCTGCTCTAACCGGCTGAGCTACCGCCCCTCACGGCGTGCCGTGCTGTGTCGTGCACATCGTCTGCCGCAGCATAGCCGCTCATACGATCTGTCGCCCTCGCGGGTAACAAACACACGTGCAGACGTTCTTGGAAGGCGGCTTCGTCCTGGAACGCCCGGTTTCCGGCGCGGTGGGCCGCGTGACGGGGGTCACTGGAGGGGGCTCCGGGGCGGCACACCAAAAAGGACCCCGGGTGGGGTCCTTGCGCTGGGCTCCCCCGACTGGACTCGAACCAGTAACCTGCCGGTTAACAGCCGGCTGCTCTGCCAATTGAGCTACAGGGGATCGAGCTCCCCCGACTGGACTCGAACCAGTAACCTGCCGGTTAACAGCCGGCTGCTCTGCCAATTGAGCTACAGGGGAACGCTCCGGTGCCTCGAATGCGCCCCGTTCCGGTTCCCCGGACGGCGCGCCCTCGGTGCGAGACATACATTAGCGCAAGTGGGGGGGTGCTCCGCCAACCGGTTCCGCCGGGGTTGTCCCGCGGTCACCGCGGGTAGGCGGCGGGCGTCCCCAGCATCCGAGGCGAGGGAAGGGTGGAGCCATGCGCTACCGGCTGACGTTCATCACCGGGGTCGCGGTGGGTTACGTGCTCGGGGCCCGGGCCGGGCGGGAGCGTTACGAGCAGCTCCGCAAGGCCGCGCAGGGGGTCGCGCAGAACCCGGCGGTCCGCAACAGCGTGGAGGCGGTCGGGCTGCAGGGGCGGGCGCTGGCCGGGAAGGTGGGCGCCAAGGTCGGCGACCGGCTGCCCGGGTCCGTCACCGATCGCGTGCGTCACCTGCGGGAACGCGCCACGGCCGAGGACGACGAGTGGGGCACCAGCAACACCTGAGGACGGATACGGCATGATCTGCCCCTATGGGGATAGTCGCCGGCTTGGACAGTTCGACCACAGGCACCACCGTCGTCGTCTGCGACACGGACACCGGTGCCGTACTGCGGCAGGGCTACGCCCCGCACCCGTACGACGGTGAGGGCGAGGGCGGCCAGGGCAGGCGGATCGAGGCCGATCCGCAGTCGTGGCTGCTCTCCCTGGGCGAGGCGGCCAAGGACGGGCTGCTCGAAGGGGTCCAGGCGATCGGGGTCTCCGGGCAGCAGCACGGGATGGTGGCGCTGGACGCGGGGGGTGTGCTCGTCCGCCCGGCGATGCTGTGGAACGACAAGCGGGCGCAGGCCGCCGCCGCCGACCTCACCGAGGCGCTGGGCGGCCCGACCGGCTGGGCGGAGGCGGTCGGCTCGGTTCCGCAGGCCGCGCACCCGGTGGCCAAGCTGCGCTGGCTGGCCCAGCACGAACCGGCCTCGGCGCAGCGGGTGGCCGAGGTGCTCGCCCCGCACGACTGGCTGGTGTGGCAGTTGCTGGGGCGTCCGGCGCACCGCACCACCGACCGGGGCGACGCCTCGGGCACCGGTTACTGGTCGGCGGCGACCGGTGGCTACCGCATCGACCTGGTGGAGCTGGCGCTGGGCCACCGGGTACGGCTGCCGGAGGTGCTCGGCCCCGCCGACCCGGCCGGCCACACCCCGGAGGGGCTGCTGATCTCGGCCGGCACCGGGGACAACATGGCCGCGGCGCTCGGCCTCGGGCTCGGTCCGGGGGACGCCGCGGTGGTGCTGGGGGCCTCCGGCACCGTCTTCGCCGTCCACCACGAGGCGCTGGTGGACCCGTCGGGCACCATCACCTCGTACGCGGACGCCACCGGCCGGCATCTGCCGGTGGTGCAGACCCGCAACGCGGTACGGGTGCTGCGGGGCGCCGCCGATCTGCTGGGGACGGACCTGGCGGGGGTCTCGGAGCTGGCGCTGCGTTCGACGCCGGGGGCGTACGGGCTGGTGCTGCTGCCGTATCTGGAGGGCGAGCGCACCCCGCAGTTGCCGCACACCGCCGGGCTGCTGGCGGGGCTGCGGCGGGAGAGCATGAAGCCGGAGCACCTGGCCCGGGCGGCGGTCGAGGGCATGCTGTGCGGGCTGGCGGACGCGCTGGACGTGCTGCGCGGGCGCGGGGTGGAGGTGCGCCGGGTCTTCCTGCTCGGTCCGGCCGGTGAGCTGCCCGCGGTGCAGGCGGCGGCGCCGGCGCTGTTCGGTGTGCCGGTGGTCGTACCGCCGCCGGCGGACTACGCGGCGCTGGGCGCGGCCCGGCAGGCGGCGTGGGCGCTCGGCGCGCAGCAGGGCGCCCTTTCGCCAGCGGAGCCGCCGCACTGGCAGACCGCTGCCTATCGGCTGCTGGAGCCGGGTGACGACCTCCCGGCGGGCGCGGCGGTGCGCCAGCAGTACACGGCGGTGCGGGAGCAGACCCATCCGGGTGCCTTCGCCGCGCTGTGACGCCGGCCGGTGGCCCCGCGGTCAGTCGAGGTAGCCGCGCAGTTGCTCGGCGAAGGCGTGGTCGCGGAGTTTGCCGAGGGTCTTGGACTCGATCTGGCGGATGCGTTCGCGGGTGACGCCGAAGATCCGGCCGATCTCCTCCAGGGTGCGCGGGCGGCCGTCGAGGAGGCCGTAGCGGAGCTGGACGACGCGGCGTTCGCGTTCGCCGAGGGTGGACAGGACGGCTTCGAGGTGTTCGCGCAGCAGCAGGAAGGCGGCGGACTCCACGGGTGAGGCGGCGTCGCCGTCCTCGATCAGGTCGCCGAGGGCCACGTCGTCCTCGTCGCCGACGGGGGCGTGCAGCGAGACCGGCTCCTGGGCCAGGCGCAGCACCTCGCCGACGCGTTCCTCGGTGAGGTCGAGCTGGTCGGCGACGTCGGCGGCGCAGGGTTCGTAGCCGCGTTCCTGGAGCAGCCGGCGCTGGACCCGTACCACGCGGTTGATCAGCTCCACGACGTGGACCGGGACGCGTATCGTGCGGGCCTGGTCGGCCAGGGCGCGGCTCATGGCCTGGCGGATCCACCAGGTGGCGTAGGTGGAGAACTTGTAGCCGCGGGCGTAGTCGAACTTCTCGACCGCCCGGATCAGCCCGAGGTTGCCCTCCTGGACGAGGTCGAGCATGGTCAGGCCGCGGCCGACGTAGCGTTTGGCGACCGAGACCACCAGCCGCAGGTTGGCCTCGATCAGCCGGCGTTTGGCGATGCGGCCGAGGACGACGAGGCGGTCGAGGTCGCCGGCGAGCCGGGTGTCGAGGTCGGGGGTGTGTTCCAGCTTCTCCTCGGCGAAGAGTCCGGCCTCGACCCGGCGGGCGAGTTCGACCTCCTCCTCGGCGGTGAGCAGCGGGATGCGGCCGATCTCGCGCAGGTACTGGCGGAACAGGTCGGCGGAGGGTCCGGCCGCCTCCTCGCGGGGCGGGCGGTCGTCCTCGTCGGCCCCGGAGGCCTCGGGGGTCTCGGGGGTCTCGTCCGGCGGTGCGGCCGGGAGCGATTCGGGGTGCGCCGGTGCGCGGCCCTGGGCCGGTACGCGCTCCAACAGCGGCTCGGCGAGGGCGAGTCGGGGCCGGCCGGGCGCTTCGATGGACGGCGGGGCGTCGCCGCCCGGCGCGGGCTCGGCCGCGGCGGCGCCGGCGGCTGGGGCTGGGGCGGTCCGGGACTGGGTCTGCACGGGGGCGGCCTCCCGACTTCGCGCGATCACGGTCTCGGCGGCGCGCGGGAGTGGAACGGCTGCGGCCCCGCCGCCCGCCGCCCCAAGGCACACCGTGAGCGGGCGGCCGGGGGCATGCGGCGTTCCGCCTTCCGAGGACTCAGGCACCGCACCCCAGTGTGCGCTACGACACACCCCGACTACGAGGGGTGTGCGCTCAGTTTCTCTGGGAAACCCCGGCGGGGGCGCGGGAGTTGCCCCCGCGCCCGGGTCACAGCGCGGCGGCGCCCTGGTCGCGCAGGCGCTTGCCGTACTGCTGGAGCGCCCACAGTTCGTTCTGGACGGCGGCGGCCTGGTCGGGGGCGGCGTTCGGGCCGAGGCGGGCGAGGGTGGCGCGGACCTCGGTGATCCGGCGGTCGACGGCGTGCAGGCGGACGGCGACGAGGTGTTCGCCGGCGTAGATGGCGTCGGCGGCGCGGCGGGTGTGCGGGGGTTCGACGGCCAGCTCGGTGACGAGGGCGCGGACCGAGTCGTCGGGGGCGGCGTCGCGGACCCGGGCGAGGTAGCCGTCGTCGGCGGTGGTGACCCCGCCGGCCTCGGCGATGGCGCGGCGGACGGCGGCGTAGGGGGCGCCGGTGAACTCGTCCTCGCCGTAGGCGTCGAAGGCGGGGGCGACCAGGTGCGGGTGTTGCAGGGCGAGCTTGAGCAGTTCGCGTTCCACCCGGTGGGCGGGGCTGCGCAGGTCGAGCCGAGGGCCGGTGGGGCGGGGCGGGGCGGCGGCGGGGCGCGGCGCGCGGGCGGCGGACGCCGGGCGGCCGGGGTCGCCGCCGCGGGCCCGGTCGCGCTGCCAGCGGGCGAGCTGGGCGACCCGGCGGACGACGAACTGCTCGTCGAGGATGCCGAGCATGGCGGCGAGCTGGACGGCGTACTCGTGCTGGATCGCGGTGTCCTTGATCCCGGCGACGATCGGCGCGGCCTGTTCCAGGGCGGCGGCGCGGCCCTCGGCGGTGTCGAGGTTGTGGCCGGCCACGGTGGAGCGGATGGCGAAGCCGAAGAGCGGCTGAGCGGTGTCGATCAGGTTGCGTACCGCGGCGTCGCCCTCGGCCAGCCGCAGCTCGCAGGGGTCCATGCCGCCGGGGCTGACCGCGATGGAGGTGCGGGCGGCGAACTTCTGGTCGTCCTCGAAGGCGCGCAGCGCGGCGCGCTGGCCGGCCGCGTCGCCGTCGAAGGTGAAGACCACCTGGGAGCCGGAGTTGTCCATCAGCACCCGGCGCAGGATCTTGATGTGTTCCTCGCCGAAGGCGGTGCCGCAGGTGGCGATGGCGGTGGTGACCCCGGCGAGGTGGCAGGCCATGACGTCGGTGTACCCCTCGACGACCACGGCGCGGCCGAGCTTGCCGATGTCCTTCTTGGCCAGGTCGATGCCGTAGAGGACCTGGGACTTCTTGTACAGCGGGGTCTCGGGGGTGTTGAGGTACTTGGGGCCGTTGTCGTCGTCGCGCAGTTTGCGGGCGCCGAAGCCGATGACCTCGCCGGTGATGTCGCGGATGGGCCACATCAGGCGGCCCCGGAAGCGGTCGATGGGGCCGCGGCGGCCTTCCGAGGCGAGGCCGCAGAGCAGCAGTTCCTTGTCGGTGAAGCCCTTGCCGCGCAGGTAGCGCACCAGGTGGTCCCAGCCGGCCGGGGCGTAGCCGACCCCGAAGTGCTCGGCCGCCGCCTGGTCGAAGCCGCGTCCGGCGAGGAACTTGCGGGCGATCTCGGCCTCGGCGCCGTCGAGCTGCTCGGTGTAGAACAGCGCCGCCGCCTTGTGGGCCTCGACGAGCCGGGTGCGTTCGCCCTGCTGGCGTCCGGGCAGGTAGCCGCCCTCGTCGTAGCGCAGGGTGATGCCGGCCTTGGCGGCGAGGCGCTCGATGGTCTCGGAGAACGACAGGTGGTCGAGCTTCATCACGAAGTCGATCGTGTCGCCGCCCTCCTGGCAGCCGAAGCAGTAGAAGAGCCCCTTGCTGGGGCTGACTTGGAAGGACGGGGACTTCTCGTCGTGGAAGGGGCAGAGCCCCTTGAGGTTGCCGCCGCCGGCCGGGCGGAGCTGGAGGTATTCGGCGACGACGGCGTCGATCGGGACCGCGTCCCGGACCGCCTTCACATCCTCGTCCCTGATCCGACCTGCCACGGATGGATTCTACGGGTCCGGCGGGGCGCTCCGGTGAGGTTGACGGTGGACGGTCACAGCGGCTTGATGGTGAACAGGAAGTGCGGGCCGACGCCCTCGATCATGAACTCGTCGCCGCCGACCGCGAAGCCGTGGTGCTCGTAGAAGCCGCGGGCAGAGGTGCGTCCGTTGCACCACACGATCCGGGCGCCGCGGGCCGCCGCCTCGGCGAGCCCGGCGCGCAGCACGGCGGCCCCGTACCCGTGGCCGCGCAGCTCGGGGGCGCTGGCCATGCCGCGGAAGCGGTAGGCGGGGCCCTCCTCGCCGGGCAGCGGCTCGGGGAAGAAGGTGACGCAGGCGGCGAGGGCGCCGTCCGGGGTGTACGCGGCGATGTGGAACGTGGCGGGCTCGGCGTCCTCGGCGAAGACGGCGCTGCCGGGCGGACGGCCCGGGCGCAGCACCGCGCGGCGCAGCTCGAAGATCTCCTCGACGGGTACGACGGCGGTGCGGGCGCTCGGGCCGGGCGCTGGTCTGCTCATTCCAGGAAGGATGTCAGAGGCACCGCGGGGTCGGCCAGGCGCTCGGGGTCGACGGTCCGGCGGGAGCCGATGAGCCGCTGGAGCTGGTCGGTGACGTCCCAGACGTTGACGTTCATGGCGGCCTGGACGCGGCCGTCGGCCAGCCAGAAGGCGATGAACTGGCGCTTGCCGACGTCGCCGCGGCAGACCACCTGGTCGTAGGAGCCGGGGGCGGCGTGCCCGGAGAACTCCATGCCCAGGTCGTACTGGTCGGTGAAGAAGTAGGGGACGCGGTCGTAGGCGATCTGGTGGCCGAGCATGGCGCGGGCGGCGGTAGGCCCTCCGTTGAGGGCGTTGGCCCAGTGTTCGACGCGCAGCCGGGTGCCGAGCAGCGGGTTGTCGGCGGCTGCGCAGTCCCCGGCGGCGAAGATGTCGGGGTCGCTGGTGCGCAGCGAGGCGTCGACGGCGATGCCGCCGCCGTGGGCGCGGTCGACCACGGTGAGCCCGGCGGCCTCGGCGAGTCCGGTGCGGGGGGCGGCGCCGATCGCGGCGAGCACGTCGTGGCAGGGGTGTTCCTCGCCGTCGTCGGTGCGGACCGCGAGGACCATGCCGTCCTGGCCGGTGATCTCGGTGAGCCGGGTGCCGAAGCGGAAGCGGACGCCGTGCTCGCGGTGGAGGCCGGCGAAGACGCCGCCGAGTTCGGGGCCGAGGACGGTGTGCAGCGGGGTGGGTTCCGGCTCGACCACGGTGACCTCGGCGCCGTAGGAGCGGGCGGCGGCGGCGACCTCCAGGCCGATCCAGCCGGCGCCGGCGATCACCAGGTGGCCGTTGTCACGGCCGAGGGAGGCGAGGACGCCGCGGAGCCGTTCGGCGTGGG
Source organism: Streptantibioticus cattleyicolor NRRL 8057 = DSM 46488 (assembly GCF_000240165.1). NCBI lineage: Bacteria > Bacillati > Actinomycetota > Actinomycetes > Kitasatosporales > Streptomycetaceae > Streptantibioticus > Streptantibioticus cattleyicolor. The sequence continues at coordinate 1,651,341 of NC_017586.1, forward strand.
CCAGCCGCCGCAGGTGGTGGACGCCGGCCAGGCCGGTGCCGGGGATGTCCAGCCGGCGGGGTTCGGCGCCGGTGGCCAGCAGCAGCTTGTCGTAGCGGAGCGCGGTGCCGTCACCGAGCGCGACGGTGCGGGTGTTGCGGTCGAGCTGGACGACGGGCTGGCCGAGGTGGAGCTCGATGTCATGCTCGGCGTACCAGGCGGCGGGGTGGACGAAGACCGAGTCGCGTTCCTCCTTGCCCAGCAGGAAGCCCTTGGACAGCGGCGGGCGTTCGTACGGGTGGTCGCGTTCGTCCCCGATCAGGATGACCCGGCCGGTGAACCCCTCCGCCCGCAGGGTCTCGGCGGCCTTGGCCCCGGCCAGCCCGGCTCCCACGATGACGAACGTCTGATCTGCGTCGACCACTGTGCGCCTCCTCGCGCGGCATCCCCCGGCGAACCGTCTCACGGGAGGGTCCCGCACGGCGCGGCTCGCGTGAAGAGCGCCGCACCGGCTCGGGGCCTCCCGTCGTCCCTGTTGCGATCTCCATGGTGCAACGCCGGACGTGGCGGGTCACAGCCGGTGTCGCACGGGGCGCGCGGCCGGCGGTACGCGGATCCCGCGCGGCGCGGGGCGTCCGGCGCGCGGCCGGCGGGGCGGGTACGGGGGTCAACTCCCGTGATGCGGCAGTGCGTCGGCAGGCGTCAGGTGGTCAGCCGGGCGTGCAGGGCGAGCGCCGCCGCGTCGGTGAGCGAGGCGATCTGGTCGACCACGGCGCGCAGCCGGGCCCGGTCGTCCGGGGCCGCCGCGTACACCTCGCGGAACTGCGGGTCGAGCCCGTCGGGGGCGCGGGCGGTCAGCGCCGCCGCCAACTCGGCGATCACCACGCGCTGTTCGGCCCGGCGGCGTTCCTGGTCGGCGCGTTGCATCACGTACCGGTCGGCGACCGCCTTGAGGACGGCGCACTCCAGCCGTACCTCGCGCGGGACCACCAGGCGGGCGGCGTAGCGGGTGAGGCGGCCGGGGCCGTAGGCGTCCCTGGTGGCGCGTTCGGCGGCCAGGCAGAAGCGGCCGATGAGCTGGGAGGTGGCGTCCTTGAGCCGGGCGCGGGCGAGCGCGGAGCCGTCGTAGCGGTGCGGCCACCATTCCTGGGCGAGGAGCCGGTCGAGGGCGGCGGCGAGTTCGGCGGGGTCGGCGTCGGGGGCGTAGCGGCCGATGGCGACGGCGTGGATGTCGCGCCGTTCGGGGCCGGAGCGGAGCACGGCGGGGTCGAGGTGGCCGGCGTGCAGGCCGTCCTCCACGTCGTGCACCGAGTAGGCGACGTCGTCGGACCAGTCCATCACCTCGGCCTCGAAGCAGCGGCGGCCGGCCGGGGCGCCGGAGCGCAGCCAGTCGAAGACCGGCCGGTCGTCGGGGTAGACCCCGAACTTGGCGGAGCCGGGGTCGGTGGGGTGGCCGCCGCGTGGCCAGGGGTACTTGGTGGCGGCGTCCAGCGCGGCCCGGGTGAGGTTGAGGCCGACACTGACCACCTGGCCGTCGGGTCCGGCGGTGAACCGTTTGGGCTCGGTGCGGGTGAGCAGCCGCAGCGACTGGGCGTTGCCCTCGAAGCCGCCGCAGGCCGCGGCGACCTCGGCGAGGGCCTGCTCGCCGTTGTGGCCGAAGGGCGGGTGGCCGAGGTCGTGGGCGAGGCAGGCGGTCTCCACCAGGTCGGCGTCGCAGCCGAGCGCCGCCCCCAACTCCCGCCCGACCTGGGCGCATTCGAGGGAGTGGGTGAGCCGGGTACGGGGGCTGGTGTCGAACTCGGGCACCACCGAGCCCGGGTCGACCACCTGGGTCTTCCCGGCCAGCCGGCGCAACGCGGCCGAGTGCAGCACCCTGGCCCGGTCCCGCTGGAACGCGGTCCGCCCGGGCCGCTTGTCCGGCTCCGGCACCCACCGCTCGGTGTCGGCCTCGGTGTACGGGGCGGCGAGGGGGTCCGCCACCTGATGTGTCCCGTCCATACTGCGACGGTAACCGCCCGCGCCGACATCGAGCGCGCCAGCCGCGGTGGTGGCCCGCGGTACGCCGCCCACGAGTGCCCCGTGCCGGGGCGCGCGCCCCGGCACGGGGACGCCGTCGCCCAGGCCCGATCGCCGGGGCGGACGTAGAGGCCCCGGAATTGCGGCGAGGGCACGGGACCGGCCGGCCCCCGGCACCGGAACGCCGCCCGGAAGACAACACCCCGCCCACGCGGACGCTCCCGACAGCGCGGCGAGCGAACGGACCGTCCCGGCGAGCGGCCCCGGGCCGCCCATGGCCCGGCGCCCCGTGGCCGGAAGGCAGCGTCCGAGCGCCCCCGCCCGCGCGACCAGGGGACGCAACGGGTCGGCCAGTGACAGCGCGGCACCTCGCCGCCACGGTCCCCGTCCCACGGACGGCCGCGCCCCCCACGGACGCCCCCGGCGGCGCGGCAAGGGCACGGAAACACCGGCGCCCGGCCCCGATCGCCCGGGCGGACGTGGAGGCCCCGGAAGCGCGGCGAGCGGACACCGTGAGCCGGCCGACCCCTACCCCGGCGCCCCCGCGAACGCCCGCGGCGGCCGGTGGGCGGAAGCGCGTGACAGGGCCTCCTCGTAGCGGCGGACGACGAGGCGGGCCAGGGCGGGGTGGGCGCCGAGGGGGGCGGAGACGAGCCAGGGGGCGGCGGTGGCGGCTTCGGCGGCGAAGCGGCCGGGGGCGGTGAAGCAGGAGGCGACGGCGACCCGGTGGATGCCGCGCGCGGTGAGCCGGGCGATGGCCTGCGGGATGGTCGGCCGGGCGGCGCAGGCGTAGCCGGGCAGCACGGGGACGCCGTCGAGGCGGGCGGTGAGCAGCGCGGCGGTACGGGCGGTGGCGGCGGCCGAGTCGGGGTCGCGGGAGCCGGCGGCGGCCAGGACGACCCCGGTGCGGCCGGTGGCGGCGGCGCCGCGGAAGCCGGCCTCGGCCAGCCGGGCGTGGAGCGCCGCGGCGAGCAGCGGGTGCGGGCCGAGCGGGCGGGCGACGGTGACCGCGAGCGGGGCCGCGCGGGCCGCCGCGGCGGGCAGGTCGTGCTTGACGTGGTAGCCGTCGGCGAGGAGCAGCGGGACGAGGACGGCCGGGCCGCGCAGCGCGGCGAGGGCGTCGTCCAGCAGCGGCTCGGCCAGTTCGACGTGGGCGGGGTGGACGGCGACGTCCGGCCGCAGCCGGCGCACCCGGTCCAGCAGTACGGCCAGGGCGCGGCGGGCGGCCGGGTCGCGGCTGCCGTGGGCGACCACCACCATCGTCGGGGCGGCGGGGGGCGCACCGGGCGCATCCGGTGGGGTGGGCGCATCCGTCATGCGCCGAGTGTGGCGAGCGGTCGTTGCGGGCGGATTGCGTGGCGGTAATCGCCCTGTTTACCGGGTGGCGGGCGGTCAGGAGCGCCGTTTCCAGTCGCCGCCGGGGATGCGCCGTCCGTGGGCGCGCAGGTGGCGGGCGGTCGCGCGGCCGGCCAGGTAGACCCAGGCGTCGCGGGGGCCGGCGGCGGTGTGCACGGTGCGTGCGAGGCGTTCGTAGAGGTTGTCCGGGGCGCCGGGGGTGTGGTCCTCCAGGCGGTCGAGTTCGGCGAGGACGTCGTCGTACGCCTCGGGGAGCGGTTCGATCAGGTCGCCGTGGATCCCGTCCGGCGTGCCGGGGGCGTCGAGGGCGTAGGGGTAGCCGGGGCCGTCGTAGAGCAGGGCGCCGCGCAGGACGGCGGGGACGGCGCGGGCGGTGCGTCCGCGCAGCAGCCGGGCGTGGTTGACCTCGCCGGGGCGCAGCGTGCCGTACACGAAGAAGGGGAGGCGGCCCTCCGCCACCGGACTGGATGACGTGTCCATGTAGCGATGATCGCGGAACCGGCGGGCGCCCGGCGGCGTCATCGTGGCGGGCGGCCGACGAGGCGTACACAGGGGGTCGGGGATGGGACGGACCGGGATACTGCCGCGCACCCGGCGCGGGTGGCGGCGCGTCGTGCGGTGGGCGGCGGCGCTGTGCACGCTGGCGCTGCTTCCGGCGACCTGGCTGTACGTCGCCTCCTCGGGGCGGATCCGGGACGTGGCCGACGTACCGCCGGAGCCGGTGGGCGTGGTCTTCGGCGCCGGGCTCGACCACGGCCGCCCGTCCCCGTACCTGGCGCACCGGCTGGACGCCGCCGCCGCGCTCTACCGCGCCGGCAAGGTCCGCGCGCTCCTGGTCACCGGCGACAAAGGCCGCACCGGGTACAACGAGCCGGCCGCGATGCGCGCCTACCTGGCCGCGCACGGCGTCCCGGCCGGCCACGTGGTGCTGGACTACGCGGGGTTCGACACCTGGGACTCGTGCGCCCGGGCCCGGCGGATCTTCGGGGTGAACCGGGCGGTGCTGGTGACCCAGGGGTTCCACATCCGCCGCGCGCTCGCCCTGTGCGCGGCGGCCGGGGTGACCGGGTACGGCGTCGGGGTGGCCGAGCCGCACGACGCGATCTGGTACTACGGCGGGGCGCGGGAGGTCGGGGCGGCGGCCAAGGCGGCGGTGGACGCGCTCTTCACGCCCGCCCCGACGCTGCTGGGGCCGCACGAGGACGGGGTGGCGCGCGCGTTGCGGGAACCGCGGTGAAGGCGGCGTCGGTACGATCGCGGCAGGGACGGCGTGACGCTTCGGAGGTTGCCATGGCACCGGAGGAGCAGGACGAGCCGCTGGTGACCATCACCCCGGTGCCGCCGCCGTCCGCCGCGCCCGAGCAGCGCTGGCTGGGGCCGCTGCTCATCATCGGCGCCCCGGTGGGTCTGGCGGTGCTGGTCTTCGTCCTCCTGGTGCTGCTGTGACCCCCGGCGGCGGGCCGTTTCCCGCTGCCGCGCCCACGGATCACGGCGTCCTGTCACGCCTCCCGCGCCGTGCGGACGCCAATTGATCCGGGAGAGTGAACGATAAGAACTTCTCCTTCCGGCCGTAGTTGTTCAGTCTGCTCCGGTAGCGGGGCGCACCAGGATCGGAAGGAAATTCGCGTGATCAAGAAGATTCTCGCTACGGCTGCGGTGGTGGTTTCAGCAGTGGGCGCCACCTCTGCTCCGGCCATGGCCATCGGCAATGGGCACGGCCACGGCTCGAACTCCGCCAACGGGAATGGCTCGGGGCAGGTGTACGGGAACACCACGACCGGCGGTTACATGAGCCCCCAGATCGGCCTGGTCCAGGGTTCGCTCAACAAGCCGTGCATCGGTATCCCGATCAAGGACATCCAGGTGCCGATCCTCCAGATCGTCGCGATCCAGGACCTGCTGAACCAGCACCAGACCGTGACCTGCACCGAGAACACCAACGTGAGCGAGGGCGACGCGCCGCTGTCGCACATCCTGGACAACATCCCGATCCTGTCCAGGAACGGCGCCGGCAACCGCTGATCACCCGGCCGAAGGGATTGCCGGCCGACGCCTCGGCACGTGCGGCCGAACTCCTTTGCCAGGCCCGCGGGCCCGCTCCCGGAATTTCCGGTCCACCGGATTCCAGGGGCGGGCCCGCCGTCGTTACCAGGGTCCCTCGCCGGCCGCGCGGGTGCCGTTAGCGCTGGGCCGGGAGCTGTTTGTCAAGCCACTGAATGGCTTCCGGGTATTCGGCGCGCCAGGTCTTGAAGTTGTGGCCGCCTTCGTCCCGGATGAGTTTGCTCACCGTGGTCGGCGCTTTCGCGGCGGCGGCGAACTTCAGCGTCGGCTCGTAGTTGTCCTCGCCCTTCTTGCTGCTGGTCACCAGGAGGGAGACGGGGGGCGCGGGCATGTGCTGGAGCCGCCAGGTGAGGTCGTTGCTCTTCTTGTACCGCTCGCTGCCGGCGTACAGGTCGCCGGTCTGGCCGTCCTGCCGGGCGAAGTAGTCGGCGGACAGCCCGGCGCCGGCGCCGTACCGCAGCGGGTTGGTCATGGCGAACTTCAGCGCGCAGTAGCCGCCGGTGGAGTCGCCCACCGCGCCCCAGCCGCCGGGCTGGTCCGTGGCGCGGTAGGTGCTGGACACCGCCATCGGCAGGTCCTGGTTGAAGAAGGTGAGCGCCTGCGGGCCGCCGGGGACGTCGGTGCAGTTGGTGTCGCGGCCGGGGACGACGGAGGGGCGCACCATCACGTAGATGGTGGGCTTGATGCGGCCGGCGATGATGTCGTCGGAGACGGTGCGCGGGATGTGCAGCCCGGTGATGAGGTTGCGGGCGACGCCGGGGTAGCCGGTGAGGGCGACGACGACCGGGAAGCGCTCGTGGCGATGGGCGGCCTGGAAGTACTGCGGGGGCAGGTAGACGAAGCCGTCGGTGACCAGGCCGGAGGAGAAACCGCGGAACCGTACCGACTGCACCTCCCCGGCGCGTTCCCGGCCGCCCTTGAGGCTGGCGTCGGTCTTCCCGGTGACGACGAGCGAGGCCGGGCGGCCGGAACTGTGGCCGGCCTCCAGTATCTGCTCGCCCTCCGACTGGCCGAGCAGGTCGTTCCAGGAGGAGTAGAAGCCGAAGTTGTTGTTGGCCGCGACCAGGATCACGCCCAGGATCATCACCTGCGTGGCCGCCAGCAGCCCGAGGCGGCCGAGCCAGGGTATGAGGCCCTTCCGCGCGGCGCGCGGCCACAGCCACAGCGCCAGCCCGCCCACCAGCACGGCGGCGATCACCAGCACTATGAAGAAGACATTGGACGTGAGTCCCACGGTCGTCGCTCTCTCTTCAGGTCAGTCCTTCACAAGAGAGGGACGGAAATCCGTTCGGTTAGGTTTACTCAATTTTGCAGTGAGATTTCCTCACCTTTACGGTCCGCCCTACCCGTAGTCGGCGCATGGGTCGATGTCCGGATCCGTCCTGCCATGTACCCAAGTCTTCCGGATGCCGGCGCCCCGGGCACCCCCGGCTCCGGCAAGCGTGCGGGGTGGCCGGTCCTCGCCCGGATGAGGTGGGCGGTCAGCGGTTAGGCTCGACGCAGACCGCTGGGGATGGAGGTGTCCGTTGCACTCGACCACCTTCCCGCTGTGGGATCCGGACGCGGGCCAGGGGGCGCGGCAGCTCGCCGAACTCGGGCTCGCGCTGGTGCTCTCCACGCTGATCGGGCTGGAGCGGGCGGTGCAGCAGAAGAGCGCGGGGCTGCGGACGCACACCCTGGTGGGGGTGGGCAGCGCGCTGATCATGGAGGTCTCCCAGCACGGCTTCAACGCGGTGCTGGGGCTGGAACACGTCTCGTTCGACCCGTCCCGGGTGGCCGCCCAGATCATCTCGGGCATCGGTTTCATCGGCGGCGGGATCATCTTCGTCCGCCGGGACGCGGTACGCGGGCTGACCACGGCCGCCACCATCTGGCTGACCTGTGGGGTCGGCATGGCGTGCGGCGGCGGGCTGCCGCTGCTGGCCGCCGCCGCGACGGCCGCCCACTTCCTGGTGGCCCGCGGCTATCCGCTGGTCACCCGGCACTTCCCGGCGGTGTCCACCCCGGAGCAGGCCCAGCTCGCGCTCGCCTACCGGGTCGGCGGCAGCATCCTGCCGCGGGTGCTGGAGTTGTGCACCGGTGAGGGGTTCCGCGTGGTGGACGTACGGGTGGAGCGCGCGCCGTGGAAGGAGCCCGACGCAGAGAGCCGCGCCGAGGCGCCCCCGCCCGGCACCGCCGAGGTCCAGCTGTCCATCGAGGGGACGGCGAGCGTGCACCGGCTGGTGGCGGAGCTGTCGGAGCTGGAGGGCGTGCTGAGCGTCTGGTCGCCAGGGCAGTCGGCCGGCGACTGACCCGGGGGGCGGGGTCAGGACGAGGCGGCCGGGCCGCCGTCCGCCTTGCGACGGGCCCGTAGCGCCCGCACCCGGCCGCGGCTGGCGCACGCCGGGGCGGGGCACCAGCGGCGGCGCCCGCCCGGGTCGGCGAAGACCCCGCGGCAGTCGTGCTCGGCGCAGACCGCGAGGTTGCCGCGGTCGGGGCCGGTGAGGTGGTCCACCGCCTGCCGGGCGATCCGGGCGAGGGCGGCGCCGGGGTCGGCGGGCGGTTCGCGCAGCAGCCGGTCGGCGACGGTGAGCCGGACGGGGTCGTGGTGGGCGGCGAGGAAGTCGGCGACCTCCCGGGCGGCCCGTTCCGGGGGACGCTGTCCGGCCACGGTGGCCATCGCCAGCAGCCGCAGCGTCTCGCGCAGCCGCCGCGCCCGTTCCACGTCGGCCGGGCCCGGCGGGGTGACCGGGGTCAGCTCGCAGGCGGCGAACCACTGGGCCAGCCGCTCCGGGTCGCCGATCCGCTCGACCGGGTGGGCGCCGAACGTCCTGCCACTGGTGGCCAGCAGGTTGAGCCAGGTGGCACCGGAGTCGAAGCGGAACGCGAACCGTTCGTCGTCGTTCACGGAAAAAGCGTAACGCGCGTCCCGTTACGCTGCTACGTTGTAACGGCCAAGGCGTTACATAACTGGGGGTCCAGCGAGATGACCGGCACCACGACCACCGATCCGGCCCGCCCGGCCGCCGTACGCACCGTGCTCGGCGACGTCCCGGGGTCACGGCTGGGCGTGTGCGACGCCCATGACCACCTGTTCTTCCGCAGCCACGCGCTCCCCGGCCAGGAGCTGGACGACCCCGGCGAGGCCGAGGCCCGGCTGCGGGCGTTCCAGGCGCTCGGCGGCGGCGCGGTGGTGCAGTGGTCGCCGTACGGCACCGGGCGCCGGGCCGCCGACCTGCCCGGGCTCGCCCGGCGGACCGGGGTGCGCATCGTGGCCGCCACCGGGCTCCACCAGGCCGCGCACTACCCGCCCGGCATGCTGGAGCCGCTGCTGCCCCGGCTCGCCGAGGTCTTCACCGAGGAGCTGACCTCCGACATGCGCGGCGCCCCCGGGGTACGGGCCGGGCTGATCAAGGTGGCCGGCGCCTTCCACGGACTCGACGACCACGCCCGGCACGTCATGCGGGCCGCCGCCGAGGCCCACCACGCCACCGGCGCGCCCATCGCCGTCCACCACGAGATGGGCACCGCCGTCCTCGACGTCCTCGACCTGCTCTGCGGTCAACTGGCCGTTCCCGCGCACCGGGTGATCCTCGGCCACCTCAACCGCTCCCCCGACCTCCGCCTGCACCACCAGGCCGCCCGCTCCGGCGCCTTCCTCGCCTTCGACGGCCCCTCCCGCGCCAACCACGCCACCGACTGGCGCCTCCTCGACTGCCTCACCGCCCTCGCCGACTCCGGCCACACCCCCCAACTCCTCCTCGGCGCCGACACCACCACCCCCACCGCCGGCCCCGGCATGCCGTACCTACTGCGCGTGCTGCGCCCGCGCATCGAGAGGGAACTCGGCGCGGAGGTGGCGGAAGCGGTGTTGAGGGGGAATCCGGCGAGGGCGTTCGAGGTGGAGTGGAGGTGAGCGACGTCCCACCCTTTCGGGTGACATCGGCCATCCCGATCCCGCGGCGGCCGAGAGCGTCCATCAGCCGGGGTCACGGCCTCGTCACCCGCGGGGCCCGGAGCAACGCCCGGGAAACCAGCCGGACATGACCGAAGGCGCCCTTGACCGCGCAACCTTGCGGCTGATGCGCTGTGACGGTCGGATCGTCGATCTCGGAGGGCTTTCGGTGTTCAGGCTGGTTTCCCACGGGAGCACCCGATCCGACACACCGGGTACGCGGCCATGAGGTTCCGTCGCGGGATGGCGATCGCCGTCGTCGCCGGTGGCGGCGCGGTGACGACGATGCTGGTGGGTCTGGTCACCAACGCCGTTTCCAATCAAGCGCATTGGCCGGGCTTTCTGGGTTGGGTGCAACGGCACGCCTGGGCGTCGTTCGCCCTCCTCGGCGTGGTCACGGTCGGGTTCACCGCGCTGCTGGCGGCGCTGTCGGAGACGCGGTCGTCCGCACCGGACACCGTGCCGCCCCGCCAAGAGGGCGGGTCCGAGCCGCCCGGCGCGGCGCTGGTACTGCGCTCGTTGCCCCGCGACATCTCGGCGTTCACCGATCGGACCGCCGAACTGGAACGGCTCGTGGGGTCGGTGCGTACCTGCCAGGAGAACGGTGAGGCGTTGCCCGTCCATGTGATCGACGGCATGCCCGGGGTCGGGAAGACTTCTTTCGCCGTCCATGCCGGCCATGTGCTCTCGGGGCGGTTTCCGGACGGTCAGCTCTTCGTGAACCTTAACGGGCACACGACCGGACGGAACCCGGTTCAGGCGACGGAGGCACTGGCCTCCTTGCTGGCGGCAACCGGCGTTCCGGCCCAGCAGATCCCCGTCGGGGACGACGCGGGGGCGGTCACCGAGGCCCGCGCCGCCATGTGGCGCGGCCAGCTGGCGGACAAGCGAGCCCTGCTCATCCTGGACAACGCGGCGAGCTACCGGCAGCTGGAGCCGTTGCTGCCGGGTGACGGTGGTTGCCTGGTGCTGGTGACCAGTCGCAAGCGGCTGGCGGCACACGAAGAAGTGGTCCTGCAGGTGGAAGCCCTGTCACCGGAGCATGCGGTCGCTTTGTTCGTACGGCTGAGCGGACGTTCCCGCGACGCCCTCGACCCAGCGGTGCTGGACGAACTGGTGCGCCTGTGCGGCTGTCTGCCGCTGGGTGTGTCCCTGCTCGCCGCGCGGCTGCGGCACCACCCGACCTGGAGCGTCGCGGATCTGCTGGAGCGGCTGGTTGCGGTACGGGACCGGCTGGGCGAACTGCGCGCCGGGGACCGGGCCATCGTCTCGACCTTCGATCTGTCGTACCGGGATCTGCCACCGGAACGGCGGTACTTCTTCCAGCTCCTCGGTTGCTATCCGGGTACGGACATCGACGCCTACGCCGGAGCCGCGGTGGGCTCGACGACGGTCGACGACGCCCGTCGCCATCTCGACGCGCTCTACGACGCCCACCTGATCGACGAACACCCGGGGAGCCGCTACCGGCTCCACGACCTGCTGCGCGACTACGCACGCCGCCTCGCCGACGAGGGGGACAGCATGAACCATGTCCAAGCCGTCGGGCGGGTGTGCGCCTACTACCTGTCCGCACTGACCGCGGTGAACACGCATATCGCCCGCGGCAGCGCACAGGTGGCGAACTCTCCTGTCCCGCAAGAGCCGATGAGCACCCCGCCGCTGGACTCCCGCTCGGCGGCGCTGGGCTGGCTGGAGAACGAACGCCCCAACGTACTGGCCTGCATCAAACGGGCGAACGAGTTGGATCTGCACGGACTTGTGATCCGACTGGCCGCGGCCATGGCTCCGTTTCTGCGGCAGTCCGGTCCCTGGGACCAGGCGGTCGGCCTGCACCGGGCAGCCGCGGAAGCCGCCCGCCGGACCGGTGACCGGCGGGCACTCGCCGGGGCGCTCGCCGAGCTCGGGGTCGTCCGGCGTTGCATGGCCGCCTATCCGGAGGCCGTCGAAGCCCTGCACGAGGCAGAGGTGCTCTACGAAGCGGTGGGCGACCGCAAGGGGAGAGCGGACGCGCTCAACCAGGCGGGCATCGTCCGGTACATGACGGCGGACAACGAGGCTGCTGTCCGGGCGCAGAGCGAAGCCCTGTCGATCTACCGGGAACTGGGCGACCGGCTCGGTCAGGCCAACGCCCTCGCTGACCTGGGTATGGTGCGCCGGCAGATGAGCCGGTTCGACGAGGCGGTGGAGGCCCAGAGCGAGGCCCTGTCGATCTACCGGGAGCTCCACGACCGGTACGGCGAAGCCAACTCCTTGCGGGATCTGGGCATCGTGCACTGCCTCATGGGCGAGTACGACCGGGCGGCGCGGCGGCACCGGGAAGCCTTCGACATCTACCAGGAACTCGACGACCGGCACCACCAGGCGTACGCCCTCAACGAACTCGGCCTGGTCCGTCGGCTGGTGGGCGATGTGGCCGGTTCTCATGACGCTCACACACAGGCCCTGGAGATCTACACCGACCTCGGTGACCGTTTCGGCCGGGCGAACAGCGTCCGGCACCTCGGGGCCCTCCACCGCGTGTCCGGGCGTGCTCCGGAGGCGATCAGGTTGCTGGAGCAGGCCCTGGAGACCTACCGGGAACTCGGTGCGCGCGGCGGCATCGCCGCCACCTTGAGCGAGCTGGGGTCCGCCCGGGGAGCCACCGGGGAGCGGGAAGCGGCTGTCGAAGCGTTCGCACGCAGCCTGGAAATCCACCGGGAGCTGGGTGACCGCTGTGGCGAGGCCGAGGTGCTCAACAACTGGGGCGCACTGCTGCGGGTGTCGGACGAGGTGACCGCCGCGCGGGACCGTTTCCAGCTGGCGCTGGGCCTTGCCGCTGCCATTCGCTGCCCTTTGGAGGAGGCCCGGGCGCTCGAGGGGATCGGCCGCTGCGACCGGTCGCTCGGGGGCTCCCGGGGAGGTGAAGGGCCGCTGCGCCAGGCGATCGCCGTGTACCGCTCGCTCGGCGCCGGCACAGCCGCGGCCGACATCGAGCGTCTGCTGGCGGTACAGCCCGGGTAGCCAGGCAGGTGGCCGGATCGCTCCTGCCGTTGCGCCCGGTACGGCTGATACCTTGCCGACCGATCCGCCGCCGCCCGGCCATGGCCTCATCGCCGGATCCGCCGGTGCCTTGTCGAGGAGCGTTGTATGCCGTCATCGATGCCCCAGACCGCGACTCCCGTTGCCCCTGAGATCGTGCGAACGCCAAACGGTGCCGACGGCCACGTGCTGGACCGCGTCGCCGTCCGCGTACGTCGGAGGCTCGCCGCCGAGCGGGCCCCGGCCTGTGACAGCGGGGGCGGAGTCCACGCTGCCTCGCTCATCTGGCCCTGGCCGGTGTGAGCGCGCCACCACTTCATGACACCACCGGACGCCACGCCGTTTCGTTCCTTCATCCTCAAGACCGCGAACCGCTGCAACATCGATTGCGACTACTGCTACGTCTTCAACTCCAGGGACCAGGCATGGCGGCACCTGCCTGCCCGCATGAGCACGGAGGTGGCACGGGCGGCTGCCCGGCGGATCGGTGAGCACGCCACGACGCACGGCCTGAACACCGCCCACGTCGTGTTCCACGGCGGTGAACCACTGCTCGTCGGGCCTCGTCACATGGCCGAACTGCTCGCCGTCTTCCGGGACGGCATACCGGAGACCACGGTGGTCCGGTTCGAGTTGCAGACCAACGGGACCCTGCTCACCGAAGCGTGGCTGGACCTCTTCGAGCAGTACCAGGTGGCCGTGGGCGTCAGCCTCGACGGGCCACCGGAAGCGAACGACCGGCACCGGCTGACCGGCACGGCACGGTCGAGCGCCGCCTCCGCCGTGCGCGGCATCGAGCTTCTTCGCTCCCGGCCCCGGCTGTTCGCCGGACTACTCGCCGTCGTCGACCTGGCCAACGACCCGGTGGAGGTCCATGACCACCTGGCGGGGTTCGGCCCTCCGGTGATCGACTTCAATCTGCCGCACGGAACTCACGACGATCCTCCGCACCGGCACGATCCGTCCGTACCCGAGTACGGGATGTGGATGAGCCGCGTGTACGACGCCTGGATCGCCGGGACCGAACACCGGCACAGCGTCCGGATGCTGGAGGACATCGTGGCGCTCAGCTCCGGCGTACGCGGTTCGGTGGAAACCCTCGGCCTGGCCCCGCCGACCAGCGTCGTGATCGAATCCGACGGCACGATCGAGGGAGTGGACACACTGCGGTCCGTCACCGAGGGAGCGTCGAGGCTGGGACTGGATGTCTTCAGCCACTCCTTCGACAAGGCGTCGCGCCATCCGAAGCTTCGGTACCGGCACGATGGCAGCACGGCGCTGGCCGACAAGTGCCGGAGCTGCCCGTTGGTCGAGGTGTGCGGTGGGGGGTATCTCCCCCACCGGTTCAGCAGTTCACGCGGCTACCGGAACCCCTCCGTCTACTGTGCGGATCTGGAGTACCTCATCCGGCACGTGCAAGACTCCCTTCAGCAGCACGGCTGGTCCTTGTAGACGGCGGCCTCTCCGGCCCTGTCCGCGACAAGTGTCGTAGCGGGGACCTGCGGCGCGGGCCGGACCAAGTGTTGGAAGGCAGGAGAGACCGATGGGCGTGACCATCCGCCCCGCCGAAAAGCGGGACGTCCCGGCTGTCGCCGAGCTGATCGAGGAGATCGAGCGGTTCTACGGTGCGACCGGGATCCAGCCGTTCGACCAGCGGCGGTCGCAGGTCGAGGAGGCCCTCTTCGGCACGCCGCCGCTGGCCTCTGCGTTGCTGGTCGAGGACGAGCACGGCGGCATCGCCGGAATGGCCGCCTATTCCTTCCTCTGGCCTGCCGCAGGCTCCACCCACTCCTTGTTCCTCAAGGAGCTCTACGTCCGCGACACCCTTCGACGGCAGGGCGTGGGCGCACAGCTGATGCGTGAACTCCGCGTCCTCGCCGAGGCGCGGCCCGGTTGCAGCCGTGTCGAGTGGATGACGGACCGGGACAACCCCGCCGCACGCGAGTTCTACCGGTCACTCGGGTTCGCCGAGTTCGACGGGAAGATCGTCTATCGGATCGGCACCGGAACGTCCTGACGCCGTCGGCGCGGGCCGACCGGCCCTCCGCCACGCCACCCCCGCACACCCCAGCGACGCCAGCACCACCGCCGCGCCCGTCCACGCCAGCGTGGGGAACGGGGCGCCGGTGGTGAGCAGTCGTGAACCGGCCCAGGAGCCGACGGCGTTGCCGAGGTTGAAGGCGGAGGTGTTGGCGGCGAGGGCGAGGGGGGAGCCGCCGCCGGCGGCGGCGAGGGCCCAGGACTGGAGCGGGGGGGACGAGGGCGCCGGAGGCGAGGCCGATGACGAGGACGGCGGCGCGGACCGGGGCGGGGTGGCGGACGGCGCAGGCGGTGGTCGCCAGGGCGGCGGCGAGCGTGGTGAGGGCGAGGACGATGGTGGCGCGGGGGGGCGCGGTCGCCGAGGAAGCCGCCGGCGCCGAAGACGAAGAGCATGGCCGCGGCGGCGCCCCGGCCCAGCCCGGTCGCCTCGCGCAGCAGCGGGGTCACGTAGGCGTACCGCAGGAACCAGCCGGTCCGCGAGACCGTGGTGACCGTGAACGCCCAGCGCACCTGGGGTCGCCACAGGGCGCGCGGTTCTCCGCGGGCGCCGGCGGAGGCACCGGCGCGGACGGCGGGGCGGGCGGGCACCAGCAGGACGATCGCCACCGCCGAGGCGACCGCGGCGGCCACCACCGCCCAGAACGTGGCCCGCCACCCGAGGTGTTCGCCGACGAGCGCGCCGAGCGGGCCGCCCGCCACCGTGGCCAGCGCGAAGCCACCGGCCACCCAGGAGATGGCGGTGGCCTGCCGGTCACGCGGCGCGAGGGAGACGGCCAGCAGGATGGTGACCGCGACGAAGGCGCTGTGGGTGAGGGCCCGAGCATGCGGGCGGCCATCAGCGGCGGGAACGAAGGGGTCGGCGCGGCGAGGGAGTTGGCCGCCGCGAAGAACGCCAGCAGCCCGAGGGCGAGCCGGCGGGCCGGGACCCGGGCGGTGGCCAGGGTGGCCAACGGGCCGGCGACCGCGGCGGCGATCGCGTAGCCGCCCAGCAGCTGACCGGCGGTGGCCACCGGCACCCGCAACTCCCCCGCCACCTCCACCAGCAGCCCGACGAGCGCGAACTCGGCCGAGCACAGCGCGATCACCGCCAGCGCCAGGGCGAGCGGCGCACCCCAGGGGAAACGTTCGGAAACGCCGCGGGACACCGGCGGCGGGGACGTGGTCATGGAGCCCTCAACGAATACATCGCTTCGATGTATTCGTTGACGAGGTATATGCCAGGGCGCACCGGCGGTCAAACGTGTTGTGACCAACACTCCACCCCCAGGGGCGATTTCACGCCACCGCAATGCGGCGGCCACGCGTCCGGGCGATACTTCATGACCATGTCCGAGCCGACACCGCGGCACGCCGCGATCAGCCGCCGACGCCTTCTCGCCGCCGCGGGCGGCCTCGCCCTGGCCGCCCCGCTGGCCGCCTGCGGCTCCAACACCGGCCGCGGGGGCGGCGGTCCGGGCGGCGGCACCGTGCTGCGGCAGTGGTACCACCAGTACGGCGAGCCGGGGACGCAGTCGGCCGTGAAGCGGTACGCGGCGGCCTACCGGCAGGCCGAGGTGACCGTCGAGTGGCGCCCCGGCGACTACGACCGGCAGACCGCCGCCGCCCTGCTCACCGCCGACGGCCCGGACGTCTTCGAGGCCAACGGCCCCACCCTGGACCAGATCCGCGGCGGCCAGGTGGCCGACCTGACCGCCGAGATCGCCGCGGCGCGCGACGACTTCAACCCCGCGGTGCTCGCCCCGAAGATCTACGGCGGCCGGGTCTGGGGCATCCCGCAGACCATCGACACCCAGCTGCTCTACTACCGCAAGAGCCTGCTGGCCAAGGCGGGGGTGGCGCCGCCGGCCACGCTGGACGCCCTGGTGACCGCGGCCCGCGCGCTGACCGGCAAGGACGTCAAGGGGCTCTTCCTCGGCAACGACGGCGGCGCCGGGGTGCTCGGCTCCGGCGGCATCCCGCTGATCGCCGCCGGGCTCGACCTGCTCACCGCGGACGGCCGCGCCGCCTTCGCCGACCCGGCCGGCGCCGACGCCCTGGCCCGGCTGCGCACCCTGTGGACCGACAAGTCGCTGCTGCTGGGCGCCCCCGCCGACTGGTCCGACCCGTCGGCGTTCGTCCAGGGGCTGACCGCCATGCAGTGGACCGGGCTGTGGGCGCTGCCGCAGATCGCCAAGGCGCTCGGTGACGACTTCGGCGTCCTGCCGTTCCCGGCCGCCGGGGCGCACGGGAAGCCCGCGGTGCCGGTGGGCGCCTACGCGGCGGCGGTCAACGCCCGCTCCAAGCACCGGGACGCGGCCAAGCGGTACGTCAAGTGGCTGTGGGTGGACCGCACCGACTTCCAGGAGGACTTCGCGCTCTCCTACGGGTTCCACATCCCCGCCCGGCTCTCCCTGGCCCGCAAGGCGGCCAAGCTACGCACCGGGCCGGCCGCCGACGCGGTGCGGTACGCCACCGGCAACGGGCACGCCGCGCCGCTGCTGTGGACGCCGGGGGCGCAGACCGCGGTGCAGGACGCCTTCAGCCGGATCATCAAGGACGGCGCCGACCCGCGCGCCCAGCTCGCCTCGGCGGCCTCCCGGGTGACCGCCGAGGTGCGCCGGGCGCGGGGCGAGGGCTGAGCGCCGGTGTCCGCCGGTCCGGCCGCCGCCCCCGCCCCCGCCGCCCCGGTGGCCGCGTCCGGGCGGGCGGCGGCGCCCCGGCCCCGGTTCGGGCCGCACCGCCGCCATCTGTGGTTCTGGGTCTTCACCGGCCCGTTCGTGCTGGGGCTCGCGGTCTTCGTCTACGTTCCGCTGGTGTGGAGCGTGACGCTGAGCTTCTTCGACGCGCGCAACACCGTCACCCCCAGCCGGTTCGTGGGGTGGGCCAACTACGCGGCGGTGCTGGGCGATCCGGCGTTCACCTCCAGCCTGCTGACCTTCTCGCTGTTCACGCTGGTGGTGGTGCCGGCCACGTTCGCGCTGTCGCTGGCGCTGGCGCTGCTGGTGAGCCGGGTGCGCAGGCTGCGGGCGTTCTTCCGGTCGGTGTTCTTCCTGCCGACCGCGTGCAGTTACGTGGTGGCGTCGCTGATCTGGAAGATGTCGGTCTTCAACGGGGTGCGCTTCGGGCTGGCCAACACCGTGCTGCGGGCGTTCGGCGCGGACCCGGTGGCCTGGCTCTCCGACCCCCATCCGCCCTGGTACTGGCTGGTGATCGGCACGGTACGGCTGTGGCTCCAGGCGGGGTTCTACATGATCCTCTTCCTCGCCGGGCTCCAGCGCATCCCGCGCGCGCTGTACGAGGCGGCGGCGGTGGACGGGGCCCGGCCCGGGTGGCAGACGTTCCGGTACATCACCTTCCCGCAGTTGCGGGCGACCTCGGTGGCGGTGGTGCTGCTGCTGGTGATCAACGCCTTCCAGGCGTTCGACGAGTTCTACAACCTGCTCTCCAGCGCCCGTGGTTACCCGCCGTACGCCCGGCCGCCGCTGGTCTACCTGTACTACACGGCGCTCGGCCAGGGGCAGGACCTGGGGGTGGGCAGCGCCGGGGCGGTGGTGCTGGCGCTGCTGATCGCGGTGGCCACCGTGGCGCAGGCCCGGTGGTTCGGGCTGGGCCGGAAGGAGGCGTGAGGGATGCGGCAGGCACAGCTGCGGCTCGGGCGGGCGCTGCGCGCGGCGGTGCTGTGCGCGCTGGCGGTGCTCTTCCTGGTCCCGTTCTACCTGCTGGTGCGCAACGGGCTCGCCGACGAGTCGGAGATCACCGCGCCGGGGTGGACGTTCCTCCCGCGCCACCTGCGCCTCGGCAACATCGGCGAGCTGTTCGCGGACCCGGCGGTGCCGATGGCGCACGCGCTGTGGAACTCCACCGTGATCGCGGTGCTGACCACGGCCGGCACCCTGCTGCTGGCCTCGCTCGCCGGGTACGGGCTGGCCCGCATCCCGTACCCGCACGCGCAGGGCGTCTTCTACGCGATCCTGGGCACGCTGATGGTCCCGGCCGCGGTGACCTTCGTGCCCACCTTCGTGCTGGTCTCCTCGCTCGGCTGGGTCTCCTCGCTGCGCGGGCTGGTGGTGCCGACGCTGTTCAACGCGTTCGCCGCCTTCGTCTTCCGCCAGTTCTTCCTCGGCTTCCCGCACGAGCTGGAGGACGCGGCCCGGGTGGACGGGCTGGGCTACTGGCGCACGTACTGGCGGGTGGTGGTGCCCAACTCGGGGCCGGCCTTCGCCGCGGTGGGGGCGATCGTCTTCATCGGCTCGTGGAACGCCTTCCTGTGGCCGCTGGTGATCGGGCAGGACCAGCGGGCGTGGACGGTGCAGGTGGCGCTCTCCACGTTCACCACCGCGCAGAACGTCAACCTGCACGAGCTGTTCACCGCCGCCGCGGTCTCCATCGTGCCGCTGATCGTGGTCTTCGTGGGGCTGCAGCGCTTCATCGTCGCCGGTGTGGAAAGGTCGGGCATCGACGACTGAGCCGGGAGACCGGAAGAGGGAGTGAGCCACGGATGGGCTGGAGCGCCGACGACATCCCCGACCAGACCGGCCGCACCGCCGTGATCACCGGCGGCAACGGCGGCATCGGCTACCACACCGCGCTCGCCCTGGCCCGGCACGGGGCCCGGGTGCTGCTCGCCTGCCGCAACGAGGCGCGCGGCAAGGCGGCGGCGGAACGGATCGGGGCCGCCGCCCCCGGGTCCCGGGTCGCCTACCGCCACCTGGACCTGGCCGATCTGTCCACGGTGCGGGCGTTCGCCGCCGGGTACGACGCGGACCGGCTCGACCTGCTGGTGAACAACGCGGGCGTGATGGCGCTGCCGTACGGGCGCACGGCCGACGGCTTCGAGACCCAGTTCGGCGTCAACCACCTCGGCCACTTCGCGCTCACCGGGCTGCTGCTGCCCCGGCTGCTGCGGACGCCCGGCGCCCGGGTGGTCACCGTCTCCAGCGGGCTGCACGTGCTGGCCACCATCGACCCCACCGACCCCAACGGCGAGCGCCGGTACCGGCGGTGGGTCGCCTACGCGCGCTCCAAGAGCGCCAACCTGCTCTTCACCCACGAGCTGGCCCGGCGGCTGACCGCCGCGGGCGCCCCGGTGACCGCCGCCGCCGCGCACCCGGGATACGCCGACACCGGCCTCGCGGTCGCCGGGGTGCGGATGGAGGGGCGCCGGACGGCCGAGCGCGTGGTGCGGGCGGCCGGCCGGATCGTCGCCCAGCCCGCCGCGGCCGGGGCGCTGCCGACGCTGTACGCGGCGACCGCGCCCGGGGTCGCGCAGGACGCCTTCTTCGGGCCGCGGATCGCCACGCTGCGCGGGGCTCCGGCGCCCTCGCCGCGGGCGCCGTGGACAGTCAACGACGCCGCCGGCGAACGCCTCTGGGACCTTTCGGAGGAGCTGACCGGGGTGCGTCCGCAGCTGCCGGCGGTGCGCTGAGCGAGGGGGCGAGCAGCCGCAGCGCACGGTCGTCGACGCGGGCGGCGATCCGGGCGAGCGGGGCGGTGTCGTCCCCGATGCGGCCGGCCCGCCGGGCGTCGTGGACGGCGCGTTCGATCCGGTGCCACAGCGCCGGGTTGGCCTCCAGCGTCCGCAGGTCGAGTTCGACCCGGCCGCCGTCGCGGTCGCGCAGCACCAGCCGGGGCACGGTCACCCCGGACAGCCGCGCCAGCACCAGCCGGTCGGTACGGACCCGGTGGCGGACGAGGACGGCGGTGGCGCGGATCCAGCCGTCGCCCGAGGTCACCCGGGCCGGCAGCAGCACCGCCAGCGCGGCCAGGGCGCAGCCGCACCACAGCAGCGCGCGCCACCGGTCCAGGGTGCCGGCGCCCGCGTCCAGCGCCAGCAGCGCGGCCAGCAGCCCCGCCGCGCAGTACCCCGCGGCCCGGGCCTCGCCGGCCCACCGCCGGTCACGCAGGAGGGCGCCGTCACCCCGGGAACGCCTCGCCATGTCCGCAACGCTAAGCACGCCACCGCCCCCGGCCACCGGTTCTTGTCGGGGATCTGACACCCGGTCGGAACTTCTTGACGCGTCCCTGACGCCGGCCCCGGTTCCGGCGCCCCGGCGCGTCAAGATCCCGTGAAGGCCGGCGCATCCGGCGCCAAGGTCGCGCCAAGGTCGCGCGTTTTCGTCCCCGTACGCCCCCACGCTGGGCACGCCCACGATGGAGGAACCCGACGATGACGACACCGCCCCGCACCCGCAACGCCCCGGCCGGCGACGGCCGCACGCACGACGCCGTACCGGAGGGCGGCCGGTCGCCCGATCCGGAAGGACGGCACCGGCTGACCGCGCTGGGCGGGCTGGCCGCGCTCTCGCTGGACGCGATGGCGTCGGTGGCCTACGGCCCGGAGGCGGTGGTGCTGGTGCTGGCCACCGCGGGCGCGCACGGGCTGGGGTTCACGCTGCCGGTGACGCTGGCGATCGCCGCGCTGCTGGCGGTGCTGGTCGCCTCCTACCGGCAGGTGATCGCCGCCTTCCCGGACGGCGGCGGCTCCTACGCGGTGGCCCGCCGCCATCTGGGCCGCCGGGCCGGGCTGGTGGCCGCCGCCTCGCTGGTGCTGGACTACGTGCTCAACGTGGCGGTCTCGGTCACCGCCGGGGTCGCCGCGCTGACCTCGGCGTTCCCCGCGCTGTACGGGGAGCGGACGTGGCTGTGCCTGGCGGTGCTGGCCGTGGTGACCGCCGTCAATCTGCGCGGGGTGGCGGAGTCGGCGCGGCTGTTCATGGTGCCCACCGCGGTCTTCGTGGGCGCGATCCTGGCGATGGTGGCGGTGGGCCTGTTCCGGGACCATCCGGTGAGCACCGCCACCGCCGCCGGGCACGCCTCGGTGGTGGCCGGGAACGCCACCACGGTGGGGGCGCTGCTGCTGCTCAAGGCGTTCTCGGCGGGGTGTTCCGCGCTCACCGGGGTGGAGGCGATCGCCAACGCGGTGCCGTCGTTCCGGGCGCCCCGGGTGCGGCGGGCGCAGCGCACCGAGGTGGCGCTGGGCGCGCTGCTGGGCGTGATGCTGATCGGGCTGTCGGTGCTCATCGGCCGCTTCCACCTCCAGCCGGTGCACGGGGTCACCGTGCTCGCCCAGCTCGCGGACGCCTCGCTCGGCCACAACTGGGCATTCTACGTGGTGCAGTTCGCCACCATGGTGCTGCTGGCGCTGGCCGCCAACACCTCGTTCGGCGGGCTGCCGGTGCTGATGGCGCTGCTGGCCCGGGACAACCACCTGCCGCACGTCTTCGCGCTCAAGGCCGACCGCCAGGTGCACCGGCACGGGGTGCTGGCGCTGGCGGCGGCGTCGGCGGTGCTGCTGGTGGCCTCCGGCGGCGACAGCGACGTGGTGGTGCCGCTCTTCGCGATCGGCGTCTTCATCGGCTTCACCGTCTGCCAGGTGGGCATGGTGGTGCACTGGCGTAGCGGCCGGGCGGCCGGGTGGCGGCGCAAGGCGGTGCTCAACGCGTGCGGGGCGGTGCTCACCGGGGTGGCCGCGGTGATCGTGACGGCCACGAAGTTCACCGAGGGCGCGTGGCTGGTGGTGGTGGCGCTGCCGGTGCTGGTGTTCGCCTTCGAGCAGGTGCACCGGGCGTACGCGCGCATCGGTGAGCGGCTCGGGCTCGGCCGGGTGCCCGAACCGCCGCGCCGGCACCGGTCGTTGGTGGTGGTGCCGGTCTCCTCGCTGTCCCGGCTGACCAGTGAGGCGCTGACGGCCGCGGTCTCCCTCGGCGACGAGGTGCTGGCGGTCACCGTGACCGGGCCGGATCCGGAGGACCGGGAGCAGGCCGAGGCGCTGCGCCGGGACTGGGACCTGTGGCGGCCGGGGGTGCCGCTGGTCGAACTGACCTGTGCCGGACGGGCGTTGGGGCGTCCGGTGACCGGGTACCTGTCCCGGCTGGCCGCGGAGCGTCCGCAGGCCCGGATCACCGTGCTGATCGCGGAGGTGGAACCGGCCCGGCTGTGGCAGCGGCTGCTCCAGAACCAGCGGGGCGCGGTGCTGGCGCACGCGGTGCGCCGGGACACCGACGCGGTGGTGTGCCGGCTGCGGTTCCGGCTGACGCCGTGACGGGGGCGGGGCGGCGCCTTCCGCACAAGGCGCCGCCCCCGGTGAGGGTTTTCCGTGGTGGTTCGATGGGGCCGGGCGTCACCCGGCGGCGCGGCCGGCCTCCAGTCGGGCGACCGGGATCCGGAACGGCGAGCAGGAGACGTAGTCCAGGCCCGCCTCGTGGAAGAAGTGCACCGACTCCGGGTCGCCGCCGTGCTCTCCGCAGACCCCGAGCTTCAGCCCCGGGCGGGCCGCCCGGCCGGCCTCGACGGCGCCGCGCACCAGCGAGCCGACGCCGTCCCGGTCGATGGTCTCGAACGGGCTCACCCCGAAGATGCCCTTCTCCAGGTAGGCGGTGAAGAAGCTGGCCTCCACGTCGTCGCGGGAGAAGCCCCACACGGTCTGGGTGAGGTCGTTGGTGCCGAACGAGAAGAACTCGGCGGCCTCGGCGATCTGGTCGGCGGTAAGCGCCGCCCGGGGCAGCTCGATCATGGTGCCGAGCGGCAGCCGCAGTTCGGTGCCGTAGGCCGCCGCCACCTCGGCGATGACCTTCTCGGACTCCTCGCGGACGATCTCCAGCTCCTGGACGGTGCCGACCAGCGGGATCATGATCTCCGGCCGCGGGTCACCGCCGGCCCGGCGGCGTTCGGCGGCGGCCTCGGCGATCGCCCGTACCTGCATCCCGAACAGGCCCGGGATCACCAGGCCGAGGCGGACCCCGCGCAGCCCCAGCATCGGGTTCTGCTCGTGCAGCCGGTGCACCGCCTGGAGCAGCCGCAGGTCGTTCTCGTGCGGCTCCTTGCGGGACTCGGCGAGGGCGACGCGCACCGACAGGTCGGTGATGTCGGGCAGGAACTCGTGGAGCGGCGGGTCGAGCAGGCGGACGGTGACCGGCAGCCCGTCCATCGCCTCGAACAGCTCGATGAAGTCCTGCCGCTGCAACGGCAGCAGCGCGTCCAGGGCCTCGCCGCGCTCGGTGTCGGTGTCGGCGAGGATCAGCCGCTCCACCAGTTCGCGGCGGTCGCCGAGGAACATGTGCTCGGTGCGGCACAGCCCGATGCCCTGGGCGCCGAAGCGGCGGGCGCGGGCGGCGTCCTCGGCGTTGTCGGCGTTGGCCCGCACGTGCAGCCGGCGGATCCGGTCGGCGTAGGACATCATCCGGTCGACCGCGGTGACCAGTTCGTCGGCGCGCGCGTCGGCCGGGGCGAGGCGGCCCTCGAAGTACTCCACCACCGGGGAGGGCACCACCGGTACCTCACCGCGGTAGACCACGCCGGTGGAGCCGTCGATGGAGATGACGTCGCCCTCCTCGACGACCACGCCGCCGGGGGCGGACAGGCAGCGCCGCTTGGTGTCCACCTCCAGCTCCTCCGCGCCGCACACGCAGGTCTTGCCCATGCCGCGGGCGACCACGGCGGCGTGCGAGGTCTTGCCGCCGCGGGAGGTGAGGATGCCCTCGGCGGCGATCATGCCGTTGAGGTCGTCGGGGTTGGTCTCGCGGCGGATCAGGATGACCTTCTCCCCGGACCGGGACCACTTGACGGCGGTGTAGGAGTCGAAGACGGCCTTGCCGACCGCGGCGCCGGGCGAGGCGGCGATGCCCCGGCCGAGCTTGCGGGCGCCGTCCTTGGCGGCGGTCTCGTCGAACCGGGGGAACATCAGCTGGGCCAGCTGGTTGCCGTTGACCCGGCGCAGCGCCTCGGCCTCGTCGATCAGCCCCTGGTCGACGAGTTGGGTGGCGATCCGGAAGGCCGCGGCTGCGGTGCGCTTGCCGACCCGGGTCTGGAGCATCCACAGCTTGCCGCGCTCGATGGTGAACTCGATGTCGCACAGGTCGCGGTAGTGCGTCTCCAGCGTCTCCATGATGCGCATCAGCGCGTCGTAGGAGGTCTTGTCGATGCGTTCGAGTTCGGCGAGGGGGACGGTGTTGCGGATGCCGGCCACCACGTCCTCGCCCTGGGCGTTCTGCAGGTAGTCGCCGTAGACGCCCTGCCGTCCGGTGGCGGGGTCGCGGGTGAAGGCGACGCCGGTGCCCGAGTCCGGGCCGAGGTTGCCGAAGACCATGGAGCAGACGTTGACGGCGGTGCCCAGGTCGTGCGGGATGCGTTCCTGGCGGCGGTAGAGCTTGGCGCGGTCGCCGTTCCAGGAGTGGAAGACGGCCCTTATGGCCAGGTCCATCTGCTCGCGGGGGTCCTGCGGGAACTCCCGGCCGGCCTCCTTGGCCACGATCTGCTTGAAGGTGTCGACCAGTTGGCGCAGGTCGGCGGCGTCCAGGCCGAGGTCGTTGGAGGCGCCCTTGGCGTGCTTGGCCTCCTCCAGGGCCTCTTCGAACAGGTCGCCGTCGACGCCGAGGACGGTCTTGCCGAACATCTGGATGAGGCGGCGGTAGGAGTCCCAGGCGAAGCGGTCGTCGCCGGCCTGGGCGGCGAGGCCGGCCACGGAGGCGTCGGACAGGCCGATGTTGAGGACCGTGTCCATCATCCCGGGCATGGAGAACTTGGCCCCGGAGCGTACGGAGACCAGCAGCGGGTCGTCGTTCTGGCCGAGCCGCTTGCCCATCCGCCTCTCCAGCGCGTCGAGGTGCGCACTCACCTCGTCGCGCAGCTCGGGCGGCTCGCTGCCGGACTCCAGGAAGACCTTGCAGGCCTCGGTGGTGATGGTGAAGCCCGGAGGGACGGGCAGACCGAGGTTGGTCATCTCGGCGAGGTTCGCGCCCTTGCCACCGAGCAGGTCCTTGAGGTCTTTGTTGCCCTCCGTGAAGTCGTAGACGAACTTCCGGGGTGTGTGGTGTTCCGACACGGGACCGACTCCTCGCGCACGGGGTTGCCCTGACGGCGGGGAGCGTACCCATCTCAAAGGCTTCGCAGTGCGTCCACGGCCATGTCACATGGCCATAACCACCCGTCTGCCAGCAGATCGAAAGCGACAAGGGGGCGATGCCTGGGATCCGCGATCCACGGATTTCGTCGTCCCACCCTTCACCTCTTGAACACATGAGCGCGTCAATGTGCAATCGAGCAGACAGCGCCATCACGGTGCGTGACGTGGGTTTGATTGCCTGAAGCGGCAGTACTTGGCACCCAGTGCCATTGATTGGAGAATTAACGACACCGGGTGCCGCAACAGAGAGATCCGGTTGCGCGCTCAAATGAGCGACTACCTCATCAGGCGTGGCGAGAATCACGCCGTTCGTCTCACTCCTCGGACAGCCGGATGCGCCGCCGCAGGTCCTCCAGGAGACCCCGGGTGACCTCGGTGTTGCGGTGGTGCGGACCCAGCACCCGGCCGCGGGCCTCCAGCACGGCGGCGTACTCGGCCTCCGCCTCGGCGAGCCGGCCGAGGTGGTCCAGGGAGAAGGCCAGGTTGTGCCAGGTGCCCAGGGTCAGCGGGTTGTCGGCGCCGAGGACCCGGCGGCGGTCGCGCCAGGCGCGCCGGTTGACCTGCTCCGCCTCGGCGTACCGGCCCATCCGGTTGAGCAGGTAGCCCAGGTTGTGCCGGGACGACAGGGTGCGCGGCGCGTCGTCGCCGTCCCGGGCCGCGCGCTCGGCGGTCAGCGCCCGCTGCTCCGCCTCGGCCTCGGTGAACCGCTCCTGGTCCAGCAGGGTCCACACCAGCTGGGCCCGGGTGCTGGAGGTGTCCGGGTGGTCGGCGCCCAGCACCCGGCGGCGTGCCTCCAGCACCCGTCGCAGTTCGGCCTCGGCCTCCTCGTGCCGGCCCAGCATGCCCAGCGTCTGCGCCCAGCCGTGCCGGGCGGCCAGCGTGCTGTCGTGCTCCTCGCCGAGCAGCCGGGCCCGGGCCCGGGCCACCTCCCGGTACCCCTCCTCCGCCTCGGCCAGCCGCTCCTGGCCGCGGACCGCCCGGGCCAGCTCCAGCCGGGTGGTGAGCACCGCGCCCTCCGGACGCCCCAGCCGCAGCTCCTCGGCGAGGATGCCCAGGCACTCCGTCTCCGCCTCGGAGTACCGTTCCAGCGCGTTGAGCACGGTGGCGTGCACGTACCGCATGCGCAGCGCGACCGGGTGGGCGGTGCCGAAGACACGGGTCGCGGCGGGCACCAGAGAGGTGGTCACCGCCAGCGCGTCGTCCGGCCGGTCCAGGTCGCGCAGGGCCACCGCCAGGTCCTCCCGGGCGTCCAGGGTCCGGGGGTCCCGCGGGCCGTACCGGGTCTCGGCCGCCGCGACCAGCTCGCGCAGCTCCGGCTCGGCGCGCGCGTACCGCCGGTCCCCCATCAGCACCCGGACCAGCCCGGCCCGGGCCATCAGCGCGTCCTCCTGGTCCGGGCCGGCCGTGCGGGTCCAGGCGTCCAGCAGCTCCCGGTAGGCCTCCTCGGCCTCCGGGTAGCGCCGGGCCCGTTCCAGGCCGTGGCCCACCCACCACAGGGCGCCGAGCGTCTCGGGGTGGTCGGGGCCCAGCGCCGCCAGGCAGTCGTGGTGGGCGCGCCGGTACTCGTCCAGCGCCTCCTGGTGCCGCTCGCGCTGCTGGAGCACCTGGGCCAGCCGGGAGCGGGACTCGCCGACCGCGACGACGTCGAACTCCGGCCGGCGCAGATAGACCTCCAGCAGCTCCCGGCGTTCCGCCTCGGCCGCCTCCAGCCGCCCGGCCGCGCTCAGCAGACCGGCCAGATGGCCGCGGGCATACAGCGTGTAGCGGTGCTCCGGGCCGTGCACCCGGACGGAGACGGCCACCACCTCGCGCAGATGGTGCTCGGCCTGGTCGTGGTCGCCCAGCCGGTTGAGCGCGAGCGCCAGGTGGCCGCGCAGGTTGCGGGTCTCCAGGTCGTCGCCGGTCAGCTCGGGGAGCAACGTGCCGATGACGCGCCGCAGTTCACCGGCGTACCCGGTCAGATCGGTGTCGACCAGCCGGACGGCCAGCTCCTGGACGGCGTGCACCCCGTCCCAGCCGTACACCTCCTCCCGGTCGCCCGCGGCGTCGGCCATCCTGGCGGCCTGCTCGCGTACGGCCCCGGGCACCGACGGGTCGCGGACGATCCGCCGGGCCAGCTCGGTCAGGGGCGGCCTGACCCACAGCGAGGCGTGGGAGAGCACGGGTTCGCCCGGGACGGGGGAGGGTGTGCCGGCGTCGGCGGGGTCGCCCCGCCCGGAGCCGCCGCCGTCGCCGAGGCTCAGCCGGTACAGCAGTTGCGGGGAGGCGGCGGCGAACGGGCGGGCGTCGTCGGTGACGGCGGTGCCGCCGGGGCCGTGGACGCGGGCGCGGAACTCCGGGCCGTCGCCGCGCCGCCGGGTCAGGTAGGCGGTGACCAGTTCCACGGTGCCCAGCGCCTCGTCGGTGCGGACGGTGTCCAGCAGCAGGTCGGCCACGCCGGGCTGGAACTCGTAGGTGCCGCCGGCGCCCTCGGCCCGGCGCAGCAGGCCGCCCAGGAAGACCTCGGCGAGCTGGGCGGGGTGGAAGCGGTCGGCGCCGCCGGGGTCCTGCCGTCCGGCGTGGTGGATCAGCCGCATCACCGGCAGGGTGAGCGGGTGGACGGCGGCGAGGCGGCCGGCCAGGCGCTGTCCCTCGGGCGAGGCGCTCTCCCGGAAGTGGCGCAGCCGTTCGCCGGGGGCCCGGTGCGGCGGGTCCGGCACCGGAACGGGCGGCGGGGGGTGGGCGGGCAGCAGCAGCACCGGCAGTGCGGCGCTGCCCCGGTCCCCCGCGGCGAGCCCGGCCCACGCCGCGAGCTGCTCCTCGGCCAGCTCCAGCAGCGGCACCGGCACCCCCTCGTACGGCGCCAACAGGCCGGACGGCAGCAGGGGGTGATGGATCGTCAGGCAACGGTTGGCGGCGACCGGGCGCTCCGCGGCCAGCAGCAGGCGCTCGGCGGCCATCGCCGGGGCCGGCCACATGCGCGGCGGCAGCGGCTGCACCACCGCCACCGGCACCCGTCGCGCCCACCGGGCCAGCCAGCGCTGCACCGCCCCCGACCGCCAGGCCGGCCCCACCCCGTCGGAGAGCACGAGGACCACCGTGCGCCCCTCCTGCCCCACCACCGAGCCGGGGGTGCGGCGCGGCGCGGCCGGGGCGAACGGGCGGGCGCGCAGCACCGGCGCCGCCGCGTCACCGGTGTCCAGGCCCAGGATGCGCAACTGCCGGAAGGCGCCCAGCCGTTCCAGGATGGCGCGCAGTTCCGCCGCAAGCTGCCGCCACAGCACCATCGAGGGGCCGTCGTCGACGATCAGGGTGAGGCTGAGCCGGTGCTCGCGTTCCGGGCGCAGCACCACGTCGGGGAGTCCGGTCTCGGCGATCCGGTCGGCGCTGGCGGATTCGTCCAGCCGCACCAGCCGGGGCGAGGGCGACCACTGGCGCAGCGGGCGCAGGGCGCGGCCGAGCCGGTGCGCCCGGGTCAGCGCGCGGACCCCGCGCACCTGCACCGTAACGGCGGTCCGGCCGCCACGGGGCGGACGCGGACCGGGCGCGTACAGCCCGGGGTCGGCGGGGCGGGCGGGGTCGGCGGCCTCGGACCCGGCGGGCGGCTCCGGCTCGGCGGCGTCGGCGGGGGGCCGCGGGGGCCGCGCGGTGGCGGCCGGGGCGGGTCCGGCCGGGGGCTCCCCCGTCCCGGCCGGTGCGCCGCCGGTCCGCACCGCCAGCCAGAGAACGTCGAGCAGTTCCTGGGTGGACAGCTCGACCCCCGCCCGTTCCAGCGCCGCGCTGAGCCGGTCGATCATCAGGCGTCCACGTCGTCCAGCGACTGCAGCACGGTCTCGCGCAGCGTCTCGTACGGCATGCGGACGGCGGTGGAGCGCAGGTGGACGGCGTTGAGGAGCTGGTCGGTGGCGAGCTCGCGGTTCTGCCCGTCGCGCAGGTCGAGGAAGTCCGCGATCAGCCGCTCGGCCTCCTCGGTGAGGGGGCCGAGGTGGAGCGAGACGATCTCGCGCAGCTGCTCGGCGCCGGGCTGCTTGAGGTCCAGCCGGACGCAGCGGCGCAGGAACGCCGGGGGGAACTCGCGTTCGCCGTTGCTGGTGACCACCACCACCGGGAACGTCCGGCAGCGCACCACGCCGTGGGCGACCGTGACCTTGCGGTCCGACCCGGTGACCCGCACCCGGACCTCGCTCTCCTTGAGGCGGGCGAGTTCCGGGATCTCGTAGCGGCCCTCCTCGAAGACGGTGAGCAGGTCGTTGGGGAGGTCGATGTCGCCCTTGTCGAGTTCGTCGACGAGCAGCACCCGGGGCTTGGCGGCCGGCAGCAGCGCGGTGCCGAGCGGGCCGAGCCGCAGGTAGTCGCCGATGTCGCCGTCACCGTCGGCCGCGTCGTCCGGGCCCCGGCGCATGGAGGCGTCCCGCAGCCGGCCCACCGCGTCGTAGTGGTAGAGCCCGTCGGCGAGCGTGGTACGGCTGTTGACCGGCCAGTGCAGCACCTCGCCCAGGCGCAGTTCGCGGGCGACGGCCCGGGCCAGGCTGGACTTGCCGGTGCCGGGCTTGCCGGTCACCAGCAGCGGCCGGTGCAGCAGCAGCGCGGTGTTGACCACGTCCCGGTCGGCGTCGGAGATGACGTAGGGGAACGGCGCGGCGGGGGCCCGCGTGCCGGGGGCCTCGAAGCGGCGCCACGGCGGCGGCTCGGGCCAGGCCACGTCCCGCGGGCGCCCGTCACCGCGGAAGAGCTGCCAGTCGTCGGTCATCGAGGGGTCCTACTTTCTTCGGCGTGGGTCAGACCGGGGCGGACAGGTCGAGCCGGCGCGGCAGCGGATGGCCGGGGTCGTCCCACAGCAGGGCGAGGTGCTTGCCGTGGTGGTCGTCGTCGAGGTCGCCGGCGGCCCGCAACTCCCGCAGGTGGTGCGGGAGTCGGGCCAACGGTACGGCGCCCAGCAGCGGCTCCAGCCGGTCCCGGGCGGCGCGGCGCTCCTCGGCGCGGTGCCAGACGAGCACCGGGACCCCGCTGACCACGCAGGCCAGGAAGATCCCGGTGCGGTGCCGGGCCGGGGCGGTGACCACGCAGCCGGGGGCGTCCGGGTGGAGCGAGAGGGCGCCGGGCACCCGGTCGCGTTCCAGGTCGTCGGGGAGCCAGTGCAGGTCCCGCACGATGCCGGCGGCGACCCGCTCCCACCGTTTGCGCCAGGTGTGCACATAGGGCTGGGGGCGCGGGTCGGTGCCGCGGACCACGACCGGGTAGTCGGTGCCCAGCCGGCGTTCGACGTCGGTGCGGGCGCGGATCGTCCAGCGGTGCACCTCCAGGTCGAGGTCGGCGGCGGGGAGGAAGAACTCCACCAGCGTCTCGTGGGCCCGGGCGTACCGGTAGAGCGCCTCGTCGAGGTCGTCGCTGATACCGGCGGCGGGGCGCGGCCGGTCGCCCTTGGCCACCGCGACCACCTCGGTGCCGCGGCGGTACCAGATCTCGTAGGTGCGTCCGCCGCCGGCCGGGCCGGACAGCCGGATCTGGACGCGGTCGCCGTCGGCCGCGTGCCCGGTCCGCTCGGTCTCCTCCTGGAGGTCGGCGCGGCGGGCGAGGAGCGCCTGGGTCATCCCGATGCGTTCCGCGCAGCGGTCGGACCAGGACTGGAGCGCGGCGGCGTCGTCCGGCGGCAGCAGCGCGGCGGTGCGCTCGGTGATCCGCAGCAGCTGGGGCAGCTGGTGGCGGCGGGGCACCAGGCGTTCCAGGTCGTCCAGGACGGCCGGCGGATCGTCCGGGGCGGTCAGCCGGACCCCGGGCAGTTCGTCGTGGGCGGCCCCGACCAGCGTCGGCAGGGTGCGGCCGGTGGCGAGCAGGGCGAGCAGCCCGCCGTGTTCGAGACCGGTCAGCCACTCCCCGGACGGGCGCAGCGGGCGGGCGGCCGGCTCCGCGTCGGCCACCGTGTGCCGCCAGTGGTCGAGGTGGGGGCCGGGCTCGGCGGGGCGGGTGGCGTCGAGCGCGGCCAGCAGCGTGGTCACCCCGTGGGCGGTGCCGATCGCCACGTCGACCAGTTCGCCGGCCGTGGCGGCGGGGCGCGGGACGGGGGCGTGCGGGGACAGCTCCCGGACGAGGTGGAAGGCGAAGGCGGCGGCGGAGTGCGGGTCGGCGGTGAGCAGTTCGGTGACGCGGGTCAACTGCGCCTTGGCACGCAGTTGTTCACCGGTGAGCGGGGGCGGGGCCGGGCGGTCGGTCTCGTTGCCCCGCCAGTCGCGCCGGTAGAGGTTGGGCAGCTGGTCGGCCTGGCCGGTCTCGCGCAGCCGGTCGAACGCGTCGTCCACCCTGCGGGCCGCCGCGTCCAGGTCGGGCGGTCCGGCGCCGTCCGGGGCGGCGCGCAGCCCGGTCAGCAGGGTGCGGGTGAACAGGCCCTCGCCGCCGGTGTTCTTGGCCAGGCCGCCGGGTTCGCAGGCGCGCCACACGAAGGCCTGGCGGCCCCGGTGGAGCGTCTCGCGGGTGATGAAGTGGTCGGGTTCGGGGGCGGCGGCCCGCTCGGCCGGCGGGAGCGGCTGGCGGCAGGCGTCGACCACGGTGACGACCCGGCCGAACCGGTGCGGGGCGAGGGCGTCGGAGCACAGGTAGTCCACCAGCTTCCCGGCGTCCAGGCCGACCAGGTCGTCCTCCCGGGCCTCGGGGTAGAGCAGGCTCCATTCGCTCCCCTTGACCTGGACGCCGTGGCCGGCCCAGTAGACCCACAGCCAGTCGCCGTCCAGCCGGGGCAGGACGCGCTTGAAGAAGGTCCGCACCGTGCCGCGGTCGGCGCCCGCGTGGCCACGGCCGGCCAGCAGCGCGGCGTTGGCCGGGAGCGGGGCGGCGAGCAGGTGGACGTTGCGCTCCGGGACGCCGAGCCCGGTGAGCCAGTCGATCAGGCCGAGGGCGTCGCGCACCGGGCCGTCCAGGTGCCAGGCCGCACCGCCGGCGTACTCCTCGACGGCGACCGCGACGACGTGGACGCGCTCGGTGTCCCACCCGGCGCTCACGGCAGCTCCGGGGCGAGCAGCCGGTAGAAGCCGCGGTGCGCGAAGTAGGCGCTGTGCGACCAGGGGAACGGCTGCCGGGTGTCCACCCGCAGGTCGCGCACGCGGCCGGGGAAGATCCCGGCGGCCACGAAGCCCAGCAGGTCGCGCTCGTCGTAGACGTTGAGCCAGCGCGGGAAGGCGGGCGGCAGCGGTTCGCCGCGGCGCAGCCCGGTGAGGGCGTCGAGTTCGTACAGGAACGGGGCCTGGGAGCCCACGGTGACCAGCAGGTCGACGCGGAGGCCGGGGTCGGTGGCGAGCAGGTCGACGCAGGCGATGCCGCCGAGGCTGTGGGCGAGGAGGACCACCGGGCGGCCGGGGTCGGCGGC
Organism: Streptantibioticus cattleyicolor NRRL 8057 = DSM 46488; assembly: GCF_000240165.1. Taxonomy (NCBI): domain Bacteria; kingdom Bacillati; phylum Actinomycetota; class Actinomycetes; order Kitasatosporales; family Streptomycetaceae; genus Streptantibioticus; species Streptantibioticus cattleyicolor. Next base: position 1,683,963 of record NC_017586.1, read on the forward strand.
GCGGGCCGCGCGGACGGTCTCGGCGACGCGGTCCCGCAGCGCCTCGCCGCGGGCCTGGTAGCGCAGGATGTCGCCGGTGGCCGGGACGGCGCCGCCGGTGATGCGGGTGCGGTGGCGCCGGGCCGCCTCGGAGTAGTCCCACACCGCCCAGGTCAGACCGCGCCGCAGCAGCCACCGGCCGGCGTCGGCGAGGGCGCCGCGGTCGGTGCCGCCCAGCGCCTCGGTGATCGCGGCCACCAGGGCGTCGCGTTCCTCCCCGTCCACCGGCGGCGGCTCCTGCGCGGGTTCCTCGCCGGCCGCCAGCCGCAGCGTCTCGGCCACCACGGCCCGCGCGGTGACGGCGGTGACCCCGGCGTCGTCGGGGGCGCCGCCGGAGAGCGCGGCGATCTCGCGGGCGGTGCGTTCGGCGGCCTCGGGGAGCAGCCGGGCCGTCCCGGAGCCGGGTTCGGCGGCCCCGCCGGAGGCGGCGAGGGCGGCGGGTAAGGACCGTACCCGGTCGGCGAAGGCCCGCCACGGATCGGCCCGGCCGGGGACGAAGCCGCCGGCCTGCCGGGGCGCCGCCGCCGCGTGGGCGTGGAGTTCGGCGAAGGGGTCGGCCAGCAGCAGCGACCACAGCGCGGTGGGATCGTCCGCCGCGGCCTCGCCGGGCACCGCGCGGGTGCCCTCCCGTACCGGGATCGAGACGCCGCCCAGGGCCAGCCGGGCCCCGAAGGCGTCGCCCCAGTAGCAGCGCACCACGGTGGCGTCGGGGCGCGCCGCGGCCAGCCCGCGCACCACCTTCTCGTGGGTGCGCTCGTACGACTCGGCGCGCACGCCCGTACCGTGGACGAAGACGACGCTCGTCACCGATCCCCCCGCCCGAGGTCCGTCACAGGCACGGCGTCGCCGCCGTGCGGTCGAAGAAGCCCGCAGGGTGACTTTACGCCCGCGTGGCCGGGTCGTGCGCCGGTTCGCCGGAGGGGCGGTTGACGGGTGGTCAGCCGCCGGAGGTGTCGAGTTCGGCGTCGGCGCCGGCCACCGCGCGGTCGTAGGGGTCGTCCAGCCAGCCGTCCGGGAGGACCACGCGCTTGGTGCCCGCGGTGCGTCCGCGCGGCCCTTCGGCGCCCTCGGGCCACGGCTGGGTCAGGTCGAGGGAGTCGAGGTGCTCGTCGAGTTCGGCCAGCGAGGAGGCCATGGCCAGCCGCTGCCGGGCCTGGGAGCCGACCGCGAACCCCTTGGTGTACCAGGCGACGTGCTTGCGGAAGTCGATGACGCCGCGGGCCTCGTCGCCCATCCACTCGGCGAGCAGCCGGGCGTGGCGGCGCATGACGGCGGCCACCTCGCGCAGCGTGGGCCGGGCGGTGGTGCCGGTGCCGTCGAAGGCGGCGACCAGGTCGGCGAAGAGCCACGGGCGGCCCAGGCAGCCGCGGCCGACCACCACGCCGTCGCAGCCGGTCTCGCGCATCATGCGCACCGCGTCCTCGGCGCACCAGATGTCGCCGTTGCCGAGCACCGGGATCTCGGTCACCGCCTCCTTCAGCCGGGCGATCGCCGACCAGTCGGCGGTGCCGCCGTAGTGCTGGGCGGCGGTGCGGCCGTGCAGCGCGATGGCGGTGACCCCCTCCTCGACGGCGATCCGGCCGGCGTCCAGGTAGGTCAGGTGGTCGTCGTCGATGCCCTTGCGCATCTTGACGGTGACCGGCAGCGGGCCTGCGCCGGTGACCGCCTCGCGCAGGATGGCGCGGAGCAGGTTGCGCTTGTACGGCAGCGCGGAGCCGCCGCCCTTGCGGGTGACCTTCGGCACCGGGCAGCCGAAGTTGAGGTCGATGTGGTCGGCGAGGTCCTCCTCGACGATCATGCGCACCGCCTTGCCGACGGTGGCCGGGTCGACGCCGTACAGCTGGATGGAGCGCGGGCGCTCACCGGCGTCGAAGCGGATGAGCTGCATGGTCTTCTCGTTGCGTTCGACCAGCGCCCGGGTGGTGATCATCTCGGAGACGAAGAGCCCCTTGCCGCCGGTGGCCGGCGCGCCCGCTCCGGCGTCCCACCCGGTGCCCTCGGCGAACTCGCGGCACAGGGTGCGGAACGGCGCGTTGGTGATCCCCGCCATCGGTGCCAGGACGACGGACGGGAACACGGTGTGCGGGCCGATCTGCAAGGGCTTCATCTGCGGCGGGCTTCCTCGGTGGCGGACGCGGCGGTCGGGTACGGGCCCGTCCATTGTCCCGCACCCGGATGGCGGACCGACGCGGGCGCGGTCAGCCGACGGCGGCCAGCCGGTCGGCGGCGACGGCGGGACGTTCGGCAGGGCGTTCCACGGGACGTTCGACGGGGCGTTCCACGGACGGCGCCGAGGGCAGCTCGCTCAGCCGCTCCAGGCGGGCGCGGGTCTCCTCGTCCAGCGGGGTGTAGACCGCCATCCGGGTGCCGGTGCGGGGTCCGAGCCACATGCTGGTGTGCTCCAGGTTGAGCAGGCCGACCCGGTCGTTGAGGAACCGCTTGGGCCGGTTGGACGGCGGGGCGACCTCGTGCTGCCGCCACAGCTCGCGGAACTCCGGCGACGCCTGCTCCAGCCGCTTGACCAGGTACTTCCATACCGGCTCCGCCACGTGCTCGGCCATCGCGGCACGGAACTGGGCGGTGCAGCGGCGCCGTACCTGGTCCAGCTCGACCACGCTGCGCTGCCAGGCGGGGTCGGTGAAGACCAGCCACAGCACGTTGCGGTCCTCGGGCGGCAGCGCGTCGAGGTCGTCCACCATCCGCCCGTAGGTGGTGTTGTGGGCGAGGATGTCGTAGCGGCTGTTGATCACGGCGGCGGGCAGCGGTTCGAGCTGCCACAGGGTCTGCCGGACGGAGTCGGAGACCGTCGGGCAGTCCTTGCGCGGCACCGGGTCGGCGACGCCGGCCAGGACGAACAGGTGGGCGCGCTCGCCCGGGTCGAGCATCAGGGTGCGGGCCACCGCGTCGAGCACCTGGGCCGACACCTGGATGTCCCGGGCCTGTTCCAGCCAGGTGTACCAGGTGACCCCGACCGCCGACAGATGGGCGACCTCCTCGCGGCGCAGCCCCGGGGTGCGTCGGCGGCGGCCGACCGGCAGCCCCACCATGTCGGGGGTGATCCGCTCGCGGCGGCTGCGCAGGAAGTCGGCGAGTTCGCGACGGCGTACATCTGTGCTCACGGCCATGGGGTCAAGGGTGCCGCACCGGCCAGCCGGTTGCCAGGTTCGGCCAATACCTGGATAACCACACTCTGGTACCCCCTTCGCGCAGCCTCGATCGTAGAGGCCATGAGTGAACAGACCGGCATCACGACGAACGCCCCCGCCACCACCACCGCCCCCGCCTCCACCCTGGTGGGCTCCGGGCCGTCGCGCGCCGCGGTGGTACCGCGGGTACGCCGCCTGGGGCCGGCCGCGGCCGGCGCCGGACCGGAGGCTCCGCCGGGCGGGCCGGACGCGGCGCCCCATCTGCTGAGCCCGCTGGGGCTGTTGACGCTGCTGCTCGGGGCGGCGCTGCCGATGATCGACTTCTTCATCGTCAACGTGGCGCTGCCCACCATCGACCACGACCTCAAGGCCGGTCCGGCGCTGCTGGAGATGGTGGCCGCCGGGTACGGCGTGGCCTACGCGGTGCTCCTGGTGCTCGGCGGACGGCTCGGGGACACCTTCGGCCGCCGCCGGCTCTTCCTGACCGGCACCGCGCTGTTCGCGCTCACCTCGCTCGCCTGCGGGCTGGCGCCGAACGCGTGGTCGCTGGTGGGCGCCCGGGTGGCGCAGGGCGCGGCCTCGGCGATGATGCTGCCGCAGGTGCTGGCCACCATCCAGGCCACCACCACCGGGGCCCGGCGCGGCCGGGCGCTCGGCCTGTACGGCGCCACCGGCGGCATCTCCGCGGTGGCCGGGCAGGTGCTGGGCGGCTGGCTGGTCGCCGCCGACCTGGCGGGCACCGGCTGGCGGTCGATCTTCCTGGTGAACGTGCCGGTGGCGGTGGTCGCGATGGCGCTGAGCCTGCGGTCGGTGCCGGAGACCCGTTCCGACCGGCCGGCCCGGATCGACACCAAGGGCACCGTGCTGCTGGGGGCGACGCTGCTGGCGCTGCTGGTGCCGCTGATGGAGGGCAGGGCGGTCGGCTGGCCGGTGTGGACCTGGGTGCTGCTGGCCGCCTCGCCGTTCCTGGCGGCGGCGTTCTGGACGGTGGAGCGGCGCGGTGAGCGGGCCGGGGCCGATCCGCTGCTGCCGCCGAGCCTGCTGGCCAACCACGGCATGCGCAGCGGGCTGCGGGTGGCGCTGCCGTTCTTCACCGGTTTCGGCGGCTTCATGTTCGTGATGGCGGTCGCCCTCCAGCAGGGGCTGCGGCTGGGCCCGGTCTCGGCCGGGCTGGCGCTGACCCCGATGGCGGCGGCGTTCTTCGCGGCCTCGCTGATCGCCCCGCGGCTGGTGACCCGGTACGGGCGGCACGTGGTCACCGTGGGCCTCGCGGTCCAGGGCGTCGGGCTGCTGGTGGTGGTCGCCACGGCGCTGGCGGGGTGGCCGGCGCTGGGCCCGCTCGACCTGCTGCCGGGGATGGCGGTGCTCGGCTTCGGTCAGGGCTTCGCGATGAGCACCCTGTTCCGCATCGTGCTCTCCGAGGTGCCCGCCGACCGGGCCGGCGTGGGCAGCGGGGTCATGGTGACCACCCAGCAGTCCTCGCTGGCGCTCGGGGTGGCCACGCTCGGCACCCTCTTCCTCTCCCTGGCCGGTTCGGTCGGGATGCGGGACGCGCTGGTCACGGCGATCCTCATCCAGGTGGCGGGCTGTGTGGCGGCGGTGGCGCTGAGCGTGCGGCTGCCGCGGTCGGTGCGCTGACGCCACGCACCAGGGGGCGGACACATGGAATGACAGATATTGAAATCTGTCATTCCATGTGTCATAGTCGTTGACGTACGCGGGGTCCGCCCTGCTTGTACCGATTCCTCCGCACCCTTCCCTTTCTGGAGCGTCATGCGCACCCGCACCCTCGGCACCACCGGCCCGCGCACCTCGGCCATCGGCCTCGGCTGCATGGGGATGTCCGCCCTGTACGGCGAGGCCGACCGCGGCGAGTCGATCGCCACCGTCCACGCCGCGCTGGACGCCGGGATCACTCTGCTGGACACCGGCGACTTCTACGGCATGGGCCACAACGAACTGCTCGTCCGGGAGGCCCTCGCCACCCGCCCCGGCTCCCGGGAGAACGCGCTGATCAGCGTGAAGTTCGGGGCGCTGCGGGAGGCCGGGGGCGGCTGGCTGGGGTACGACGGCCGCCCCGAGGCGGTCCACAACTTCCTCGCCTACTCGCTCCAGCGGCTCGGCACCGACCACGTGGACGTCTACCGGATCGCCCGGCTCGACCCGGCGGTGCCGATCGAGGAGACCGTCGGCGCCATCGCCGAGGAGGTGGAGGCGGGCCGGGTGCGCCACATCGGGCTCTCCGAGGTGGGCGCGCAGACGCTGCGCCGGGCCGCCGCGGTGGCCCCGATCAGCGATCTGCAGATCGAGTACTCGCTGTTCTCCCGGGGCATCGAGCCGGAGATCCTGCCCACCGCCCGGGAGCTGGGCATCGGCATCACCGCCTACGGGGTGCTCTCCCGCGGCCTGCTCAGCGGCCACTGGAGCGCCCAACGGCCGGTCGCCGCCGGGGACTTCCGCGCCCACAGCCCCCGTTTCTCCGGGGAGAACCTCCAGCGCAACCTGTCCCTGGTGGAGGCGCTGCGGACGATCGCCGACGACAAGGGTGCTACCGTCGCCCAGATCGCCATCGCCTGGGTGCTCGCGCGTGGTGAGGACATCGTTCCGCTGGTCGGCGCGCGGCGCCGGGACCGGCTCACCGAAGCGCTGGGCGCGCTGGAGGTGACCCTGGACGAGGGCGACCTGGCCGCGATCGAGCGGGCCGTCCCGCACGACGCCGTGGCGGGCACGCGGTACGCGGCCGACCAGATGGAGCACCTCGACAGCGAGAAGTAGCCGCGGGTGGCGCGGGGAACCGCGTCCCGCCCGCGACGGAAAGGCCGGACCCGCCCATGGCGCCGCAGCCCCTGACCCCGGACCGCATCCTGGAGGCCACCGAGGAGGTGCTGCGCCGCCACGGCCCGGCGAAGGCCACCGTGGTGGACGTGGCCCGGGCGCTGGGGGTCAGCCACGGCAGCGTGTACCGCCACTTCCCCAGCAAGACGGCGCTGCGGGAGGCGGTGACCGCGCGCTGGCTCGACCAGTCGCACGCCGAACTCGCCGATGTCGCCGCGGAGTCGGGCCCGGCCCCGGAACGGCTGACCCGGTGGCTGACCGCGCTCTTCACGTTCAAGCGGCGCAAGGCCGGCTGCGACCCCGAGCTGTTCGCCACCTACGTGGCGCTCACCGGCGAGCACAGCGAGGTCGTCGCGGCGCACATCACCACCCTCACCGGCCACCTCGCCCGGATCATCGCCGACGGGGTGGCCGCCGGTGACTTCTCGGTCGACGACCCCGCCACCGCCGCCCGCGCCGTCTGGGACGCCACCGTCCGCTTCCACGACCCCGCCCACGCCGCCGACTGGTCCTCCCCCTCCATCACCCCGGCCTTCACCGCCGTCTGCGCCCTGGCCCTCCGCGGCCTGGGCTTCGCCCCGCCCCGCGACTGACCCGGACGCGATCACGATCCCGGCCGGCCGCGGAGGAGGCGTCCCCGGCGGGTCGACCCGCCGGCCGAGCCCCGGGGCGGCGCGGGGGCGGGGGCGGCCCGCCCCGGAACGGAAGCCCCGCCGGGCGCGCCGACGCCTCCGCCCCTGGCGCGCGGAAGCCCCGTCCGGCTCGGGCCGGCCAGGCCGCGCCGACGGCCCGGCGGCGGAAACCGGCCCGGACCGGGGGCGGCCCGCCTCGAACGCCCCGGGCCACCTCCCCGCGAGCCGTTCCGGCCGGAAACACGCCGCGCCACTCCCGCGTTTGGTTGTAAGCTCTAAATAATTCTGACCTCACAACTAACCGCCGGAGTGAACTTCGTGCCCGAACTCAGCCACAGGCGGCGGATGCTGGTGCTGGCGATCTGCTGCATGAGCCTGCTGATCGTGAGCCTGGACAACACCGTGCTCAACGTCGCGCTGCCGTCGATGCAGCGGGAGTTGCACACGTCGGTGTCGGGGCTGCAGTGGACCATCGACGCCTACACACTGGTGCTGGCGAGCTTGCTGATGCTGTCCGGGTCGACCGCCGACCGGATCGGGCGGCGCCGTACCTTCCAGGTGGGGCTCGCCGTCTTCTCGGCGGCGTCGTTGCTGTGCAGCCTCGCGCCCAGCCTGTCGTGGCTGGTCGCGGCCCGCATGCTGCAGGCGGTCGGCGGCTCGATGCTCAACCCGGTGGCCATGTCGATCATCACCAACACCTTCACCGTGCCCAGGGAACGCGCCCGGGCGATCGGCGTGTGGGGCGGGGTGGTCGGCATCAGCATGGCGGCCGGCCCGATCATCGGCGGCGCCCTGGTGGAGTCGACCGGCTGGCGGGCCATCTTCTGGCTCAACGTCCCCGTCGGCGTGCTCGCCCTCGTCCTCACCCGGCTCTTCGTCCCGGAGTCCCGCGCCCCCAAGCCGCGCCGGGTGGACCCGGTCGGCCAGCTGCTGATGATCGTGCTGCTGGCCGCGCTCACCTACGGCATCATCGAGACCCCGGCCCACGGCTGGTCCTCGCCGCTGGTGCTGGGGTGCGAGGCCCTCGCCGTCCTCGCCCTGCTCGGCATCGTGTGGTACGAGCCCCGGCGCGCCGAACCCCTCATCGACCTGCGTTTCTTCCGCAGCGCCCCGTTCTCCGGCGCCACCGTGATCGCCATCTGCGGCTTCGCCGCGCTCGGCGGCTTCCTCTTCCTCAACTCCCTCTACCTGCAAGACGTCCGCGGCCTCGACCCGCTGCACGCCGGGCTGTTCATGCTGCCGATGGCCGCCATGACGCTGGTGTGCGCGCCGCTGTCGGGACGGATCGTCGGCGCCCGCGGACCGCGGCTGCCGCTGCTGCTGGCCGGCGCCGCCATGTGCGCCAGCGCGATACCGCTCGCCGTGGACTTCTCCGCGCACACCCCGACCGCCTGGCTGGTCGCCGTCTACGTGGTCTTCGGCATCGGCTTCGGCCTGGTCAACGCGCCGATCACCAACACCGCCGTGTCCGGCATGCCGCGCGCCCAGGCCGGGGTGGCCGCCGCCGTCGCCTCCACCAGCCGCCAGATCGGCCAGTCGCTGGGGGTCGCGGTGATCGGCGCGGTGATGGCCTCCGCCTCGCTCGGCGCCGGCGCCCCCGGCTTCGCCGCCACCGGCCGCACCGCCTGGTGGATCGTCGCCGGGTGCGGGGCCGCCGTCCTGGCGGTCGGTACGATCACCTCCGGGCGCTGGGCCCGTACCACCGCGGAGCGGACCGCGGAACGGCTGGAGACGGCGGAGATCAAGGTGGCGGTGAGCACGTGAGCGACGAGGCGGCGGACCTCGCCGGCGAGGTGTGGCGGTCCCTGCGCGAACTGGTGCTGGACCGCAACGACCGCCGCAAGCAGGCGGCCGAGTCCGCCGGGCTCACCTTCAACCGGGTCAAGGCGCTGATCCGGATCGCCGCCGAACCGCTGACCCTGCGGGCGCTCGCCGAATACCTGGTGATCGACGCCCCGTACACCACCGTGGTCGTGGACGACCTGGTCAAGCGCGGCCTCGCCGAACGGCTGGCGCACCCGCAGGACCGCCGGGCCAAGCTGGTGCACGCCACCGCCGCCGGCCGCCGGGTGGCCCGGCGGGCCGCCGCCGTCATGGACACCCCGCCCGACGCGCTGCTCGCGCTCGACCCGGAGGAGCTGGCCGTGCTCGACCGGATCCTCGGCAAGCTGCTCGCCTGAGGGCCACGGCCCGGACACGGGAAAGGGGCGCCCCGGACGAAGATCCGTCCGGGGCGCCCCTTTCCGTACCGGGCTCAGCAGCCGAGCAGCCGGCTGCCCAGGTAGGAGGCGACCTGGTCCAGGGAGACCCGCTCCTGCTTCATGGTGTCGCGCTCGCGCACGGTCACCGCGTTGTCCTCCAGGGTGTCGAAGTCGACGGTGACGCAGAACGGGGTGCCGATCTCGTCCTGGCGGCGGTAGCGGCGGCCGATGGCGCCCGCGTCGTCGAACTCGATGTTCCAGTGCTTGCGCAGGTCCGCCGCGAGCCCCTTGGCCTTCGGGGAGAGCTGCGGGTTGCGGGAGAGCGGCAGCACGGCGACCTTGACCGGCGCGAGGCGCGGGTCGAGGCGCATCACGACGCGCTTCTCCAGCTGGCCCTTGGCGTTGGGCGCCTCGTCCTCGTTGTACGCGTCGAGCATGAAGGCGAGCATCGCGCGGTTGACACCGGCGGCCGGCTCGATGACGTACGGGAACCAGCGCTCGCCGGCCTCCTGGTCGAAGTAGGACAGGTCCTGGCCGGACGCCTTGGAGTGCGAGGACAGGTCGTAGTCGGTGCGGTTGGCCACACCCTCCAGCTCGGAGAACTCGGTGCCGCCGAAGTTGAAGCGGTACTCGATGTCAGCGGTGCGCTTGGAGTAGTGGGAGAGCTTCTCCTTGGGGTGCTCGTACCACCGCATGTTCTCCTCGCGCATGCCGAGGTCGCGGTACCAGCCCCAGCGCTGCTCCATCCAGTACTCGTGCCAGGTGTCGTCCTCGCCCGGCTTGACGAAGAACTCCATCTCCATCTGCTCGAACTCGCGGGTGCGGAAGATGAAGTTGCCCGGGGTGATCTCGTTCCGGAACGACTTGCCCATCTGCGCGATGCCGAACGGCGGCTTCTTGCGCGAGGTCTGCTGGACGGCGGCGAAGTTGGTGAAGATGCCCTGGGCGGTCTCGGGGCGCAGGTAGGCGACCGAGCCGGTGTCCTGGGTGGGGCCGAGGTGGGTGGAAAGGAGCCCGGAGAACTGCTTGGGCTCGGTGAAGGCGCCCTTGTTGCCGCAGTTGGGGCAGTTGAGGTCGGAGAGCCCGTGCTCCGGCATCCGGCCGTGCTTGGCCTCGTACGCCTCCTCCAGGTGGTCCGCGCGGAACCGCTTGTGGCAGGAGGTGCACTCGGTGAGCGGGTCGGTGAAGGTGGCGACGTGCCCGGAGGCCACCCAGACCTCGGGGGCGAGGATCACCGACGAGTCGATACCGACGACGTCGTCGCGCGAGGTCACCATGGCGCGCCACCACTGGCGCTTGATGTTCTCCTTGAGCTCCACGCCGAGCGGTCCGTAGTCCCAGGCGGCGCGCTGGCCGCCGTAGATCTCGGAGCAGGGGTAGACGAAGCCACGGCGCTTGCTCAGGCTGACGATGGTGTCGATCTTGTCGGCGGCCACGGTGCTCTCTTCAGTACGACGAAGCGGTCAGTGTGGGATCCGCCGGTGACCGCGAAAAAGGGATGGCGCGGTCCAACTGCGGCCCAGCGAATACCTCAGGTTACCGGCGCACGCACCCTGCGGGCCAAATCGGTGGCGGGGTTTCCCGGCGGGCGGTGTGACGGGGACGGCGCTTGCACTGAATTGACAATCGTTACCATTTCAGTTGAACATGAGTGTCATGAACATACGTCGCGCGACGGCCGCCGTCGCCCTGGCCGGTGCCACCGCGCTGGCGCTCACGCTCACCGGGTGCTCCGGCACCTCCGCGTCCGCCAAGGACGGCAAGCTGGACGTCGTCGCCTCGTTCTACCCGCTGGAGTACGCCACCGAGCAGATCGGCGGCGCACACGTCCACGTCACCGACCTGACCCCGCCCGGCACCGAGCCGCACGACCTGGAGCTGGCCCCCCGGCAGGTGGCCGCGGTGCACAGCGCGGACCTGGTGGTCTACCTCAAGGGGCTCCAGCCCACCGTCGACCAGGCGGTCGCCCAGGGCGGCCCGGCGCACACCGCCGAGGTCACCTCCTACGCCCCGCTGGAGGACCACGGCACCGAGGTGGACGGCGCCGCCGAGAACCACGCGAGGACCGCCGACGGCCGCGCCGGCGACCCGCACGTCTGGCTCGACCCCGAGCGCTACGCCAAGATCGCCAGGGGCATCGGCGACCAGCTCGCCAAGGCCGACCCGGCGCACGCGGCCGACTACCGCGCCGGCGCCGACCGGTTCACCGCCCGCCTCGGCGCGCTGGACAAGGAGTTCCGCACCGGCCTGACCGGCTGCCGGGCCAAGACCTTCGTCACCTCGCACGCCGCCTTCGGCTACCTCGCCGAGAGCTACGGGCTGGACCAGATCGCCATCAACGGCGTGGACCCGGAGTCCGAGCCCACCCCGGCGCGGATGACCGAGATCCAGGACCAGGCGCGCGAGCACGGCGTCACCACGGTCTTCTTCGAGTCCCTGGTCAGCCCCAAGCTGGCCCGCACCATCGCCGGCGACCTCCATCTGAAGACCGCCGTCCTCGACCCGCTGGAAGGCGTCAAGGACCCGGCCAAGGACGACTACTTCAGCGTGATGCGGCGCAACCTGGCCAACCTGCGCACCGCCCTGGGGTGTTCCAGGTGAGCGCGCGGATACCGGCCCAGCGCGCCGCCGGGGCGGCCGACCCGGTCCGGCTGCGGGGCGCGGTGGCGGCTCTCGGCGGCCGTACCGTGCTGCGCGGCGTCGACCTGACCGTGCGCCCCGGTGAGGTGGTCGCGCTGCTGGGCGCCAACGGCTCGGGCAAGTCCACCACCGTCAAGACCGTGGTCGGCTCGGTGCCGCTGCGCGCGGGCACGCTGGAGCTGTTCGGCACCCCGGCCGCCCGCTTCCGCGACTGGCGGCGCATCGGCTACGTGCCGCAGCGCACCACCGCCGCGGCCGGCGTGCCCGCCTCGGTACGGGAGGTGGTGGCCACCGGACGCCTCTCCCGCCACCGGCTGCGCCCGCTGCGCCGCGCCGACAAGGCGGCGGTGGAGGCCGCCCTGGCCGCGGTCGGCATGGCGGACCGGGCCCGGGACGGGGTGGCCGACCTCTCCGGCGGCCAGCAGCAGCGGGTGCTGATCGCCCGCGCGCTGGCCGGCGGACCCGACCTGCTGATCATGGACGAGCCGATGGCCGGCGTCGACCTGGCCAGCCAGCGGGTGCTGGCGGACACGCTGCGCGCCGAGGTCGCCCGCGGCGCCTCCGTCCTGCTGGTGCTCCACGAACTCGGGCCGCTGCAGCCGCTGATCGACCGCGCGGTCGTGCTGCGCGACGGCCGCGTCGTCCACGACGGCCCGCCGCCCGCCGCCGGCCCGGTGGCCGGCGAGGAGCACTGCCACACCGAAACCGAACCGGCGCCCGGCGCCACCATCGTCACGGGACCGCTGACATGAACCTCCTCTCCTACGACTTCATGCAGCGCGCGCTGCTGGCCGCGGTGCTCATCGGGGTCACCGCCCCGGCCGTCGGCATCTACCTGGTCCAGCGCCGCCAGGCGCTGATGGGCGACGGCATCGGCCATGTCGCCCTCACCGGCGTGGGCCTGGGCTTCGTCTTCCACACCAGCCCGGTGTGGATGGCGGTGCTGGTGTGCGTGGCGGGCGCGGTGGTCATGGAGGTCATCCGCTCACGCGGCAACCAGCGCGGCGACATCGCGCTGGCCATGCTCTTCTACGGCGGCATGGCCTGCGGCAAGCTGCTGGTCAGCGTCTCGGCCAACGGCGGGGGCGGCGGCAACCTGGAGTCCTACCTGTGGGGCTCCATCCTCACCGTGGCCCCGGCCGACCTGGTGGCCATCGTGGTGCTGGGCGCCTTCGCGGTGGCGGTCACCCTCGGGCTGCGGCGCCAGCTCTTCGCGGTCTGCCAGGACGAGGAGTTCGCCCGGGTCACCGGGGTGCCGGTGCGCCTGCTCAACCTGCTGCTGGCGGTCACCGCGGCGGTCACCGTGACGGTGGCGATGCGGGTGGTCGGGCTGCTGCTGGTCAGCGCGCTGATGGTGGTGCCGGTGGCGGCGGCCCAGCAGCTGACCCGGTCGTTCGCGGCCACCCAGGCGCTCTCGGTGGCCGTCGGCGTGGTGGTGGCGCTGGCCGGGGTCACCGGCTCGTACTACGTGGACGTGCCCTCCGGGCCGGCCATCGTGCTGCTGGCCATCGCCGTCTTCGCCGGGTGCACCGCGCTGGCCGCGCCGCTGGCCCGCCGGACGGCCCGCCGCCGCGCGGCCGGAACGGAGCGCCCGCGGCGCCCCGACGACTCGGCGCCGACCGAGCCGGGCCCCGCGCTGGCACAATAGGGGCACCTGGGCAACCGGGTACGAGACCAACAGGCGACGTGCACCGGGCGCCACCCGCCCGCGCAGACCCGAGGAGGACGACCGTGGCCACCGCCAAGCCGCCCGTACAGGGCCGCGCCACCCGGCAGCGGGCCGCAGTGTCGGCCGCGCTCAACGAGGTCGACGAGTTCCGCAGCGCGCAGGAGCTCCACGACCTGCTGCGGCACCGTGGCGACTCGGTGGGGCTGACCACCGTCTACCGCACCCTGCAGTCGCTCGCCGACGCCGGCGAGGTCGACGTGTTGCGCACCAGCGAGGGCGAGGCGGTCTACCGCCGGTGCAGCAGCGGCCACCACCACCACCTGGTCTGCCGCGGCTGCGGCAAGGCGGTCGAGGTGGCCGGGCCGGCCGTGGAGCGGTGGGCCGACGCCGTCGCCGCCGAGCACGGCTACGTGGACGTCGACCACACCATCGAGATCTTCGGCACCTGCGCGGAGTGCGCCGCGGCCCGCGCCGAGGGGTGACCGGCGCCGGTCAGCTCCCGGCGCCGGCCTCGTTGGGCAGCGCGCCGCCGAACCGCCGGTCCCGGGAGGCGTACTCCAGGCAGGCCCGCCACAGGTCACGGCGGTCGAAGTCGGGCCAGAGCACGTCCTGGAAGACCATCTCGGCGTAGGCCGACTGCCACAGCAGGTAGTTGGAGGTGCGCTGCTCGCCGGAGGGGCGGACGAACAGGTCGACGTCGGGCATGTCCGGGTAGTACAGGTACTTGGCGAAGGTCTTCTCGTTGACCTTGGACGGGTCCAGCCGCCCGGCCCGCACGTCGGCGGCGATCGCGGCGGCGGCGTCGGCGATCTCCGCCCGGCCGCCGTAGTTGACGCAGAAGTAGAGCGTCATCACGTCGTTGTTCTTCGTCTGCTCCTGGGCGATCTTCAGCTCCTCGACCACCGACTTCCACAGCTTGGGCATCCGGCCGGTCCACCGGATGCGGATGCCCAGCTCGTCCATCTCGTCCCGGCGGCGGCGGATGACGTCCCGGTTGAAGTTCATCAGGAAGCGCACCTCCTCCGGGGAGCGCTTCCAGTTCTCCGTCGAGAAGGCGTACAGCGAGAGGTTCTTGACGCCCATCTCGATGCAGCCGGCCAGGACGTCGAGGACCACGCCCTCGCCCACCTTGTGGCCCTCGGTGCGCGGCAGCCCGCGCTGCTTGGCCCAGCGGCCGTTGCCGTCCATCACGACGGCGACGTGGTTGGGCACCAGCTCCGCGGGGATCTTCGGCGGGCGGGCGCCGGAGGGGTGCGGATCCGGGACGCGGTACTCGCGGCGGTTGCGGCCGAGGATCCCACGACGTGCCATGCGCTTGGTTCTCCTGATTCTGGGACGGTTTCCTGACCGGGCCGGGCCGGGGCCCGGACGCTGACGCTACTTGTCGACGAACCGCAGCGAGCGCAGCCCCCGCTCCAGGTGCCACTGGAGATAGGCGGCGACGATGCCGCTGCCCTCCCGGGCGTGCCGCTCCTCGCACGCGTCCGCCGTCTCCCAGTCCCCCGCCAGCAGCGCCCCGAGCAGTTCCAGGGACTCCGCCGAGGGTACGACGCTGCCGGGCACCCGGCACTGCCCGCAGACCACCCCGCCGGAGGCGACCGAGAAGAACCGGTTGGGCCCGGGCATGCCGCACCGGGCGCACGCCTCGAAGCTGGGCGCGTAGCCGCCCACCGCCAGCGAGCGCAGCAGGAAGGCGTCGAGCACCAGCCGGGCGTCGTGGCCGCCGCCGGACAGCGTGCGCAACGCCCCGACCAGCAGCAGGTACTGCTGGACGGCGGGCTCGCCCTCGTGGTCGGTGAAGCGCTCGGCGGTCTCCAGCATCGCGGTGCCGGCGGTGTAGCGGCCGTAGTCGGTGACGATGCCGGCGCCGTACGCGGCCAGCGTCTCCACCTGGGTGCACAGCGGCAGCCCGCGTCCGACCAGCTCCCCGCCGCGGGCGAAGAACTGCACGTCCACGTGGGAGAAGGGCTCCAGCCGGGCGCCGAACTTGGACTTGGTACGCCGCACCCCGCGGGCCACCGCGCGGACCCGGCCGTTGCGCCGGGTGAGCAGGGTGATGATCCGGTCCGCCTCGCCGAGCTTCTGGGTGCGCAGGACGACGCCCTCGTCACGGAAGAGCGTCATCGCGGGCCCCCGCGGCGCGGTCGCGGGTGGGCCCGGCCGCCACCAGTCGTCAGCATGGCTCCATTGTCGCCTACCGGCGCACGGGGGAGCGCACGGTCACGAGGGGGTGCGGGCGGCGGCCTCCAGCAGGCGCGCGGTGTCCTCGTCGGGCAGCAGCAGGGCGCGGCCGACTGCGGCCAGCGCCTCGCGTTCGGCGGGCCGGTAGGGGCCGTCGGCCAGGGCGATCCGGGCGCCCTGGAGGAGGATCCGTTCCCGGCCCTGCGGCGCCAGGTGCGGGGTGAGCGGGCCGAGCGCCTCGTGCAGCTCGATCGAGAGCCAGGTGCCGCAGCCGTCGACCGCGCCGGGCAGCGGTTCGTCGCTGCCGGGCAGCCGCCCCTCGTCGGCGGCGAGCGCGGCCAGCAGCCCGATCAGCTGGTCCTCGGTGCAGTCGGTGAACCCGGCGGCGCGCACCGCCTCCAGCGCGGCCTGCCGGGCGTGCCGTGAGGTGGCCCCGCCGGCGGTGAGCACGGCGAGGGCGACGGTGTGCACCGCGTCCCGCAGCATCGCCGCGAACCGGCTGCTGGTGGGCTGGTCGAGGGCGTCCAGGGCGAAGCGCTCCTGGCAGACCCCGCACTCGACCACGGTGCCCGCCGAACCCCGGTGCAGCACCGGGATGTTGAACACGGTCAGGCGCCTGGTGCCGGTGCGCCGCGAGTAGTTGCGGTCACCGCCGCAACGGGGGCAGAAGAACTCCCCGTCCCCCTCGGTCTGCCAGACGGTGCGCACGCCCCAGATCCACAGGCCCCGGCAACGCAGATCCAGCAGCGACGGCAAGACCACGGTGCTACCTCCGGCGGCTCGTCCCGGCACATCCCCACGGACACGGGCACACGCGGACGTATCCCTCCGGCAACGGCGCCGTGTTGGAGTGATGTTAGCCACACCGATGACGTGGCGTCAGCACCCCGTCGCCATGCGGTGCGAAAAACCGGTCCCGGCGCTCCCGTGGGCGCCGGGACCTCTCCGGCCGGGTCAGCCGCGGGCGGCGCGGTTGACGGCGGAGACCACCGCCTTGATCGAGGCGCGCACGATGTTGGCGTCGATGCCCACGCCCCACAGCACCTTGCCGTCCACCGCCACCTCGACGTAGGCCGCCGCCTGCGCGGTGGCGCCCTCGGTCTGGGCGTGCTCGGCGTAGTCCAGCACCCGGGCGTCCACCCCGACGGCGGCCAGCGCGTCCACGAAGGCGGCCAGCGGGCCGTTGCCGGTACCGGTCAGCACCGCCTCGGCGCCGTCGACGACCGCCTCGACGGTGAGCGCGTCGGTGCCCTCGGTGGTGGTCGAGGTCTGGGCGCTGCGCAGCGCGATGCGGCCCCACGGCCGGTCGGCCACCGGCAGGTACTCGTCCTGGAAGGTCTCCCAGATCTGGGCCGGGGTGACCTCGCCGCCCTCGGCGTCGGTGCGGGCCTGGATGATCCTCGAGAACTCGATCTGCATCCGGCGCGGCAGGTCCAGCTTGTGGTCGTTCTTGAGCACGTAGGCGATACCGCCCTTGCCGGACTGGGAGTTGACCCGGATCACCGCCTCGTAGGAGCGGCCGACGTCCTTGGGGTCGATGGGCAGGTAGGGCACCGCCCACTCGATCTCGTCCACCGTGCGGCCGGCCGCCGCGGCGTCGGCCTCCAGCGCCTCGAACCCCTTCTTGATGGCGTCCTGGTGGGAGCCGGAGAAGGCGGTGTAGACCAGGTCGCCCGCGTACGGGTGGCGCGGGTGGACCTCCATCTGGTTGCAGTACTCGGCGGTGCGGCGGACCTCGTCGATCTGGGAGAAGTCGATCTGCGGATCGACGCCCTGGCTGAACAGGTTCATGCCCAAGGTGACCAGGTCGACGTTGCCGGTGCGCTCGCCCTGGCCGAACAGGCAGCCCTCGACGCGGTCGGCGCCGGCCATCACGGCCAGTTCTGCGGCGGCCACCGCGGTGCCGCGGTCGTTGTGCGGGTGGGTGGACAGGCAGATGAACTCGCGCCGGGACAGGTTGCGCGACATCCACTCGAAGCGGTCGGCGTGGGTGCTCGGGGTGGAGCGTTCCACGGTGGCCGGCAGGTTGAGGATGATCTCGCGGCCCGCCTCGGGCTGCCAGACGTCCATCACCGCCTCGCAGACCTCCAGCGCGAAGTCCAGCTCGGTGTCGGTGAAGATCTCCGGGCTGTACTGGTAGCCGAAGACCGTCTCGTCGCCCAGCAGCTTCTCGGCGTACTCCATCACCAGCCGGGTGCCGTCCACCGCGATCTCCCGGACCTGGTCGCGGGTGCCGCGGAAGACCACCCGGCGGAAGACCGGCGCGGTGGCGTTGTACAGGTGCACGGTGGCCCGCCGGGCGCCGCGCAGCGACTCCACGGTGCGCTCGATCAGCTCCTCGCGGGCCTGGGTGAGGACGGAGATCGTCACGTCCTCGGGGATGGCGTCCTCCTCGATGATCGACCGTACGAAGTCGAAGTCGGTCTGGCCGGAGGAGGGGAAGCCGACCTCGATCTCCTTGTAGCCCATGCGCACCAGCAGGTCGAACATGGCGCGCTTGCGGGCCGGGGACATCGGGTCGATCAGGGCCTGGTTGCCGTCCCGCAGGTCGGTGGAGAGCCAGCGGGGGGCCTTGGTGATGCGCCGGTCGGGCCAGGTGCGGTCGGGCAGCTCGACGGCCTCGAAGGGGCGGTACTTGTGGATCGGCATGCCGGACGGGCGCTGCCGGACGGTCGCCGCGGTGACGGGCGTGGCGGGCCGGACGGAGTGCTGCTGGGGCTGCGACATGTGCGGGGTGCTCCTCGGGTGTCCGCTGGGGTGGCCGACGGGAGAATCACCGCAACACCGAACTCCGCGGGGAGGGGGTCGGCCTCGACTACAGACCCTCGCCGCGGCAGCTAAGGAGAAGCAGCCCGAAAAGCATGGTGCGGGGAGCCTAGCCGACGGGTCCGCGACCACGCAGCCGCGGCCCGTTTCCTCTCAGTATGCAAGACGCCCGGACAGGACGCACGAAGCGGAAGCTTCCCTCCCAATCGCGGGCATATTGCACTCCTTTTCGGGAATTCCGACTGCGGGCAGTGACATTCCGACAACGGAGTGCGACATTGCCCTTATGACGCGCTCAACCTCCGCCTTCTGCACCATCGTCCCGCCGCACCTGCTCGAACAGCTCGCCCGCCACGCCGACCCCGAGGTCCACCGCCCCGCCCAGTACACCCTGGAGGTGGACGCCGGCCACCGCACCCGCCGCCACGTTCTCACCACCCGCCCCGCAAGCGCCGCGGCGGAGGGCGTGGCCCCGCAGGCCACCGCCGCCGACCACCCGGAACGCACCGTCTACGACGCCCACCACGAGCAGTCGCTCCCCGGCGACAAGGTCCGCGGCGAGGGCGCCCAGGCCAGCGGAGACCAGGCGGTCAACCACGCCTACGACGGCCTCGGCGCCACCTTCGACCTGTACCTGAAGGCGTACGGCCGCCACTCCATCGACGGCAAGGGGCTGCCGCTCAACGCCAGCGTCCACTACGGCAAGGGGTACAACAACGCCTTCTGGAACGGCGAGCAGATGGTCTTCGGGGACGGCGACGGCCGGATCTTCCACGACTTCACCGGCTCGGTGGACGTCATCGGCCACGAACTGACCCACGGCGTCACCCAGCACAGCGCCAACCTCGTCTACCTCGGCCAGTCCGGGGCGCTCAACGAGTCGATCTCCGACGTCTTCGGCTCCGTCATCAAGCAGTACGCGCTGCGCCAGACCGTCGACCAGGCCGACTGGCTGATCGGCGCCAACCTGCTCGCGCCCGGCGTCCATGGGCAGGCGCTGCGCTCGATGAAGGCCCCGGGCACCGCCTACGACGACCCCAAGCTCGGCAAGGACCCGCAGCCGGCCACCATGGCGGGTTACGTCCACACCTGGCAGGACAACGGCGGGGTGCACATCAACTCGGGCATCCCCAACCACGCGTTCTACCTGGCGGCCACCGCGATCGGCGGCCACTCCTGGGAGAAGGCCGGGCTCATCTGGTACCTGGCGCTCACCGGCGGCAAGCTGACGCCCATCGCCGACTTCGCCGCCTTCGCCCGGCTGACCGCCACGGTGGCCAAGGAGAAGTTCGGCGACGGGGCCGAGCACCGCGCGGTGGTGGACGCCTGGACCAAGGTCGGGGTGCGGATCACCGGCGCCTCCGCCGCGGTCCCGCAGCAGTCCGGGCCCGCGCTGGATGAGCCGTCGCCGCACGGGTAGACGTCCCCCATGCGGATAGCGGTCACCCGAAGCGGCGGATTCACCGGCATCACCCGCAAGGCGGAGCTGGACACCGACGGCCGGGCCGACGCGCCCCGGCTGGAGGCGCTCGCCCGCGAGGTGCTCACGCGGGGGCGTCCGGCCCCGCCCGACGGCGTCCCGGACGGCTTCACGTACTCGATCACGGTGGACGACCGGACGGTCTACGCCGCCGACCCCGGGCTCACCGACACGGAACGGGAGCTGGTCCAGGAGGTGCTGCGGGAAGGGGCGTGAGCACCGGCCCCGCCCCCGTCCCGTCCCCGGCGGTCAGAAGCCCAGCTTGCGCAGCTGCTTGGGGTCGCGCTGCCAGTCCTTGGCCACCTTCACGTGCAGGTCGAGGAAGACCGGCGTGCCCAGCAGCGCCTCGATGTGCTTGCGGGAGCGGGTGCCGACCTCCTTGAGCCGGGCGCCCTTGGGGCCGATGATGATCCCCTTCTGGCTGGGGCGCTCGATGTAGAGGTTGGCGTGCACGTCCAGCAGCGGCCGGTCGGCCGGGCGGCCCTCGCGGGGCAGCATCTCCTCGACCACCACCGCGATGGAGTGCGGCAGTTCGTCACGGACGCCCTCCAGCGCCGCCTCCCGGATCAGCTCGGCCACCATGACCTGCTCCGGCTCGTCGGTCAGGTCGCCCTCCGGGTAGAGCGCGGGCCCTTCCGGCAGCAGCGGTACGAGCAGATCGGCCAGCAGCTCGACCTGCTTGCCGCCGACTGCCGACACCGGGATGATCTCGGCCCACTCGATGCCCAGTTCCCGGCCGAGCTGGTCGATGGCGATCAGCTGCTCGGCGAGGCGCTCGGAGTCGACCAGGTCGGTCTTGGTGACCACCGCCACCTTGGGGGTCTTCTTGATCCCCGCCAGCTCCTTGGCGATGTACCGGTCACCCGGCCCGAGCTTCTGGTCGGCCGGCAGGCAGAAGCCGATCACGTCCACCTCGGCCCAGGTGGCGCGCACCACGTCGTTGAGGCGTTCGCCGAGCAGGGTGCGCGGCTTGTGCAGCCCGGGGGTGTCGACCAGGACGAGCTGGGCGTCGGGGCGGTGCACGATGCCGCGCACGGTGTGCCGGGTGGTCTGCGGGCGGTTGGAGGTGATCGCGACCTTCGTCCCCACCAAAGCGTTGGTCAGGGTCGACTTGCCCGCGTTGGGACGGCCGACGAAGCACGCGAAGCCGGCCCGGAAGCCGCCCTGCCCGGTGGCGGAGGAAGGAGAACTCATGTCGCCCATTGTCCCTGATCGGCGAGGATGCTCCCCCACCGTCTCGCGCCGCTCAGGTGTGGGTGACGGAACGGATCTCGCCGGCCGGGTCGGCGAGGAAGACCGGGGTGCCGGGGCCGCCGAGGTCGCGGACGGCGGCGAGGTCGGCCTCGGCCGGGGCGTCCGGGCCCGGGGCGGACACCACGGCCGCCGCCTCCAGCGACATCGCCCCGCTGGCCACCGCCATCGCCACCGCCGTCCGCAACGCGCTCAGCTCCAGGCTGGCCAGCGCCACGGTGCCGGCCACGTAGGTGCGGCCGGTCTCGTCCCGTACCGCGGCGCCCTCGGGGACGCCGTTGCGGGCCCGGGCCGAGCGGGCGAGGGTGATGATCTTGCGGTCTTCGGGGTCCACGGAGGCGGCATCGCTCATGGCCGGGAGCATAGCGAGCCGGTCACCCGCCGTTGGAGGTGAGCCGCCGGGCGGCGGCCCGTACCGCGGCGCGGAACGCGGTGTCGTCCGCCCCGGCCCGGTAGCGGTCGACCACGGTGGCCACCGCGCCGCCCTGGCGGACGGTGGCCAGCCGGTAGCGGGTGACCGAGGCGCCCTGGCCGATGTCGACCTGGTAGCCGATGGAGTCGTCGCCGTACCGGGCGGCGTCCCGCAGACGTTCGGAGTGGATCTGGACGGCGTGGGCGCCGCTCCCCGACTCGAAGTCCGAGCACTGCACCAGCGCCAGGTCGAGCTGGGTGAGGGTGTCCGTGGCCCGCGGGCGGGTGGTGCGCACCAGGTCCTGGCGCAGCTCGTCGCCGTCCTTGGTGAAGGCGACCCGCCGCGGCGTGGCCCGGCCGCCGCCGAAACCGGGGCCGAGCACGTCCAGCAGCGGCTGGCAGGGCACGCCGACCGGGGCGAGCCCGGTGGTCCGCGCCGCGTCGTCCCGCCGTACCCAGCCGCCGCCGGGCAGGTCGGCGGCGGTGATCATCCCCGCCGCCGGCCGGCCGGGCGGGGCGGAGGACGAAGGGGTGGAGGACGAAGGGGTGGAGGACGACGGCGTGCCGGACGGGGCGGCCCGGCCCGCGTCCCGCGTCCCGCAGCCGGTCAGCAGCGCCGCCACGGCCAGCAGCACCGCGGGGCCGGCCACCGCGCGCCGGGGGCTCAACTGGCCACCGTCCGCAGCGTCTCGCGCCGGCCTCGCGGGGAGGTCAGCCGTTCCAGCTTGGCCGCCGTGTCGGTGCCGGGCAGCGGGTTGTGCATCACGATGATCAGGTCGGGGCGGGCTTGCAGGCGCATCTGGCTGCTTTCGAAGGACAGGGTGCCGACGGTGGGGTGTTCGTAGCTCTTGTGCATCTGGCCGCTGGGCATCGCGTCGCCACGGGCCCACAGCGCCGCGAACTCCTCGCTGGCCGTGAGGAGTTCGTCCACCACCGCGCGGTACCCCTCGTCGTCGGGGTGCTCGGCGAGCGCCGCGCGGTACTGGGCGACGACGCTGGCCGCCAGCTCCTCCCGGCGTTCGCACCGGCCGCGGTAGACGGGGTTGAGGAAGAAACTGATCAGGCAGTTGCTGTCCTGCTCGTCGTAGCCGAAGGTGAGCCGGGCCGACTCGTTGTGGGCGACGATGTTCCAGTAGGCGTCCATGATGTGCGCCGGGAACGGCATCCAGGCGTCGATGAGGCGTTGCAGCCCCTCGCAGAAGCTGTCGTCGGCCTCGGGCGCCAGCAGCGGCGGGTTGAGCCCGGCGAGGACGTAAAGGTGCCTGCGTTCGGCCGGGTTGAGCCGCAGCACCCGGGCGACGGCGTCCAGCACCTGGGGGGAGACGGAGATGTCGCGCCCCTGCTCCAGCCACTGGTACCACGAGGCGCCGACGCCGGCGAGCACCGCGACCTCCTCGCGGCGCAGCCCCGGGGTGCGGCGCCGACCGCCGTCGGGCAGCCCGGCCTCCGCGGGGCTCACCCGGGCCCGGCGGTTCATCAGGAACTCGCGCAACTCCTGCCGTCGTCCCGGCCGTTCGGACCGTTCCGCCTGCCGCACCGCGTCTCCCCCCGCGTCCGTCGGCCCCGTCCGGTAAGTGGTGGCCGGACCACCAGCATAAACTCCGGCTCCCCAGCGCCGGCCCGGTCACCGCAGGGTGGTCGGTATGACGACCGACACCACGCTGCGCGCCCTGGGCACCACCGGGACGGCCGCGCCGCCGGGGCCGACCGCCCGGACCAGGCTCATCCTGTTCGTGCTGTGCGCCGCCCAGTTCATGATCGCGCTGGACTTCTCCATCCTCAACGTCGCGTTGCCGGTGCTCGGCCGCGAACTGCACATGAGCCAGGCCAACCTCCAGTGGGCGGTCACCGCCTTCGCCCTCCCCTCCGGCGGCTTCCTGCTGCTCTTCGGGCGCGTCGCCGACCTCTTCGGCCGCCGCCGGCTCTTCCTGACCGGCCTGGCGCTGTTCACCGCGGCCTCGGCGCTGGCCACGCTGGCGTGGGGGCCGGGGGTCTTCCTCGCCGCCCGCGCGGTGCAGGGGCTGGGCGCGGCGGTGATCGTGCCGACCGGGATGTCCCTGCTGACCACGACGTTCCCGGAGGGACCGCAGCGGGACCGGGCGCTGGGTGTCAGCGGCACCCTGATGTCGCTGGGGTTCACCATCGGCGTGGTGCTCGGCGGGGTGCTCACCGACACCCTCGGCTGGCGCTCCACCATGGGGCTGCTCGGCGTGGCCGGGGTGATCGTGCTGGTGGTCGCGCCCGGGGTGCTGGCCGAGTCCCGCAACCCGGCCCGCCCCCGCCTCGACGTCCCCGGCGCGGTCACCGTCACCGGCGGGCTGCTGGCGGTGATCTACGCGCTGTCCACCGCCGCCCAGCGCGGCTTCGGCAGCGCCGACGTGGTCGCCACGCTGGTCGTGGGGGCGGTGCTGCTGGCCGCGTTCGTGGTGGTCGAGTCGCGGGTGGCCGAGCCGATGGTCTCGTTGCGGATGCTGCGGCTGCCGACGGTGGCCTTCGGCAACCTGGCCGGGGTGACCACGTTCGCGATGATGTCCACCGTGGTCTTCCTGCTCACCCTCTACCTCCAGGACGTCCGCGGGCTCACCGCGCTCCGAACCGGGCTGGTCTTCGGGGTGCAGGGGCTGGGCGCGGCGGTCACCGGGATGACGGCGGCCCGGGTGGTGGCCCGGATCGGGCCGCACCGGCTGCTGGTGGGCGGGCTGCTGATCCAGGCGGTGCTCACCGCGACGATGGTCTTCCTCGGCACCGGTTCCGGCGGCACCTGGCTGGCGCTGGCGACGGTCACCGCGGGGTGCGTGGGCCACATGTGGGCCATCGTCTCGTACGGGATCACCGCGACCTCCGGGCTCCCCGACCACCAGCAGGGGCTGGCCACCGGGCTGGTGACCAGTTCGCAGCAGGTGGGGATGACCATCGGCATCCCGCTGCTGGGCGCGCTGGCCACCACGCGGGCCCATCTGCTGGGCGGGGTACGGCTCGCGCTGGGCGTGGACGCGGCCGTGGTGGCCGTGGTCGCGGTGCTGGTCGCGGTCGGGCTCGCGCGGCGCGCCCGCCGGTGAACGGCGGGCGCCGGTCAGGACTCCTCGGCGTCGGCGGTCACTTCCGCCGGGGCCGTGGCGTGCCGCGGCTCGACCAGCACGGTGCCGATGCGGTTGCGGCGTCCGGCGGTGGACTCCGCGGTCAGCCGCAGCGCCACCGGGCGGTCCGGGTAGGCGACGTCCTCCGGCAGCGGCACCAGCGCGGTGGCGCCCGGGATCGGCACCCGGCCCAGCGACTTGGCGAGCAGTCCGCCGACGGTCTCCACGTCCTCGTCGTCCAGCTCCACCCCGTACAACTCGCCCAGGTCGCCGATGTCGAGGCGGGCGGTGACCCGGTAGCGGCCGTCGCCGAGGTCGGCCACGGGCGGCAGTTCCCGGTCGTACTCGTCGGTGATCTCGCCGACGATCTCCTCCAGGATGTCCTCGATGGTCACCAGGCCGGCGGTGCCGCCGTACTCGTCGACGACGACCGCGACGTGGCTGCGGTCGCGCTGCATCTCGCGCAGCAGGTCGCCGGCGTTCTTGCTGTCGGGGACGAAGGTGGCCGGGCGCATCACGGCGGCGACCTGGTCGGTCTCGGCCTCGCGGTTGACGTGCACCCGGCGCGCCAGGTCCTTGAGGTAGACGATGCCGACGACGTCGTCCTCGTTGTCGCCGGTGACCGGGATGCGGGAGAAGCCGCTGCGCAGCGCGAGGGTGAGCGCCTGGCGGACGGTCTTGGTGCGCTCGATCATCACCAGGTCGGTGCGGGGCACCATCACCTCGCGCACGATGGTGTCGCCGAGTTCGAAGACCGAGTGCACCATGCGGCGCTCCTCGTCCTCGATGAGCGATTCCTGCTCGGCGAGGTCGACCAGCGCGCGCAGTTCGGCCTCGGAGGCGAACGGGCCCTGCCGGAAGCCCTTCCCGGGGGTGAGCGCGTTGCCGATGAGGATCAGCAGCCGGGGCACCGGGCCGAGCACCCGGGCCAGCGGCACCAGGACGTAGGCGGCGGCGGTGGCGGTGTTGAGCGGGTGGAGCCGGCCGATGGTGCGCGGTGAGACGCCCACCGCCACGTAGCTGACGAGCACCATCACGCCGATGGCCACCAGCAGCACCTGCCAGGTGCGCGTGAACTCGCGCACGCACACCACGGTGATCAGCGCGGCGGCGGCCATCTCGCAGCCGACCCGCACCAGCAGCGCCAGGTTGAGGTAACGGGTCGGGTCGGCTGCGACGGCGAGCAGCCGTTCCCCGCCGCGGCGGCCGTTGCGCACCGCCTCCTCGGCGCGGAACCGGGAGGTGCGGGCGAGTCCGGCCTCCGCGCAGGCGGCGAGCCAGGCGACGACGACCAGCAGGACGCTGACGACGATCACGGCGGACCGCCGTCAGTGGACGGTCGGGGCCGGGGAGGGCCCTTCGATGCCGCGCTCGGCCCGCCAGTCGTCCAGGATCGCCTTCTGCAGCCCGAACATCTCGGCCTTCTCGCCGGGTTCCTCGTGGTCGTAACCGAGCAGGTGGAGCACCCCGTGCACGGTGAGCAGTTGCAGCTCCTCGTCCATGGAGTGCTTGGTGGGGGCCGCCTCGCCCTGCTGCTTGGCGACCTCGGGGCAGAGCACGATGTCGCCGAGGAGGCCCTGCGGCGGCTCCTCGTCGTCCTTGCCCGGCGGACGCAGCTCGTCCATCGGGAAGGACATCACGTCGGTCGGCCCCGGCAGGTCCATCCACTGCCGGTGGAGCTGCTCCATGGCGTCGGCGTCGACCAGGATGACCGAGAGTTCGGACAGGGGGTGGATGCGCATGCGCTGGAGCGCGTACCGCGCGGCGTCGAGCACCGACTTCTCGTCGATCTCCCAGCCGGACTCGTTGTTGACGTCGATCGCCATGGTGCTCGGTTCTTTTACTTTCTGTCGCCGCGGTCGCCGCCGCGCTCGCCGTTGCGGTTGTCGTACGCCTCGTAGGCGTCCACGATGCGCCCGACCAGCTTGTGGCGGACCACGTCGTTGCTGGTCAGCCGGGAGAAGTGGACGTCGTCGACGCCGTCGAGGATCTCCTGCACCTGGCGCAGGCCGCTGCGGGTGCCGCCGGGCAGGTCGATCTGGGTGACGTCGCCGGTGATCACGATCTTGGAGTCGAAGCCGAGCCGGGTGAGGAACATCTTCATCTGCTCGGGGTTGGTGTTCTGGGCCTCGTCCAGAATGATGAAGGCGTCGTTGAGGGTGCGCCCGCGCATGTAGGCCAGCGGGGCCACCTCGATGGTGCCCGCGGCCATCAGGCGCGGGATGGAGTCGGGGTCGATCATGTCGTGCAGCGCGTCGTACAGCGGGCGCAGGTACGGGTCGATCTTCTCGTAGAGGGTGCCCGGCAGGAAGCCCAGCCGCTCCCCCGCCTCGACCGCGGGCCGGGTCAGGATGATCCGGTTGACCTGCTTGGACTGGAGCGCCTGCACGGCCTTGGCCATCGCCAGGTACGTCTTGCCGGTGCCGGCCGGGCCGATGCCGAAGACGATGGTGTGCCGGTCGATGGCGTCGACGTACCGCTTCTGGTTGACGGTCTTGGGGCGGATGGTGCGACCGCGGTTGGACAGGATGTTCTGGGTGAGGACCTGGGAGGGGGTCTCCTCCAGGCCGTCGCTGCCACTGTCCTTGCGGAGCATGGCGATCGAACGCTCCACCGCGTCCTCCGTCATCGGCTGGCCGGTGCGCAGCACCAGCATCATCTCGTCGAAGAGGCGCTGCACCAGTGCGACCTCGGCCTGGTCACCGGTGGCGCTGATCTCGTTGCCCCGCACGTGGATGTCGACGTCCGGGAAGGAGCGCTCGATCACCCGCAGCAGCGCGTCGCCCGAGCCCAGGACGGTGACCATGGGGTGCTTGGGCGGAACCACGAAGTGGGCACGCGCCTGCGGTTGCTGGGTGGATGTCTGAGTCATGGGCCGGCTCTGTGGCCTGGTGTCCCGCCTTCGTCTGTCCGGGGCGCCCTCACGGGCCTTGGGGTACCAGGGTACTTCGCCGTCCGGCCGGGGTTGGAGGGGTTTTGCCGGTCACCGCGGCCCCAAGGTGCCGCCCGGTGCCGGGGCGGGCGGGGTCTGCCGGAAACCGATGGTCGGCACCGCCCGGCGCAGCGGCCAGGGGCGGGCGGCCGGCGGCAGCAGCTCGTCCAGGAAGGCGTACCGGCGCAGCGCCCCGCGGTCCTGGTCGTCGTAGGTCTTGGCGTGCTGCCACCAGGTGGCCACCTCCAGCCAGCCCGGGGCGGAGAGCGAACCGCCGAACTCCTGCACCGACAGCGCGGCGGTGAGGCTGGCGAAGGCGAGCCGGTCGGCGAGCGGCCAGCCGGCCAGCGAACCGGTGACGAACCCGGCCACGAAGACGTCCCCGGCGCCGGTGGGGTCCAGCGCCTCCACGGTGAGCGCGGGCACCTCGGCGGTCTGACCGCGGGCGGAGTCCACCGCGTAGGCACCCTCGGAGCCCATGGTGACCACGGCCAGCGGGACCCGGTCGGCGAGACGGCGGGCGGCCTCGCGGGGGCAGTCGGTGCGGGTGTAGCGCATCGCCTCGACGGCGTTGGGCAGGAAGGCGTCGCAGTGTTCCAGGTCGGCGAGGTCGGCCGGGTCCCAGCGGCCGGTGTCGTCCCAGCCGACGTCGGCGAAGATCCGGCTGCCGTGGCGGGCGGCGCGGGCCAGCCACGGCTCGCGGCGCCCGGCGGTCAGCGAGGCGACGCAGGCCCGGGCGGGCGGCGGGTCCTGCGGGGCGGCCTCCTCCGGCGGCGGTGCCTCGTGGCCGTGGCTGACCATGGTCCGCTCGCCCTCGTAGGCCATGGAGACGGTGACCGGGGAGTGCCAGCCGCTCACCTTGCGGGAGAGCGTGAGGTCGATGCCCTCGTGCTGTTCGAGCGACTCCCAGCAGTAGTCGCCGTACATGTCGTCGCCGAACGCGGCGGCGAGCGCGGTGTGCAGGCCCAGCCGGGCGAGCGCGGTGGCCATGTTGGCGATGCCGCCGGGGCTGGAGCCCATGCCGCGGGCCCAGGACTCGGTGCCGCGCACCGGGGCGCTGTCCAGGCCGGTGAAGATGATGTCGAGGAAGACCGGTCCGGTCAGGTAGACGTCGGTCACCGGGTCACCGGTGTCGCGGACCGAGGCGAGCGGGTCGAGAACGGGCGGCTGGTCGGTCACCCCGGGCTCCTTCCGTCGGGTACGGGACCGGTGCAGGACACTGTGCCCCAAAAGACCGAGGGAGAAGACATGGCGGCGGACACGACGGCCTTCGCACGCGGGGGCGCCCGGCTGGTGGTCCTGGGCGGCGGCGGTTTCCGGGTGCCCCTGGTGTACCGGGCTCTGATCGGCGATCCGGCGGTGCGGGAGGTGGTGCTGTACGACACCGATCCGGGGCGGCTGTCGGTGATCGCGGCGGTCCTGGCCGAGCAGGGCCGTTCGGCCGAGCGGGCGGGGGCGCGGGCGCCGGAGGTACGGGTGGCGGCCGGGCTGGACGACGCGCTGCGCGACGCGGACTTCGTCTTCTCGGCGATCCGGGTGGGCGGGATGGCCGGACGCGCCTGCGACGAGCGGATCCCGCTGGCCGAGGGGGTGCTGGGCCAGGAGACGGTGGGCGCCGGCGGGGTGCTGTACGGGCTGCGCACGCTGCCGGTGGCCACCGCGATCGCGAAGCGGGTGGCGGCGGTGGCGCCCCGGGCCTGGGTGATCAACTTCACCAACCCGGCCGGGATGGTCACCGAGGCGATGCGCGCGGTGCTCGGGGACCGGGTGATCGGGATCTGCGACTCGCCGGTGGGCCTGGTGCGCCGGGCGGCGCGGGCGGCGGGCGCCGACCCGGACCGGGTGGGGTACGACTACGTGGGCCTCAACCACCTCGGCTGGCTGCGGCGGTTGGAGTGGCGGGGGCGTGACCTGCTGCCCGGGCTGCTGGCGGACGCGGCGGCGCTGGCCACGTTCGAGGAGGGCCGGCTGTTCGGCGCGCGGTGGCTGGGGACGCTGGGGTCGCTGCCCAACGAGTACCTGCACTACTACTACTTCACCCGGGAGGCGGTGGCCGCGGCGCGGGAGGCGGCGGCCACCCGGGGGGAGTTCCTCGACCGGCAGCAGGCGGAGTTCTTCGGCCGGGCGGGCGCCGACCCGGCCGGGGCGCACCGACTGTGGGAGGCGGCCCGGCTGGAACGGGAGGAGACCTACCTGGCCGAGGCCCGCCAGGCGTCCGGCGGCTGGCAGCGCGACGCGGCCGATCTGGACGGCGGCGGCTACGACCGGGTGGCCCTCGCCCTGATGCGCGCCCTGTCCGGGGCGGCCCCGGCCCGGCTCGTCCTCAACGTGCGCAACGGCGGCACGGTGCCGGTGCTCGACGAGGAGGCGGTGGTGGAGGTCGCCTGCGAGGTGGACGAAACCGGGGTGCGCCCGCTGCCGGTGGCCCCGCCCGACGCGCACCAGGCGGGGCTGATGCTGTCGGTCAAGGCGGTGGAACGGGCCGCGATCGAGGCCGCCGCCACCGGCTCGCGCAGCCACGCGGTACGGGCGCTGGCGTTGCACCCGCTGGTGGACTCCGCGGCGGTGGCGGAACGGATCTGGCGGCGCGCTCAGTCGGCGAAGGTGTAGGCGGCCACCTCGGCGAGGCGGGCGGCCTTGGTCTCCTCGTCGAGGAAGGAGGCGGTGAAGGAGTTGGCGGCGAGGGTGCGCAGCGTCTCGTCGTCCAGCCCCAGCGCCTCGCGCACCGCGGCGAAGTTGTCGTCCGCGTATCCGCCGAAGTACGCCGGGTCGTCGGAGTTGACGGTGACCAGCAGCCCGGCGTCGATCATGCGGCGCAGCGGGTGGTCGGCGAGGGTGTCCACGCAGCGCAGCCGGACGTTGGACAGCGGGCAGACGGTCAGCGGCACCTGTTCGCGCGCCAGGCGGTCGACGAGCGCCGGGTCCTCCAGGCAGCGCAGCCCGTGGTCGACGCGCTCGACGCCGAGTTCGTCCAGCGCCTCGGTGATGTAGGCGGGCGGGCCCTCCTCGCCGGCGTGGGCGACGCGGTGCAGCCCGGCCTCGGCGGCGAGCCGGTAGACCTCGCGGAACTTCGCCGGCGGGTGGCCGACCTCGGCCGAGTCCAGGCCGACGCCGTGGACGCGGTGCAGATGGGGGCGGGCGGACTCGAAGGTGGCCAGCGCCGATTCGGCGGACTGGTCGCGCAGGAAGCTCAGGATCAGCCGGGTGGTGACGCCGTGCCGGTGCTCGGCCTGGTCCAGGGCGCGGCCCAGCCCCTCGATCACGGTGCCGATGGGTACGCCGCGGGAGGTGTGCGCCTGCGGGTCGAAGAAGATCTCGGCGTGGCGCACGCCTTGTGCGGCGGCCCGGCGCAGGTAGGCGTCGGCGAGGTCGTGGAAGTCGTCCTCGGTGCGCAGTACGGCGGTGAGCGCGTAGTACAGGTCGAGGAAGGACTGCAGGTCGCGGAAGGAGTAGGCGTGGCGCAGCTCCTCGGTGGAGGCGTAGGGCAGCGGCACGCCGTTGCGGGCGGCGAGGGCGAAGGCGAGCTCGGGTTCGAGGCTGCCTTCGATGTGCAGGTGGAGTTCGGCCTTGGGCAGGGGCACGAGAGATCACTTCACGGGTGCGGGGGCGGGAACGGCTGCCATGGTAAGCGCTTTCCGCCCCGGTGACGTGGGCCGGGTCCGGTCAGCGGCGTTTGG
Source organism: Streptantibioticus cattleyicolor NRRL 8057 = DSM 46488 (assembly GCF_000240165.1). NCBI lineage: Bacteria > Bacillati > Actinomycetota > Actinomycetes > Kitasatosporales > Streptomycetaceae > Streptantibioticus > Streptantibioticus cattleyicolor. The sequence continues at coordinate 1,714,900 of NC_017586.1, forward strand.
GGAACGGCACCCGGTCCAGGTCGCGGGCGATGGTCAGTTCACCGGTGAACCCGGCTTCGCGGGCCTCGGCGGCGTACGCCTCGGGGTCGGGGTAGCGCTGGGAGAAGTGGGTGAGCACCAGGTGGCGTACCCCGGCGCCGGCCGCGACCCGGGCGGCCTGGGCGGCGGTGAGGTGGCCGTACTCGTCGGCCAGCGCCTCGTCCGGGCCGAGGAAGGTGGACTCGATGACCAGCAGGTCGCAGCCGTCGGCGAGGGCGTGCACGTTGTCGCACAGGCGGGTGTCCATGACGAACGCGAAGCGCTGGCCGCGGCGGACCTCGCTGACCTCCTCCAGCCGGACGCCGCGCAGTTCGCCGTCGCGTTGCAGCCGGCCGACGTCCGGGCCGGCGATGCCGTGGGCGGCGAGCTTCTCCGGCAGCATGCGGCGGCCGTCGGGCTCCACCAGCCGGTAGCCGTAGGAATCCACCGGGTGCGAGAGCTTGCGGGCGGTGAGGGTGAACGCCGGGGTGACCGCCAGCTCGCCGTCGCCGATGACCGGCTCCTGGCGGATCACCGCGGTCTGACGGTAGGCGGTGGCGTACCGCAGGCGTTCGAAGAAGCGGGAGCCGGAGGCCGGGTAGTGGGCGGTGACCGGGTGCGGCACCCGGTCGAGGTTGATCCGCTGGACGACCCCGGCGACCCCGAGGCTGTGGTCGCCGTGGAAGTGGGTGACGCAGATGCGGGTCAGGTCGTGCGCGGCGACCCCGGCGAGCAGCATCTGGCGCTGGGTGCCCTCACCGGGGTCGAACAGGATCCCCTCGCCGTCCCACCGCAGCAGGTAGCCGTTGTGGTTGCGGTGGCGGGTGGGCACCTGGCTGGCGGTGCCCAGGACGACGAGTTCGCGCATGACCGGATTCCGGTTTCTCCGTTATCCGGGGGGCCAGTTGAGGCCGCGTCCGCCGAGGAGGTGGGCGTGGGCGTGGAAGACGGTCTGGCCGGCGCCGCCGCCGGTGTTGAACACGATGCGGTAGCCGGTGCCGTCCACCCGCTCGGCGGCGGCCACCTGGCCGGCCGTGGCGAGGACGTCGGCGGCGAGCTGCGGCGCCTGCTCGGCGAGCGAGGCGGCGTCCGGGTAGTGCGCCTTGGGGATCACCAGGACGTGCGTCGGGGCCTGGGGGTTGATGTCCCGGAAGGCGACCGTGGTGTCGTTCTCGTGGACGATCGTCGCGGGCACGTCGCCCGCCACGATCTTGCAGAACAGGCAGTCGGCCTGCGGATCTCCCGCCACGTTGGCGTCTCCCTTGCGAACCGGGTGGGCAGGCAACGGCGTTGGTGCCGTTGGTGCTTACGGGGCGCATGTTACCGGTCGGGGCGCGCCGGACGGGCGGCGCGCCCCTGGTGCCGCGTCGGCCCTCGCGCCGTCACGGCAGGGCGGGCGGGGTGCGGGCGGGCTGGGCGGCGAGGCGTTCCAGGGCCACCTCGATCGCGGTGTCGAGCTGGACGTCCCGGCCGGCCACCCGGTCCTGCGGGGTGGGGACGACCTCGATGTCCGGATCGACGCCGTGGTTCTCCAGGTCCCAGCCGAGGCTGTCGAACCAGATGGCGTACTTGGGCTGGGTGACCAGGGTGCCGTCGACCAGGTGGTAACGGGAGTCGATGCCGACCACCCCGCCCCAGGTGCGGGTGCCCACCACCGGGCCGATGCCCAGTTCCTTGATGGCGGCGTTGACGATGTCGCCGTCGGAGCCGGAGAACTCGTCGGCCACCGCGACCACCGGGCCGCGCGGGGCGTCCAGCGGGTAGCTGGAGGGACGCGCGCCCCGGGGCACGTCCCAGCCGACCACCCGGCGGACCAGTTTCTCGATCACCAGTTGCGAGGTGTGGCCGCCGCGGTTCTCCCGCAGGTCCACCACGAGCCCCTCGCGGGCCACCTCGATCCGCAGGTCGCGGTGGAGCTGCGCCCAGCCGTACCCCTGCATGTCGGGGACGTGCAGGTAGCCCAGGCGGCCGGCGGAGCGTTCGTGGACGTGGGCGCGGCGGCCGGCCACCCAGTCGTGGTAGCGCAGCGGCTCCTCGTCGGCGATGGGGACCACCACCACCGCGCGCGGCTCGCCGGTGGCGCCGACGACGGTCAGCTCGACGGGCTTGCCCGCGGTGCCGACCAGCAGCGGGCCGGGCCCGGCGACCGGGTCGACCGGCCGGCCGTCCACCGCGAGCAGGGCGTCCCCGGCGCGTACCGCGACCCCCGGGGCGGCCAGCGGGGAGCGGGCGCCCGGGTCGGAGGTCTCCGAGGGGAGCACCCGGGCCACCCGCCACACCCCGTCGCCGTCGCGCACCAGGTCGGCGCCGAGCAGCCCCTGGCGGTGCAGGGCGTCCCCCCGGCCGCGCGGCGGGACGACGTAGGCGTGCGAGGTGCCCAGTTCGCCGTGGACCTCCCACAGCAGGTCGCACAGGTCGTCATGGGTGGCGACCCGGTCCAGCAGAGGGCGGTAGCGGTCCAGCACCCCGTCCCAGTCGACGCCGCCGAGGTCGGGGCGCCAGAAGTTGTCCCGCATCAGGCGGCCGGTCTCGGCGTACATCTGGCGCCATTCCGCGGCCGGTTCGACGGTCACCCGGATCCGGGAGAGGTCCACGGTGACCGCGCTGTCGCCGTCCTCGTCGTCGGCCTTGGCGTCGGAGGGCACCACGCGCAGCTTGCCGCCGGAGGTGAGCAGCAGCCGGCGGCCGTCGCCGGTGACCGCGAAGTCGTCCACGTCCTCGGCGAGTTCCTCGGCGCGCAGCCGGTCGAGGTCGAACCGCTCCAGCGTGGTGGCCGGCGGGGTGGCCTGCGGGGTGGCCAGGGCGGCGCCGAGGACGCCGTGCAGCGGGTGGCGCAGCCACAGCACCCCGCCGGCCGCGGCGCGCAGCGTGGAGCAGCGGCCGGCCTCCACCGGGAACGGCACGATGCGGTCGGCGAGTCCGTCGAGGTCGAGCCGGGTGACCGGGACCCGGCGTTCGCCGTCCTCGGGGTGGCCCTCGTCGTGGCGTTCGCCCTCCGCCCGGTCGTCGGCGCCGCCGCCGAGCGGCCGGCCGTGGCGCTGCGGGCCGAACGGCGAGGGGGTGTCGGCGGCCAGCGTGATCAGGTAGGGGCGGCAGGCGTTGGGGAACGACAGGTCGAAGACGTGGGCGTCGTAGACCGGGTCGAAGGCGCGCTCGGAGAGGAACGCCAGGTGCTTGCCGTCGGCGGTGAAGGCCGGCGAGAAGTCGTTGAAGCGCAGCGGGGTGGCGTCGCAGACGGCGAGCGTGGTGGTGTTGGCCAGCCGCAGCTGGCGCAGCGGCGCCGGGCCGGGCTGGGACCAGGCGAGCCAGCCGGAGTCCGGGGAGAAGACCAGCCCGCTCGCCTCCCCGTGCTCGCTGTCGGAGACCCGCCGCACCTCGCCGGTCTCCCGTTCCACCAGCAGCACCCGGCCGTCGTGGGAGGCGACGGCGACGCGGCGGCCGTCGGGCGAGACGGCGAGTTCGAGCACCCGGCCGAGGCGGCCGGCGGCGAGGCGGTGCGGCGGAGCGGTGGCGTCGGTGCGGCCGGTCTCGGCGCCGGAGCCGGTGGCCGGGGCGAACTCCAGCGCGTCCTCGCCCTCGGCGTCGGTCACCCAGACCACGTGCGGCTCGCCCTCGCCGCCCTTGCGGAAGACCCGGGGCAGCCGGGCCCGTACCCCCGGGGTGGCGGCGAGCGCGCGGGCCGGGCCCTCGCGGTGGGTGAGCCAGTGGACGGTGCCGCGTACCTCGACGGCGCTGCCGCGGCCGGTGTGGTCGGGGTGGGCGTCGCCGAGGTGGTGGGCGGCGCGGACGGGGTAGGGCTGGAGGTCGGTGCGCTGGCCGCCGAGGCGGACCTGGAGCGGGCGCGGTTCGGCGTCGAGGGAGTCGAGCAGGTGGAGCCGGCCGCCGCTGGTGTAGGCGACCCGGGTGCCGTCGGTGGCCGCGTGGCGGGCGTAGAAGCCGTCCAGCGGGGTGTGGCGGCGCAGGTCGGAGCCGTCCGGGAGGCTGGAGTAGAGGGCGCCGGTGCCCTCGTGGTCGGAGAGGAAGGCGATCCGGGCCGGGCCGCCGCCGCCCGAGACCCACAGCGGGCACTCGATGTTGCCGTCGAGTGCGGCGTGGACGCGGTGGAAGGTGCCGGTGCCGTCCGGGTCGAGCCACAGCTTGCCCGCGGTGCCGCCGCGGTACCGCTTCCAGGTGGCCGCCTCCCGGCCCATGGAGACCGACTGGAGCAGCACCGCCCCGTCGGGCCCGAAGGCGACGCCGCCCACCGGTCCGTACGGCAGGGTGCGGGCCGGGCCGCCGTCCAGCGGGACCGCCCGGGCCCAGGTGCGGCGCGACGACACCTCGCCGTGCGCGGTGACCGCCAGCACCTCGCCCCGCGGGGTCCAGCCGAGCACCCTCGTCTGCCAACTGCCCCAGTACGTCAGGCGTTTGGCGGGGCCGCCGTCGACCGGGGCGAAGTGCACCTCGGGTGCGCCGTCCCGGGTCGAGGTGTAGGCGATGTGCTCGCCGTCCGGGGAGATCCGCGGGTGGTCGACCGGCATGTTGTCGGCGCTGACCCGCCAGGCCCGCCCGCCGTCGAGCGGGGCCGCCCAGACGTCGTCCTCGGCCGTGAAGGTGATCAGGTCGCCGTGCGGATGCGGATACCTCAGGTACGAAGGGTGCGTCACCCTTGCCACACTAAACACGTGCGGCGTGGCGGACGACCGGTTTCGTGATCCGCGAACGGCCCCTTGGCGCCCGCTCAGTCCGGGGCGCCCCAGCGGCCGGTGCGGCCCAGCAGCAGCGCGGTGGCGGCCACCCCCGCGGTGGAGGTGCGCAGCACGGTGGGGCCCAGGCGGCAGGGGGCGGCGCCGGCATCCGCGAAGGCGGCCAGCTCGTCGGGGGCGACGCCGCCTTCCGGGCCGACGACCAGGACGATCTCGCCGCGCTTCGGCAACGGGGCGGCGGCCAGCGGGGCGGCGCCCTCCTCGTGCAGGACGGCGGCGAAGTCGGCCCCGGCCAGCAGCCCGGCCACCTGACGGGTCGTCATAAGGTCGTGGACGACGGGGAATCGCAGCCGCCGCGCCTGCTTGCCGGCCTCCCGCGCGGTGGCCCGCCACTTGGCCAGCGCCTTGACGCCGCGCTCGCCCTTCCACTGCGTCACGCACCGCCCGGCGGCCCACGGCACGACGGCGTCCACGCCGGTCTCGGTCATCGTCTCCACCGCCAGCTCGCCCCGGTCGCCCTTGGGCAGCGCCTGGACGACGGTGATGCGCGGCGCCGGATCCGGCTCCCGGCGGACCTCGGCGACCTCGGCCTCCAGCCAGTCCTTGCCCTCGACGGCGGCCACCGTGCCGTAGGCGCCGGTGCCCTCCCCGTCGGTGAGCACGATCTCCTCGCCGACGCGCAGCCGGCGCACCGAGACGGCGTGCCGGCCCTCCGGCCCGTCGAGCACCACGCGGGTGCCGGGGGCGGCGGGCAGCGCGCCGGGCGGGACGACGAAGACGGGGGCGGTCACCGGGCCCGCCCCGGGGTGCGCGCGCCGCGGGCCTCGGCCAGCTCGGCGGCGAGGACGCGGACGAGTTCGGCGGCGGGCAGCTCGCGGGCGAGCCGGTGGCCCTGCCCGGCCCACAGCGCCATCGCCTCGGTGTCGCCGGCCGCCGCGGCGGCCTTGCGCAGCGGGCTGGTCAGGTGGTGGACGGCCGGGTAGGCGGCCGGGGCGGCCGGGCCGTGCTCGCGCAGGAAGCGGTTGACCAGCCCGCGGGCCGGGCGGCCGGAGAAGGCCCGGGTCAGCTCGGTGCGGTCGTAACCAGGATCGGTCAGCGCCCGCTTGTGCAGCGGGTGGGCGCCGGATTCCGCGGTGGCCAGGAAGGCGGTGCCGAGCTGGGCCGCCTCGGCGCCGGCCGCCAGCACCGCCGCGATCCCCCGGCCGTCCATGATCCCGCCGGCCGCGATCACCGGCAGCCCGGCCGCCTCGCGGACCGCGGGCAGCAGCGCCTGAAGCGTCGTCGCGGTGGCGTCCCGGCCCGGGTCGTCGTGGTGGCGGCCCTGGTGGGCGCCGGCCTCGGTGCCCTGGGCGCAGACCGCGTCCGCCCCGGCCCGGCGGGCCGCGACCGCCTCGGCGGCGGAGGTGACGGTGACCACGGTGTACGTACCGGCCCGGCGCAGCGCCTCGACCACGGCGGGCTCCGGGCAGCCGAAGGTGAAGCTCACCACCGGCACCGGATCCGCCAGCAGCAGCGCGACCTTGGCGTCGTAGGCGTCGTCATCGCCCGCGCCGGGGTCGCCGAGCGCGGTGCCGTACCGGTCGGCCTCGGGGGCCAGCCGGGCGGCGTAGGCGGCGACGGCGGCCGGGTCGGCGGCGGGCTGCGGCAGGAAGACGTTGACCCCGAACGGCCGCGCGGTCAGCGCGCGTACCTCCGCGATCTCCCGCCGCACCGCCTCCGGCGTCTTGTACCCGGCGGCGAGGAAGCCCAGGCCACCGGCGCCGCTCACCACGGCGGCGAGCGCCGGGCCGGAGGCCCCGCCGGCCATCGGCGCCTGGACGACGGGCAGCGGCAGCAGCTCGGTCAGGGTTGGCATGGCTCCATCCTGGCACGGCCGGCCGCGGCGCCCCCGGGCGGCCCGGGGGCGCTCCTGGAACGGCTCAGCGGCCGTTGAAGGCGTCCTTCAGCCGGGAGAAGAGCCCCTGCTGGCCGGGCTGGAAGTGGCCGGAGGGGCGCTCCTCGCCGCGCAGCACGGCCAGCCGCCGCAGCAGCTCCTCCTGCTCGGCGTCGAGCTTGGTCGGGGTCTGCACCTCGACGTGGACCACCAGGTCGCCCCGGCCGCCGCCGCGCAGGTGGGTGATGCCGCGCTGGTGCAGCGGGATCGACTGGCCGGACTGGGTGCCGGGCCGGATGTCCACCTCCTCCAGGCCGTCCAGCGTCTCCAGCGGCACCTTGGTGCCGAGCGCGGCGGCCGTCATGGGGATGGTCACCGTGCAGTGCAGGTCGTCGCCGCGCCGCTGGAAGACCTGGTGCGGCAGCTCGCGGATCTCCACGTACAGGTCACCGGCGGGGCCGCCGCCGGGGCCGACCTCGCCCTCGCCGGCCAGCTGGATGCGGGTGCCGTTGTCCACACCGGCCGGGATCTTGACGGTGAGGGTGCGCCGGGACCGGATCCGGCCGTCGCCGGCGCACTCCGGGCACGGGGTCGGCACCACGGTGCCGAAGCCCTGGCACTGCGGACACGGCCGGGAGGTCATCACCTGGCCGAGGAAGGAACGGGTCACCTGGGAGACCTCGCCCCGGCCGCGGCACATGTCGCAGGTCTGCGCCGCGGTGCCCGGGGCGGCGCCCTCACCGGCACACGTGGTGCAGGTGACGGCGGTGTCGACCTGGATCTCCTTGGTGGTGCCGAAGGCCGCCTCGTCCAGCTCGATCTCCAGCCGGATCATCGCGTCCTGGCCGCGCCGGGTGCGCGAACGCGGGCCGCGCTGGGACGCCGTGCCGAAGAAGGCGTCCATGATGTCGCTGAAGTTGCCGAAGCCCGCGCCGAAGCCGCCGGCGCCCGCGCCGCCGGCCCCGCCGGAGGCGGACAGCGGATCGCCGCCGAGGTCGTAGATCTGCTTCTTCTGCGGATCGGAGAGGACCTCGTAAGCGGCGTTGATCTCCTTGAACCGCTCCTGGGTCTTGGGGTCCGGGTTGACGTCCGGGTGGAGCTCGCGAGCGAGTCGGCGGAACGCCTTCTTGATCTCGTCCTGTCCGGCGTCACGCCGGACGCCCAGGACCGCGTAGTAGTCCGTCGCCACTTACGACTCCGCCAGGATCTGTCCGACGTACCTCGCCACTGCGCGTACCGCTCCCATCGTTCCGGGGTAGTCCATCCGGGTCGGTCCGACCACGCCCAGCCGGGCGACCGCCTCGTCGCCCGAACCGTAACCCACCGCGATGACCGATGTGGAGTTCAGGCCCTCATGCGCGTTCTCGTGACCGATTCGTACCGTTACGCCACTGTCCTTCGCCCCTTCTCCGAGGAGTTTGAGCAGGACGACCTGTTCCTCCAGGGCCTCCAGGACCGGGCGGATGGTGAGGGGGAAGTCATGGGCGAACCGCGTCAGGTTGGCGGTGCCGCCGAGCATGATCCGTTCCTCGGTCTCCTCCACCAGCGTCTCCAGCAAGGTGGCGAGCACCACGGAGACCGTCGGACGGTCGTCGTGCTCGAAGGAGTCCGGCAGGTCCTGCACGAGCGAGGGGACGTCGGTGAAGCGGCGGCCGACCACCCGGCTGTTGAGCCGGGCCCGCAGATCGGCCAGGACCGTCTCGCCGACCGGCGCCGGGCAGTCCACCAGGCGCTGCTCGACCCGTCCGGTGTCGGTGATCAGGACGAGCATCACCCGTGCGGGGGCCAGCGAGAGCAGCTCCACGTGGCGCACCGTCGAGCGGGTCAGCGACGGGTACTGCACCACCGCCACCTGCCGGGTGAGCTGGGCCAGCAGCCGTACCGTGCGGGCCACCACGTCGTCCAGGTCGACCGCGCCGTCCAGGAAGTTCTGGATGGCGCGGCGCTCGGCGGCCGACAGCGGCTTGACGCCGGCCAGCCGGTCGACGAAGAGGCGGTAGCCCTTGTCGGTCGGGATCCGCCCGGCGCTGGTGTGGGGCTGCTGGATGAACCCCTCCTCCTCCAGCACCGCCATGTCGTTGCGCACGGTGGCGGGCGACACGCCGAGCTTGTGCCGCTCGGTGAGCGCCTTGGAACCGACGGGTTCCTCGGTGCCGACGTAGTCCTGGACGATGGCGCGCAGGACTTCGAGTCTGCGTTCGCTCAGCACGCGCGCACCTCCAAGCCGTGGGTCCGACGGGTCCTTCCCCCTGGCACTCAGCCGATGCGAGTGCCAGATTCCCTGAGCCAGTGTACGGCCGGGTAGCAAGGGGTGGGCAAGGGCCGCCGCGTGCCGGACCGTTCCGCGGCGCGCGTCACGGTACCGCGCGCGGGCGCGGAGCGGCACGGTCGCCGGGCGGGACGACGTGCGTCCGGCTAGCGTGCCGGGCGTGGAGAAGACGGAGCGGGACGGGTGGGAGCGGCTGGCGCCGGGGGTCGCCCGGCGCAGGCTGGCGTTCCTGGACGTGACGATCGGGGTGGTGGTCGGCACCGACGGGGTGCTGCTGATCGACAGCGGCTCGACGGTGCCGGAGGGTGAACGGCTGCGCCGGGAGGTGCGCGATCTGACCGGGCGGGACGTCACCCATCTGGCCCTCACCCATGCCCATTTCGACCACGTCCTGGGCGCCTCGGCGTTCCCGGAGGCGGCGGTGTACGGGCAGGCGGGGCTGGCCGGGGTACTGGCGCGGGGGCGTGCGGAGCTGGGTGAGGACGCGGTGCGGTACGGGGTGGCCGGACCGGAGGCGCGGCGGGCGGTGGACGCGCTGGTGACCCCGGGCCACCCGGTGGACCGGCGGCACGCGCTGGACCTCGGCGGACGCGAGGCGCTGCTGGTCCACCCCGGCCCCGGCCACACCGGGCACGACCTGGCGGTGGTGGTGCCCGGCACCCCCGTCGTGGTCTTCTGCGGCGATCTGGTCGAGGAGTCCGGGGAGCCGCAGGCCGGTCCGGACGCGGTGCCCGGGCGGTGGCCGGCGGCGCTCGACGCGCTGCTGGAGCTGGGCGGGGAGACCGCGGTGTACGTCCCCGGGCACGGCGCGGTGGTGGACGCGCGGTTCGTCCGGGCCCAGCGGGACGCGCTGGCGCGCCGCTTCGCGGTGGGGTGAGCCGGGGCCGTCCGGCGGGCGGCTCGTTACCATCTGGCCCATGCGCAGCAGGAGTTACGGCCCCGATCTGACCCCGCCCTGGAAGCGGTCCAAGCCGGCGCCGGAGGTGGCGGCCGAGCCGGACCTGGTGGTGGAGGAGGTCGGAACCGGCTTCTGCGGCGCGGTGGTGCGCTGCGAGAAGACCGCCGAGGGGGTCACCGTCACGCTGGAGGACCGCTTCGGCAAGCACCGGGTCTTCCCGCTGGTGCCCCGGGGCTTCATGATCGACGGCCAGGTGGTCACCCTGGTGCGTCCGGCCCCGGCGGGGCGCGCTCCGGCCGGGCCGCGGCTGACCGCCTCCGGCTCGATCGCGGTGCCCGGCGCCCGGGCCCGGGTGGCCAGGGCGGGGCGCATCTACGTCGAGGGGCGCCACGACGCCGAGCTGGTCGAACGGGTCTGGGGGGACGACCTGCGGATCGAGGGCGTGGTGGTGGAGTACCTGGAGGGCGTGGACGACCTGCCCGGCATCGTGGCGGAGTTCGCCCCGGGTCCCGACGCCCGCCTCGGCGTCCTCGTCGACCATCTGGTGCCCGGTTCCAAGGAGTCCCGGATCGCCGAACGCGTCGGCGGCCCCGACGTCCTGGTGGTCGGCCACCCCTTCGTGGACGTCTGGCAGGCGGTCAAGCCGGCCGCCGTGGGCATCCCCGCCTGGCCCACCGTGCCGCGCGGCCAGGACTGGAAGACCGGGGTGTGCCGGGCGCTGGGCTGGGAGGAGCACACCGGCGCGGCGTGGCGCCGGATCCTGGCGAGCGTACGCAGCTACAAGGACCTGGAGCCGGAGCTGCTGGGCGCGGTGGAGCACCTGATCGACCACGTCACGACGCCCGCCTGAGCCGGAGGGTTCAGTCCACCAGGTCCCGTACCACCGCGTCCGCCAGCAGCCGCCCGCGCAGCGTGAGCACGGCGCGGCCGGCCTGGTAGGGGGCGGGCTGGAGGAGTCCGTCGGCGAGGGCGCGGGCGGCGGCCCGGGCGCCGTCCGGGCGCAGCAGGTCCAGCGGGCAGCCGTCGGCGAGGCGCAGTTCCAGCAGGACGCGCTCGACCCGGCGGTCCTCGTCGGTGAGGACCTCGCGGCCGGCCCCGGGGGTACGGCCCTCGGCGAGCGCCTGGGCGTACGCGCCGGGGTGCTTCACGTTCCACCAGCGCACGCCGCCGACGTGGCTGTGCGCTCCCGGGCCGGCGCCCCACCAGTCGGCGCCGCGCCAGTACAGCTCGTTGTGGCGGCAGCGGCCGGCCTTCGTGGTGGCCCAGTTGGAGACCTCGTACCAGTGGAATCCGGCGTCGGAGAGGGCCTGTTCGGCGATCAGGTAGCGGTCGGCGTGGACGTCGTCGTCGGTCATCGGGATCTCGCCGCGCCGGATGCGGTGGGCGAGCCGGGTGCCGTCCTCGACGATGAGGGCGTAGGCGGAGACGTGGTCGGGGCCGGCCCCGATCGCCGCGTCGAGGGAGGCCCGCCAGTCGTCGTCGCTCTCCCCCGGGGTGCCGTAGATCAGGTCGAGGTTGACGTGGTCGAAGCCGGCCGCGCGGGCCTGCTCGACGCACTTCTCGGGGCGACCGGGGGTGTGGGTGCGCTCCAGGATCCGCAGCACGTGCTGCCGGGCGCTCTGCATGCCGAACGAGACGCGGGTGAAGCCGGCCGCCCGCAGCCGTTCCAGGTAGGCCGGGTCCACCGTCTCGGGGTTGGCCTCGGTGGTGACCTCGGCGCCGGGGGCGAGCCCGAACTCGTCCCGGATCGCGGCGAGCATCCGGCCCAGGTCCTCGGCGGCCAGCAGCGTCGGGGTGCCGCCGCCCACGAAGACCGTCGCCACCTGCCGCGGGTCGTCCCCGAGCACCTTGCGGGCCAGCCGGACCTCCTCCACCAGCGTCTCGGCGTAGTTGTCCCGCGAGGCCGGCGCCCCTCCCGAACCGCGCAGCTCGCTCGCCGTGTAGGTGTTGAAGTCGCAGTACCCGCAGCGGGTGGCGCAGTACGGGACGTGCAGGTAGAAGCCGAGCGGCCGGCCGGCGGCGCCCGCGAGGGCGTGACCGGGCAGCGACCCGTCCGCGGGCATGGGTTCGCCGTCGGGCAGTACGGAAGGCATACCGCCATTGTCCGGCATCGCCCCGGCGTTCCCGCCGCCCCGGCGGACGCGACCCCGGTCACGCCCGGGGGGACCGCGCTACGCCTCGACCGCCCCCGCGGCCCCCACCTCCCGGGGGACGACCCCCGTACCCCCGCGCTACGCCTCGACCGCCCCCGCGTACATCTCGTCGATCAGGTTCTTGAACTCGCGCTCGACCACCGGGCGCTTGAGCTTGAGGCTGGGGGTGAGGTCGCCGTGCTCGACGTCGAGGTCGCGCGGGAGCAGGCGGAACTTCTTGATCGTCTGCCAGCGCTGGAGGCCCTCGTTGACCTGGGCGACGTAGCCCTCGACGAGTTCGCGGGTCCGCGGGGCGGCGATCACGGCGGCGTAGTCGGTGTGCGGCAGGCCCTGCTCGCGGGCCCAGGCGGTGATCGTGGGTTCGTCCAGGGCGATCAGGGCGGTGCAGAAGTTGCGTCCGGCGCCGATCACCAGGACGTTGCCGACGTACGGACAGAGCGCCTTGAACCTGCCCTCGACCTCGACGGGCGAGATGTACTTGCCGCCGGAGGTCTTGATCAGGTCCTTCTTGCGGTCGGTGATGCGCAGGAAGCCGTCGTCGGAGAGTTCGCCGATGTCGCCGGTGTGGAACCAGCCGTCGGCCTCCAGCACCTCCTCGGTCTTCTCCGGCAGCCCGTGGTAGCCCCGCATGATGCCGGGGCCGCGGAGCAGGATCTCGCCGTCCTCGGCGATGCGCACCTCGGTGCCGGGCAGCGGCTTGCCGACGGTGCCGGTGCGGTACATCTCCCCGGGGTTGACGCAGGAGGCGGCGCTGGACTCGGTGAGTCCGTACCCCTCCAGGATGTGGACGCCGGCGCCGGAGAAGAAGTAGCCGATCTCCGGGGCGAGGGCGGCCGAGCCGGAGATGCAGGCCCGCAGCCGGCCGCCGAACGCCTCACGCAGCTTGGCGTAGACGAGCTTGTCGGCGACGGCGTGCTGCGCGGCGAGCTTGAAGGGCGCCGAGGCCCTGCCGCTGGCCCGCCGGTTCTCCTGGGTCACCCGGGCGTACTCGCGGGCCACCCCGGCCGCCCACTGGAAGATCCGGTACTTGGCGGCGCCGCCCTCGCGGGCCTTGGCGGCCACCCCGTTGTAGACCTTCTCGAAGATGCGCGGCACCGCCGCCATGTAGGTGGGCCGGACCACCGGCAGGTTCTCGATGATCTTGTCGACCCGGCCGTCCACCGCCACCACGTGGCCGACCTCGATCTGCCCGGCGGTGAGCACCTTGCCGAAGACGTGGGCCAGCGGCAGCCACAGGTACTGCACGTCGTCGGCGCCTATCAGACCGGTGGCGGCGATCGCCTTGGCCATGTAGGACCAGCAGTCGTGGACCAGCCGTACGCCCTTGGGGCGGCCGGTGGTGCCGGAGGTGTAGATCAGCGTGGCGAGCTGGTCGGCGGTGATGGCGGCGACGTTCTTCTTGACGACCTCGGGGTGGCGCTCCAGGTAGGCGGCGCCACGCCGTTCGAGGTCGGCGAGGGTGAGCACCCAGCCGTCGGCGGCAGCGTCCTCGTCCGGGGCGCCGTCGAGGAGCACCACGTGGGCGAGGTCGGGCAGCTCGGCGCGGTGGGCGCGGGCCTTGGCGAGCTGTCCGGCGTTCTCCGCGAAGAGCACCCGGCTGCCGGAGTCGGCGAGGATGAAGGCGGACTCGTCGGCGTTGGTGCTGGGGTAGACCGTGGTGGTGGCGGCGCCGGCGCAGAGCACGGCGAGGTCGGCGAGGAGCCATTCGACGCGGGTGGCGGAGGCGATGGCCACCCGTTCCTCGGGGCGGACCCCGAGGTCGATCAGGCCGGCCGCGATGGCGAAGACCCGCTCGGCGGCCTGGCCCCAGGTGAGCGAACGCCACTGCTCGGAACCGTCGCCCGCGGGCACCGGGAAGCGGTACGCCTCCGCGTCGGGCGTCTCCTCGACCCGCTGGAGGAAGAGCCCGGCCACGGAGGGCGGCCGGTTGTCGATCAGTGTCTGTGCGTCGGTCACGCCAACCTCCGGGCCCGCTGCTGTGCTTGGTGACTCACGAGTAACCTCCGAGCAGGCATCAGGGTAGACGCCGGACCCCCGGCTTGTAAGGGGCTACGGACCGTTGGTTCGAAGAGTGACCGACGGGATGGCTGCTATGTACAACGAGTAAGCGGCGCACCAGGTGGGCGCCGGGCCCGCCCGGGAACGTACCCGTCCGGCGGGCGTTCAGCCGGTGTGGCCGAGCGGGCTGGCGCCGACCGGCAGCTGGTGGACCGCGTTCAGCGGGTTGCCGTGCAGCGGCAGGCCGCCGAGGAGTCCGAGCGGTCCCTGTCTGCCGTCCTTGGCCTCCTTCTCGTCGACCGCCTCGCACAGCGCCGCCACGCCGTCGACGGGCAGGCCGCCGCCGCGGTAGTGGTTGAACACCTTGGGCAGCCGGCCGTGGTGGAGTACGTGGTCGCCGACGAGCGCGAGGGTGTGGGAGGCGCAGCCCGCGCCCTGGTTGGCGCTCAGGTGCCGGCCGTCGAAGGCGTCGGCCGAGGCGGCCATGGCGGCCGGGCAGGCCGAACCGAGCGCGACCGCCGAACCGGCTGCGGCCAGCAGCATCCGCCTGGCCATCGCGGAATCACTCACTGTGCACCCCTTTCCGGCGGCGCACCGGCACCGGTCACGACCCTCGTGCCGCGCGAGGACACCGCCATCGTGGGTAACGGCCGCGCCGGCCCCGGAGAAACCGGGACCGGCGCGGTTTTTCGGCAACCACCCGAACGCGCGGTGCCGTGCGGTGCGGTGATGCTACTTATGCGGCGGCTCGGGGGGACGAGCCGCTCACTTGCGGGCCTTGGCGTCGCCCTCGTCGGTGGAGAGCGCGGCGATGAAGGCCTCCTGCGGCACCTCCACGTTGCCCACCATCTTCATCCGCTTCTTGCCTTCCTTCTGCTTCTCCAGCAGCTTGCGCTTACGCGAGATGTCACCGCCGTAGCACTTGGCGAGGACGTCCTTGCGGATGGCGCGGACGGTCTCCCGGGCGATGACCCGGCTGCCGATGGCGGCCTGGATCGGCACCTCGAACTGCTGCCGCGGGATGAGTTCGCGCAGCTTGCCGGCCATCCGCACGCCGTACGCGTACGCCTTGTCCTTGTGCAGGATCGCGGAGAAGGCGTCCACCTTGTCGCCGTGCAGCAGGATGTCGACCTTGACCAGGTCGGAGATCTGCTCGCCGGTGGGCTCGTAGTCCAGCGAGGCGTAGCCGCGGGTCTTCGACTTGAGCTGGTCGAAGAAGTCGAAGACGATCTCGGCGAGCGGCAGGGTGTAGCGCAGCTCCACCCGGTCCTCGGAGAGGTAGTCCATGCCCAGCAGGCTGCCGCGCCGGGACTGGCACAGCTCCATGATGGCGCCGACGAACTCGCTGGGCGCCAGCACGGTGGCGCGCACCACCGGCTCGTAGACCTCGTCGATCTTGCCGACCGGGAACTCGCTGGGGTTGGTCACCGTGTGCTCGCTGCCGTCCTCCATGATCACGCGGTAGACCACGTTGGGGGCGGTGGCGATCAGGTCGAGGCCGAACTCGCGCTCCAGCCGCTCGCGGATCACGTCGAGGTGGAGCAGGCCGAGGAAGCCGACGCGGAAGCCGAAGCCCAGGGCGGCGGAGGTCTCCGGCTCGTAGACCAGGGCGGCGTCGTTGAGCTGGAGCTTGTCCAGCGCGTCGCGCAGCTCGGGGTAGTCCGAGCCGTCCAGCGGGTAGAGCCCGGAGAAGACCATCGGCTTGGGGTCCTTGTAACCGCCGAGCGCTTCGGTCGCCCCCTTGTGGAGCCGGGTGACGGTGTCGCCCACCTTCGACTGGCGGACGTCCTTGACGCCGGTGATCAGGTAGCCCACCTCGCCGACGCCGAGGCCGTCGGCGGCGGTCATCTCCGGCGAGGAGACGCCGATCTCCAGCAGCTCGTGGGCGGCGCCGGTGGACATCATCTGGATGCGCTCGCGCTTGGAGAGCCGGCCGTCGACGACCTTCACGTAGGTGACGACGCCGCGGTAGGAGTCGTAGACCGAGTCGAAGATCATCGCGCGGGCCGGGGCGTCGGCCACGCCGACCGGCGCCGGGACCTCGGCCACCACCTTGTCCAGCAGCTCGGCCACGCCCTCGCCGGTCTTGGCGCTCACCTTGAGCACCTCGGAGGGGTCGCAGCCGATGATGTGCGCCAGTTCGGCGGCGTACTTCTCCGGCTGGGCGGCGGGCAGGTCGATCTTGTTGAGCACCGGGATGATCGTGAGGTCGTTCTCCAGCGCCAGGTAGAGGTTGGCGAGGGTCTGCGCCTCGATGCCCTGGGCGGCGTCGACCAGGAGGATGGTGCCCTCGCAGGCGGCGAGGGAACGGGAGACCTCGTAGGTGAAGTCGACGTGGCCCGGGGTGTCGATCATGTTGAGGACGTGGGTCGTCCCCTTGCCCTCGCCGCTGGTGGGCGCCCAGGGCAGCCGGACCGCCTGCGACTTGATCGTGATGCCGCGCTCACGCTCGATGTCCATGCGGTCCAGGTACTGGGCGCGCATCTGGCGCTGCTCGACGACGCCGGTGAGCTGGAGCATCCGGTCGGCGAGTGTCGACTTGCCGTGGTCGATGTGCGCGATGATGCAGAAGTTGCGGATCAGCGCCGGGTCGGTACGGCTCGGCTCCGGCACGTGGGATGGGGTCGCGGGCACGCAGGGTCCTGTTTCTTGCCGACGCCTGGTGAGGGCGCCTGGGGCCTTGTCGGATCGATACGTAGCCTCCATAGTCCCACGACCGCGCGGCGGCGAGCGGTTTGGGAGCGTCATCGGCTCCCTGGTAACCTGGGGCGCTGTGTCTCGTGGCCCTCTCACCCGAGACCGCCAGGCCGTCCGCCGCTCGGCGTTCCCGGTTCCTCCCGCTCCGCGGTTGGTCCCGTCGACGTCATGCGACGGGTACGGCCGACACCCGTACCAGTCAAAACCTGAAGAGGCTTCTTCGTGGCGAACATCAAGTCCCAGATCAAGCGCAACAAGACCAACGAGAAGGCGCGGCTGCGCAACAAGGCCGTCAAGTCCGAGCTGAAGACCGCCATCCGCCGCACCCGCGAGGCCGTCGAGGCCGGCAACGCCGAGAAGGCCACCGAGGCCGCCCGCGCCGCGGCGCGCAAGCTCGACAAGGCCGTCAGCAAGGGCGTCATCCACAAGAACCAGGCCGCCAACAAGAAGTCGGCGCTGGCCTCCTCGGTCGCCTCCCTCAAGGGCTGACCACCGCTTCCGCACCGGGCCGACCGGTCCTGCCGAGCCGCTCGCGGGTTGACCCCCGCGCCCGGCCCCGGCGCTGACCGGATCCGGCCCCAGGGAGTCCACGGTCTCGGGCGCCGCCGCCTCGGCGGTACGACGCCCGGCGCTTGAACTTCCGCCGGGAAGGACCCAGCGGTCCCTCTCACCCGCTCCGCCCCGGCACCCTTTCCGCGCCGCACGCGTTCGCGTTCGCCACGCGGGTGCGGCGCCCAGCCTCACCGAAGACCCCGGTCCCCCGCCGTTTCCCCCGGCGCGGGAGCCGGGGTCTTCGGCGTTCCCGGACGTTTCAGGAGCGGTCGAGGAGCAGCACGAGCTTGCCCCGGGCCCGGCCGCCGAGGCTGGTCTCCGCCGCCGTGCGCCAGTCCGCCAGGGGGAAGACGCGGGCCACGGGTATGGAGAACCGGCCCTCGGCGGCGCGCTGGGCGAACTCGCCGAGCACGTCGTAGCGGAGCGCCTTGGACGCGTCCTCGTCGAAGGAGGTACGGACCCCGAGCCCGACGCCGTCGGGGTCGCTGACGGTGAGCACCCGTCGGGGGTCGCCGTCCGCGACGCGCACGAGGGCGGGGAGTACGCCGCCGGGCGGCGCGGTGTCCAGGACGAGGTCCACCGGTCCGCCGGCCGCCGCCGTGACCCGTTCGGCCATCCCGTCGCCGTACGAGGTCACCGTCGCGCCCAGCGCGCGCAGGCGTTCGGCGTAGGTGGGGCCGGCGGCGGCGATCACCCGTGCGCCCCGGTCCAGGGCTATCTGCACGGCCGCGAAGCCGATCATGGTCCCGGCGCCGTGGACCAGCAGGGTGCGGCCCGCGGTGACGGCGAGTTGTTCCAGGCTGCGGTAGGCCGTCTCGACCGCCATCGGCAGCGCGGCGGCCTGGACGAGATCGAGCCCTTCGGGCACGTGGGCCCAGTGCGTCAGGACCGCGAAGTCCGCCGCGCCGGCGCTGTGGCCGCCGGCGTAGTCGGCCGCGCCCAGGACGGTGTCGCCGACGGCGACGCCGGTGACGCCCGCGCCGACCGCGTCGACGGTCCCGGAGACCTCCAGGCCGATGCCGCGCGGGAGTTGACCGGTGAACAGGCCGCGGCACAGCGCCCAGTCGGCCGGGTTGAGCCCGCAGGCGTGGACGGCCACGCGGATCTCGCCGGGGCCGGGGACCGGTACGTCGGCCCGTTCCAGCCGGAGCACGTCGGTGGCTTCGCCGTACTCGTGGAAGCGGATGGCGTTCATGGTGGGGGGTGTTGGTTGGTTCATGGTCTTCTCCGGAGGAAACGGCCGAGCCGGATGGGCGACGGAACGTAACGACAGAGACTGTCGCAACGAGGTGACCCGGCGACCGTAACACGTAGCGTCAGACCCTGTCGCTACCTTGGGGCCTTGTGACGTCAGGTGCTGTCACTACGGGCCTATAGTGGGGACATGCCACGTGACGGACGGCCGGCGCGCCTGCGCCTCCAGAAAGCAGCCGCCGAACTCTTCGGGGAGCACGGCTTCGACCGGGTCACGACGGCCGAGATCGCGGCCCGGGCGGGCGTCACCGAGCGCACCTTCTACCGGCACTACGCCGACAAGCGCGAGGTGTTCTTCGCGAGCGAGGCCGACCTGCGGGACGCCCTGGTCGCCGGGGTGGCCGACGCGCCCGAGGAGTTGGAGCCGCTGCCGGCCCTGCTGTGGGCCTTCCGCACGGTGGTGCCGGTCATGGAGGAGAACCGCCCGCTGGTCGAGCCGATGCGACGCGTCATCGCCGACACCCCCGCGCTCCGCGAACGCCACCAGGCGAAGACGGCCGCCCTCACCGACGCGCTGGCGACCGCGCTGCACGGCCGGGGCGTCGCCGGACCCACGGCGTCACTGGCCGCCCGGGTCGCCATGGCCGCCATGAGCCACGCCGCCGCCGTCTGGTTCGTCAACCCTGGCCACGACCTCGACCGGCTGCTGCGCGACACCTTCGCCGACGTCCACGCCCTCACCGCCGCCCTGGCCGCCTCCGACGCGGAGGCGGCGCGGCGGTGACGCCGACGGTGCCGTGCCGGAGCCGGCGGGAGCGCTACCCGCGGCGGGAGCGGGCGGCGCGGGAGATGGTGACCACGGCCTTCTCCAGGGCGTAGGCGGGGTCGGCCCCGGCGCCCTTGACCGCGGCGTCGGCCTCGGCGACCGCGCGCAGCGCCATGGCGACCCCGTCCCCGGACCAGCCGCGCATCTGCTGCCGTACCCGGTCGATCTTCCAGGGCGGCATGCCGAGTTCGCGGGCGAGATCGCCGGGGCGGGCGCCGCGCGGGGCGGTGGCGAGCTTACCGATGGCGCGGACGCCGGAGGCCAGCGCGAAGGTGATGCCGGGCAGCGGCTGGCCGACCGCCAGCGCCCAGCGCAGCCGCTCCAGCGCCTCGGCGGTGCGTCCGGTGACCGCGAGGTCGGCCACCTCGAAGCCGGTGGCCTCGGCGCGGCCGGTGTAGTAACGGGCGACCACGGCCGCGTCGACGGTGCCCTCGACGTCGGCGCCGAGCTGGGCGCAGGCGGAGGCCAGCTCCCGCAGGTCGCTGCCGATCGCGTCCACCAGCGCCTGGCACGCCTCGGGGGTCGCCGAACGCCCGGCGGTACGGAACTCGGCGCGCACGAACGCCAGCCGGTCGGCGGGCTTGGTCAGCTTCGCGCAGGCGACCTCGCGGGCGCGGGCCTTGCGGGCGGCGTCGAGCAGCCCCTTGCCCTTGGCGCCGCCGGCGTGCAGCAGGACGAGGGTGATCTCCTCCGCGGGGGCGTCGAGGTAGCCCTTGACGTCCTTGACGGTGTCCGCCGACAGGTCGTGCGCGTTGCGGACGACGACGACCTTGCGTTCGGCGAAGAGCGAGGGGCTGACCAACTCGGCGAGCGTGCCGGGCTGGAGGGCGTCCGGGGTCAGGTCGCGCACGTCGGTGTCGGGGTCGGCCGCGCGGGCGGCGGCCACCACCTCGGCGACCGCGCGGTCGAGCAGCAGGTCCTCCTGGCCCACGGCCAGGGTGACCGGGGCCAGCACGTCGTCGGTCGAGCTCTTCTTCGCCATCGCGCTCCAGCATCCCACGCCCCACCGACATCCCCCCGAACGGCCTGGTCGGCGGCTGTGCAGAATGTGTGTTCGTGAGCAATGTTCGACATGTATTGGTGCTTCCCGACCGCGACGCGGCCCACGAGGCGGCCGAGGAAGCCGTCTCCCGCTTCGGCCTGGACGACGACCCCGACATCGTGCGCGAGGCACTGGCCGGCGAGGACGACGCCGAGGACGCCCAGTGGCTGGTGGTGATCGAGGACGAGCCGGGCGAACTCGACCCCGCGGAGCTGGAGTCGCTGGCCGAGGAGTACGACGGCTGGCGCGAGGAGGAGTGACGTCCGGCCCCGCACGCGGCGTCCGGGTCCTACGCCCTGTCGTCAAAAGGTCGCCGGCCGCCCGGAGGGCGGTGCCCCGCGGCGTCCGGGGGTAACCCCAGGCGAAGCTGAAGGGGGAGCGTGTGATCGCAAGGCGGAGGGCGGAGAGCCCAGCGGGCTGCATCGGAGGGCGAGCCGAGCTGAGGCGGAGGTTGGGGGTCGGCCCGAGGGACGAGGGCCGGGCCCCGGCCGCAGCCGAAGCGAGGCGGAGCCCGACCATCCGGCCCCGCAGGGCGAGCCGAGCTGAGGCGGAGGTTGGGGGTCGGTCCGAGGGACGAGGGCCGGGCCCCGGCCGCAGCCGAAGCGAGGCGGAGCCCGACCATCCGGCCCCGCAGGGCGAGCCGGGCTGAGGCGGAGGTTGGGGGTCGGTCCGAGGGACGAGGGCCGGGCCCCGGCCGCAGCCGAAGCGAGGCGGAGCCCGACCGTGCGGGCCGACGACCGACAACGCCGCGAGCGCCCGTGCCGGGCGCCGCGGGGCAGGCGAGATGTTGACGACAGGTCCTACGCCCCAGGTCCCGGCGCCGGTCCCGCCTCCGGCCGGATCCCCGCCGCCCGGGGCGGCCGGTAGCGTCGCGATCATGACGCACCCCGAGAGCCCCCGGAGCCTGGCCCTGCGCAAGCGGCAGGCGCTGCACCGCCTCGACCACGACCAGGACGTCTGGGTCGCCACCGCGGACGGCGACGGGGTGCCGTGCCTGGTGCCGCTGTACTTCTGGTGGGACGGCCACGCGGTGTGGATCGCCACCCGCGGCACCAACCCCACCGGGGTCAACCTGAGCCGCTCCGGCCTCGCCCGGCTCTCCTTCGGCCACACCCGCGACGTCGTGCTGATGGCCGGCACCGCCACCGACTTCGCCCGCGACGGACTCCCCGCCGGGGTGGGCGACGCCTTCGCCGCCAAGTTCGGCTGGGACCCCCGTGAGGACCACCCCTCCTACCGGTACTTCCGGATCGTCCCCGAGCTGATCCAAGCCTGGGGCACCGTCGCGGAAATGGCCGACCGCACCCTGATGCGCGACGGGCGGTGGCTGTTGTGACCGCCGCGCCGTCCGCCCTCCGGGGAGCGGCGTGACGACCGGTGGCCTCATGACGCCCCCTTCACCACGCTCGCCGACAAGGCCGGCGGACCGGCTCCCGGGACGGGGGCGTCCCGGCCGGTCACGGCGATCGACCCCGCGGTGTCGGTCCGCAGCACGGTGGCGCCCTGGGCGTGGAGGGCGTCCAGGGTCCGCGGCGAGGGGTGGCCGTAACGGTTGTGGGCGCCGCAGGAGATGAGGGCGAGGCGGGGCCGGAGCCGGGCGAGGAGCGCCGGGTCCTGGTGGGCCGAACCGTGGTGGGCGACCTTGAGGACGTCGGCGCGGGGCAGTCCGGGGTTGCGGGCCAACACCTCCTGCTGCGCGGCGGGTTCGAGGTCGCCGAGGAGCGCGAGGGTCAGCCCGGCCACGGTGACCAGCAGCGCGACGCTGGCGTCGTTGGGGCCCTCGTCGGGCAGCTCGGCCGGGGCCGGCGGCGGCCAGAGCACCTGCCACTCCAGCGCCCCCAGCCGGCGCCGCTCCCCCGCCGCCGCCCGGACCAGCGGAACGTGGGCCGCCGCGGCGGCGCGGACGACCGACGCGGCCTCCGGCGCCGGGCTGTCCAGCGTCGTCGTCTCGATCGCGCCGACCGCGCGCCCACGCAGCACCCCGGGGAGCCCGGCCACGTGGTCGGCGTGGAAATGGGTGAGGATCAGCAACGGGATCCGGGTGATCCCCAGGGCCCGCAGACAGCGGTCGGCGAGGACCGGATCGGGCCCCGCGTCCACCACCACCCCGGTGCCGGAACCGGAGTTGAGCACCAACGCGTCTCCCTGGCCCACGTCGCACACCACCATCCGCCACCCCGGCGGCGGCCACCCCGTGGCGAACCGGGTCAGCGGCGCCGGACGCACCACGGCCACCAGCAACGCCACCACCAGCGCCGCGTACATCCACGGGCGCGGCCGGATCCGCCGGACCAGCCCGACGGCGGCCACCGTCACCACCGCCAACAGCAACCCGCCCCGCCAGCCCCCGGGCCACCCCAGCCGCGCCCCCGGCAGATCCGCCCCGGTCCGGGCCACCCAGGCCACCCACCGCACCGGCCAACCGGCCAGCCACGCCAGCGCCTTGGCGGCCGGCAACGACACCGGCGCCACCGCCAGCGCCGCGAACCCGGCGACCGTGGCCGGCGCCACCGCGACCTCGGCCAGCAGGTTGCACGGCACGGCGACCAGGCTGACGTGCGCGGCCAGCACCGCGATCACCGGCGCGCAGCACGCCTGGGCCGCCGCTGCCGCGCCCAGCGCCTCGGCCGCCCGGGGCGGCACCCCGTGCCGTCGCAGCCCCTCCGCCCAGCGCGGGGCCAGCGTCAGCAGCGCCCCCGTCGCCAGCACCGACAGCGCGAAGCCGAACGACCGCGCCAGCCACGGGTCGGCGAGCACGAGCACCAGCACGGTGGCGGCGAGCGCCGGCAGCAGCGAACGGCGCCGGCCGGTGCCGATCGCGGCCAGCGTGATCAGCCCGCACACCGCGGCCCGCAGCACGCTGGGCTCCGGCCGGCACAACACCACGAACCCGGCGGTCAGCACCGCGCCCAGCACCGCCGTCCGCCGCAGCGACAGCCCCGACCGGGCCGCCAGCCCGCGCCGTTCGGCCCGGGTCGCCAGCGCGGGCGGACCGATGAACAACGCCAGCACCAGCGTGAGGTTGGCGCCGGAGACCGCCAGCAGGTGCGACAGGTCGGTCGCGTCGAAGGCCGCCCGCAGATCCGGCGGGACGCCGGAGGTGTCGCCGACCACCAGCCCGGGCAGCAACGCCCTTACGTCCGGCGCTAGTTGGGCGGTCGCCGCCCGCAGCCCGGCCCGCAGCGAACCGGCCACCCGGTGCAGCCGCGACGGCCCGGCGATCACCCGGGGCGCCCCGTGGACCACCGCGAGCGCGGCGATGTCGTCACCGGGGCGGTCGGACCGGTCGAGGCGCGCGGTCAGCCGCAGCGTGGTGGAGGGCAGCAGCCGCAGCCACGCGTCGGCCCCGCCGGGCGGCGACCGCTCGCCGGATCCCCCGGACCGGCCGGAGCCGCCCGGCTCGGCGATCAGCAGCACTGGGGTGCGCACGGTCGTCGTGACGCCGTCCGCGGCCACCCGCACGGCCTCCGCCCGGGCGACGACGACCGGCGGCGCGGGCATGGCGTCGGGCGGACGAGCCGAGGTCCGGTGCGGGTCCCCGGTGAGCGTCACGTCCACGGTGGCCTCGGCCCCGCGGGCGGCGAGCCGGGGGATCGGGCCTCGGTGGAGCGCCGTTGCGGCCAGCCCCGCGGAGCAGGCCGCCGCGCAGGCGCACAGTGCCGTGGCCACGGCCACCCCGGCGACGCCCGACCGCCCGTCACCGCCCCGGCCGCGCAGCCGTACCCACACCGCGAGCGCCACCGCCAGCGCGCCGGCCGCCACGGCCGCCGTCCACCGCCCCGGCACGCCGAGGGTCACGGCGGCGGCGCCCCACGCGGCGCAGGCCGGCGGCACCAGCCGCAGATCCGCCGGGCCCGTGGTCTCCTCCGGCGAGGTCCCGGTGGTCATGGCCGCACCAGGGGTTCGAGCGTCTTGTAGCGGCGGTCGCCCACGCCGGGGATCCGGCGGAGCTGCGTGACGGAGGTGAACGGGCCGTGCTGGGTGCGGTAGTCGAGGATGTGGCGGGCGAGGACGGGGCCGACGCCGGGGAGGGCGTCGAGTTGTTCGAGGGTGGCGGTGCTGAGGCTGACGGGACCGGCTCCGGGCACGGAACCGGTGGCGGCGGAGGGACCGGCGGGGCCGACGGCCGGGTCCGGGGGCGCGTCGGGCGGGGCGGGGCCGCCGACCCGGATCTGCTCGCCGTCGACGAGGAGGCGGGCGAGGTTGAGCGCGCCGGTGTCCGTACCGGGCACCGCGCCGCCCGCGGCCTTGAGGGCGTCCACCACCCGGGATCCGGCGGGCAGTCTGGCCACCCCGGGCCGGCGTACCCGTCCCGCGACGTCGACCACCACCGTGGCCGTGGCCCGGGCCGCCGTCCCCTCGGACGCCCCGGCCGCCCGCGCCACCACGGGCGCCCCGCCCCGCACCACGGCCGGGACCTGCACCGTACGCGGACGGCCCGCCCAGAAGTGGTGCACGGCGAAGGCGACGACCACCACCAGCACCCCCGCCAACGCCACCACCGTGCGCGGCTCCATCCCGCACCTCAACCGCACCCACACCGGAAGGCGTTCGGTGAGCGCGACCCGCCACGCCGGAAGGCCCCGGGGCGACGCGGCCCCGGCACCGCCCGAAAGCCTCGGTGCGGACGCCCGCGAGGGTCCCGGCCGGAAGTCCGGCGGCGCTCCGGTCACCGGCTCCCTTCCCGGTCCGGACGCCGGTTCCGAAGCCGGCCCGCCCTCTGGCGGGGGCTTCGCCCCGGGCGTCGACGCGGACCACGGCGCGGCCTTGGCGGCGGGCGCCCTGGCAACGCCCTCCGACCACCCCGGCCCCGGTTCCGCCGGGTGTCCGGCGGCGCGGGTGAGGAGCGCTCGGGCGCGTTCGTTCGTCGGCGGAGGGGGCGGCGGGGCGGTGGGTGGTGTGAATCGGGTGACCATGGCCCGACGGTAGGGCGGATCGGGCGATGTCGCTCGGGTGCGCCAAATTCCGTGGATTACCGGCGAGTTGTGGACAACTTCGTCACCCTTGCCGGGGAACGTGCCGGCGGACGGGGTCAGCGCGGGGAGACGACGGCGCCGAGGAGGCCGGGGCCGGTGTGGGCGCCGATGACGGCGCCGACTTCGCTGACGTGGAGGTCGACGAGGCCGGGCACGTGGTGGCGGAGGCGTTCGGCGAGGGCCTCGGCGCGTTCGGGGGCGGCGAGGTGGTGGACGGCGATGTCGACGTCGGCGTGGCCGGCCCGTTCCACCACGATCTCCTCCAGTCGGGCGACGGCCTTGGAGGCGGTGCGTACCTTCTCCAGCAACCCGATGCGTCCGTCGGCGAGTTGGAGGATCGGCTTGACCGCGAGGGCGGAGCCGAGGAGGGCCTGGGCGGCGCCGATCCGGCCGCCGCGCCGCAGGTAGTCGAGGGTGTCCACGTAGAAGTAGGCGGAGGTGGCGGCGGCCCGCTTCTCGGCGGCGGCCACCGCCTCGTCCACCGTGCCGCCGGTCTCGGCGGCCTCCGCGGCGGCCAGCACCGGGAAGCCGAGCGCCATGGCGACCATGCCGGTGTCCACCACCCGTACCGGCACCGGCGCCGACCCGGCGGCCAGCCTGGCGGCGTCGTAGGTGCCGGAGATCTCGGCGGAAAGGTGCAGGGAGACGATGCCGGTGGCCCCGGCGTCGGCCGCCGCGCGGTAGGCGGCGGCGAACTCCTCCGGACTCGGCCGGGACGTCGTCACCGGTCGTCGGCGTTGCAACGCGACGGCGACCGAACGCGCCGAGATCTCGGTGCCCTCCTCCAGCGCCTGGTCACCGAGCACGACGGTAAGCGGAACAGCCGTGATGTGGTGGCGGGTCAGCGTCTCGTTCGGCAGGTAGGCCGTGGAATCGGTGACGATGGCGACATGGGCGGACATGAGCGGGAGATTACCGGCCGCAAGCGGAGCCCGACAGTGGCCGGCTGGTCCGATCACCCGCGCCGGACCTCGCACGACGCCCGGGCCGGACCCGCACGTCGTCCGGCCCGGTCCGCGCACGCCGCACACCCCGGGCCCCGGACGTCACCCATGCCGGGCTCACGTCCGGTCGAGCCGCGCCCGGTCCTCCGGTTCCGCCGGGAGCCAGTGCCGCAGGGCGGCGGCCTCCACCTCGATCTGGCGGCCGAGGGCGGTGAGGTCGTCGTCGGCGTGGCGGCGGGCCCGGTCCTGGGCGGCCCAGCGCAGCGAATCGGCCGAATGGGTGAGCCGGGAGGTGCGTTCGCGCAGTTCGGGGAGGCGGGCGGCGAGCCGGGCACGGTCGGGCTCGCGTTCCAGCGTCCGCAGTTCGTCGTCGAGGGCGTGGGCGTGGTGGCGCAGGCGTTCCAGCAGGCCGAGGGCTTCCTTCAGGGACGGGTCGGCCGAGGCGCCGGATTCCAGCGCCTCCCGGGTGGCGACCACCGAGGTGCGCAGCCTCAGGCGGAGCGCGGCGACCTCACCGGCCGCGCCGGGCTGGGCCCGCCGGGCGCGCAGCGTGGTCTCCTCGACCATGCGGCGGGCCTGCGCCCCGGTGCGTTCCACCCCGCGGCGCACCGCGCGGACCGTCCTGACCGCGGCCACCGTGCCGGCCGCCACCAGCAGCAGGAAGACGAGGGCGATCACACCGGCGACGGCTTCCATCGGCACTCCTCGACACGTCGGTCAGTCACGGCGGCGGAACCGCCCACGGCGAAGCACTCGGCCCTCCTCCACGGTAAACGACGGCGGGCGGGACGAAGGTTCCCGCGAACCCTCGTCCCGCCCGTAAGACGGCGTCAGACCTTGTCAGCCCGTGTCAGACCCTGTCGGGCCGTGTCGTTCCGGCTCACGCCGGGACGATGTTGACCAGCTTCGGCGCCCGCACGATCACCTTGCGGATCTCCGCGCCGCCGAGCGCGGCGACCACCGTGGCGTCGGCCAGCGCCAGCTTCTCCAGCTCGGCCTCGGTGATGGCTGGCGGCACCTCCAGCCGGGCCCGTACCTTGCCCTTGATCTGCACGACGCAGGTGACCGTCTCGTCCACCACGTAGGCCGGGTCGGCCACCGGGTAGTCGGCGTAGGCCAGCGAGGACTCGTGGCCCAGGCGGCGCCACAGCTCCTCGGCGATGTGCGGGGCGAGCGGGGCGACCAGCAGCACCATGGTCTCGGCGACCGTACGCGGCACCCGGGGCAGCTTGGTGAGGTGGTTGTTGAGCTCGGTGGCCTTGGCGATCGCGGTGTTGAACCGCAGCGCCGCCATGTCGGTGCGGATGCCGTCGATCGCCTTGTGCAGCGCCCGCAGCGTCTCCTCGTCCGGCTCCTGGTCGACGACGGTGGCCTCGCCGGTGGCCTCGTCCACGACGTTGCGCCACAGCCGCTGAAGGAAGCGGTAGGAGCCGACGACGGCGCGGGTGTCCCAGGGGCGGGAGACGTCCAGCGGGCCCATCGCCATCTCGTACAGCCGCAGCGTGTCGGCGCCGTACTCGGCGCAGATCTCGTCCGGGGTGACGGCGTTCTTCAGGGACTTGCCCATCTTGCCGTGCTCGCGCCGGACCTTCTCGCCCTGGTGGTAGAAGCCGTCCTCGCGCTCCTCGACCTCGGCGGCCGGCACCGGGAAGCCGCGGCTGTCCCGGTAGACGTAGGCGGTGATCATGCCCTGGTTGAACAGCCGCTGGTAGGGCTCGTAGGACGAGACGTGGCCCAGGTCGTGGAGGACCTTGTGCCAGAACCGGGCGTACAGCAGGTGGAGCACCGCGTGCTCGGAGCCGCCGACGTACAGGTCGACGCCGCCGGAGGGCTGCCCCTCGCGCGGGCCCATCCAGTAGGACTCGACCTGCGGGTCGACCAGCCGGTCCGGGTTGTCGGGGTCCAGGTAGCGCAGCTCGTACCAGCACGAACCGGCCCAGTTGGGCATGGTGTTGGTCTCGCGGCGGTAGCGCTTGGGACCGTCGCCGAGGTCGAGGACGACGTCGACCCAGTCCTCGTTGCGGGAGAGCGGGGTCTCCGGCGAGGTGTCGGCGTCGTCCGGGTCGAAGGTGCGCGGGCGGTAGTCGTCCACCTCGGGCAGTTCGACCGGGAGCATGGAGTCGGGCAGCGCGTGGGCGACGCCCTGCTCGTCGTAGACGATGGGGAAGGGCTCGCCCCAGTACCGCTGGCGGCTGAAGAGCCAGTCGCGCAGCCGGTAGTTGACGGTGCCCTCGCCGATGCCGCGCTCGGTGAGCCACTGGGTCATCCGTGCCTTGGCCTCCGGGACGGTCAGCCCGTCCAGGGAGATCTCGGCGCCGGAGGAGTTGACGATCCGGGCGTCGTAGGAGTCGAAGGAGTCGTCCCACCGCGCCGGGTCCTGGCCGCGGCCGTCGGAGGGCTCGACCACGCAGCGCATCGGCAGTTCGAAGGCGCGGGCGAAGGCGAAGTCGCGGGAGTCGTGGGCGGGGACCGCCATGATGGCGCCGGTGCCGTACCCCATCAGCACGTAGTCGGCGATGAAGACCGGGACCTTCTCGCCGTTGACCGGGTTGACCGCGTAGGCGCCGGTGAAGACGCCGGTCTTCTCCTTGGCGTCGGCCTGCCGCTCCACGTCCGACTTGGCCGCGGCCTGCTTGCGGTATGCGGCGACCGCCTCGGCGGGGGTGGCGTGGCCGCCGGTCCACACCTCGTGGGTGCCCTCCGGCCAGACGGCCGGGACGATGCCGTCGACCAGCTCGTGCTCGGGGGCGAGCACCATGTAGGTGGCGCCGAACAGGGTGTCCTGGCGGGTGGAGAAGACGGTGATGGTGGCGTCGCCGTCGCCCTGGAGGTGGACCGGGAAGTCGATGCGCGCGCCCTCGGAGCGGCCGATCCAGTTGCGCTGCTGGAGCTTGATGGCCTCCGGCCAGTCCAGCACGTCCAGGTCTTCCAGCAGCCGGTCGGCGTAGGCGGTGATGCGCATCATCCACTGGCGCAGCTTGGCCTTGAAGACCGGGAAGTTGCCGCGTTCGGAGCGGCCGTCGGCGGTGACCTCCTCGTTGGCCAGGACGGTGCCGAGCCCCGGGCACCAGTTGACCGGCGACTCGGAGGCGTAGGCCAGCCGGTACTCGCCCAGGACGTCGGCGCGTTCGACGGCGGTCAGCTCGTCCCAGGGCCGGCCGTCCGGGGTGGGGCGGGCGCCGGAGGCGAACTGCTCGACCAGCTCGTCGATGGGGCGGGCCTTCTTCGCCTGGGGGTCGTACCAGGAGTTGAAGATCTGGAGGAAGATCCACTGGGTCCAGCGGTAGTACGCCGGGTCGATGGTGGCGAAGGAACGGCGCTGGTCGTGACCGAGGCCCAGGCGGCGCAACTGGCGGCGCATGGTGGTGATGTTGGCCTCGGTGGTGATCCGGGGGTGGGTGCCGGTCTGCACGGCGTACTGCTCGGCGGGCAGGCCGAAGGCGTCGAAGCCCAGGGTGTGCAGCACGTTGTGGCCGGTCATCCGGTGGTAGCGGGCGTAGACATCGGTGGCGATGTAGCCCAGCGGGTGGCCGACGTGGAGCCCGGCACCGGAGGGGTACGGGAACATGTCCATGAAGAACTTCTTGGGGCGCTCGACGACCTCTGCCGGCCCGCCGAGGTCACCGCCGCCGGGGTTGGGGGCCTGGAAGGTGCCCTCCCGCTCCCAGAGGTCCTGCCAGCGGGCCTCGATCTGTGCGGCCATGGCGGCGGTGTAGCGGTGCGGCGCTGCCGCCTCGGCGGCAGGGGTGGTCTCGCTCATGTCCCTCGAAGCTCCATCGATGTCATGACAGGCGTACGCCCGGCCTGCCTCCCCGGATAACGAAAAATCCCCTCGCACAGGAGGGGACGCCGCACTGACATGTTCGGAAGGTCAGTGCGGCCTGCTAAGCAGAAGGCGCACGGCACGCATGGGGTCAGGGTACCCCAGGGCGGGAAGGGCCCGCACCGGACATCCCGGTACGGGCCCTCGCGCCGGGTGTGCCACCCGGTGGGTACCGTCAGTGACGGCGCGGCACGTAGCTGTTGACGTAGCCGGCCGCCGGGGTGCCGACGCCGGTGACGTTGTCGTAGCCGACGGTGGCGTTCAGCGAGCTGTCCTTGCCCAGGCTGCGCAGCGAGGTCAGCAGGCCGCCGGAGGCGTCGATGCCGTTGGCGTAGTCCATCCGGATCACGCCGAGGCCCTGGCCCTGGCCGAGCGGGTGGTCGGTGACGTCGTGGTAGGCGGCGGTGCCGTACCGGTCGTAGATGCCGGGGTTGGCGAAGCCGATCGGCACGCCGCCGCGGGCCTGCTGGGCGAGGGCCTGGATGGCGGAGATCACCGGAGCGGCCAGCGAGGTGCCGCCGATGCGGTACTCGCTGTACTTGACCGACTTGTCCGGGAAGGTCTGCGACTGGCCGACCAGGAAGCCGGTGTTCGGGTCGGCGATGGCCGCGATGTCCGGGACGACGCGCTTGGGCGCCGGGCCGTCCTGCTTGCTGAGCGCGTCAGGGACGACACCGCGCTGGTAGAACGGCTGGTCGACGGTCCTGCTGGTGCCGCCGCCCGCGCCGGAGGTGTAGGCGCCGGGGAAGTTGTCCCAGCTCTGGCCGTCCTTGGACAGGGTCGCCTTGTAGGTGCCCCAGCCGGTCTCCCACAGGTACTTGTTCCCCTTGCCGACGGCGAGCGAGGTGCCGCCGACCGCGGTGACCCACGCGGAGTTGGCGGGGGTGTCCACCTGCTTGGTGCCGGTGTTGGCGACCTCGTCACCGTTGTCGCCGGAGGAGAAGTAGAAGCCGATGCCCTCGACCGCGCCCTGCTGGAAGATGTGGTCGTAGGCGGTGGCCACGTCGGGGGTCTCGTTGGCCTCGACGTCGCCCCAGGAGTTGGAGACGATGTCGGCGAGCCGGTTGTCGACGACCTTGGTGAGCGCGTCCATCAGGTCGGAGTCACCGCAGGAGGCGGCGCCGACGTAGGTGATGCGGGCGGCCGGGGCCACCGCGTGCACCGCCTCGACGTCGAGGGTCTCCTCGCCGTACCAGCCGGCCGCCTTGCAGGAGTCGATGCTGTTGTAGGCGCCGGGGAGGACCTGGCCGAACTGCCCCGGCCTGTAGGGGGCGTCGCCGTTGCGCTTGGCGTACTCGGCCGCGTCCTTGGCTATGTAGGGCGAGGCGTAGGCGTCGGTGATGGCGATGGTGACGCCCTTGCCGGTCCACTTGCCGGCGCCGTAGGCGGCGCGCAGCTGCTTGCCGGTGTAGCCGTGCACCGCGTAGGGGGCCTTGACGCCGTAGGAGGAGGGCAGGCTGCTGTTGGTCTTCGAGCCGTAGTACGTGGAGAACGGACCGGCGTTCTTGAAGACGGCCTCGGGCGGCGGCAGCGTGTCGCCGGGGGTGGCGCCGGACGGCCGGGCGGCCGAGGTGGCGGCGTCGGTGGTGTTGTCGTGGCGGGCCAGCTTGGGCGCGTTGTCCAGGCCGGAGACGGTGAGCACGGCGTCGGCCACCGAGGCGGGCACGGAGGCCGCCTTGGCCGGCGCGTGGTAGACGCGGCCGTCCTTGGTGTAGTTGTGCAGGTCGGTGCCGAAGGCGCGCTGGACGGCGGCCTTGTCGCCGCTGACGGCCACGTAGTGCTGGGTGGTCGCGGTCACGGTGAGGCCGGCGGACTTCAGCCAGCGGGTGACGTCGGCGATCTGCTGCGGCGTGGCACCGAAGCGGGCCTGGGCCTGCTTGGCGGTCAGGTACTTGCCGTACAGCGGGGACTTCGGGTCGGAGACGGCCTGGGCGTAGGCGGCGAGGCCCTTGGCGTCGCGGCCGGCCAGGTAGACCCGGGCGTGGACGGTGGTCGAGGCGGCGGCGGAACCGTGGTCGGCCCGGGGCGTTGCCCACAGCGGCTTGGTGGTGGTCAGCACCAGCCGGTCGTGCGGGGCGGCCTGGGCCGAAGGTATGCCCAGCGCCAGAGCACCGGCCACCAGCGGCAAGGTCGCCGCCGCCGCCAGCCCGGCGCGAGTTCTGTGACGGTCAAGCTTCATGGAACCCCCAGCGATACGAAATGTCGCATGATGCGGAGCGCGATCACCGGATAACGGTGAGCCGCGCACCACAAAGCGAAACTCTGGCCCTGATCTGCTCACGTCAGGGACATGATTACTTCAAGAAATGGTCAAGTGCACGTAAAGCGCGGGGAGTTGGCCGAATCGACGGCAAGAGCGGCGCGAAGGCGCGACCGTGACGCGTGACACGCCGCGACGGTCAACGCACCGCGCCGTACAACGCGCCGCGGCAACCAACGTGCTGCGACATACAACACAAAACGGGCCACCCTCTCGGATGGCCCGTTCACTGTGGAGCTAAAGGGAATTGAACCCTTGACCTCTTGCATGCCATGCAAGCGCTCTACCAACTGAGCTATAGCCCCTTGTTCCGCTCCGCCGGGTTCCCCCGGCGACGTCCCAAACATTACACGGCCAGGGGGGTGGTTCGCCAAATCGGCCGGTGACCGCCGGCCGCGGGAGATCACCGGGCGGCGGCGGCCCTGCTGCCGGGCGGGGCGGCCGGGTACTGTCGGCCTTCCGTGCCGTCAGTGATCCCCGGGCCCACGGTGCCGTCCGCGCCCGGTCCGCCGACCCCAGGAGCCCACTCCGTGACCGCCGTGAGCGAGCCGCCCGCCCATGACCGCCGCCGACCCCTGGCGGGGCTGATGGCACGGCGGCCCACCGCGGTGGCCCTGGCGGTCTGCCTGATCTCGTTCGCCGTCTGCTGGGCCGCCCAGGTCCTGCTCCACGTCTCCATGATCGACCTGCGGGTCTACCGCGCCGAGGGGTGGACGGTGCGCACCGGCGGCGAGCTGTACGCCATGGTGGCCACCGAGGCCAACCTGCCGGCCACCTATCCGCCGTTCGCCGCGCTGCTGTTCGTGCCGCTGACCTGGTTCGGCGAGGGTGCGGTACGGGCGCTGGCCACCGCCGCCAACCTCGGGCTGCTGGTCGCCGTGGTCCACCTGTCGCTGCGGCTGGCCGGCCTGCCGCGCCGGATGCCGCGCGCCGCCGCGGTCTGCTGGACGGCCGCCGCCGCCGTGTGGTGCGAGCCGGTGTGGACCACGTTGCGGTACGGCCAGATTAACCTGCTGCTCGCCGCCCTGGTGCTGTGGGACCTGACCCGCCGGTCCGGCCACCGCTGGGCCGGGGTGGGCATCGGCGTGGCCGCCGGGATCAAGCTCACCCCGGCGCTCTTCGCGGTCCTCCTGGCGCTGACCGGGGTGGTGCTGGGGGTACGGCGGCTGCGCGGGGGGCGGCCGGTGTGGAACCCGGCGCTGCGCCGCGCGGCCGTGGCGGCGCTCGCCTTCGCGGCCACCGTGGCGCTGGCCGCGCTGGCGCTCCCCCGGGACTCGCGGCGCTTCTGGAGCGGCACGCTCTTCGCCGCCGACCGGGCCGGCCACGCCGAGGAGACCGCCAACCAGTCGCTGCGCGGCGTGGTCGCCCGACTGCTGCACACCGGCGACCCGGGCACGGTGTGGGCGGTCACGGCGGCCGTGGTCGGGGCGGCCGGGCTGGCGGTGGCGGTCGGCGCCGCGCTGGCCGGGCGGCGGCTGCCCGCCGGACGGGCCTGGGCGGCGTGCTCCTGCGCGGTGACCGCGCTGCTGGTCAGCCCGGTGTCGTGGTCGCACCACTGGGTGTGGTGCGTGCCGATGGTGATCGTGCTCGCCGGTGAGGCGGTACGGCTCGGTGACCGGCGGTGGGCGGCGGGGGCCGCGGTGACGGCCGTGCTGTTCTGCTCGTTCCTGCTGTGGGCGGTGCCGCACACCGGGCCGTTCCGCCCCGAACTCCACCAGAACCCCGGCCAGATGGCCTGCTCCGCGCTCTATCCGCTGCTGGGCCTGGCCTTCCTGGCCGTCGCCGCCGTCCGGACCACGGCGGCGCTGCGCACCACGCCGCGGCGGTGAGCCGTTCCGCTCACCTGCGGCGCCGTCCCGTCCCAGCCGCCGCCACCGCGGCCAGCACCACCGCCAGCGCCACCGTGGTGACCGCCAGCGCGTGCGCCGACCCGGCCGCGGCGCCGTGCGTCCCGGTGCCGGGGGCCAGCTCCAGGTAGAGCGAGCCGAACGTGGCGACGCCGATGAGCTGGCCGAGCTGGGTGACGGTGACCAGCAGCCCGCTGGCGTCGGCCGCGTCCTCGGTACGCACGGTGGCCAGTGCCCGGGTGAGCGTCGGGCTGTACGCGCCGCCCATGCCCAGCCCCAGCAGCACCAGCGCACCATGGAGCAGCGGGCCTCCCCCGCCACCGCCGCGCAGCGCGAACCCGCTCAGCAGACACGCCACGGCCGCCGCCAGCGCGCCCGCCGGGGCCAGCCACGGATGCCAACGCCCCGGCAGACGGCCCCAGTTGAGGCTGAAGGCGCCGAAGGCCACCGCGGTCGGGGCGAAGAGCAGCCCCGCGTGCGCCGGACGGTACCCCAGCCCGCCCTGGAAGTGGAGCGCGAAGGTGAGCAGGAACGCCGCGTTGGCCGCCATGGTCAGCCCGATCCGGGCCACCGCCACCGGCATCCCCGGCGCCCGCAGCACCCGGCCGGAGATCAGCGGCGCCCCGCCCCGCCGGGCCAGCCGCGTCTCGGCCACCGCGAACGCCCCGAAGCAGACCGCGCTCACCGCCAGCGACCCCCACGTCCAGGCCGGCCAGCCGTACTCCCGCCCCAGCACCAGCGGCACCGTCAGCGTGGTCACCGCTGCCCCCAGGGTGAGCAGCCCGGGGACGTCCAGCGGACGCGGCGCCCGGTCGCGTCCGCGCCGGTCCCGGGGGATCAGCCGGGGGCCGGCGGCCAGCAGCGCCACCCCGATCGGCACGTTGACCAGGAAGACCGGGCGCCAGCCGGTGCCGAACAGGTCGGCGTCGACCAGCAGTCCGCCGGCCACCTGGCCGACCACCGCGCCGGAGGCGATCACCGCGGAGAACGCGCTGAGCGCCCGGGCCCGCCGCGCCCCCTGGTAGGTGCGCTGGATCAGGCTGAGCACCTGCGGCAGCATCAGCGCCGAGCCGGCCCCCTGCACCAGCCGGAAGGCGATCAACTGCCCGGTGCCGGCGGCCAGTCCGCACGCCAGCGAGGCGCCGGTGAAGACCGCGAGGCCGCCCAGGAACGCCGCGCGGTGGCCGAACCGGTCGCCGAGCCGGGCCCCGGTGATCAGCAGCACCGCGTAGGCGATGGTGTAGCCGGCCACCACCAGTTGCAGCCCGGCGCCGGAGGCGTGCAGGTCGGAGCGGATGGTGGGGGCGGCCACGTTGACGATGAACGCGTCGAGCAGCGCCATGAACTGCCCGGTCAGCACGATCGCCAGCAGCCACCCCGGACGGGGCGGGGTGGCCCGGCGCCCGGCCGCCGGACGCGTACCGGAGCCGGCGGAGGGGGCACGGGTGAGGGTGGTGGGGTTCATGGCCTCCACGGTCCGGGGCGCCCGGTACCCGTGGTGAGAGCCCGCCGATGCTGGTACCAGCAGCACCTGGCAGCCCGCCGTGCGGCACGGCACGATGGCGCACCATGGGGGCGACGCGAGGGACCACGGCCGAGGGACGGACGACCGACGCGCGGGCGGTGCGCCGTACCGAACTCGCCGCCTTCCTGCGCAGCCGCCGGGCCCGCGTCACCCCGCAGGACGTCGGCCTCGCCCCGGGGCTGCGCCGCCGCACCCCCGGACTGCGCCGCGAGGAGGTCGCCCAGCTCGCCGGGGTCGGGGTCACCTGGTACACGTGGCTGGAGCAGGGGCGGCCGATCAACGCCAGCGTCCAGGTGCTGGACGCGGTGGGCCGGGTGCTGCGGCTGGACGCGACCGAGCAGGAGCACCTGTACCGGCTGGCCGGGGTGCCGTTCGTGGCCGAGGCGGTCCGCGACGAGGAGGGCCTGTCCGAGCAGGTGCGGACCGTGCTGGACGCCCTCGACCCGCTGCCCGCCGTGGTCTACAACGCCCGCTACGACATCCGCGCGTGCAACACCGCGTACCTGGACGTGTGGCCCGGCACCCACCTGTCCGACCGGCCCGAACGCAACGTGCTGTGGCGGCTGTTCACCATGCCCGAGTGCTGCGCGGCGCTGCTCAACCCGCACGAGGAGCTGCCGCGCATGGTGGCTCAGCTGCGGGCGGCCTACGGGCGGCACGTGGGCGAGCCGGCCTGGGAGACGTTCGTCGCCCGGCTGACCCGGGCCAGCGCCTCGTTCGCGCAGATGTGGGCCAGTGGTGACGTGGCCCCGCCCGGGTCGCAGATCAAGCTGGTGCGCACCGCCTCGGTGGGCGAGCTGCGGATGGTGACGACCTCGTTGTCCATCGACGGCCTGCCCGAGCACCGGATCGTGGTCTACGCCCCGGCCGACGAGGAGAGCCGGCAGGGCCTGGCGCGGCTGCGGGCCCTGTCCGACCCGCTGATCACGCACTGCCCGCACCACCGCGTCACCCTGTCGGAGGCGCTGGCCCGCAAGGAACGCAAAGAGAAGATCCCGTCCCCCTGAGGGGACGGGATCTTCCCGGACTGTGGAGCTAAAGGGAATTGAACCCTTGACCTCTTGCATGCCATGCAAGCGCTCTACCAACTGAGCTATAGCCCCTGGTGTTCCCGGCGGTTCTCGCTGCGAACGAGTAAGAGCTTAGCGGGTGACCTGCCCGAACGCGAAATCGCGGTCGGGCCGGCCGTCAGTCGTCCTCGCCGAGCACCGGTGCGGGCAGCGTGCCGGCGTTGTGCTCCAGCAGCCGCCAGCCGCGGGCGCCCTCGCCCAGCACCGACCAGCAGCAGTTCGACAGCCCGCCCAGCGCCTCCCAGTGCGCCGGCGGCAGCCCGGTCAGCCGGCCGATGGTGGTGCGGATGGCACCGCCGTGGCTGACCACCACCAGCGTGCCGCCGTCCGGCAGCTTGTCGGCGGCGCGCAGCACCACCGGGGCCGCCCGGTCGGCGACCTCGGTCTCCAGCTCGCCGCCGCCGCGCCGCACCGGCTCCCCGCGCTTCCACGCCAGGTACTGCTCGCGGTGGCGCTCCAGGATCTCCTCGTGGGTCAGCCCCTGCCACACCCCGGCGTAGGTCTCCCGCAGATCCTCGTAGCAGGTGGCCTCCAGGCCGGTGAGGGCGCTCAGCTCGGCGGCGGTACGGGCGGCGCGGCTGAGGTCGGAGGCGATGATCGCGTCCGGCCTCAGCGCCGCGAGCAGCCGGGCCGCGCGGCGGGCCTGGGCCACCCCGGTCGCGGTCAGCGGGATGTCCGTGGTGCCCTGGAAGCGGCGCTCCAGGTTCCAGGCGGTCTGGCCGTGCCGCCACAACACGATGCGCCGGCCGCGCCCCCCGTCGGGGCGCGGCCCGGCAAGGTCACCGGACGCGTTCAGCTCGGGCCCCCGTCCGCCTCGGCGGCCTGCCGGGCCGCGTACTCGGCGCCCTTGCCGCGGGTGGCCAGGGCGTCCTCGGGCAGCCCGATCTCCGGGCAGTCCTTCCACAGCCGCTCCAGGGCGTAGAAGACCCGCTCCTCGGAGTGCTGGACGTGCACCACGATGTCGACGTAGTCGAGCAGCACCCAGCGGCCGTCGCGCTCGCCCTCGCGGCGCACCGGCTTGGCGCCCAACTCCTTGAGCAGGCGTTCCTCGACCTCGTCCACGATCGCCTTGACCTGCCGGTCGTTGGGCGCCGAGGCGAGCAGGAAGGCGTCGGTGATCGACAGCACGTCGCTGACGTCGTAGGCGATGATGTCGTGCGCGAGCTTGTCGGCCGCCGCCTGGGCGGCGGCGGTGATCAGCTCGATCGAGCGGTCCGTGGCGGTCACAAGCCATGCTTTCCGGTCGGGTACGGGTACCTCTCCAGGGTCTCATGTCCGGCTGACATGCCCACCAGGAGTTTCCGGTACCCGGTCCGGGTCAGCTCTTGTGGTAGTCGGCTCCGAGCACCACGGTGATGTCCGCGTTGCCGGCGCCGTTGCCCTTGGTGACCGCGGAGGCGGGCAGTCCGAGGGTCTTGGCCAGCTCCCGGGCGGTGGCGGCCCGGGCGGCGGAGGAGTAGATCACCTGGGAGGCGGACTGCCGGGGGGCGGTGCCGCCGTCGAGGTAGGTGTAGCCGGAGTTGACCACGGCGGCCTGGGCGGTGTTGGCCGCGGCGGTGTCGCCGGTGGCGTTGCGCACCGAGATCCGCGGGGTGCCGCTGGGGTCGCTGTTCTTGACCGTGCCGCCGAGGACGTCCTTGACCACGCCGTCGGTGGCCTGGGGGCTGAGGGTGCCGTCGGGCTGGACGGGCAGCAGCGTGGTGGCGTAGTCGCCGCCCTTGGCCTCGTCGGCCAGGTGGGCGAGGGTGGCGCCGAGCTGGCTGTCGGTGAGCGACGGGTCGGGGATGGCGCCGAGGCTGTCGACGATCTTGGTGGCGGTGGCCGCGTCGCTGGGCAGCTTGGTCAGCACCGCCTGCATCACCTGGCCGAACCGGGCGAGCTGCTTGGTCTGGGGCTCGCCGGGGGCGCGGTAGGTGGCGTAGGCGACCGCCGCCTGCCCGTTGAGTTCCTTGCCCTTGCCCGGGGTGACCAGGGTCTTCCCGCCGCCCTTGACGGTGGCGTCGGCGTCCAGGGTGATCCCGCCGACCGACTCCACCAGGATCTCCAGGTACGGGGTGTCCAGCCGCCAGGTGCCCTTGATGTCGGCGCCGAGCAGGGTGCCGAGCGCGTCCCGGGTGGGGCCGGCGCCGTCGTCCACCACGGACTTGGCCAGCGTGGTGGTGCCGCTGTCGGTGGTGACCGCCAGCGAGCCGGGCAGCAGCACGGTGGACCCCTTGCCGGTGGTCTCGTTGCCGACCAGCAGCGCGGTGGAGCTGTCGTTGCTGTCCACCTGGCGCAGGTGGACCACGATCACGTCGCGCTTCTGCGCCCCGCTCGCGGCGGTCTTCCCGGTGCCGGAGGTGCCGGTGCCGGGCAGCTTGCCGGCCTGCCACAGGTAGGTCACGCCGCCGCCGACCGCCAGCACGGCGACCACGGCGAGGGCGATCAGCCGCTTGCGTCCGCGCCGTTTGCGTTCGTCGCGGCGCTCGGTGCGCGACTCGGTGAACTTCAGCCAGTCGATGACGTCCTCGGCCTGCTCGTCCTCCTCGTCGATGAAGGCGAACTGCTCGGTGTGGAAGCCCTCGTCGTCCTCGGCCGGTCCGGGGTGCGCCGGCTCCTCGGGCGGCTGGTGGTGGTCCGCGGGCTGCCCGGGCGCGGCCTCCTGGCGGGGCCGGGGCACCTGTCCGTAGCCGTCGTAGCCCTGCTGGTACGGCTGCTGGTACTGCTGCTGGCCGCCGTAGGCGTCGGACTGCTGGTACGGCTGTTCGGGCTGCTGCTGGTACGGGTCGTACGAATCGTAGGAGTAGCCGTACGGGGACTGCCCGGGCGGGGCGTACTGGTGGGGGACGTACCCCTGGGGGGCCTGCTGGTGCGGGTAGCCGGGCTGTCCGGGCGCCGGGTCGCCGCCGTCCGCGCCGGGCTGCGGCGCCGCGGCGGTGCCGTACCCGGCGGCGTACGGGTCGTACCCCTCGGCCGGGCCCTGGGCGTAGGGGTCCGGGCCCGGGTGGCCCCCGTACGGCTGTCGGGCGTACGCGGCCCGCTGCTCGTCCTCGGTCCAACGCTGTCCGGGGTGTGCGTCACTCACCGGCGTCCCTCCAGATCCGATCGAGGAAAAGGGCTATCCGGCTTCCCGGTACAGCTTCCGTTTGTTGATGTAGCGCACCACGCCGTCCGGCACCAGGTACCACACCGGCTCGCCCTGGGCCACCCGCTGGCGGCAGTCGGTGGAGGAGATCGCCAGCGCCGGGACCTCGACCAGGGAGACGCCGCCGGCCGGCACCCCGGGGTCGGTCAGCGGGTGACCGGGCCGGGTGACGCCGATGAAGTGGGCGAACTGGAACAGCTCGGAGGCGTGGCGCCAGGAGAAGATCTGGCCGAGCGCGTCGGCGCCGGTGATGAAGAACAGGTCCACGTCGCCGTGCTGGGCCCGCAGGTCGCGCAGCGTGTCGAGGGTGTAGGTGGGGCCGCCGCGGTCGATGTCGATCCGGCTGACCGAGAACTGCGGGTTGGAGGCGGTGGCGATGACCGTCATCAGATAGCGGTCCTCCGCCGGGGAGACCGTGCGGTGCTCCTTCTGCCACGGCTCACCGGTGGGGACGAAGACCACCTCGTCGAGGTGGAAGAGGCTCGCCACCTCGCTGGCGGCCACCAGGTGGCCGTGGTGGATCGGGTCGAACGTGCCGCCCATCACACCGAGTCGTTTCTTCACCGGCCCGGCCCCTCCGCCGACATCGATTCCGGAGGGGCGCACGGACGCTGCCTGCTCTCCCATGCGAGCACACCCTACTTGGCGTCCCTGGGCGGGCCGACCCGGCTCAGCGGTCCCGGTTGAACCGGGTGGTGATCCACAGCAGCAGCAACAGCACGAAGAGCGCGCCGCCGCCGGTCAGGTACGGGTTGAGACTCTCGTGGTTGCCGCCCTCGGCCAGCGTGGCCACGGCGGTCGGAAAGTGTGCGGTCATGGTCGGCAGGACCCCTTGCGGTCGGT
Source organism: Streptantibioticus cattleyicolor NRRL 8057 = DSM 46488 (assembly GCF_000240165.1). Lineage (NCBI taxonomy): Bacteria > Bacillati > Actinomycetota > Actinomycetes > Kitasatosporales > Streptomycetaceae > Streptantibioticus > Streptantibioticus cattleyicolor. The sequence continues at coordinate 1,755,517 of NC_017586.1, forward strand.
CGTTCGTGGTCGAGTCAGCTCACTGGAAACTCGTGCCACATGGTACGTGCGGGGCGCGCGGAACCCCAGGCAGGGGCCGCACGTCCGGCACTTCGGTACGTGCCGCTCCGGTGCGCCGGGTACGTACGTTACTGGCCGTCAGTCCTTGTCGCCGTACCCGCGCAGCAGGAACCACGCGAGGAAGGCGATGCCGAGCACGGAGACGACGATGACGATCGGCAGCAGGTGCGAGGTGACCGGCGCCGTGTCGGCGAGGAGCACGGCGGCACCGTGCATCGCGGGGATGTGCATGTCCTTCAGCGTAAGCCCGTCCGGCCGCGCGTCCTAAGGTGGGGTGTGCGCAGGGACGAGCACGTGACGGCTACCCAGGGGATGAGGACCGATGACCGTGCCGAACGATTCCGGGGCCGGGGTGCCCGGCCGTGACCGCACCCGCTTCCCGGGGATCTCCTCCCGGGCCTACGAGCACCCGGCCGACCGCTCGGCGCTGGTCGCGCTGCGCAAGCTGACCGGGTTCGACACCGTGCTCAAGGCGCTCAGCGGGCTGCTGCCGGAGCGCTCGCTACGGCTGCTGTTCCTCTCCGACTCGGTACGCGTCGGCGACCAGCAGTTCCCGCATCTGAACGACATGCTGCGGGACGCCTGCTACATCCTGGACCTGCCGAAGGTCCCGCCGATGTACGTCACGCAGGACCCGCGGCCCACCGCGATGTGCATCGGGCTGGACGAGCCGATCGTGGTGGTCTCCACCGGTCTGGTGGAGCTGCTGGACGCGGAGGAGATGCGGGCGGTGGTCGGCCACGAGGTGGGCCACGCGCTCTCCGGCCACGCCGTCTACCGCACCATCCTGCTCTTCCTGACCAACCTCGCGCTGCGGGTGGCGTGGATCCCGCTGGGCAACGTGGCGGTGATGGCGATCGTCACCGCGCTGCGCGAGTGGTTCCGCAAGTCGGAGCTGTCCGCCGACCGCGCCGGGCTGCTGGTCGGCCAGGACCCGCACGCCTCGATGCGCGGGCTGATGAAGCTGGCCGGCGGCAACCACCTGCACGAGATGAACGTCGACGCGTTCCTGGCGCAGGCCGAGGAGTACGAGGCCGGCGGCGACCTGCGGGACTCGGTGCTGAAGATCATGAACGTGCTGCCGCGTTCCCACCCGTTCACCACGGTGCGCGCCGCCGAGCTGAAGAAGTGGGCGGGCAGCCGCGAGTACCAGCGGATCATGGACGGCCACTACCCGCGGCGCACCGACGACGACGGCACCTCGGTCTACGACTCCTTCCGCGAGTCGGCGAACCACTACGCCGAATCGGTGCGCACCAGCAAGGACCCGCTGATGGGCCTGTTGCGCGACCTGTCCTCCGGCGCCGGCGACCTCGGCGGCAAGCTGTGGGACCGCTTCTCCGGCGGCCGTCCCGGCGGCGACCGCGAGGGCCGCGAGGACGACAGGGCCTAGCGGCGCGCCGGGGGCCTCGGGTGGCTCGCGGACGGGTGCGGGGTGGGGGCGGCGCGCAGCAGGCCGCAGCCGGACGCTATCGGGACGGCGTGGTCCTGCGGGTCGATCCCCGGCCCCGAGGGGGCGCTCTGCCCGGCCAGCAGCGGACGGAAGTAGCCGGCCGCGTCCACCCCGCAGGCCAGCGGACCCGCCTCCACCGCGGCCTGCTGGAGCTGGAGCCGGCGTTCCCGCAGGTCCTCCTCGTCGAAGTACAGGCGCAACTGGCGGCGGACGGTGAACAGCGAGGCGGGAGCGGACCGCGCGTCGGCGGCCCGCACGGTGTACTCCAGCGTGTGGTCGGTGACGACCTCCAGCCCCTGGTCACCGCGTTCGTGGACGGTGACGGTGCCGCGCACCCGTACCGCCGGGTCGGCCAGCGCGACGCGGGTTGGGTCGAAGCGCACCAGCCAGCCGGTGGCCGCGTGCTGGCCGTCGTCGGCCGGGCGGGCCAGGCTGCGGTCGAACTGGTCGAGCTGTCCGGGGTCGAGGAGCGCCCGCACCTGCCGTACGTCCCCGCCGGTGAGCGCGTCCGGGCGGACCGAGGAGGCCACCACGTACTCCTTGGCCAGCACGAGCGCCTGGAACACCTGGGTGGAGGAGAAGTGGGCGGTGGCCCTGGGGTCGGGCAGGGTGACGGCGTCGGCGCCGACCGGGTAGCGCGCGGAGGCGCCCGGGGCGGCGGCCACCACGCCCTGCGGGGCGAGGCGCACCAGGGTGATGCGCGCCGGGTCCACGTCGGGCGCCGCGGTCCCCCGGTACGGGTGGCGCAGCCCCAGGTAGACCGCGGTGCCGAAGGCCAGCACCATCAGCAGCAGCAGGGCGAACGCCTGCGGGTTGCCGGCCGCCCGCGACCACGGCGGCCGGGTGCGTACCGCCCGGGCCGTGCCGCTGAGCCGTTCCCGGGCCGAGAACTCCTGTATCCGGGCAGCCCGGACGAACGATTCGTCGAACACGACGGATCGGTATTCGTCGTCACCGCCCCCCGGGACGCCCTGGGGTGTCCCCTCCGGAGGGTCTCCACGCCCGGTCATACGACAAGAGTAGGTCCCGCTCGCCCGTGGTAAACGCCCTGCTACCAGTCATCTTCTGAATGTTTGTCAGGGTGTCGCCGAAGAGGGCGCCTTCACGGCCGGACGGGGCACCGTGGACGGGCCGCTGGCGGGTGGCGGGGCGGGCTGCCGGCCGACGCCGCCGGCCCCGCGGTAGACGGCGGCGAAGCTGAGCGCCACCACGCCGACGCCCATCACCAGGGCGAGCACCCAGGCGATGGTGCGGTGCCAGCGGGTGTGGGCGCCGTAGTGCCCGCGGTGGCGGTACGGCCCGGCCCACAGCCCCAGCTCGTCCTCGTCGCTGACGTCGCGTCGGTGGTAGCCGTCGAAGCCGAAGCCGTCGTCGAACCGCGGCGGCTCGTCGTCGTCACCGCCGCCCACGCTACGGGCCCGGGCGGCGTCGGCCTCGGCGCGGGCCTGGGCCGCCGCCAGCCGCCGTTCCCGCGCGGTGGGTTCATGGGCCGGGGCGGCCCGGACGAACGCCTCGTCGAAGACCACGGAGGCGAACTCGTCGTCCGCGTCGCCGTGGTCGTCACCGTCGGGGAACGGCCTGCCGTCCTCACCCTCAGACACCCGTCCAGAGTAAGCCCGGCGGCGCCCCCTTGGGCAGTCGGCGGCGGAAATCCGCGGCCGGTCAGCGGATGTGGCCGTCCCCGGTGACGACGTACTTGGTGCTGGTCAGCTCCGGCAGCCCCATCGGGCCGCGGGCGTGCAGCTTCTGGGTGGAGATGCCGATCTCGGCGCCGAAGCCGAACTGGCCGCCGTCGGTGAACCGCGTGGAGGCGTTCACCATGACGGCGGTGGAGTCCACCAGTGAGACGAAACGGCGGGCCGCCGCCTGGTCGCGGGTGACGATCGCCTCGGTGTGCCCGGAGGTCCAGCGGCGGATGTGGGCCACCGCCGCGTCCAGGTCGGGGACCACGGCCGCCGCGATGTCGTACGAGAGGTACTCGGCCGCCCAGTCCTCGTCGGTGGCGGCCGGCACCTCGGTGCCCGTCTCCTTGCCCGCCCGCTGCCAGGTCGCGTCGCCGTGCACGGTGACCCCGGCCTCGGTCAGGGCGGCAAGGGCGGTCGGGAGGAAGGCGTCGGCCACGGCGGAGTGCACCAGCACGGTCTCGGCCGCGTTGCACACGCTCGGCCGCGAGGTCTTGGCGTTGAGCAGGATCGCCAGCGCCATCTCCAGGTCGGCGTGCTCGTCGACGTAGACGTGGCAGTTGCCGGTGCCGGTCTCGATCACCGGCACGGTGGACCCCTCCACCACGGTCTTGATCAGCGAGGCGCCGCCGCGCGGGATGAGGACGTCCACCAGGCCCCGGGCGCGCATCAGCTCGGTGACCGACTCCCGGCCCTCCCCCGGCACCAGCTGCACCGCGTCGGCGGGGAGCCCGGCCGACTCGACGGCGTCCCGCACCACGGCCACCAGCGCGGTGTTGGAGGCGTACGCCGAGGAGGAGCCGCGCAGCAGCACCGCGTTGCCGGACTTCAGGCAGAGCGCGGCGGCGTCCACGGTGACGTTGGGCCGGGCCTCGTAGACGATGCCGACCACGCCCAGCGGCACCCGGATCTGCCGCAGCTCCAGGCCGTTGGGGAGGGTGGAGCCGCGCACCACCTCGCCCACCGGGTCGGGCAGGCCCACCACGTGGCGTACGTCGGCGGCGATGGCGTCGATCCGCTCGGGGGTCAGGGTGAGGCGGTCGACGACCGCCTCGCTGGTGCCGGCGGCGCGCGCCGCCTCGACGTCGCGGGCGTTGGCCGCGACGATCTCGCCGGCGCGCGCCTGGAGGGCGTCCGCGATGGCCAGCAGCGCGCCGTCCCGCACGGTCCGCGGCTGCGGCGCGAGTACGGCGGCTGCCGCCTTCGCGCGGCGTGCGGTGTCGGTCACGGGGGACGAGGAGCTACTGGTCATGCTCCGAGGGTACTGAGCCCGAAGGGGGGTCCATGCCACGTTCCGGCATGCAAGACGCCGTCGCGGGGCCCGGCGGGGCTCAGAACGGGTGCACGCCCACCGGGGTGGCCGGGGGCGGGCCGTACCCTTCGGCGACCCTGAGGTGGTAGGTCTCCCGGTCGATCACCTCCAGGCCGACGATCTCCCACGGCGGCAGGTGCGCGGTGGCCCGGTGCTCGCCCCACAGCCGCAGCGCGATCGCCGCCGCGTCGTGCAGGTCGCGGGCCTCCTCCCAGTACCGGATCTCCGCGTGATCGTTGGCGTACCGGCTGGTCAGCAGGAACGGATGGTCGTGCGCGAGCTGTTCGAGAGCCCGTCTGACCTCGGCCAGCGGCGCCTCGGCGCCGGAGACGCTGAGCGTGACGTGCCACAGCCGGGAGGCGTCCCGCTCGGTCGTCTGCGCGTTCTGGTCGGACTGGGGTTCACGGGCGGACGGGCCGGCGTGTATGCCGCCGACGCCGGCCAGTGCCCGCTTCTCCCCCACAGCCTGTCGGGCGTGGGAGGTACCCCCGCCTCGGGGCAGCGCCCCTGGGCGCCCTCGTCTCACCGGCGGCCTCCTGTTCGCGGTGCCCGCTTGCCGTGGCAGCGGTCGTGGTGCGGGTGGTCCGGTCCTCTCCCAGGCGGGTGCCTGTCGGAAATCAGTCCTTCGCATAAAGTTGACCAGCCCCAGGCCGACCGCGTGGCCTTTTTCGGCAAGAAGCCCCCCGGATCACCGAAGCGCGCGACGACGGCGCGCCCCGCCCGCCTACCGGGCCGGGCTCAGTGCAGCACCACCAGGTCGTCGCGGTGGACGACCTCGCGTTCGTACTCCGGGCCGAACTCGGCGGCCAGCTCGCGGGTGGAGCGGCCGAGCAGCCGGGGCAGCTCCTCGGCGTCGAAGTTGACCAGCCCGCGGGCGACCGCCCGGCCCTCCTCGTCCAGCAGGTCGACCGGGTCGCCGGCGGAGAACTGGCCCTCGACCCCGGTGAGCCCGGCCGGCAGCAGCGAGGTGCGCCGCTCCACCACCGCCCGTACCGCGCCCGCGTCCAGGCGCAGCGCGCCGCGCGGTTCGGAGGCGTGCTCCAGCCACAGCAGCCGGACCGCCGAGCGCTTGCCGGTGGCGTGGAAGAAGGTGCCGGTGGGGCGGCCGGCCAGGGCGTCGGCGGCCTCGGCGGCGGAGGTCAGCACCACCGGGATCCCGGCGTCGGCGGCGATCCGGGCCGCCTGCACCTTGGTCACCATGCCGCCGGTGCCCACGCCCGCCTTGCCGGCGCTGCCGATCTCCACCCCGGCGAGGTCGCCGGGGCCGGCCACCTCGGGGATGCGCCGGCTGCCCGGGCGGCTCGGGTCGCCGTCGTAGACCCCGTCCACGTCGGAGAGGAGCACCAGCAGATCGGCCCGGACCAGGTGGGCGACGAGGGCGGCGAGCCGGTCGTTGTCACCGAACCGGATCTCGTCGGTGGCCACCGTGTCGTTCTCGTTGACCACCGGCAGCGCGCCCATGGCCAGCAGCTGCTCGAAGGTGCGGTAGGCGTTGCGGTAGTGGGCCCGGCGGCTGACGTCGTCGGCGGTGAGCAGCACCTGCCCGACCCGGATGCCGTGGCGGGCGAAGGCCGCGGTGTACCCGGCCACCAGCAGCCCCTGGCCGACGCTGGCGGCGGCCTGCTGCCGGGCCAGGTCACGCGGGCGGCGCTCCAGGCCGAGCGGGGCCAGCCCGGCGGCGATCGCGCCGGAGGAGACCAGCACGATCTCCTTGGCGCCGTCCCGCGCCCCGGCGAGCACCTCCACCAGGGCGTCCATCCGGTCGGTGGCCAGCCCGCCGACGGCGGTGGTCAGTGAGGAGGAGCCGATCTTGACGACGATCCGGCGCGCCGCCGTCACCTCGTGCCGTACGTCCCCGCCCTGTCGCCGGCCGTCCACTGTCACCGCGTGTACTCCACAACTCATCCGCTCGTCGTGCGTGCCCTGGGCAATGTACGCGAGGGCACGCACGGCCCGCCCGCCGGTTCCGGCCTGTGGACGTCTCCGGGGCGGCCGGGCCGGTCAGAACGGGTCGAACGCCTGGTACTCCTGCTCGGGGTCGTGCAGTTCGGCGTCGCGGTCCTTGCGGCGCTGCGCGGCCGGGCGCGGGGCCTGGAAGCGGTGGTCCTCGCCGCGGCGGCCGAGCATCTCGGCGCCGGCCGTCATGGTCGGCTCCCAGTCGAAGACGACCGCGTCCTCGCCGGGGCCGATCACCACCTCGTCGCCGGCCCGGGCGCCCGCCTTCATCAGCTCCTCCTCGACGCCGAGGCGGTTGAGGCGGTCGGCGAGGTAGCCGACGGCCTCGTCGTTGGCGAAGTCGGTCTGCCGCACCCAGCGCTCCGGCTTCTCGCCGAGCACCCGGTAGAAGCCGTCCTCGGCCACCACCGTGAAGCCGGCGTCGTCGACCGCCTTGGGCCGGATGACGATCCGGGTGGCCTCCTCCACCGGCCGGGCGGCGCGGGCCTCGGCGACGATCCCGGCCAGCGCGAACGACAGCTCCCTCAGCCCCTGCCGGGAGACCGCCGAGACCTCGAAGACCCGGTAGCCGCGGGCGAGCAGGTCGGGGCGGATGAGGTCGGCGAGGTCCTGGCCGTCGGGGATGTCCACCTTGTTGAGGGCGACGACGCGCGGCCGGTCCTCCAGACCGCCGTAGGCGCGCAGCTCCTCCTCGATGACGTCGAGGTCGCTGACCGGGTCGCGGTCGGACTCCAGCGTGGCGCAGTCCAGTACGTGCACCAGCACCGAGCAGCGCTCCACATGGCGCAGGAACTCCAGGCCCAGCCCCCTGCCCTGGCTGGCGCCGGGGATCAGGCCGGGGACGTCGGCGATCGTGTAGACGGTCTCGCCGGCGCTGACCACGCCGAGGTTGGGCACCAGGGTGGTGAACGGGTAGTCGGCGATCTTCGGCTTGGCCGCGGAGAGCACCGAGATCAGCGAGGACTTGCCGGCGCTGGGGTAGCCGACCAGCGCGACGTCGGCGACGGTCTTCAGCTCCAGCACGATGTCGCGGTCCTGGCCGGGCTCGCCGAGCAGCGCGAAGCCGGGGGCCTTGCGGCGCGCCGAGGCCAGCGCGGCGTTGCCGAGGCCGCCCCGGCCGCCCTGCGCGGCGACGAAGCTGGTGCCGCGGCCGACCAGGTCGGCCAGGACGGTGCCGTCCCGGCCCAGCACCACGGTGCCGTCCGGCACCGGCAGGACGAGGTCCTTGCCGTCCGCCCCGGAACGGTTGCCGCCCTCACCGGGCTTGCCGTTGGTCGCCTTGCGGTGCGGGGAGTGGTGGTAGTCGATGAGCGTGGTGACGTCCGGGTCGACGACCAGGATCACGTCACCGCCACGCCCGCCGTTGCCGCCGTCCGGCCCGCCGAGCGGCTTGAACTTCTCCCGGTGCACGGAGGCACAGCCGTGCCCTCCGTTACCCGCGGCGACGTGCAGCTCGACGCGGTCCACGAAGGTGGTCATGGGAAGTGCCTCCAGAAAGAACGGGTGGGGTTCCGCGCGGTGCGCGGTGGACTTGCGGGTACGGGCGTCCGCGGGGCCCGTCGGGTACGGGTCACGGCGAGCCGCCGCGCGCGGCGGGCGACCGCCGGTGGCGTACGCCTCCCGTACAACGCCGCGAGGGCGGACCTGCTTCCCCGTACGAAGCCGTACGGGGAAGGGCCCGCCCTCGTGGAAGAGGCTGCTTACTGCGCGGCCGGAACGATGTTCACGACCTTGCGGCCACGGTGGGTCCCGAACTGGACCGCACCCGCCGCGAGGGCGAACAGCGTGTCGTCGCCACCGCGGCCGACGTTCAGGCCGGGGTGGAAGTGGGTGCCGCGCTGGCGGACCAGGATCTCACCGGCGTTGACGGCCTGACCGCCGAAGCGCTTCACGCCGAGCCGCTGAGCGTTGGAGTCGCGACCGTTCCGGGTGGACGATGCGCCCTTCTTGTGTGCCATCTGCTCTCAGTCCCTTACTTCGCAGCCGTGGGGATGCCGGTGATCTTCAGCGCCGTGTACTGCTGGCGGTGACCCTGGCGCCGGCGGTAACCGGTCTTGTTCTTGTACCGAAGGATGTCGATCTTGGCACCCTTGTGGTGGTCCACGACCTCGGCCTGGACCTTCACGCCCGCCAGGACCCACGGGTCGCTGGTGACGGAGTCGCCGTCGACGAGAAGCAGGGTCGAGAGCTCGACCGTGTCGCCAACGTTGTGGGTGGGAAGCTTGTCGACCTCAACGATGTCGCCGACAGCCACCTTGTGCTGACGACCACCGCTGCGCACGATTGCGTACACGCGATCTCTCTCTCGCTCGGAACGGCACTCCTGATGCCAGCCACCGCGATGGCTGACGCGCGAGCGTCAGCCGTCTTGAAGTCGGGGGCCTCTTCCGGACGCCGTTGCCGTGTGACGGCGACGGATGCCGGAAGGAAATCGCTCAGGAGCGGGCGCGCAGAAACGCCGAAGGACAAGGTTACGGTGGCCCCGTACCCAGGTCAAACCGGCCTCCCGTCGCCATTGCCTCCTCGGGGTTCCCCCGATCCCCCGTCTCGTCGTGGCTGGCGTCACGGATGTTTCCCCCCGCCCACCCGTGGCTGTGTTCGTACAGTGCGGGATGCGCACTGTCTTCCTTGGTTTCCGGGGGCCCTCCGGGGTGACTCCTCGCTCCACGCATCGTCTTCGGCTCTCCGCCGGTCCGCTGGGTCGCTGCGGGGACACCCCTGCACGCCCCCGTTCTGTTGCGTTCCGCGCTGCGGCACGGAGGGGGTGAGAAGGAGATCGGGGTGACCCCAACCTCCTATCTCACCCTCTCCCGCGAAGAGAGGCACCCGCACGACGGCGGAAGGGGGTGTGTCGGGGGTGTCCCCGCAGCGACCCAACAGCCGGAGCCAATCTGTGGCGGATACGGGGAGCGAGGAATCACCCCCGGCGCGCCACCGACCCCGCACCGGCAATAGGCGAAGCCCACCCCGTGCCGAACCAAACCAAAACCCACCCCCACCCCCCACCGGGCAGAGGCGAAGGGGTGCGCCCGAGCACCCGAATCCGGCGGAGCCGGCCACCACGGCAGCGGTCGGTGCGGGCGCAGCGGGGACCCGGGGGCGCCCCCACCACCCCGGGGCCGACGGGGCAACCCCGGCACCCCGAAACGGGCGAACCGGCCACCACGGCAAGGGCAACGGCAGCGCGGGCACGGTGGGGGGCCGGGGGCGCCCCCGACCACACCGGGCCCGCCGGAGGCAGCCCCGCACCCCGAAACGGGCGAACCGGCCACCACGACAAGGGCAACGGCACCGCGGGGGTCCGGGGCTGACGGGGCAGCCCCGGCAACCTCAAGCGGGCGAGGCGGCCGCCACGGCGAGGGCCCGCCCAGCCCCGCGCGCAGCGGGGGCGGGGGCGGGCCCTTGGGGGACGGGACGGGACCTTTACGGGGTGGTTTCCGGCGCGGTCGTCGTCTTCTTGGCGGTGGTCTTCTTAGCCGCCGTCGTCTTCTTGGCCGTCGTCGTCTTCTTGGCCGCCGCCTTCTTGGCGGTGGTTGTCTTCTTCGCGGCCGTGGTCGTCTTCTTGGCCACTGCCTTCTTGGCGGTGGTCGTCTTCTTGGCCGCCGTCTTGCGGGTGGCGCGCTTCTTGGGCGCCTCGGCCTCCGGCTCCGGCTCCGGTTCCGGCTCACGCGCCGGGGTGGAGATGACCACCACCGCGGCGTCACCGGCCGAGGCCGGCGGGGGGCCGGCCGGGGCGGATGCCTTGCGGGCGGCACGGCGCGGGCGCACCGGGCGGGCCTCGGGGGCCGGCGTCGGAGCCGGTTCCGGGGCGGGTTCGGGCGTGGTCTCGGCGACCGGCAGGACGATCTCGGCCGCGGCCGGTTCGGTGACGGTCTTCGGCGACCCCGCCGGGGCCGTCGCCTTGCGCGGGGCGCGCCGCCGGGTCGCACGTACCGGCTCCGGTTCCGGTTCCGGCTCCGGTTCAGGCGCGGGCGCCGGTTCCGGCTGCGGCTCAGGCTCGGCGGCCGGTTCGACGACCGGTTCGACGACCGGCTCGGGTTCCCGTACCGCACGGCGCCGGCCGCGCGAGCGGGAGGCCACCGCGGCGGCCTCCGCCTCGGCCGGACTGCCGAACCACTCCTCCTCCTCGGCCTCGGCCTCCACGGCCGGGACCTCGGGTTCGGCGGGCAGCTCCTCGGCGGCCGGCTCGACGGCGGCCGGGGCCGGCTTGCCCTTCTTCTTCCGCTTGCCGCCGCCACCGGCGGTGGTCGCCTGGTCCATGTGGACGATGACGCCACGGCCGTTGCAGTGCACGCAGGTCTCGGAGAACGACTCCAGCAGGCCCTGGCCGACCCGCTTGCGGGTCATCTGGATCAGGCCCAGCGAGGTGACCTCGGCCACCTGGTGCTTGGTGCGGTCGCGGCCCAGGCACTCCAGCAGGCGGCGCATGACCAGGTCCCGGTTGGACTCCAGCACCATGTCGATGAAGTCGATCACGATGATGCCGCCGAGGTCGCGCAGGCGCAGCTGGCGCACGATCTCCTCGGCCGCCTCCAGGTTGTTCCTGGTGACCGTCTCCTCCAGGTTGCCGCCCTGGCCGGTGAACTTGCCGGTGTTGACGTCGATGACGACCATCGCCTCGGTGCGGTCGATCACCAGCGAACCGCCGGACGGCAGCCAGACCTTGCGGTCCAGCGCCTTCAGCAGCTGCTCGTCGATCCGGTAGGTGGCGAAGACGTCCACCTCCGAGGTCCACTTCTGGAGCCGGTCGGTCAGGTCGGGCGCGACGTGCGAGACGTATCCGTGGATGGTCTCCCAGGCGTCGTCGCCGCTGATGATGACCTTGGAGAAGTCCTCGTTGAAGATGTCGCGGACCACCCGGACGGTCATGTCCGGCTCGCCGTACAGCAGGCTGGGCGCGTTGCCGTTCTTCGCGTTCTTCTGGATCTCCTCCCACTGCGCCTGCAGCCGGGAGACGTCCCTGGACAGCTCTTCCTCGCTGGCGCCCTCGGCGGCGGTGCGCACGATCACGCCCGCGTTCTCCGGGACGATCTTCTTGAGGATCTGCTTGAGCCGGGCCCGTTCGGTGTCGGGCAGCTTACGGCTGATGCCGGTCATCGAGCCCTCGGGCACGTAGACCAGGTAGCGGCCGGGGAGGGAGACCTGGCTGGTCAGCCGGGCGCCCTTGTGGCCGATCGGGTCCTTGGTGACCTGCACCAGCACCGACTGGCCGGACTTGAGCGCGGACTCGATGCGGCGCGGGCCACCGCCGAGGCCCATCGCCTCGAAGTTGACCTCACCGGCGTAGAGCACGGCGTTGCGGCCCTTGCCGATGTCGACGAAGGCGGCCTCCATCGACGGCAGGACGTTCTGCACCTTGCCGAGGTAGACGTTGCCGACGTAGGAGGTGGCCTGCTCCTTGTTGACGAAGTGCTCGACCAGGACGCCGTCCTCCAGGACGCCGATCTGGGTGCGGTCGCCGTTCTCGCGGACCACCATCACCCGTTCGACGGCCTCGCGGCGGGCCAGGAACTCGGCCTCGGTGATGATCGGCACCCGGCGGCGGCCCTGCTCCCGGCCCTCGCGGCGGCGCTGCTTCTTGGCCTCCAGCCGGGTCGAGCCCTTGATGGACTGGACCTCGTCGGAGGGTTCGGCCTTCTTGCGCGGCTCGCGGATCTTGACGACGGTGCGCTCGGGGTCGTCGGCCTCGGGCTCGCCCTCCACGGCGGTCTCGCCGCTGCGCCGACGGCGGCGACGGCGACGGCGGCTGGTGCTGGTGCCGGTGGCGTACTCGCCGGCCTCGGCGTCCTCGCCCTCCTCGGGCTCGCCCTCCTCGGCGGCGTGTTCCTCGTCCTCGGCGTGCTCGGCCGCGGTCTCCTCGGCCTCGGCGGCGTCACCGCGGCGACGGCGACGGCCGCCCCGACGGCGGCGGCGGGAGGGGCGCTCCTCGCCCGACTCCTCGTCCCATTCGGCCTCGTGCTCGGCCTCGGCCTCCTCCGCGCGCTCGGCGGATTCGGCGCTCTCCTCCTCGGCCGGGGCGGTCTCGGCGACCGTGACCTCCTCGGCCGGGCCGCGGCGGCGACGACGGCGGCGCGAGGCGCCCTCCTCGGGCTCCTCCTCGTCGCGGACGGCGGCCGGGGGCTCGGGGGCGGCGGCCGGGGTGAAGACCGGCGGCTGGAAGACGGCCGTCGGCGGACGGACGGCGCGGCGGCGGCGGCCACCGGTCGGGGCCGGTTCGGCCTCCTCCTCGGCGGCGGGCTCGGCGGCGGGCCGCGGCTGGTCGGCGGTGCCGTGGGCGAAGGCCGGCGGGCCGGCCGGGGCGACCGCCCGGCGGGCGCCACGGCGGCGTCCGCGCGGCGTCTCCTCGGCGGCGGGCTCCGGGGCGGCGGGCTCGGCGGCGGCCTTGTCGGCCAGGGCGGTGCGCGGCTCCTCGGCCGGGGCCGGGGCGGCGGCGCGGGGCTCCTCGACCGGCTCGGCGAGCGAACCGGGCTTCAGCCGCCGCGACCCGTCCTCGGCCAGGTCGGCGGTGCGCTTGCGGGAACGGCGGGACGCCGCCGGGGTTTCGGCGGCCTCCGGCTCGGCGGCGGCGCGCTTGCGGGTACGGCGGGCGCGCGGGGCCGGGGCTTCGGCCTGGGCGGGCTCGGGCTGCGCCGCCTCGGGCCGCGCGGGCTCCTCGGCGGCCTGCTCCTCGCCGACGGCCGGAGGGCCCGCGGGGGCGGTCGCCTTGCGCGTCGCACGGCGCCGGGTGCGCGCCTCGGGGGCCGCCGCCTCTTCGGCCTGCGGGGTGGTCTCCTCGGTGGCGGCGGCGCGGGTGGCGCGGCGGCGGGTACGGGCCGGCGCCTCCTCGGCGGCCGGGGCCTCGGCGGCCGGCTCCTCGCTCACGGCCGGCGGGCCGACGGGCGCGGTCGCCTTGCGCGTCGCACGCCGCCGGGTACGCGGCGCGGGGGCCTCCTCGGACGGCGGGGCCTGCTGCGGCTCGGCCGCCGGAGCCGGGGTCGCGGGGGTGACGACCTCGGCGGCCGTCTCCTGTGCGGCGGACGGCGGACCCGCCGGGCGGGCGGCCGCCCGGCGCCTGCGACGCGGCGCGGCGGACGTACCGCCTTCGGCGCTCACGCCGGAATCGTTGCTGCTGGGCGCCTCGGGCGCCGCATTACCGGGCTCGGGGATATCGAGCATGCGGGCTTTTCTCCCGTCACGCTCCCGGGCGCCGCGCTCGGTTCCGGCCACGTCGCCGCTGCTCGGCGGTCTCGCGGCGCGGGGCGCGGGCGCCACACGGGAGCTGTCGTCTCACTCGCCGGGCCCGTGGGTACGGGACCGGCGAAAGTCTTCTGGTCAGCGCGTCGCCGGACCTCGGGCCCTCTTCGCCCTGGTACGGACGAGGAGGCAGGCTCCCGCTTCGTCGGCGACACGTCAACGACGGTCCTTACGCGGAACCACCAGGCACCGTCGCGGCGGACAGCCCGGCGGCCTGGGTTGAGGCGGCCGTGGCGGCGTCGCGGTCCGGCGCCAACGGATCGGTCACCGTGCCGGACTCCTCGTCGAGCGGCCCCTGCGCCAGCCTGGTCACCGCTGCGGGGACCGGCGGCGCGAGGTCGGCCGCCGCACGGAGGCCGGACAGGACGTCGTCGGGTCGTACGGCGGGTGTCGAATGCCGAACAACCAGCCGCAGTATCGCACAGCCATCGGGTCCCGGCCTATCGCCGTCACCGACCCCGTGCTCGAACGCCCCCTCGGTGGCCTGCCCCTGCTGGGATCCGGCCACCGTCAGGGCGAGCACCGCACCGCGTGCGTCGAAGGTACGCAGACCGTTCTTGGTGGTCCGCTCCACCTCCACCTGCTCGGCGGCGAGGAACGCGGCGACCGCGCGCCGCGCCTGCTCGACGGCGACCCCGTCGAGGCGCAGCTGCCACACCGAGCCCTCCAGCCGTTCCGCGAGGCCGGAGGTGTGCGCCTCGACCGCCTCGGTCACGTCGAGACCGGCCGGAAGCGACTCGTCCAGCAGGACGCGCAGCTCCTCGGGGTCGCGCCGGGCCGCCAGGGCGATCTCCAGGTACTCCGCCTCGCTGGCCACGCCGGTGGGTGCGGCGCCCGCGTACGAGACCTTGGGGTGCGGGGTGAACCCGGCCGAGTACGCCATGGGCACCTCGGCGCGGCGCAGCGCCCGCTCGAAAGCGCGCTGGAAGTCGCGGTGGCTGGTGAACCGGAGGCGTCCGCGCTTGGTGTAACGCAACCTGATGCGCTGCACCACAGGTGCCGGCGGCGGGCCTTCGGGCTGTCGCTTGCCCAGTGTCGTTCAGTCCCTCGTTACGTACGTGGGGCCCGTGCGGGCCCGTTTGTCACGTCCCAGGGTACGCGGACGGGCGCGGGCGTGTTACCGGTGGTGCGCGAAGCGCCCGCCCTGGGCGGGCGGGCGCTTAGGTGTCGGCGCGGGTTACTCGACGACCGTGAGGGGAAGGAGCTTCTTGCCGGTGGGGCCGATCTGGATCTCCGTCCCCATCTGCGGGCAGACCGCAACGGCCCCACAACCGGAAGGTACTGTCCCCGCATGGGCAGAAGATCCAGGACGGCCCCTGCCGCACGTCAGAAGAGCTACACCATAGAAACAGAGTGGACCTCAGCAGACCTCGCGCTGCTAGAGGATCTGCTAGCGGCTGAGGCCCTACTGCCAGAGGATGCCCCCCGCGCTCTCCTCTCTATACGTCTCTCAGTCCTCACCGAGGACACCACGTCCCCTGTCCGCCAAGAGCTTGACTTGCGGATCAAGGCCAGGGAGATGGGGTGCCGCGTCGTTGGCGTGGCAAGCGACCTCAACGTAAGCGCGACCAAGGTGCCACCGTGGAAGCGCAAGCAGCTCGGAGACTGGCTCAACAACCGCGCACCCGAGTTTGACGTCATCCTGTTTTGGAAGCTCGATCGCTTCGTGCGGCGGCTCTCCGACCTGTCCGCCATGATCGACTGGTGCTTGAAGTACGGGAAGAACCTCGTCTCCAAGCACGACCCCATCGACCTGAAGTCAACCGTCGGCAAGATCATGGTGACGATCATTGGGGGCATCGCAGAGATCGAGGCCGCGAACACAAGTACCCGGGTGACAAGCCTGTGGGACTACACGAAGACTCAGAGCGACTGGCTTGTCGGGAAGCCGACGTACGGGTACAAGACAGCGGAGAAGGACGGGAAGGTTGTCCTTGTCTATGACGAGGACGCTTACAAGGCACTGCACTGGGCCAGACGCATGGCTCGTCGTGGCGTGTCCGCCTCTTACATGGTCCGAGTGATCAAGCGATCCAAGCTGATGGGCGAGGGCCTAACCACCACCACCCTGCTGCGCAGGTTGAGGAACCCCGGGCTCATGGGCCTCCGCGTAGAGGTGAAGCAAGAGAAGGGTAAGCGCCGGTCCGTGCTGGTGCTCGGCACTGACGGTAAGCCGATCCGTGTTGCCCCCCCGATCTTCACGCCCGAGGAGTTTGACACCCTCCAGGCCGACCTTGACAAGCGGTCGAAGGACCAACCTCATCGCCAGCCTGGCGGCGCGACCAAGTTCTTGGGCGTGCTCATCTGCCACGACTGCAAGACACACATGACCAACCACACCTCGACCAACAGGATCGGCACGTACAGCTACCTGCGGTGTCAGGGCTGCAAGAGCGGAGGGTACGGGATCCCCAACGCCGAGATGGTCTACGGGCGGCTTGTCCTGGACGTGCTTGAAGCCATCGGGGACTTCCCCGTGCAAGTCCGCGAGTACGCCAAGGGTGCCGACGCCCGGAAGGAAGCCAAGCGTCTGGAGGAGTCGATCTCTCAGTACATGAAGGACCTGGAGCCAGGAGGCCGCTACACGAAGACCTCGTTCACGAGGGAACGCGCGCAAGCTACGTTGGACCGCCTCATCACGGAACTGGCCGCCATAGACCCGGCCACGACCCAGGACCGATGGGTCAACGTCCACAACGGCAAGACGTTCCGCGAGCAGTGGGAGGAAGGAGGCATCGACGCCATGGCGGCCGACCTGTTCCGCGTCGGTATCCGGTGCGAGGTGACCAGGACCAAGGTCCCCAAGCAGCGCGCTCCGGAGGTGCACCTGCGGCTGCTCATACCCAAGGACGTGAGAGAACGCCTAGTAATAAAGGAAGACGACTTCGCCGGAGCCCTCGGGGGGCGTAGGCAGTGAGCAAGTACGTAGACGACTTCTTGGCAGCACGCGCAGCCGACGGGACACCGATCGACGGGCCGGCCGTCCTTCAGATGCTCGTCGACGCCTACCGCGAAGCCGTAGACCTCGGGCAAGGAGCCACAGCGACGGCATACGGCAAGTTGCTGCTCCGCATCGCGGACCAGCAGTTCGGGGAGCATCCGGAAGCCGGTGAGTGGCTGTCCCCTTGATCAACAAGTGAGCCCCCCGCCTTCATGGGCGGGGGGCTCACTCATAGCTTGCTCGGGTCGTACGGCTCCACGTTGCCGTCCTCGTCAACGATCACGATCTCACTGGTCACTGTCATGGGCAGTCTCCCCCCAACCTGCCGGCCTCTCACTCACACCTCGTTGCCTGCTGGTCCTCGGCGCACGTTGCGCATAGCCCGGCTTCCACGCCGTTCCAGTCGAACAGGCCGGCTGCCAGCATGTTTTGGCAGCACTCGCAGTCTTCGGTGTCGTCGTCCTAGCCGTGGTCGTAGTCGTACATCAGTGCTTGGATTCCTCCAGTTCCAGGACCGATCCCCAGGACCGGTCTCCGATCTCGCCCTCAGCCGGGATCAGCACGCCCCGGATGGTGAACTCCATGAGCCGTGCGGCTTCCCTGGTCAGCTCGGCAGCGGCATCGCGTGGGAAGCTGAACAGGATCTCGTCGTGGATCGGCAGCCGCATGTACGGCGCGAACCCGGCGTCCGCCAGGCGCAGCAGCGCGCGGGCCGTGATGTCCCGGCTCCCCGACTGGATGAAGTAGTTCAGGGCTGCGTACGCGCGTCCCCGGTCCACCGGCAGGCGCCTGCCGGTGGGGGTGTAGACGAACCCTGTCCGCCTGGCCTCGTCGGCGAGCTGCTTCGCCAGGACCCCGACGCGCGGGTATGTGTCGGCGAACGCGCTGAGCGTGCGCTTGGCGGTCTCCTCGTCCACGCCGAACTGTTCGACCATGGCACGCCAGCCGCCGCCGAACACGGTCAGGAAGTTCGCGCCCTTGCCTACCTTTCTCGGGACGCCGGCCGCGTCCGCGGTGATCTGGTGCAGGTCCAGGCCGTTGGCGAACGCGTGGAGCATCGTCGGGTCTTGGGAGAACGCGGCGAGGTCGCGCAACTCCATGTTTCCGAAGTCGATCGACACACTTACGTGTCCTTCCTCGGCGAGGAACATGTGCCGCACGTAGCCGTCCCCGGCCGGGAATGTCTGGGCGGGCACGCTGCCGGTGATGCTCATGCGTGCTGTGCGTGCCTGGATGGAGTTGATCGACGCGTGGACGCGCCCCCGGCTGTCTCTGCCGTCGAGCGCTCGCTGGAACCAGGTTGCCGACCACTTGCGGGCCCGTCGCGCCTTGATGACTGCTTCGGCAAGGGGGTGGTCGATGCCGTTGAGTACGTCATCGTCCATTGCCAGATTGCCCTTGGCTGTCTTCTTGGTGAGACGGATCCCGAAGCCCAGGAATGCGTCTACGAGCTGAGCGGTGGAGTTGATGTTCTCGACGCCATACCTATTGGCTACCTGCTCCCATCGCTCGTACTCGGCGGCCAGCTCCGCTAGGCGTGCTTCCGCATAGTCGGAGTCGAGCAGGTAGCCTGTGCGCTCGATAAGTCCGGTGACGTGGTTGAGGCGGTGTTCCCAGGAGAACAGGCCGCGCCTTTTGGTGCGTGCCGGCACGAGTGGCCAGAGGATGTGGAACAGGCGGTAGGCGAGGATGGGGTCCATTCCCGCGTAGAGCAGGAAGTCCTCATCGAAGAGTTCAACAATGGGCCATATCTTGTGCTTCGTGGTCTTGTATTTCCGGGCCAGGAGAACCATGCTCCCCTTGACCTCTTCGGCGACTACGGGATCGATGTAGTGTTTCGTCAGCTCTTCGAGTTTGAGGCCCGGCCCTTTCTCCTTGACTCCTCTGGGGTCTACGAGGTGTGCGGTGATCTTCGTGCAGATCGTCTTGGGCGCCAGAACCTCCAGGGGGATGCCCAGGGACGCCTCAATGACGTGCTGGTCGAAGATGGCGTTGTGTGCGATCAGCGTTCCGGCGCCGAGCAGTGCGCGTTGCGCAGCCCTGCGGTAGGGCTCCCCCAGCTCGACGGGGATCACGTAGGACTCGCTGCCGTTGCCGAACTGGGCCAGGCGCAGCCGGAATCCGCGGTCCCAGTCCCACCAGTTCAGGCCGGTGGTCTCGGTGTCGAACCCGAGCACCGGATTCTTGCCCAGCCAGCGGTCGAACTCCCGGATATCGTCTGTCGTCTCGACTACGTTGATCCGCACTTGCTGATGTTTGATCTTGTAGTGGAGATGCTTCAACTTACTCCCGGAATGCGCGGACTATGCAGTAGACGACGACCGCAACGGCGATAGTCAGGCACATGGCGGTGACCCCCGTTTCGATTGCTTTGAGCTAGCTGCCTTCGTAGGCCGATATGAGTACGAGGATCAGGAGCATGGCGAGCATGCCGTAACAGAAGGCGTAGATCACGGTGCGGACTCCTTGCAGTGGTGAGCTGTGGTCGCAGTGGCAATGTCCTGGGCAGTTACCGCATTGTTGTCGCAGCATGCGCAGCCTCCAGAGGCAATCTGGGTTTCGCATTTGGCGCACCACAGATCGACGCCGCCGTTTTCCAGTCCGTAGACGAGAATCCGGTTTGCTTCGGTCATCGGAATTCCTTCAGGCACCGGGCCGGCACGTGCGCGGCCGGTGAGTATTTCCATGCTTTGCACGGGCCTGCCATGTTCAGCCAGACGCCGAGTGCGAGCGCCAGCAAGAGTGCAATCACTGTCGTCAGGGTTTTCATGTGCCTCCAAAAGGGCGGGGCGCCGGTGGTGGCCGGCGCCCCGCGATCTGCTGTGGTCGATTACTTGGCCTTGAAGCCGCCGTCCTTCTGGCGCCACAGCGGTTCGCACTTGCCGCCCTCGGGGCCGTTGCAGAACATCGCGGCCCAATTCGCCTTCTCGACAAGGCTGCGGCCGTGGGGGCAGTCGTCGCCCGCAACGGCGGGAGGGGTCTTCGGGACCACCTTGCCGTTCTGGAAGGTCTTCGGCCCCGTGCCGCCAGCGCCTCCCTTGAACTGGCTGCGGGTGTAGTCGGCTGCCTTGGCGGTGAGGTCGATCAGCCCCTCTGCCTTGAGGGCGTTGAGCAGCGCGGCGCCCGCACGTGCGGTGTCCTCGGCGGTGTCGCCGTACACGGTGGGGGTCAGCCACTCGGCGTCATAGCCGCTGCCGGCCTTGAGCGTGAAGCCGATCTTGAATCGGGCAAGGTGGCGCGAGGTTTCAGGCATAGGCGCGGTCTCCTTCTTCGCGGTGGTGGTCTGGTGTGAGGGCACGTCCCACGGGGACTTGTCCTCGAAGGGGTCGGGGTAGCTCAAGATCACTCCACGGGTTGGCAATTCATTCGTTCGTCGGCGGGGTGTCAGATCGGGCAGGCGCCCGAGGTGCAGTCCTCGTCGTAGCTGGTGTCCACCGCGCGGTGGTCCAGGTCGGCCGTCAGCCGCTCGTACTCCTCGGCCGTGATGCGCTCGTACGGCGCCTGCGCCCGGCTGGACTCCGGGAAGACCGTGCTGCCCTTCAGTCGCGGCATGTAGTGCAGCAGCACACCGGCCAGGTCCTCGACGGTGTACTGGTCAGGGTCGATCACGGCCGTGTAGCTCACGGCCTGGTCCGCCCAGCACTGCTGGTACATCTCCTGCACGCTCAGCATGGCGTCCAGGTCGAGCTGGCCGGCGTGCTCGTATGCCTGCTCCAGCACCTCGTCCAGCAGCACGTCCCGCGTCGGGATCGCCACCACTGCCGTGTTGGCTGCGTAGATGCACGGCTCGACGTGGTAGCCGCTGCGCCGGTACTCCTCGACCTGCGCGGCCTCCGCCGGGTCCAGCAGCGAGAACCGGATGCGGCGGACGAAGTAGCCCGCGTACGGTGCATGGATCCCCTCCCCGGAGACGCCGGCCAGCTTGCTGATGGTCCCGGTCGGGGCCACCACGCGCCGCTTCACCGGCACGGGGATACGGAGCTGGGCGGCGTACTCCTGGGCAGCCCGGTCCACCACCGCGGCGTACGTCTGGAGGTCGTACGCCACCAGGCCGTGGTCGTGGTGCGCAGCCTGCGAGTACGGGATGCCCTGCTTGGCCAGGTAATCGGCGAGCCCGGTGTGCCCGACGCCGATACGGCGGTTCCGCGCGATCACCTCGGCCGAACGCCGGTCCGCGACCGGTGCGAACGTAGCCCGGACCAGGTAGCGGGTCAGCAGCCGGTGTGCCTCGTCCAGCTCTTCCCAGTCAGGGCGCCCGTCCTCGACGAACGCGGCGAGGTTGAGCGAGCCCAGGTTGCACGGCTCCCACTGGTTGAGCGTGGCCTCCCCGCACGGGTTGACCGTGTACGTCCCGTCCGGCTCGCCCACGGCCGACAGCGACGAGTTCCAGAACCCCGGCTCCCCGTCGCGCAGCGCGCCCTC
This sequence comes from Streptantibioticus cattleyicolor NRRL 8057 = DSM 46488, assembly GCF_000240165.1. Lineage (NCBI taxonomy): Bacteria > Bacillati > Actinomycetota > Actinomycetes > Kitasatosporales > Streptomycetaceae > Streptantibioticus > Streptantibioticus cattleyicolor. The sequence continues at coordinate 1,776,576 of NC_017586.1, forward strand.
GGCGATGGTGGTGAGCACCTTTCGCGCAGCGGGGTCTCCAGCCTCGGCCATGGTGATGAACTCGGAGTCCACCTCCACGGAGATGTTGGTGGTCCAGTGCTCGCTCTGCTCCCGCTTGCACCGGACGAACTCCTCAATCTGCGAGTCCCGCCAGTGCATGACCGACATACGCGCCGAGCGGCGCACACCCCCGGCCACGATGCACCGCGCGATCTCGTGATCGATCTCCATCGCATCCATGCCGGTAAGCGGGAACCCGGCGCAGTCGGCCAGGATCTCTCCGGTCCGGATCAGCAGCTCCGCGAACGGCGCCGGCCCGCTGGCCGTGCCGCCGAACGACCGCAGCGCAGCGCCCTTCCGGCGGAGCCGGCTCACGTCGTAGACACGATCGGTATGCCGCACCTGCGGGTTGTGGGCCGTGCGGATCAGGTCTGCGAGGGCGGCGGCCCAGCCCTCCCGCGAGTCCTCGACGGCATAGGCAACGTGCCAGGTGTAGGCATAGTCCCCGGACAGCAGCCCGGCTTCCGCCATCTCCGTGTAGTCAGGGTGCGCCGGGTCGCAGACGATGTGCACCTGGAGCGCGTTCTCCACGGCCGGGAACTCGGCAAAGTACCGGTTGCTGTAGTTCGCGCCGACGCCTCCTCCCTCGGCGAGCCGGAGCAGGGTGAACGTGAAGTGCTCTTCCGGCCGCGCCGGATCCCAGCCCGCGGCCCAGCAGTTGTTGAGGGCGTAGTCGGTGACGCCGCTGCCGCGCAGGTGGCGGCCGGCGGGCAGGACCTTGAACGTCTCGATCAGCTCGACCAGGCGCTCACGCTCGTCCGGCTCGATGAACTGTTCGTCCACGAGCGCAAGGTTGCCGTCGACCACGCGCTCGACGGTCTGAGGCCAGGTCTCCAGTTCCCCCGACGGCAGCTCCCGGCTGTAGGTGCGTTCGTAGACGGTTCGGGCGGTCTCGGTCCTCCAGGCCGTCACGCGGCTCCCCTCTTGGTTCGGATGTGGCGGTTCATGGACAGGGCCAGGGCGTCAACGGCCCGGTAACCTCGGCGCCGTTCGGCGTCATTCACCGGGGGCATTCCGTAGACGTAAAGCCGCTGGATCAATTCCTGATATTCGTTGCTCAGCTTCGGCAGCGCTGCGGCAGCGTCCAGCCGCGCGGGCATGATGTTGTCGGAGATCACGCACCGAGTCAGGTCGTCCTTCTTACCGACAACGTCTCCAATTTCGTCGTCCGTATAGACGAACGTACGCAGAACGGTCCGGACTTCATCGGGTGTGTAGTAATACTGATCGTCCATCAGGTCTCGGTAAGCGCGCTCCTTGGCCGCGTACCGGCGCCCGGCATTCCAAAAGACCTTGCGAATGAACTCGTGGTCCTCGGCATGCTCGGCGAGAGTGCGGCGCTCCTCCATCGCGTGCAGCAGGATTTCCTGCTTGACGTCATCGACTTCAACCACGCACCACTTGTTAGCGATCTCCCGGGCCACCTTGCCGGCCAGCTCGCTAAGCTGTCCCCAGTCGAGGTCCGTCATGCGACCGCCTTCATGGCGCTTTCCCAGGCCAGCTCAGTAGACCCGTCCGGGTAACGGACGATGTAAGTGAAGTCGCCATCCCTATCAGGTTCACTGGCAACACCAACGATCTTCCCTTCGCAGCAGTACACCTCGACCTTCTGCTCGATCTGGTACTTCGGAGACAGAACACGCTCGAAAACTCCGCCTACGCCGAACAGGGCACACTTCGCTATCTGAGGGGATGCCCACTCGTCACCGATGTAAGCGACGTATTCCGTGCCTCCGTGCTCGAACGGCTCAGCCACGGTGAAAAAGCTTAGCCCGCTCATTTTCGAACGGTACTCCCGCCCCTTCCACATACTCATGCCTTACCCCCCTTAGAAATGAACTTTCCGCGCGGTCCGCGCTTGATCTCGCCATACCGCTGGCCCTCGACCACGAACGATCCGTCGTCCTCGATCGGGATCGCGTGCGGAGTGGCGTTGTACTTGCCGACGTAGAACAGGCCGAAGCCCTTTTGCCAGTTGGCCGGCCCGTTCTTGAGATATCCGGCCTGGCGGACATCCATGAGATGTCCGACCTCGAACCCGTAGATGGTCCGGAGCTTTCCGTTATGCCCGGTGGTGTGCGGAGCGATGGCCAGCCGGTGAGTGTGCCCCATGACGATGCTGATTCCGGCCTTGGCCGCCTTGAGCCGCGCAGTCGCGCCAGCCACCTGGCTCATTCCCGGCGACTCGTGCCCGTGGACCGCCACCCATCCAGGCGCCAAGGGGTAATAGGGTTCGGCCTTCTTCACGTCGAAGGCCGGAAAGTCCAGCAGGGTCTCAAACCGGTAGAACGTGTCCTCGGCCGCCAGCGCCGGCGCCCGGCTGGCCAGATACTTCCGCGGCCGTTCGTCGTGGTTGCCTTCCAGCACCTACACGGGGCCGGAGTAGACCTCACGAAGCGGAGCCAAGAAGTTCCTCTTGGTGTACTCGGAGTCCCGGATCACATTCCCCTCGAACTCCGCCCGGGTACCTGCGGACCACCGCGACGGAGCCGGGTAGTCCACCAGGTCGCCGATCTGGATCACTTCGTCCGGCTGGTAGTCACCGATGAACGCGAGGACGTTCCGCAGCGCCCGCTTGTCTTCGAATGGCGCTTGCACGTCGGATATGACAACTATTCGCTTCACATGGCTCCTCGGGAGTAGGTCGGCTCCGGTAGGTCGATCTCGACGTACCGGCCCAACCAGCCATCGTTGACAGTGTTCAGGTCCATAGCGTGGATGGGCGAACAGTCGCCGTTATCCAACTCGTAGCCATCGGCGTAAGCGGCTTTGATCGCCGCTTCAATAGCCCTTGCGTGTTCTTCGAGAGTCAATCTGCTACCTTCAGACTCTCGATCTCGTAGTCGAGATACCAACGGGCCTTCTTCAGGTCCTCCAGCTCGTCACCCTTTCGCCCCGCCCGCATCAGGTACTTCAACGCGTTCCCACGGACGAACGAGAAGTGCCGAGTTATCTCGATGACTTCCATGCCTCCGGGCATCCAGGTGTAGTGGCCCGGGTGGTCGATGCCCTCCTCCTCCGTGGATGGTTCAGTGCTCGCGGGCATCAGCTCGTCCTCCGCGAACATGTAGCGGCGCCCGTCAGGGAACATCACCTCGTAGGGGAGGAAGTATCTGGAGTCAATGTCCGCGACCGTGCCGGTCTGGCCCTTCCGCTCCCGCAGCACGAAGGAATATTCCCTGCCCTTCGGGGGGCAAATGGTCACCTCGTCGTCCAGCCCGAACTTCAGCTTCACAGGCCGATCCTCTCTCTCAGCACGTCGAACCCGTACTCGTACGCGAACGAATTGGAGTCATGCCGGGGGGCCGGGATGATCACCTTTGCGTTGGGCATTTCGGCAGCGCGCTTCTCCGCAGCCGCAATGCCGGGCTCGTCTCCGTCGGCCACGTGGTAGACGTGCCGGAACCCCATGAAGGCGGGATCGAAGTGGGCGCGCCACGCTGAGGTGCCCTGGTAACCGACGGCCGGGACACCAGCCGCCTCCCATGTCATCGCGTCCATTTCGCCCTCGGTCACGACCACATTCGGGCTGGAGCCGATCAAGGCCATGGTGTTGTACAGCCGCGGCACATCCCCCGGGAGCGACCGGTACTTCCCGTGACCCTGGTGCCGCTCCTTCTGAAGCGGTGCGAGATACCGGCCTGCCTCGTCTTTCACGCACTCGTCGGCGATACAGCGGCACCGCACCGTGGCCACACCGTGTTCACCACCGGCCGGCCGCAAGTACGGGATGACGAGCATCCCTGCGTACTGCTCATGGCCAGTAAGAGCCGAACCGACGAATCCGATTCGAAACCGGTCGGCGACGCCGGCCAGCCCCCGAGCCTTCATGTACGCCTCGGCCGGACTCCCCTTGTACTGCCAGTGGTACGTCTTCGCTGCCTGTACCGAACCGGCTATCTGCAAACTCCTGAGCCTGTCTGAAGCCAAATCCCTCCTCCCTCTGGATCACGTCATAGCTGTCCTCGGACACGTCACAGACGAAACATGCCCATCGTTGAAAGCCGGTGTTTGCTGACGCGCTCGGATTCGTCTCCGGGTGAAGCGGGCACAGAATCTTCTGCCACCCGCTCCGGTCCCGAAGTTGGATGCCGTAGTAATGCTTCAGCACCAGGGCGATAGGCGGCTTACTGCTCACGCGCCGGCACCGGGTCCCCGACCTTCCGAACCGTGACGGGAAAGACATAGCGCTTCGAATTCCGCGCGTTCCAGTCCCGGCTTCCCTTCCACGCCCGGTAATCGAAGGCAACCGACTTGCGCTCACTCATCTTCAACCAGCCTTCCTCAACTGGCGCTCCTGGCGTAGGAGTCGCTTCAGATCCCAGTTCTCACGGACTAGAGACAGCAAGCTGTCAAAAGGCATCACCGAGTACGCCTCGCCGGTTCCCTTGAGCCTCGCTTTGATGACGACGGCGCCATTGGTGGCCTGCGGATTGTGCTCCAACTCGCGCTTCAACTCCCGCATGAAGCGGGCCAGGTCGAATCGCTGGACATTCTTCATCTCGAACACGAAGGCCAGAGGCGCCAGCGTGATGTCCCCGCGGTCGTTGACCCCGTACAGGGTCCCGTGGCGCCGGATCTCCTCCGGGTCGATCTCAGGAAACGCGGCCCGGATGTGGTCGAGGGCCTGCTTCTCCCACCGGTAGCCCTTGTCCTTGTTGGCCTTGGCGGTGGTCACCATCGCCCCTCCCCACTCTCAACGTAGAGGAACAGGATCCCCTGATTCAACTTCACGGACAAAAAAAATTGTGACTCAGAACTCACTCTCCAAGTCGGTGAGTCGCATGTTGGCGCTGTTGAACTCGTACGTTGTGAACGTCTGCCCCGAGCTGTCCTCGAACCCTTCGCGGTTCTTTACTGGACTCACGTGCAGCAGCCGCCCATCCATGCCATCGATCTCCTTGTGGATCGTCAGGATCACTGAAGGGACCCGGCCGATCTTTCCCTTCACCCCAGACAGCGGGATAGGCCGCAGGCCGTCACTGAACTCGCCCACGACATGGTGGAGCCCAAGAACGTGGGCCTGCGTGTCTCGGGCCATCTCTGACAGGTACTCACACATTGCCTCCAAGCCGAACGAGAAGTTCCCAGCATCCGCTTGGCCGTCTCCCCCATCCACATTGGTGATATTGTCCACCACGATGAGATACGGATATATACCGAAGACCTCGTAATAGCAAGCCAAGTCCTGCTCAATGTCACCCGGCGTCGGCCTTGCCTCGTAATTGAACCGTATCCACCAGCGCTCGCCCAGCGCCGCATGGTACTCCCCGAACTCGTCGGCGATCAGCTTGCGCTTCACCTCTCGTACGTTGTCCCCCGTCAGGATGGCAGTCGCGCGGGTGAGTTGCGTTGCCGCGTTGCTGTCCGCACTGAAGTACAGAACCGGGAGATTTCCGAACAACGCCAGGTTGATGGCGAACAAACTCTTGCCAGTGCCAGGGCCAGCAGCCACCAAGCTCAGCTCCCCGCGTCGAAACTCGACCTCCTGCCGGCGCAACCCGGCGAACGGGTTGGGGATCGGCTCCCCGGCCGAACCTTTGACCTCGACGCTCTGCGTTAGCGAGTACACGCACTCTCCCTCTCGATCCCCTGATTCAACTTGTAGCATAAAAAAAACAGCCGTGCGACACGTCGCAGAACCGGCACCCGTAGCCGGGGTTCGCCTCGAACCTCCCTGCCTTGACCCCGGCGTCCATGGTCGCGTAGCGCTCCCCAACCTCGGCAGGGCTCACCTGATCCAGGGCGACGGGACGGGACAAGCGACCATCCTTAGCCAAGTACCAGTCACCGCGTCGGACCGGCACGTCGTACAGGGACTCGATCGCCACGGCGTACGTCTCCAGTTGGAAGCGGCTCTTGATGCTCCCCGTCTTCAGGTCCCGCACCCGCACGGCGTCTCCGTCGGCCTCCATCACGAGCAGGTCAATGATCCCGCGGACGACGACTCCCCCCAGCTCGACCGTGAACCCCAGCTCCACCGCCGGCTTTCCGGCCGGTGTCGTCCACACCTCGGGGCGGTGCTCAGCCACCCAGTCAACGTACTGGGCCGTCTGCTCCTGGCCCAGGACGTAGCGGCGTTCGATCTCTTCGCCTCCGCTGTACCGGCCGGACGACAACCACCGATCGGTGTCCGGCTCGATGTCCAACGCATCCTGCACCAACCGGGCGTACTTGTCGGAGAAGGCTTCGACGGCTTCCTCAGCGGTCATCCTGCCGTTGGACAGCACCACGGCTTCCGCCACAGCGTGGAACGCGCTGCCGTGGAAGCTCCACGCCGCCGGCCGAGGCGTCACGCGCTCGACCCTGGCGAGGTAGTACCGCCAACCGCACTCCTCGTACTGCTGCACCTGGCTCACACTCCGGGGCTGTGTCTCTACGCTCAACGGGCTCAACCCATCACCACCTTGCTCACGCGAATGAATTCAAAAAACCGGCTGCCGAGGATGGCAGCGTGCGGGTACTGGAACGCGCCCCGCTCGACCTCCAGGTCGAACAGGGAGGCCCCCAACTCCGCCTCCAGGCGCCGCAGTCGGGCGTACCCGGCAGCCTGAATTTGGTCGGTCACGATCACGTCGATGTACTCACCAACCGGCTTGGCCAGCGTCCTCATGATCAGGACGCCGAACGTGCTCGCGTCCTGCTGCACGCTTACCAGCTTGCTCTGGTCGATGGCTGCCAGGGCGGCTTCCTGGCGCTCCCTCGACGGCGGCCTTTGCGAGGCTTCTTCCAGCGCGGAGAACAGACTCAGCTGTCTGGTTTCCTCGGCCGTGTCCGAAGCCCCCGTAACGACGATCACTTGTGCACTCCTCGTCGCCCGGCGCAGCGGTGCCGCGTCGGGCTGATCACTCAGTGCTCACAAAGTAACACCAGCCTCTGACAACACAGAAGTTCGTTTATGCCCCGCGCGAAAGTGACGTGCGCCACATCACCAACAGCTTGCACGGCGCGAAACCGACAGGTATGCCCACTTCAACTGCTACCCCGGGGAACAGAAGAGCCCCCCGGGTCCGGGAGGCTCGCGGTGTGAGTATTGACAAATTGACACGCTTGCTGTATTAGCTCCAGGGTTTGGAAGGTAGATCGAGGGCCTGCGCCAGGTCCCCCGGTGGCAACTCCTTGCCTTCCGGCCAGCGAATGACGCGCCGCCCATCAGCTTCGACGCGATGCACGAAGACCCACGGCCCCTCGGGATGCGCCCGGTCGAAGTCGAGCACCACGCCCTCCTCCCGGACCTTCCGCTCAAACAGCTCTGCCACATACCGCTGATTCACACTGAGCGTGGGATCGCCAAGCCTCCGGCGGAGGAAGACGTGCAGGCTTCGCGCCCGGCTTCGATCCGTGAACTGAACACGTCCCGTCTCCCCATTGGGCCACGCAGCCTCAAAAATCGCTGTGGCCGCATTCGCATAGGGATAGCGCTTAATCCCGAGATTATCCAAGCGCTTGGCGACAGCCTGCACAGTCACCCCGTACAGCTCGGCTATTTGTCGGTTCGACAGGCCATCGCGGTAATGCTTCAGAAGAATCGTGTCGTCTGGAAGCAGCCTCTTCATAGCTTTAACCGATCTGTCAACTCATTACCCGACCACTAGCCTGTCTGCGCCTCGACGGTACCTCTATCGAGGGCCACGGTTCAAGTCACACTGTCCCCTGAGTCAACTAGGTGTGACGTGCGTCTCAACCCCCTGCTTCAACATCCGAAGCGCCTCGGTTTGACACCGACATCATCAGTGAGAGAGCGAGAGAAGCGAGCGAACGAACCGAGGGGAACGCTCTCAACAGAGAGCATAGAACATAGATTCGAATCTTGACTCTCTCTTGACGCCTACTTCATCAGTTCATGATCATCTACATATCTAGTCGAAGTAGGACAGATAACTTATGACATCTTGTTGAAATTTTCACTTAGTCATTACAAGTCCTCCTGCTGAACGCCCTGTTGAGGCTCTTCGCCTCCGGGCAGGTCCAGGAGTCAGCGCCCCGGCTGCCAGACCAGCATCCAGCCGGGGCCACAGTCATGGCCTGCCGTCCCCGGGTAGCTACCAGGGCCGACGGGTCCAGGGATGCGGTGTGTGGAGTGCACAGGGAGCCAGTAGCCGGCCGGTAGCTCCGGCCCGCGAGCCCCTCCCAGGCGCCGGTTCGACCCCGGCCATCCCGGTCAACTTCCGAGGAGGGTGAAGCCGTGCCAAGGGCGCGATCAATCTGCCTGACAAGCGGCTGCACGACCCCCACCGTGCGCGACGGACGATGCGCCGAACACCAGCTCCGCCGGAGCTGGGAACGGACCTCTGCGCGCAACCTCTCACGGCCTGCGGACTGGTCGAAGCGGAAGGCAAAAATCCTCGTCCGCGACCGCTTCCGCTGTCAGTTCTGCGGCTCTCCCCGGAAACTCGAAGTGGATCACATAATTCCGGTTTCCCGAGGTGGCTCGTGGGAGCCAGACAACCTGTGGACATTGTGTCAGTCGTGCCATAAACGCAAGTCACACCACGACCGACAGAGCCGCTGAATCAGCACAGAATCACACCAAACTTGCGTTGGGCGCTGGGACGCACGGGGGCCTCTAAATCCCTCGCTCTGTACGGAGCTGGTCCGGTTCGATTCCGGGGCAACGCACTCACTCAGCCAGACACATGACGCTGGCATATGCATGCGGGTCGCTCCCGCAGGTCCAGGGGCCGTGAGGCGCGCTACCGGTCTCCCTGGGCGGTGTCCGTAGTTCAGCGGCCGAGAACTCCTCCCTTCAGGAGGTAACGCCGGTTCGAATCCGGCCGGACACACCGCCACACCTAGTTGTGGATTCATTCATTCACCCTTCCCCTGGAGGCCCACCCATGACTGCCGACCGCTGTTCCCGCCGATGCGACGAGGGGCCCTAGGCCGACTCCGGCTCGGTGCCGGCTCCCCGCCCGCCCCGGGCGCAGCAGCGGCGTGACTGGCACCAGGACGCGTTGTTCGAGCTGGAGGAGCTGGCCGACCTGTACGGGATCGACCTGGAGCGGGTGAGGCTGTGACCAGAGGACCCCGCCCGAAGCCCAACGCGGTCCGGCGCAACGCCCATCCCCACGCGCAGGAACTCGCCGCGGAGGCTCGTGAGGGCCGGCCCCTGCCGAAGGCGCTCGGGATCCAGACCAGCGGCGCACGCCGGTTCTGGCGGACGTGGGCCCGTGCACCGCAGACGGCCACATGGGTTGAGACCGACTGGGCTGAGCTGGAGATCACGGCGAAGCTGGTTGATGCCCTGTACATGGGCGATCTGAAGTTGGCGCCCGAGATCCGGCAGCGGGTAGCGAAGTGGGGCGCAACGGTTGAGGACCGTGCACGGCTCCGGATGTCCCTCAAGGATGAGGACCAGGACCAGGATGACGCTGGGCCGGAGTCCGCGGCGCCGGCCGCCTCCGACATGGACGAGGAGCTGTACCGGTTGCTCAACGGACCCTAACCGCCCATGAGATTGACGACGGGAGGAACCCCGACATGCAGACAGGCAACCTGCCCGATGGGGTTCCGTCCCCGCGGGAGTCCCTGGGTTACCAGGTGATCCGCTGGGCACAGCGGTAGATCGTCCACCCCGACGGCGAGCGCGCGGGCGAGCCCTGGCAGTTCACCCCCGAACAACTCAAGTTCGTGCTGTGGTTCTACGCCATCAATCCCGATGGCACCTGGCGCTACAGCGCTGGCACCCTGCGACGGGCGAAGGGCTGGGGCAAGACCCCGTTGCTCGCCGCCTTGGCCATTGTCGAGTTCATCGGCCCCTGCCGCTTCGACCGCTTCGACGCCTTCGGCCTGCCGGTCGCCAAGCGCGTTCCGCTGCCCACGGTGCAGATCGGTGCCACCGCGCTCGACCAAACGGACCAGACACTTGAGATGATCCGAGGGATGCTCTCGGAGTCTCCGGCCGAGAAAGAGTACGGGCTGGAGATCGGCAAGTCCGTGATCCAGTTCAAGTCTGGCAAGCCGGGGTCGATCCGGCCGAAGGCGACCGCTGGCCGCACCAATGAGGGCAACAGGCCGACGTTCGCCCTGCTTGATGAAGTACACCACTGGGTTGGGAGCAACGGCGGCCCCGACTTCTACCAGGTCATCAAGCGCAACGTAGAAAAGACGGCCTCCGCTGGCTCTCGCTGGGTGACCACGACCAACGCCTAGAACCCGAATGAAGATTCGGTCGCTCAGCAGATCCACGAGTCCGACATGGTTCGCCAGGGCTTCTGGCTGTACGACTGCCTTGAAGGCAACATCCAGCCGGACGAGCTGCGCGACGAAGCCAAGGTCCGCCAGGCGCTCACCGAGGCGTACGGTGACGCGACGTGGGCCGACATCGACGGCCTGACGCGCACCATCCTGCACGACCGCACGACGCCTGATTCGACGTACCTGCGCTTCTTCTTCAACGCCATCGCGGAGTCTTCCGACGGCTGGATGGTCCGCGCGGAGTGGCTGGCCTGTTACGACGACCAGGACCCCATCAAGCCGGGCGATCAAATAGCCGTGGGCTTCGATGGCTCGATCCGCGGAGACGCCACAGGGCTCGTGGGATGCAGGCTCCGGGACGGAAAACTCTTCGTCTTGGGGATCTGGGAAAACCCTCGGGACCCCAATAACCCTGACTGGGAAGTTGACGTCCTGGCGGTCGAGGCCGCAGTGCACCGAGCCTTCAAAACGTATCGCGTCCAGTGGTTCTACGGTGACCCGCCGTACTGGCAGGAGAACCTAGGCCGCTGGGCTCTCGAATACGGTGACGACTACGTATACGAATTCTGGACCAATAAGCCTACGCGCATGGTCCAGGCCGTTGAGAGGTTCCGCACCGCTTCCATGGTCCAAGACCTGAAGCACGACGGAGATGAAGACCTCACCCGGCACATTCTCAATGCGGTGACGCGTGAAGTCCCTCAGGGACTCCTGATCACCAAAGACTCTCCCCGTTCAAAGAAGAAGATCGACCTCGCGGTTTGTGCAGTCCTGGCTTTTGAGGCGCGAGCCGACGCAATCGCGGACGGGCGCCTCACGATCAAACGAAAAAGAGTTGTCGGGTTCTGAGAAGGGCCCCGGAAAGAAAGGGGCTTGATGGACGGCGGTAGCCTCGTCAGCACGACGCCGGCCGAGATGCCGGTAGGTATCGCGCCGAGCACACCTGAGCAGTGGGTTGACTAGCTGTATTCGAAGCTGGCCCGCCGCAAGGCGACCTACCAGATTTAGGGCCAGTATTACGACGGCCAGCATCAGCGCCTCATGTTCTCGCAGGCACGGCACTACAACCACTTCCACCAGACCTTCGAGAGCTGGCGAGACAACTTCTGCGGCTTGATCATCGACTCGGTGAACGAACGCCTCACCGTGGACGGTTTCCGGATGACTGACGAGCCGGATGCCGACAAGGATGCTCGGGACATCTGGCAGCGCAACTACATGGATGCCGAACACAACGCGGCTCAGCTCGACGCGATGATTCAGGGCGCCTCTTACGCGGTTGTGTGGTCGGACGACGACGACCAACCGACCATCACCATGGAGAGCGCTGAGAACGTTGTCGTCCAGTACAAACCAGGGTCCAGGCGTGAACTCGCTGCCGCGGCGAAGTTCTACTAGGACGACTGGGGCCGGGAATGGGTGAACCTCTGGCTTCCTGACGCTGTGTGGTCGTTCGCCAAAGGCTCTTTGGCGTGGGGAGAGGGGCAAGAAGGCCCTAATCCACTGGGGGTTGTTCCAGTGGTTCCGATCAGCAACCGGTCTCGGCTGCTGCGTGACCCGGTGAGTGATCTCCATGTCGTCATCCCGATCCAGGACGCCATCAACAAGACCGTTGCTGACGCTCTGGTGGCGTCGGAGTATGCGGCTTGGCCTCAGCGCTACGTCACCGGCCTGGAAATCGTGGAGGACGAGCACGGCAATCCGGTTGAGCCGTTCAAGGTCGCCGTGGACAAGCTGCTCCAGGCCGAGGACCCGCAAGCCAAGTTCGGTCAGTTCGAGGCCGCCGACCTCGGCAACTACGTGACGCTGGTGGAGATGCTGGTCCAGCACATGGCCAGCATTTCCCGGATCCCGTTCCATTACTTCCTCAATGGTGGCGTCGTCCCGTCCGGTGAGTCGATTACCGCTGCGGAGGCAGGTCTCATAGCCAAGACCCGTGAGCGCATGCTGCACTTCGGGGAGGCATGGGAAGAGGTGATGCGCCTTTGCTTCAAGGTGCTGGACGATCCCCGCTCAAAGGCGTATTCGGCAGAGACGATCTGGAAGGATCCGGAGAACCGCACGGAAGCACAGCACATGGACGCTCTGCTCAAGCTCCAGATGATCGGCGTTCCGAGGGACCAGTTGCTTTCCGATGCCGGGTACACGCCTCAGCAGATTGCGCGGTTCCAGGACATGAGGGAAGCCGATGCCAAGGCCGCAATGGAGTTGGCGAAGAAGTACCCGATGCCTGTCCCGGAACCGCCGGCCGGGCCCGTCGGCATGAGCAAGGCGGCCCAGCAGACAGCCGTGAAGCGCCCGCAGGGCAACAGCGGCAACCAGGCCCGCAAGTCGTGACCACGGCTCCCGAAACGGGAGCCCATACCGAAATGGTGATGTGAATGACTGACACGAACGACAACACTTCTTCTTCTTCCGCCGAGCAGTCCGCCCCCGGCGAGCAGGCTCCGACGATCGAGACTCTTCAGGCCGAGGTCGAGAAGTGGAAGAGCTTGAGCCGGAAGAACGAGGACAGGTTCAAGGCGACCAGCGCCGAGCTGGACCAGGTGCGCCAGGCGTCCATGACGGACGCGGAGAAGGCTATCGAGGCGGCGCGGGCGGAGGCGCGCAATGCGACTCTCGCCGAGGTCGGAACTCGGCTCGCCGAGGCTGAGCTACGGGCCCATGCCGCGACTGCCGGTGTCGAACTTCCTCCCGCCGAGTTCCTGAACCTTTCCCGGCTCGTCGGCTCTGACGGTTCCGTGGACAGCGACGCACTGACAAAGCTCATCGCGTCCCTCCCCAAGCGGAGCAACAAGCCCGTATACCGGCAGGATCTTGGGTTGGGGCGGCAGGGTGACCCGACCGCCGGCCAGCTCACCCGTGAAGAGGTTTCCCGCATGACCGGTCCGCAGATCATGGCTGCCCGCAAGGAGGGCAAGCTTGACGCTCTGATGACCGGCCAGTTCTAATACGTGAGGTAACATGGCAGGCTTTATCACTCAGCCCGGAACCGGCTACCAGGCCAATTCCGGCAACGTTTTCATCCCCGAAATCTGGACCGCTGAACTCCTCCAGGATCTTGAGGAAGAGCTGGTTCTGGCTTCGGCTCGGTTCACCAACCGGCAGTAGGAGGGCGAGTTCCGCCGGGAAGGTGATGTCGTCCACATCCCGCACTTCGTCAATGACCAGGTGCAGGACAAGGGGCTTGTCCCGGCGTACGGCACGATCGGTTCGCCCGACCACGCGTCCCTCCAGTACATCGATATGCGAGTCGCCAAGGGCTCATCTTTCCATATCGAAGTGGACGCGCTCCACCAGCTCCAGACCAGGGTCGGTATCGACCTGATGAGCAACCTCATTGCTCAGCGGGCTCGCGCCATCGCCATCAAGCTGGATGAGCTGGTCGCCAAGACCCTGCTCGCCGCAGTGAGCGGCAAGGATCTGAACGGCAATGCCGATGCGAATGCGGCGGTTTCCGGTCTGACTGCTCTCCATGGCCAGATTGACGAGATCACCGACGCGCCGACTGGCGACAACGTCACCCGGGTTGGGGGCAAGGAACGGCTGAGCGTCTATCACTACGTGGTGGCGATGCTGGAGAACCTGGATATCAAGTCGGCGCCGGCCGACCGGTTCCTGTTCATTTCCCCGCGCATGCGGTCACTGCTGCTGCGCGACCCGAACTTCATCCAGGCGCAGGTGTACGGCGGTTCGCCGGTCATCCCGAACGGCGCTTCGGCGATCGGCACCATTCTCGGTGTCCCGGTCACTGTGGCCAACGCGCTGGGTTCCCACACCCGGCCGAACAACCCGCTCATCAAGAAGGGCAACCAGGCGTTCCAGCCGGTTGACTTGTACATGGGTGCCACCGCGGCTACGTCGGTCGTTATTCCGTTCGCGCAGATGGAGGCGTACAAGCCGCAGCAGTCTTTCACCGACGCGATCAAGTCGCGCGTGATCTACGACGCGAAGGTCATCCGGCCGGAACAGCTCGTCGTGGCGCGCAACGTCGAGGCCGCCATTACCGCGCACAACGGCGCCAGCACGACCCCGGCCACGACCTGATGTTCGTGACCGTAGACGATGTGGTCGCCCGCCTGGGGCGGCCCGTCGCCGACGACGCCGAGCGGGCGCGGATCCTGGCGTACATCGAGGACGCCACCGCGCTGGTGCTCGACTGGTGCCAGACCGACTTCCAGCAGCACCAGGCCGAGACGTTCGAGCTGCTGGTGGAGGGCGGGCAGGTGGACATCCCGCCCCGGTACCTGCCGGGGCTGTCGGTCGCCTCGGTCGCTCTCGACGGGCGCCCGCTCAGCGTCGACGAGTGGCGGGTGCTGGGGCGGACGCTGTACCTGCGCCGTGGTCCGGTCACGGGGCTGGTCACTCTCATCGCGTCGTGGGGGCGCCCGTCCGTTCCGCCGGTCATCCGGCAGGTGATCGCCTCCGAGGTGATCCGGTGGCTTGCGGTCTCTCCGGGGACCGTGCTGGAGAAGACCGGTGAGCTTGAGGTGCAGTACGCGCCGGCCGCGAATTTCGCGGGTCTCTCCCTGGCGGCCAAGGACTCCTTGAAGCGGTACCGGAAGCGCGCGACGACCATCGCCTTGCACCGGACCCGGACCGTGCGCCCTGGAGGTGAAGAAGTCACGTGGCCCTGTTCAACGACCACATAGCCGTCTGGCGGGCTCCCCTGATCTCCGATCCGTACGGGCAGCACCGCGACTGGTCGAAGGCCGCGTTGGTGTGGTCCGGGCTGGGCGCGGCGCTGCCGTACCGGCGCACCTACCGGCCGGAGCCGACGCGTGAGACCAGCCGGAGCCGGATCACGGTCTACCTACCTGGGGCTGTCCCGTACGACGCTGCGGACCGGCTGCTGATCAACGGCTTGTGGTGGGTCTCCGACGGCGAGAGCTGGTCATGGAAGTTGGGTGCCCGGCGGTACACACAGATCGACGCGAAGCGGGTGAGTAAGTAATGGCGAGGCGGAAGCGGTACACCAAGTCCGCGCGGGACGGAATCCTCTTCGAAACGGATCTCGGGTTCCTGCTCTACGAGATCCAGCACAGCTCACCGTGGAAGGAGATGGCGGCCTTCAAGGCAGGCATGCTGGCCGGGAAGATCATCAAGACGGCGCCTCGCGGCCCTCACCAGGTCACCGACGCATACTCGATCAAGCAGAACATCCACGCCAACGTGAAGAAGACAAGCGCCGGTTGGGTCGGGTACGTCACCATCGAGGAGAACCCGCAGGCGCGGCACGCGATGCTCCAGGAGAAGGGCTGGACGGACCGCGCCGGCCACCGGCACGCCGGGCGCTTCTACATCAAGGCAGTCCTCGACGCGGAGCGTGCGGAGTGAGAGTTGACCCGGTGCCTCTCGTGGTCGAGTACCTGAAGAGCTGCCCGGGAATCCCGGCCGGCGCCCCCACAGGGACGCTGGTGGGCCGGGAAGTCGGCACCACGAGCCTGTACGTCCTCCACAGCGGTGGTCACCGCCTGGTACGCGACCGGATGGACCGCGCTGACATCTGGTAGGACGCCTACCACCAGGACCGGGCCTCGGCCGCGGACCTGGCCTACCTCACCCGCGAACTCCTGCTGGAGGACCTGCCGGGCAAGGTACTCAAAGGCGTCCAGGTACTCGACGTGCTGGAACTGAACTCCCCCAAGTACCTGCCTGACTCCGCGTCCGTTGAGGACGTTTACGGCGGCGAAGTCGCCATTTTCTATGTTGAGACCTGAGACCCCGAGGATTTATTCATGGCTAATGATTCCGGAAAGATCCGGTTCGCGCCGAACGGCGCTCTCTATGTTGCTCCGGCTCCCGATGGCACCCCGAACGGTACGGTACTGCCGACCACGGTCGGCGACGGCGGTACGACCGGCCCGGCCGGATAGAAGGCACTCGGTTAGGTCACCGAGTCCGGCGTGACCATCACGCCGCAGGTGCAGACCGATCCGGTAAACGTCTGGCAGTCCGCCGTACCGGTTCTCTACAACGTCAAGGCGGCTTCCTTCTCGATCAAGGCCACGCTGACCGAAGTTTCGAAGATCACCACTGAGTTGTTTTTCGGGGCTTCCTGGGTGAAGCAGGGCGCAGGTGTGTGGAAGCTGAACTTGGCGAGTGTTCCGACGCTCACTCAGATCAGCCTGGTCGTGGACTGGGGCGATGCTGCCAAGCATTTCCGATGCGTGATTCCGCGCGCGATGATTTCCGACCGAGGGGCGATCACCCTTCAGCGCACCACGGCGCAGGAGTTCGAGCTGACCTTTGAAGCGCTTGACTTCAACGGCACGTTGGGCTTCGTTCTGACCGATGACGCCAACGTGGACGACGGCACTCCGTCCGGCTCTGGCTCGGGCTCTGGCGGCACCACGCCGCCGACCACCTGAGCAGCCTCACTTCCCCCCCCCTGTCCCATCCTCTTCATGGAGTTTTGCATGTCCGCTAAGACCGCTTCCGTTGAGGCCGAGGCCACCGGCACGCCCACCGTGATTGAGCACGGAGGCCGTGAATACACGATTCCCGCTCCCAAGGACGTTCCCCTTGAGGTCGTCTGGGCTCAGGACGACACCGATATCGTCCGCCTGGTGCTCGGCGAGGACCAGTGGTCCCGGTACCTGGCGACCCGACCGACGCTCGGCGATTTCCAGGCCCTCGCGGAGAAGATCAACACCGTGGGAAACTGACCCCTGCCGTCCATGCCCTACGCGAGCACCCCGAGGAACTTGAAGCGGATCTGATCGAGTTCTTCGGGGTCGATCTCATCGACCTGTGGCACGGACGGCTTTCCCTCCGGAGGATCAGCGTCCTCGTGAACGCACTGTGCCGCCGGCCGGGCCGGTCGGCGCTCGCTGCCGTGATGGATCCGGCTGCCGAGTGGAGCACATCTGATTACCTGCTGGCCCGTGTCTCCGATGCCCTGGAACTGAACACCTATCTTTACCTCAAGGTGCATTCGGAGGACGGCAGCAATCTGACAGCGCCGGAGCCGATTCCGCGGCCGGGCGAGGAGAAACCGACGGAGGAGTTCGAGTACGCCTCCGGGGAGGAGGTGGCGCACTTCCTCACGCACATGCTGTAAGGAGGCATTATGGCCGTGACTGGTGGCATCCGGATCGGGAATGCGTTCATCGAGATCACACCGCAGATGGACGATGCGACCCTCACTCGGCAGCTCGCCGAGGTTGAGAAGCAGATCAAGGCGTTCTACACCCGTGCTTCCGATGTCACCAAGGCGTACTCACGGCTTCAGACTCAGCTCGAAGCGGTGGTCACCGCCCGGTAGGGCGAGGAGCTGAAGGGGCGCCTGGCCCTCACCGCCGACTCCATCAAGGCCCGGAAGTCGCTGGCTGCCTCCGAGTCTGCCGTCATGCTCCAGGCGCTCAGGCAGGTCTCCGCTGCTGCGGAGAAGGCTGAGGCGGCGAAGACGGCGGCGGCCGACAAGGCAACGCGCCAGCGCGAGCGCATCGCGCTCAACGCGCGGGACCTGGAGGTGCGCTACGGGCGCCAGGTCGCCGACGCCTACCTCGCCCGGCTGGACCAGATGCGCGCGGCCGGCGAGAAGCTGACGCTCACCCGGATCAACGAGACGAAGCGTTGGGCGGAGCTGGAGGTTGCCGAGTACCGCCGTACAGTCGCGGAGGCCCGCACCGCGGCGGCCGAGAAGGCGAAGGCGGCTCGTGCGGCTCAGGCGGAGTACCGGGCCATGGCTGCCCAGGTGCAGGAGACCACCCTGCGGCGGATGGAACTGGAGCGTACCGCTACTGTGCGCGCGCTCCAGGGTGAGCGGGACCGGCAGACAGCCATCCAGCGAACCATGGCCGAGGAGCTGAGCCGTACCCGGGGCACTCTGGCGATGCTGTCGACGGCCAGCACCACGGCGGCGTCCCGGTGGAAGACGGCCGGTGAGTCCATCACGAAGTACGGCACCACCGCCACCGAGCTGGGCCACACCCTCATGACCAGTGTGGTGGCTCCGCTGGCTGCTGCGGGCGCCGGCCTGACCGACTGGGGCCTGAAAGCGGCTGATGTCTTCCAGAACACACAGACCTCGCTGCGGAACATGGGCATGGCGCTGAGGGACGCCGACGCCCTGATGAACAACCTCACCCGGTACGGTCTGCAAACCCCGTACGCGGTGGGCGACATGCTGACGTACGGCACGCGGATCGCCCGTGCGGCCGGCGCGCACAACAGTGACTTCAACTCCGCGGATCCGCGCAGGCAGGCCCGGGGTTCCACTGCTGTGTCCACGGAGGCACAGCACATCGTGCAGATGATCGGTGACCTCGCGGCACGCGGTGGTATCACCGACTCGGCGATGGTCCAGCGCGGTTACTACGCCATCGAAAAGCTGATGGACGCCGACCGCGTTTCGCTTCGGGACACCAAGCAGCTTGAGTACGCCATCAACATGCCGGTTCAGGATCTCGCCCAGCTTCTCGGTTTCAGGGATTCCCAGTACACCCAACGGCAGGTCGACGGTTTCAAAAAGGTCAACCCGGGATTCCACGCCAAGGCCGGGGACATCTATCCCGCCTCCGCCATGATGATGGAGGTCATGGCCAACGCCAAGGACACCGGCGGCGTGCGGGGCCAGGACCTCGTGGGAAACCTCTTGGAGTTCTGGGAAGGCAAGAAGGCGCTCCCCGGCGGGAAGCCGGACAAGACGATCCGGGGCGCCGCCGAACGGCTGGGCACCGCGACATTCAGCAGCCGCATTTCCAACATGAAGGAGACGTGGCAGCAGCAACTTCGCGCGATGTTCCAGACCTAGGACCCGAAGACCGGGCAGCTTCGGTACACGGGGCTGGGCCAGGCCATCATGGGCCGCCAGGTCCGGGACCGGAAGACCGGCCAGACCACCTGGCAAGGCGGCTTGCTCAACCAGGTCAACGGCATCGCCTCGGACCTCATGGGCAAGGGCGGCAAGGGTGCCGTCCCTCAGCTCATGGCCGGGTTTGTCGAGGGAATGACGACCCTCGTCGGCTGGCTGAAGAAGGTGGCCAGTTTCCTGAACGGCCATCCGCAGTTGGTGTCCGGCCTGAAGGAGGCGGCGAAGCTCGTCGGGGTCATCGCTCCGTTGACGATTGCTTTCGGCACCACGGCGAAGATATTCGGCAAGCTGATCAAGCTCAGCACGCCGCTTGTCTCGACGCTCGTCGGCGGCGGAAAGATCATCGGTCAATTCATGGCCGGCGGCTTGTCCATGCTGAACGGCACCGGATTCCGGAACGGCTACGTGTCGCAGCGCGGCCTGTTCAACGGCGGGGACACCCGCAGTGTTGCCCGCCGGGCCGTCGATAAGGTCACGGGGAACAATTCCCAGGAAGAGCGCCTGCGCATCAACATCGCTCAGTACAAAGAGCAGATGGAGAAGGCAAAGGCCGAAGCCCAGGAACTCCGCGACAAGATCCGGGAGCTGAACCGCCAAGACCTGAACCACCTCGCCCGACAGGCCGCAGGCAGTGACAGCAGTGTGCAGGCAGCCGCCCGCCGGGCCGCTGAGGCGACGGAGGCCGCGAAGGTCGCGGTAGGCAACCTCGACCGGGCCAAGCTCGCCGGACTGCGAGGCCAGTTCACCTCCAGCGCCACGACAACGGGCGAGCTGGACACCGCAGTGAAGGCAGCGACCAACCGGGTCAACAAGCTCAACGGTCGCAGTCTGGACTCCCTGAAGGGGCAGTTCTCGCACGTCAAGAACGAGACGGACGAGACGATCAAGAAGGCGTCCAGCCTGACCGGTCGCGTCTCCTCGCTCAACGAGCGCAAGCTGAGTGCTGTCACGGACCAGGTGCAGCACCTCGGCCGCGCCCTGGCCGACGCCGGGGTCAAGGCAGAGGCTCTGAACCTGGCCCTCGACCACATCGGGAAGAAGGCGCCGGGCAAGGGCGACGGACCTGCGGTGCACAAGCCCAACAAGTACGCCACGGGCGGTGTCGTCCCCGGCTAGGCGCCGGGCGTGGACATCGTGCCGGCGATCCTCTCCCCCGGTGAGGCGATCCTGCGCCCGGAGGTCGCTCGCACACTCGGCCATGAACGAATCAATGCGTGGAACACGCTCGCCGTGCGGGGCCAGCTCCGCCGGTTCGCCGGCGGCGGCATCGTCGAGCGCCTGGGCCTGGGCAAGCTCATCGACCTGTCGAAGAGCTTCGCCGTCGGCGGGGATGCGCTGGCGGCCCTGGCCACCATGAGCATGGACAGCTCCTCCCGGGCACTGGGCGGCACCACGCAGGACGGTGTTCTGGCGACCGGTACGGGCGCTGCGCGCACGGTCGGCGCCAACGTCGCCGAGCAGTTCAGCGGCATCTGGCACTTCCTGTCCCGGGACTCGTGGACGTTCCTGCGCCGGATACCCACTGCGGTGGGTCAGGCGGTCGGCATCGTCGGCGGCGCCCTGGGCCCGCAGGCAGGCCACTACCTGTGGGACGACGTGTGGAAGGGGCAGGGGAACATCTTCCAGCGCGGCGGGAAGTTCCTCGGGGACCTGTTCTCCCCGTCGAACCTGCTCCACATGGTGGAGGAGGTGTTCAAGGGGCTGTGGGACTCCGCCAAGGGCATCTGGGCTGTCGGCAGGGGCTTGGTCACTGACCCGCTGGGGACCATCCGGGATGCCGCCAATGGTGTCTGGGACCTGGCCAAGTCGCAGTACACCGGCCTGGTGGACATGGTGAAGGCAACCAAGCAGATCTTCACCAGCCCGATGGACTACGCGAGCCGTGTGGTCCACGAGGTGACCTCCACGGCAAAGGACGCGCTGCCCAACACCAAGGGACTGTGGGACTTCGGCAGCGGGGACCAGCTCGACGCCACGCAGCCGGACATGTCCAACGCGCTGGGGAGCATGTTCAGCCTGCCGGGGGTCGGCGACGCCGTGACCCGATGGGCGCCACTGGCCCGTGCTGCTCTGATGCAGCTCGGTCTGTCCGAGACGTAGGTACCGCTCGTCCTGCACCGCATCCAGGTCGAGTCCGGCGGCAACCCGAACGCCATCAATTTGTGGGACAGCAACGCCCTGGCCGGCATGCCGAGTCAGGGGCTCATGCAGACGATCCCGCCCACGTTCGACGCCTACGCCGGTCCGTACCGCAGTCTCGGGATCACCAACCCTCTGGCCAGCATCTATGCCGGTCTCAACTACGCGATCCACCGCTAGGGCGCCGGCTGGGTGCAGGCCCTCGCCGGCACCGCCGGGTACGCCTCAGGCACCTCGGGGGCACGGCCCGGCTGGGCCTGGGTCGGCGAGGAAGGCCCCGAACTCGTCCGGTTCGGCGGCGGGGAGACGGTGCTGAACCACCGGGACTCGATGCGGGCCGCAACCCGTGGCCTGCCCGGGTACGCCTCGGGCACGAAGTCGGGCGTGGCCGTCGACGCGGAGAAGGGCGCGTCCTCGCTGAGTGCTGCGGTGAAGCGGCTCTACGAGATCATCACCAAGGCGTTCACGTCCGGGCGGATCGGCCAGGGCACGGAGAATTCGCTGAACCGCTGGCTCGACGGTGAGAACAAGGCACTGTCGAACCTGGTGAAGCAGCGGACCGACCTGGCGGGGAAGCTGAAAGCGGCTCAGGCCGCGTTGAAGAAGGTCAAGGACGACGAGGCGAAAATGGCCTCGGGGATCTCCGACAAGGCATCGTCCCTGCGCGACCTGTCATCGGTTTTCAATTCCGATGGCGTGTCGGTGACTGCTGGTCTGTCCGGGCTCCACGAGCGCCTGGCCGCCATCAAGAAGTTCCAGGCCAACCTGAACACCTTGGTGAAGCGGGGTTTCTCGTCGGCAATCATCGAGAACATCGCGGAGGCCGGTCCGGAACAGGGCGGGGCCATGGCTCAGGAACTCCTGAACGCCACCGGCGCCCAGATCAAGGACTACAACAAGACGTACGCAGCCATCGGCACGGCGTCCGATTCCCTCGGGAACTCGGTAGCCAAGTCCTACTACGCCACTGGCGAGAAGGCTGCTCAGCGTCTTGTCGATGGTCTGATGTCCAAGGACAAGGTATTGGTCAAGAAGATCGAGTCCCTTGCGGATTCGATCGTCCGGACGCTGAAGAGGACGCTGAATTTCGGCTCCACCACACCGGTGACCTCCGGTCTGGGTGCTCTGCTCACCTGGCTCACCGGCGAGTCGCAGAGCGTCGGGCGCAAGCCCAAGCCGAAGCCCAAGCCCAAGCCCAAGCCGACGCCGCAGGTCAAGCGCACGGTCACGACCACGACGGGATACGACTCCAAGGGGCGGTCCGTCACCACGGTGACGACGACCATCACGGATCCGTGGGCCGGTACGACCACCACCATCACGGAGCGGACCGTCGACGGGCGGACGACCACCACCCGATCCGTCCGCAGGACGACCAAGGGCTACGCCACCGGCACTCTTTCCGCCTCGCCGGGTATGGCGCTGGTCGGTGAACGCGGCCCGGAACTCGTGGACTTCCGCGGAGGCGAGCGCGTCTACACCGCACGGCAGACGGCCGACCTGATGGGGCCTCGCTACGAGATCCACATTCATGAAGCGAAGGCGGAGAACACCACGCAGGCCGTTCTCCGCGCGCTGAAGTACGCGGAGGTGATGTCAGGAATGTAAAAGCGAAAGGAGTGCTCCATGCCGATTCCCGCAGCGGTCACGTCCCCCAACGATGCCTGGTCGGGGGATTTAACCGTCCCCGTTCCGGTGGAGTGGCAGAGCACCTACGTATCGATCCGAGGGAACAACGGTCAGGGGGAGGAAATCCCCCTGACCGGTTTCCTGTCCGCGGCATGGCCGGCCATCATGCTCCAGCCCGGGGCAACCGGGCTGGACATGCCCCCGTTCGAAATCCACGCCGACGACTCCCCGAACCTGGACGGCTCGATGTACCGGGGAGCACGGGCAGCGGCGCGGGACATCCTGCTACCGCTCTACGTCTACGGCATCGACCGCCTGACGCTGCGCCAGTTCAAGAGGGATCTCGCCAACGCGCTCAACCCCAAGTCGGGTTACTGCGTGCTGACGTTCATCGAATCGGACGGCATTCCGCGAAGGCTGCGCTGCTACTACAAGGGCGGCATGGAGGGGAGCGAGGCCGCCGACTCGGCCGGGTTCCGCTGGGTGTCCTACGGAATTCAGCTCACCGCCATGGACCCCTGGTTCTACGGAGACACACAGGTCGTGGCGAGCTGGTCATTCGGCAAGCCCCAACCCTTCCTCGGCAAGTTCCTTCCGTTGCGGCTGGGCAAGGGCACGCTGGCTACCAACACCCTCCAGGTCAGCAACCCTGGGGACATCGAGGCGTGGCCGGTGTGGCGGATCTCCGGGCCGGTCAAGTCCCTGATCCTCACGGGCCCCGACGGCTCTTCCTGGGGAATTCCGGCGCAGGCCAGCGGAGCGGACGTGATCCCTATCGGGCGCACGCTCACGGTGGACTGCCGTCCCGGCTACAAGACCGTGACCGATGACCAGGGGAAGAATTATTTCCCGCTGCTTGCAGCGAATCCGTCGCTGTGGCCGGTGCCTCCGGGAACGTCAACGGTCGCTACGAATCTGGTGGCCGGCAGCGGCACCGCGGCCGTGACGATGACGCTGGATCCCCGCTACGCGAGTTACTGACGAGGTGCACTGATGGGTTACCGGGTGGAGGTGCGCGACGCCGCTCTCAACCGCATTGGAGTGATCGACACATGGATTAAATTGGATCTGGTGGTGCGTTACTGCCAGACCGGTTCCTGGCAGGTTCTCGTGGAGGCGGGAACACCGCAGGCGGACCTTCTCCAGAAGGGCGGCGGAGTCGCCATCTACCAGGACGGGGTGAAAGACCCGGTTCTCACTGGGCAGATCGAGGCGTTCCAGCATTACTGGACCAATGATCAGCACACCTCGCTCGGCTCCCTGTATTTCGGGGGGAAGTGCGACAACAAGCTTGCCTACAACCGGCTTGCGTTCCCGGACCCGGCCAAGGACGCCACGCAGCAGTGGCAGGCCGACGACACCCGCAAGGTCAAGGGCCCGGCCGGCCAGCTCATCTGGTCGGAGCTGAACCAGGCCCTCGGGCCCGGGGCGCTGCCCAGCCGGCAGATTCCCGGGGTCGTGATCGGCAGCAACGTCCCCAGTGGCCCCACGCTTTCGGACAACCTCCGATGGGATGTGATCGGGACCAAACTCGAATCGTGGATCGACACGAAGACGACCGGTTACCGGTTCCTGTACGACCCCAACGCCAAAGCGATCAACTTCCACCCCTTCACGCCCCGTGACCTCTCGCAGGACATCCGGTTCAGCACCGAGCTGGGCAACCTGCGGGAATTCACGTGGGCGCTCACCGCGCCGACGGTGACACGGGTGATCGTGGCGTGCCAGGGCGCAGGGAAGTCACGCTACCTCTATCAGCAGACCGACACCGCCAGCGAAGCCGAATGGGGGCTCCAGATTGAACAGTTCCTCGACCGCCGCGACCTACCCATCAAGGCGGACCCGACGACAGGACAGCCGATCAAAGCCGATCTTTCCGTTTCCGACACCGACTTCCAGACCGCACTCCAAGCCGTCAAGGACGCGGCCAATGAGGCGCTGACCAACGGCGCCAAGAACGGCAACTTCCAGATTTACCCCATCGACACCGATCACGTGAAGTTCGGCCGTGATTACTTCGTCGGGGACATCGTGACAGTTGCCGTGGACGGCACCGAATACGTGGACATCGTCCGTGAGGTCTCCATCACAGTGGAGCAGGGCGGCCAGACGGAAACCGTCGCCCCCTCGATCGGGGAGCAGGGATCCGGCAACCCGCTGAATCTCTACAAGACGGTATTCGAGATGCGCGAGAAACTGCGCAGGCTAGAGGCAAGGATGTAAATGGGAAACGAGATCAGCTACCCGTTCAGCTCGGACTCCGCCGGTGGCGGACAGCAGATGGTGTCCCAGGCGCAGTGGCAGATGATGAGCCGCATGTTCGGGCCGGACCGCATCGACACCCAGCTCGTCAGCAGCAGCTACGACGGTTCAGCCCTCCCGTTCGCGGCCTCCGTCGTCAACGGCACGTCAGTCTCCGTCTCCCCCGGCCGCGCGCTGGTCGGGGGCTTCTACTACCAGCTCACCGCAGCCCAGAGTGTGGCCATCGCCGCCAACACCGGGACGAACCCCCGCGTCGACCTCATCGTGCTCCGGGCCGACCTGGCGGCCGGCTCGGTGAACCTCGCCGTCGTCCAGGGCCAGGCCGCGGCCTCCCCGGTCGTGCCGCAGCCCACACGCACACTCGGCGGCCGGTGGGAGCTGCCCCTGCACCAGGTCACCGTACCCGGCAACAACGGCACTCTCAGCGTCCTGTCAGTGGGCCCGTTCGACATGCCGTCACCCGTCGCCGTGCCGTGGAACGCGTCGCAGCTCGCCCAGGTGACACCGGTCGGCACGTACATCTACGACCTGGACAGCAACACCAACGACACCCAAAGCGAGTATTTCGTTGGCCGGGACGGTGTTGCTGTGACCCGGCACCTGGGCAAGGCACGCCCGTACACCCCGAGCCTGGTCAACGCTACGGATCCGCTGCCGACTTCCTACCGCACGGGCCGGTGGCGCATCATCGCGCCGGGCATGGTCTGGTTCGCCGTGACCATCAACAACCAGAACGACGGCGGCGCAATGCTCAGCGGGAAGAACTGGATCATGGGAATCACCCTGCCTCCGGTCCCGGCGGCAACAGCGACCCGCCAGGTACTCCACGGGCACATCACCAACGCACGCGGCGGCGGCAACCTGCCCAACTACATGTCTGTTACCGCACTGATCGAACAGGGCGGCACCGGGCAGACCACCGCCTACCTGTACTACCCCAGTCCGACCACCCCCGCCCAGGGCCTCGACGCACTGCCCGGGATCCCCGCCGGAGCCATCCTCACCCTGTCCGGGGTGTACCAGACCAACGTCTACGGAGACTGAATCATGCGACAACTCTTCGGCGGGACAGCGTCCGACTTCGCCGAGGACGCCGCCGGCACCCGCGTACCCGGCGCCATCGGAACCGTCTGGGACGGGCCGAGCACGGGCGCACAGCAGTACACCGACCTCACCACCGCTGATGGCGCCCCGATGTACCAGCTCACTGCCGACTCACGGGGGTTCGTCCCGGCCTTCTTCGGCCCGGATGGCGTCGAGAGGCTGTGGGTCGATTTCGGGGCCGGCCGCGTCGCGCTGACCTCCGTGACCGTCGGCGAACGCCTCGACGCCCACACCAGCGCCCTCGACCCGCACGGCGACCGCGCCTACGCGGATGGCGCCTTCCTCAAGAACAGCGGCAACGGCCTCGAAGTCACACCGGACGGAAAGGCCATCGTCAGCCACGTTCCCCACCAGTTCACCGGACCTCTGCGGCTCTGCTCGGCGAGCGGGGATCTCCTCGGGGAGCTGTACGCCGAGGGCGGCGCGCTGAAGTGGCGCAGCTCCGCAGGCACCGTGACCACGATCGCCCCGGCGTAAGGAGACTGCTCGTTGACCCCTCAGACCATCACCAACTAGGCCAGCATCGCAGCAACAACCATCGCTGCCCTCATTTCCCTCGCCGCGGCCGTGAAGTACCACACCGGCCGCGTCTGGCAGGCCGAGGCGGAAGCTCAGAAGGCACGAGCCGACCGGCTCCAGGACGACCTGGCGGAGATCAAGGAACGCCTCGCTCGGATTGAGGCCGAGAACTCTCGGCTTCTGGAGATCCTGTCCGTCATCGACCCTGAACGCATCGCCGCCCTGCGGCATCCCTGACCCCAGCAACTTCCCTGCGGGCCGCCCACACCGGGCGGCCCTTCCTCATACCTAGGAGAACACCTTGATCAAGGGCATCGACGTTTCCTCGTACCAGTCCACCGACTTCGACACTGACGGCCTCGACTTCGTCTTCATCAAGGCCACCGAGGGCACCTCGTACGTCAACCCGCGCATGGCCGGCCAGGCGGCCACCGCCCGCGCCGCCGGCCTGGTGGTCGGCTTCTACCACTACATCTCACCGGGCGACATGTCCGCGCAGGCCGCCTTCTTCGTGGACCGGTGCGACTCCGTACCGGGCGACGTCCTGTTCGCCGACTGGGAAGAGCCGGGCGTGTCCTGCGCTCAGAAGGACCAGTTCATCCGCGAGGTGAAGCGCCTGCGCGGCTCGAACCACAAGGTCGGCCTGTACTGCAACCAGGACTACTGGCTCAACCGCGACTCCAGCTCGTACGCCGGTGACGCCCTCTGGATCGCCGACTACGTAACCCCGGGGCGCCCGCGCATCCAGGCGAACTGGCTCTTCCACCAGTACACCGACCGCCCGTTGGACACCAACGTGGCCAGCTTCGCCAACCGCGCGGCGCTGCGCTCATGGGCGGGCGGCAGCTCGGCGCCGGCCCCGAAGCCGACCCCGGGACCGGTCACGTACACGGTCCGCTCCGGCGACACCCTCTCCGGCATCGCGCAGAAGTACGGCACCACCGTGGCGAAGTTGTCGGCGGCCAACGGCATCAAGGACCCGGACATGATCTTCGCCGGTCAGGTTCTCAAAATCGTGAAGTGAGCGACGAGGGTGGAGGAATCTCCCGGATGCCGATGACGTGCGCCAGCCGGATCGAGAGAGCCTGATCGCCGTAGCGGTCCACGAAGCCGCGGCACACGGCGGCTGGTACCCCCCGCACGGCAGTTTCATGGCAGACCACGTGCCCGTCCGCCTCCAACGCGCTGCGGATGACGCGCCGTACTGCTTGAGGTGGCACAGGCGTGCCAGCCCGCAGAATGCAGGTGCCGCACTGCTCACTGAGGATGCGTGTTCCTTCTTGATCCGCCACGTCACAGGCGCCGGAGTCCTCTTCTTCCACCTCTACGTCCCCATCGGGCCCTTGCATCTGCATGGAGTCCATTCTGCCTGCCCGCCTCCGTGGCGGGCTTCCTCTTCTCAAGGTGATCGAATGAATGAATTCATCAAGAAGCACGCGGTGCGGGCATTCGCCGTCCTCGCCGCCCTGGTCCCCGTCCTGGTCGACCAGTGGCCGGGTATCCCGTGGGAGGCGCTGGCCGCCGTCGTGGCCGCGATCCTCGGTGTGGGCGAGGTGACCCAGCGGCACTGGGACGCACGGCTGAACGCACCCGTCGAGCCGGCGGCGGAGGTTCCCGCCGAGCCGGCGGGACCGGCCGTCTGATCCCGGACGCACGAAAGCCCCTGCCATCCGGCAGGGGCTTTCAACTCCGCGAAGGCGGAGCTTACCCCCCGCTAGCGCGGGGACAACGCGGATCTCTCCGCAAGCCCAACAGACTGCTTGCGCGCCTGTCACGGGCCACCCCCGCGCAGCGGGGACAACGAAAAGCGTGCAGCGGGACCACCCCCGCTAACGCGGGGACAACATCCCTGTCACTTGAACATCAGGGATGCATGTTCACTTGTGAAGGAACATCCCCGCCGAAGCGGGGCCAAACTTGCGCCCGACAACCCCTGCAAGGCGACTCTCGGGCCATCCCCGCCGAAGCGGGTCCAACGTTGTGCCCTGTTGAGCCATGCAAAGCGACTCTAGGGCGACCCCCGCAGAGGCGGGGTCAACGACTCGTACGTTAGCGCAGACGCACCCTGTATGTCAGCCAGTTCACTCGTTCTGGCCTCCGGGCCCTGCCTCCCGGTGCTTCCGTAGTGCTTCGCGCCCGACTTCGGTGATGACCCTGGTGGACTCGTAGATGGATCCGAAGACCTCTACGTACCCTGCATCGATGAGTTCTCCCAGCACTGGGTAAGAACGCTTGTGCGTCGCTGTGGGTCTGGCCGGTCCGGTGACCTCCAAGAGAGCCAAGGTCATGTACTCGCCCTCGCTGAGGATCACGCCACCGTCTCCCGTGTCACCGTTCGGGTCCACCCCGCGCATCCCGCACCCTTTCTCCTGCTCGGCCTCATACTGGCACTACCCTGTGACAACGGCCCCTGGACGCGTGCTTCGTCCAGGGGCCGCTTTCTGCGTTTCTGCTGTTCAGTGCCTCACACCTCGCCACGGGCGTACTGCTCGCAGCGTCGCCGCCACCAGGCCCTCGCAGCCTCCGTGTCCGCCTCCTCAGCTATGTAGAGGAAGTTCTCCGGCACCTGGCGGAGCGGCCGGCTCGACTTCCCGGCCTTCGTCGGCAACTCGGGCTCGTCGTCCTGGTCCTCGTCGGCAACCAGCTCGGCCTCCACCTCCTGTGCCACCTCCCAGTTGCCCGGCAAGGCAGCCCAGTGGATCCGGGTGGACAGCTTGGCGTTCAGCAGCACCTCACCGGTCTCCAGGTCGGCCAGCTCGTACACGCTGTCCCCGGTGTAGGTGACCTCGACCCGACGCCAAGGCCCCGGTGCCTTGCCCTTCCTCCCCGCCTTGCCGCCGAACCACATCCGGTGAAGGCGCGGCTGGTACCGGGTCGGCAGTCCGCCGACTTCGCGTAGCGGTCCGGTGTACCACTTCATCGGGGCCGCCGTCGGCATGGTCTCCGGTGTCTCGTCCAGTGGTTCGGGGTCGCCTCCGTAGATGCTGGCGAGCTGCTGGAGCTGATCCCCGATGCCCCCGTTCAACGGTGCCTCCGCCTGGGGCCAGACCGACCGGGCCAGCTCAACGTACGCGCTCCCGCCCAGCACCGTGACACGTGCGTCGGTGAGTCCCATGCTCGCGGCCTGGTCCCGCAGGGCGTCCGGCTGCATCGCGCCTGGTTCTCCGGCCCTCACGTCGTACGTCTCGATCTCCTGATCAAGAGGCAGCAACCCGTACCGGGCACTGAGTATCAGGACGGTCCCTCCGTCCTTCGTCAGGGCCTCGGCTGCGCGTCGGCACGCCCGGTGGTAACTCCCGACGTACATGTCACCGGCTGCTGCCCGGTCCAGCGCCGCCTTGGCCCCTCCGCAGGCCACGAGTACAACCCGCTCCGGCTCCGTGGGTGACTGCTGCTCTTGGTCCTGGTGCTCGTCGCCAGCCGCAAGGTAGGCGTCGACCAGCTTCGAAGTGCGCTCGTGGTCGGGGGTGTACCGCTGGACGAACGTGGTTGCCGCACGCTTCACCGCAGGGTGATCGTGGCCCTCGAAGTGCCGGGCGCGATCCAGCAGCCAGCGCAGCCCATCGACGGTCACACGCCCCTTCGCTCCGGCCTCCGTCCAGCTCATCGCGGTCAACTCTGCAAGCAGGTCGTCGCGTCCGCGAAGCTGCCCATGGCTGAAGGACCGACGCATCAACTCTGACAGAGACTTGGGCAACTTGACCTCGTGCCGGATCTCCCTCGGGTCGTCCGGTACGTAGTCCATCTCGTGCCGAGACAGCAGCGACTTCGCGGCCCGCATCTCGTTGCCGTTCTTGCTGTTCAGCCATCCACGAGCAACCGTGAGCGCCGCCCCGAGAGCAGCGTTCGTCAGCTGTACGGTTCCGCCCTCGTTGGGGCTGCGCCCGGCCTCGCGCATCGCCTCGACAGCTCGGGAGCACGCTTCCGTCAACTCCCGCTCGCCCTTCGTGGCCCCGTTCAGCCGCGCCGCGTGCTTGCGAAGCTGCGCGGGCATGTCCACACTGATCATTTCCTTCTTCTCCCTCTTCTCCAGGTCAGCGGCGGGGCTCCACCCGGTCCACATCCGGTAGTGCGTGAGCGCCACGGCATAGTCCGCACCTTCGATCACCCGCGTGGACAGTTCGCTGTGTTGCTTGAGCCACCTCATCGCCTGGTCGCGGTAGGTGGGCAGGTCGCTCATGTCGAACGATTCGCCTGCCGATGACCACATGCCGACTTCTCGCGCCAGCTCTGCCATAACGGCTCGTGTGGCGGCGGACTCGCGGACTTCGGTCATGATTGATCCCTCTGGTAGTTCGTCGTGGCTGTCCACCAGCACCCGAAGGCCGGGCGCGTCGACCAGCTCCCGGCACGCGGCACAGTCGCAGTCGTGCTGGCACAGGCGACAGGTCAGCTCGTCACACAGCCGCTCCGGCCCGTGCCCGTCGCCACGGTGGTAATAGAGGGGGTGCACCACGTGCTCCCGCATGTACGGGTGTCCGTGCGCAACCGGCTCTTCCGGGCATGGCCACTGGGCTTGAGCTGCGTTCTCCTTGCTGAGGAAGGCGGCCCGACAGCGGACGCACTGAAACCGTCCCTCGGGCCGCCACCTCACCTCGTGCCTTGTCACAGCAGAGCGGCAATCGGGTTCACATCAGCCGGTGCGGGCGCCGGAGCAGGCTTCGGCTTGGCCACTGCCTTCTTCGTGACTGCCTTCTTGGGCCCCGTCGGCTTTGCCTTCTTCTTGGTCTTCTTCGGAAGGGGCTTCACCGGCTTCGCCTTCACCGGCTGCTGCGGCTCGTCCTGGTGGACGGGATCCAGCGTCCTGGCCGGGCGGACAACGCGCAGGGTCGGCCGCGTCGCCTTCCGCTCAGGCTTCTCGGCAGCCGACGGCACCACGGTCTCCGGCTCCGTGGGCGACTCCTCGGTCTGATCCCCCGCGGCCGGCTCGACGAGCCGGTACATGATCGGCTTGGCACCCCGCCCGACCGTCTGCGCCTTGTAGACCTCCACGTCCTCCATGCCCTCGACGGCTTCCTTGACCGCTGCCGCGTTAGCGCGCGTTCCGAGGGCCCGCAGCAGAAGCGTGCTGGTCGCCTCCCCGCCGTAGCGGGCGAGTGCATCCCTGATCAGATCCTCGATCGTCTTCAGGGGCCGGGAACCCGACTCCGCGGCTTCCTTCACCAGCTTCTCGACGGACGCCATGCTGTACTGCACGAATGCCCAGGCCGCATCGACGGCCTTTCTCGGGATCTTCGTCCGCTTCTCCGTCGCGGCCAGCACAGCAGCGATGCGGTGGACCTGCTCGGCAGCGCGCTCCATGTAGCTCGCCAGCAGCTCCGGCAGCTCGACCATGCGATCCTCGATCTCCGCCCGGATCACGTCGTATCGTTTCCCGGCTGGCGTGTCGAAGACCATCACCCGCTCGGTAGCCGTGGCCCACTGGAAGGCGTTCGCCAGCGGCTTGGCGTCGCCGAACTTCCACCGGTTGTTGTGCGGCAGCATCTTGGACCGCTCCACCAGCACCGGGAGCAGCCGGTTGTAACTCCCGCCGAGCGCATCGGACTTGGACACGTACGCGGCCCACTCGCCGGGCGTGATGTGCGCGTGGAATCCCAACAGCGGACGGGGAACGATCTGCAATTCCTTCTTCGTCCTGTTGGAGATCGTCTTGCCGTCCCACGCCGACCGGAAAAGGGTGGAGAACTTGGTATCGCGCTTCTGCATCCGCAGAACGCTCGCCCACTCCTCCTCGACAATGCAGGCCCGCCCGTCCGGGCCGCCACGGCTGCCGGAGGTCTCCAGCTCCAGGCGGTAGAGCATCTGCACCAGGGACGCCCCCGAGGCGATCCCGTCCTCAAGCCGCACATCGAGGTAGCCACCGATGACCGGTCTCAGCATGCTCTTGGCCGTTCCAAGGGCATAGCCCTTGCGCCCGATGGCACTCCGGCCAGCAAGCACGGTCCACACCACCACGGGGCGCCCGTTCTCCAGCCTCACCGTTCGGGATATCGCGGACGAGTAGAGAGACAAGGCAGCCGCCCACACTCCGATGGGGTCGGCCTCACTCGTCGGCATCGCCCTTTCCACAGCTTCGCCCATCGGCCCGTACTTCATCGCCGCGAACGGGCTCGTAGCATCGGTGCTCATGAATTAATTCCTTTCTGTCAGGCAGCGGCCTGAGCGGGCTTCAGTGCATCGGCGAACCAGGCACGGAACCGCTCTCCGTGTTCGCCGCACAGGTCATATTCGTCGTCCCCGATGGTGAGCTTCACAGAGCCTTCGCGCTCGATTTGCTTGGTCGCGCAGGCGTCACACACCACGCTGCTGATAACCCGGCTTGCCATGTCGTCTCCTCTCGTCACCATCACGATGTCGCGCGGTGCGATCTCTTCATGCATTTCAAGCAGATGCTCGGGGATAACCGGGTAGGTGAACGTCACCTTCGGGAAGGGGCGCCGGGCATCCCTGAAGTCACACGTCGGTTTACTGAACTTCCGCTTCTCCACCATCAAGGCTTCTGCCTCGTAGACCTTCGACGCCTCTTCGAGATTTCCCGTTCTCGGGTGAGACCGAAGTCCGCGTGCCTTGGTCCCCAGCAACCGAAGTTGCGCTGCCTTCTTGCGCTTCCCGACAGCGTGCAGTTCTTCAAGCTTGGCCTTCACCCGGTTGAAGTGAGCGGCCTCAAGCTGCTTGTCCGTCCGGATCGTGCCGTCCTTCTCGGTCCGCACAATCACTGCGCGGCCGTACACCGAAACTTGCGTCTCTCGGTAATCTGCTGGCACTCCGCCCTCCTCTGAAGTCGCCCATGGCAAAGGCCGGGCCCCGACAGGGACCCGGCCTTCACCAAAGGTGCTCAGACGGTTAGGCGGCCGTCACCGCCGGCTCGTCCGGCGCGCTCTCCTGCCACGCTGCTGCCGCGACCGACACCAGCTCCGCAGCCGCCCTGCACGGGCAGGGGTAGACGCGCGCCAGGTACCCGCACTCCTCGAACAGTTCTCGCAGGGCGACCAGCCGCTCCCGCGCCGTTGGCAATTCCCGGCCCCGCACGGCCTGTTCCTGCACGTCCTTCACGTCGTCCGCCCACCGCTTCGTGTAACTCATGAGCTGTCCCCCTCCTCGATGCCGTGCGCCTGGTTGTATGCCTCGACCACGCGCCGCGGAATGCAGCCCCGTGTGCCGACGAAGTAACCGTTCTCCGGCCCCCACCGCCGCATGTCCCGCATACGGCGTGCCTGCTCCGCAGCCCGTTCACGGGCCGCTGCTGCTTCCGCCCACATCTGAGCTAGCCGGGTCCGCTCAGCAGCGCCACGCTTCTCCCGCTCCAGTTCCCTGGCGCGGTCCTTCCGGTACAGCGCAAGCACCTTCGGATGAATCTCCCGCTTCTGGAATTCCGTGTCCCACGGCCCGGTTGTGAACCAGCGCTGCCGGAGGCACCAGGCAGCCACGTCTTCCGGGTCGTAGTCCTCGGGAACCTCTCCGGGCGTCCGCGCCGGCTCGTCGACGCCGCTCACTGGACCACTCGCAAGCGGTAGGTGTGGTCCGAGCCCATCACCGGCCGCCCATCGTGAGCCGGACGGCGACCTCGCACTGCTGAGCTGTACTCATGGCAAGCCAGCGCGCCCGGTTCCTCTCGCTCAGGGCGTCGTGCAGGGTGACACACGCCGCTGCTGTCCAGGCGTCAACGAGCAGCCCGTCAACGGTGTCGGCGGCGTGCAGCTCGGCTATCCGGCGGTACTCGCCGATCCGGCCTTCGGCCTTCCACCGTTCCTCGACGTACCTCTTCATGCCGCTCATCGGTCCTCCACGCTGATCCGGACCGGCCAAGCGTCGGCCACCATGACGCTGGACTCGCCCAAACGCTCCCACTGCGGGGCGGTGCGCCATCCGTTGGTGGGGTGTTCCCAGCTCCACAGGATGAGCGTCTGGATTGCGTGGGTCAGGTCATGGCGTCGGCGCCATGTGTACATCGGACCGGGGCCGTTGGAGCTGTAGATGTCGAGCTGCCCCGCCTCCTCGTCAAAGGTGGCGATCCATCGGGTTGAGGTGGTCACTTGTTGTTGCCTTCCTTGATCTGTCGCACGCGGTAGGTGTGGTGCGAATCCTTGAACTCGTCGTTGCCGTGGCCGTCGCAGTACGCCTTACTCAGCCAGCGCCGAATGCCGTACCGCTCCATATCGATCCACCGCGTAGCCGCTTTCCCGCAGTTCCATGTCCAGCACCCAGTGCGCCCGTCATCGAGCCTCTGGAAGTGCTGCACTTCGCTCTTGGTTGAGCCCTTGCCCATGCCACCCCTCCTGGTCTAGTGGCCAAAGCAAAGGGCCGCCCGAAGGCGGCCCCTCACTCAAGCGACTAGATCAGTGCTTCGCGTCTTCCTGCGCTACGTCAAGGACGGGCCTGTAAAGGCGTGAATCAGGGTCTCGGCCGGTGACGTATGCGTTTCGCTCGTGATCCCGCCGGAACGCCGAGCGGCAGTCCTCACACATGAACTTTTTGCCGAACGGCGTTGTGGTGAGTGGGCCGCGCCGCTTCCGACACTCCTTGCACAGACCGCCGCCGCGGATGTGCTCGAACGTGATGTGTGCCTTCCAGCCCCGTTCGAGGGTGGCTCCCACGGGCACCGCCATCACGTACGCATGGCCGTGCTGAGCGGCTTCCTCGAAGGCACCGAACCATCTGTCATTCCAGTGGATCGCCGTGCGCTTCCAGATACCGCACGAGCCGTCGTGCTCCGCCGGTTTGGTGTAACCGCAGTCACATACCCATACTTCATATCCCCAGGACACTTACCTACCTCCACGTCAGTTCACGCCGAACTCGGCATTCTCTTCACAATCAGTGCAGCCGCATTCGTCGCGGCTCATGTCGCCGATCGAATGGACGTGGCACTCCGTGCAGATTGCGTCTTCTTGCACGCTGTCCACGTACTCGTAGCAGTGCCCGCACTGCTCTTGACCGGGGTAGATGATGGCCATCACTTCCCCTTTCGCATCGGACAGGACCGCTCATCGTGCCAGCCGAATAGCGCGGTTTCCGAGGGAATACCCTTGTCAACGCCAACCCGGCGGATACTCGCAACGCGGGCTTCAGAGTCGGCGGGGTAGTAGTCCGCGACCATTTCCTCAATGAGGTACCTCGCTGGCGCCTCGGCATCGCCTTGGCTCATCCCGTCCGTGACAATGGTCCAGCCGGGATCGTCACCGAATCCCTCCAGTTCGAAACTGAAGGTGTACGGCTCACATCCCTTGTGGTGCTTCTCGCCGCACTCGTCGCCCTCTGCGTGCTCCGCCAGAATGCCCGCAGCGGAGTCTGCATAGCCGAATGCTTGCAACAGGCCGACCAGCGAATCGGCTTCGTCACAGTGCAGCGAAAACCCGGCAAGCTCCGTGTGCTTCCACACCTCCACGAATTCCACAGCCGCTCTCAGCTTGCGCAGGTCTTCCGTGTAAACCTTCTTAGCCTTGCGGGACATGCTCACTTCCCTTCTTCCAAAAGCTTGCGGGCCTCGGACGCAAAGTTGACCAACATCTCCTGAGCGTCGAGCACATAAATCTCCTCTATGTGCTCGTAGTCGCCCATCTCTGCGTCAATGCAGGGCTGATCTCCGTCGACGGGGTCGTAAGACGGGATCTGCCGAAACCACGCCTGCCGTTCCTTCTCCCACTCCTCGTGAGCCTCGACGAGCTTTCTCATGAATTGTCGATCAGCCTCAGCGGTAGCCAACTTGCGCTTGATCCTCTTGGGGTACTTACGAGACATGTCTTGCCTTTCTGTCGGTTGCCCGTGGCGAACGGCCGGAGTTTCCCGGCCGCCACCAAACAGGAACCGCCTAGAGGTCAGGCAGCCGCAGGGATCCGCTCGTCATCCGGGCTGTCCGGCACGTAGTTGGCTCTCCAGAAGTCGGCACCCTCGTGACAACCGGCTGCACGGAGAACCCCCGACAACGCCTCCACCTGAGCTTCGTTCAGGTGCTCAGCCTCATAAATCGCCAGCGCGCCATCATCGAACACCCGGGCAAAATGCAATGCGGCACTGACCACCGGGTTCTGCTGCCGCCTCTCCGTAGCCAGCTCGGTGAGCATTTGTCGGAGTTCCGCGATCTCCTTGCGTGACGCCTCCACTTCCGCCCGCGTCGCCTTGATGAGTCCCGCATATGCCCGGTACGAGCCTTGCACCGTGTTGTTCAAATCCTGCACCAAGTCAGAAAGAAGCTTTTGGTTCTGCGAGACGAGTAGTTGCGACTCGCTGATTACGGAGACCTCCTCCGTGTTTACGTTGATCTCCACCAACTGATCCGACACCCAGTTGATGAGATCCTGACGTTCCGACGCCTTCTCGCGCCGCTTGCTGATGAACGGGAGCTTCACGTGATCCTCCAGTTGTCTAGGCTTAGGCAAGCGCCCATAGCAAAGGGCCGGGAAGCCATTCCCGGCCCTTCACTAAAGGTGCTCGACAGTGGTTACTTGTCCCAGCCCCACCAACCGCGTACCTCCGCAAGGGAAGTCTCGGGGTAGAACTGGCTCAGCACGTCCTCAAAGGACGCGTCCGGGTTTTCGCTGATGGTCATGGCCGAACTGATGACAAGCCTCACCGCGTCCATCACCGCCTCTCCGATACCTATGTTCTCGCTCACCATGTCCAGGGCCGATTCCATGACTTCTTCGATGTGCTCTGCGGAATTCATTCCCCACCCTCAGTAAGACTCGACGCGCCGGAAGCTGTTGTTCTGTGCGGCAACCTCAGCCCGCTTGCTGTCAGCGCAGGGCTGGCACAGGTTCCGGAAGTACGTCCAGGAGCCGTTTGGCGTCCCCCCGATCCACCTGTACTTGCCGACCGCTCTCACCCGGTCTCCGTGCGCTTCGTCGCCCAGGTCGCACCAGTGGACACGCACTACCGGCGCCACGTAGCGGACGAAAGGAAACTCGGTCCCGTCCTCGTGAGCCGTCCAATCCCCGCTGACCTCGTAGTGATCGCGCTCGATCACAGCAACAACCGTCGCCAGCGGGACAGCAGCCGCCCCTTCGTAGAGGTAGCCGTCGACGGCCTGCGCCCAGTGGGTCAGTCGGCACGTGCAACGCAGAGCCACCGACGCGCCGACGAATGGCGACGCCTGGTACACCTCGACGTACCGAGCCGTGCCGTCACACTTCGGCCTCTCGGATCGCAGCGCCCGCGGCTGAGGCTTCTCCACCGCGCCGGCCAATTCCCCCACGGTCGGGTGCACAGTGACAACGACGCGGTACCGTCGCGTCCCCGGTACGCGGTGCCACACCGACCCGAGGCGGTAGCCAAGCCTGCCCATCTCCGCGTACTCGTTGAACGCCTTCTCCGCGTCGATGCTGTCTGCTGCCTT
The DNA here is from genome assembly GCF_000240165.1 of Streptantibioticus cattleyicolor NRRL 8057 = DSM 46488. Classification (NCBI taxonomy): domain Bacteria; kingdom Bacillati; phylum Actinomycetota; class Actinomycetes; order Kitasatosporales; family Streptomycetaceae; genus Streptantibioticus; species Streptantibioticus cattleyicolor. The sequence goes on from NC_017586.1 coordinate 1,814,636, forward strand.
GCCAAGTGGGATGAGCGTCCCGGACTTTCGGGCCTGCCAGGACGCCCGGGGAGACGGAGGCACGTAGAACGACACCTCTCCCGTCTCCCCGTCGAACGTCAGGTGCGGACGGTAGCCCCAGGCCGGTTCCCTCACTGCTCCGCCTCCAGAATCTCAAGAATCGAGTAGTCCTCGTCCAACTGCTGTGGATTGCAGGTACGGCAGTACCGAACATGCGTGTTGCACATCTCTACGGTCCCGGCCGACGTGTAGAAGATCGCGCCCAGCCACGCGCACTTCCGCGCCTTGGCATTCATGAGGTTTGTCCAACGCATCTCTCACCACCCCCGCTCGGTCAGGAACTCATCCACGGTGACCTCGAAGTTCGCCCGGATAACGTCCTTGAAAGTCGCCTTCCCGCCCGTCTTCAAACTGCTCATGGCAGCGTTCACCATGAGCGCAAGCAGGTCTTCGTCTTCCGTGTCGAGCCATGGCAGCTCACCTATCAGCATGTCCATGGCGCCATTGACAGCCTCGGACACCTGCTCTTCGGTGTACGTCTTCGCGTCACTCACTTCTTCGCCTTCCCCTCAGTAGACTCGCTTCGACTGGTTCTTGTACGTGCGCCAAATCTGGCCTGCGAGGACGACACCCGCGCCCGCGAAGTTGTAGTTCAAGCACTGACCGAAGACGTAGTTCCGGAGCGTGTTCAGCGTCTCCGTACGCGTCTCGGTCACAACCTGACCCGTTTGCAGGTTGCGCCACACGATCTGGTATTCCTGTGTCGGCTTTTTGCCGACGCGAGCCTTACCCATGACATCGAGTCGCAGCGTCGCTGTTGGCATCGTTCAAGGCCCTTCTTGGTCTAGGTCGAGTGGTTCAGCCGTGACCGGCCATGAAAAAGGGCCGGGATGCCATCCCGGCCCTTCAACAAAGCAGTTAACGCGTCAGATTGCGCACTCCAGGTCTTCCGATATCAGGCACAGCACGTCGGCATGCGTCTTGCGTGTTCCCGTGTGGGCACGGCCCGCCCGGAATGGTTCGCCGTCGCGGAGCAGTCGGTAAGCCCAGTCCCCGTGGTACCGCTCACCAGGTGTGCCTCCTCCCAGCTTGTACACCTCGATCGTGACACCCGGCACATGGGGAGACTCGCCAGAGAATTCCGGGGAAAAGCCCCGGGGCAGCTCGCACGCCCCGTAGTAGCCGCACCCGGTCCCGTCGCAGTGCCCGGTGAAGCAGTGATCAGTGACCGCCGGATCGCACCCGTCCTCGCACCCCTCGCATTCGTAGTACGAGTCATCCAACGGGCCTGTGACGGTGGTCCCGCAGCATGAGCAATACCGTAGGCCGTGCTGCACGTCGGGCTTACCGCTCCGCAGCGCGGAAGCGGCACGCGCAGCCGCTCTTTTCTGGTGCCAGGTCAGTCCTGTCATTGTGGCCTCCTGCATGAGTTATTGCGCGAATCAGTGGGCGTGAAGCCCCATGAAAAAGGGCCGGGATGCCAGCCCCGGCCCTTTAACAAAGCTCTTCACACTCGTTGTGCACCTGGCCAACGTTCCAGGCTCGCGCCGTATCGTTTAAGCGCTTGGGCATGCTTCCCGCTCACCTAGCCTTCCCTATCACCTCCCTTCAGCGAGGGCGCTACCCCTCAATTAGGTGGGTCGGCTTAGGCATTCGTCATCGCTGCGAGCACGAAAAGTGCTCTAGGTCGGTACATGCCCGTTGGTTTTACGTGTGCTGCGTGTCTCCCTACGCTCGACCGGGGTTCCAGCCCGGCGTCTTTGCCCTCGGATCGTCTGCCGAAGCAGCTACCTCTCCGCACACGGGTCCTCTTGTCCAGATGGGTCGCTAAGCCACCGGTCAAGAGTCGCGCTATTGAGTTCTCAAGCATCACAGGTCCCTTTCAGGCTCATCACCACTGTTCTCCCGGCTTGGAACACTCGCCCAACTGCCTCATCCGTGGGCAGGATTGGGAACGAGCAACGCGCTTTGTAGCCTTCAGCCCCGTAATGAGGGGGCGTCCAACCTGCGTGCCGTGCGTGGTAGCTAGCCTGTCCGGCCCTAATCTCCGGTCCGCTTACGCGGAGTGGGAGCACCGAACTTGCCTGCCTATATAGGCGGATCCCGTGTGTGCATATCGCGTATTTCCTTTCCGTTCTTGCCGCCTGCCGTGGCGACACCGAGAACGTTAGGGCCTGATCCCCTGATTCAACAAACGGCATCCCCTGATTCAACTTCCTCGACATAAAATCCCCTTGTCCGTGCTTGTCCAGATTGAACAAAAAAGCGCCGCCCGATTAGCTACGGAACGGCGCGGTTTGACGCGTGACCGGCGTCACATGGAATTGCCTTTTACAAAAGCCCCATCACAACCCATTACGGGCGTGGTCTAAACCACTTGAGGCGACCTTGATTGGTCTAGCCCTTGGTCTAAACCAATTGGTCTAAACCACCGAGTCAAGCTGACCACTCGTCAGTGAATACCTGACTGCGACTCAGGCACTCCTGACTACCCGCTTTCATGAATGAATCAATTCCAATCAATTCATTCATTCACACGCTCGAATACGGAGGGGGTAATCCCCAAATACATTCCGAGTGGACCCGCCGGGGGCGCTGTCCTTCGACCGTGTACGGGTTTTAATTTTTTCAAGGCTCTGTGCGGCCTTCAGCGGGCCGCAACGATCACTGTACCACACGAGGGCGCCTGACCAGCCCCAACGGGCCTCCACGGGGCTCACAGGGCCTCAGAACCCCCCGCCGTGGGCCTGGATGGGCCCCGGCCGGCTCTGCCTGGCCCTCGACGCCGCCCCACCGCCCCTCGTGAATGAATGAATTGAGTCCCCACAGTGTGACCTGCGTCTCAGATGGGTGTCTGGCGTCCGAAGTCGGGGCGATTGACACCGACATCTATTTTGCGGGGGGTCTCTATACCCCCGCCAAGAAGCCTGTAGTGATCATGTAAAGAGCATGGGAGGATCAAGTGTATGCACCACCCTGATAGATCCCCTGCTCTGGACACTCTCGACGCCTTCGCTCCACTGGATCTTGGCTTCCTGCTCCCCTGGGAGACTCCCGACTACGGAGAAGTGTGCTTGGCAGCCGGCCTGGAGGCCGCGGAGACGGGTTACGGGGTGCTCCTGGCGGTGGACAGCTCCATATCCCGGTACTCCCTGGTCACCAGGGACGTTGCCTGGGTGCGGAGACTGGCGTTCTCGGGGATCTCCGCAGAGGCCCTGGCCGAACTCCCGCTCCCTGCTGAGAAGTTCACGGTTCTCCGGGGTTGGCCTGGAGAATGGGCGGCAGGCGGCGAAGGGCTTTGGGGCATCTCCCGGCCAGCCCAGGGGAATTGCGGCTAGCCTCTCGGCATGCAGCACGTCTACGCAGCCCACGGGGGCTTAACGAGTGTCAGCCTGATCCACCACCCCGAGCAGAAGTCCGCGATCGTGACCGAGGTCGTCACCCTGCCGCGCTTCCGGGGCCGGGGATGGGCCAGTGAACTGCTGCGAGAAGTCTGCTCGGAGGCCGATCGAGAGGGCGTCGAGCTGGTACTGAAGGTCGAGACCAGCCCAGGCGGTCTCACGGAGGCCGAGCTGCTGGCGTGGTACCAGCGCCACGGTTTCACCCCTGTTTCAGCCGATCCCGAGGGGCTGACCCTGCGGCGCCGGCCGGGAAGTCGCTAACGAGAAGAGGCCCGGGAATATTCCCGGGCCTCTCCATCTGCGTTTTGCATCAAAGCAAAGAACGCTCAAAGCGTTGCGATCCTCACTCCGGCAGCCGAGCCGGATTTTCAACCACACCGGTGCTGTGTGGTGTGCCACCCTCCGTCGAGCGAAGGTGGGTTCACCATAGCAGGTTCCGCGGAGGCGTGTCAGGGGTTCGCCTTCTTGTACGCGTCCATGACATTCCCCGGCACACGGCCCCGATCGCTGACCTCGTACCCGTTGTTCTTGGCCCAGGCGCGGACCTTCCCAGGGTCCACACCGTTGCCCCGGGGACCAACCACCGTGGTGGTGCGCCGGCCGCCCCGGCGCCCGCCGACCCTGCGACCGGACTCTACGAAATCAGCCAGTGCGTCACGGAGCTTGTCCGCGTTCTCCGTGGAAAGGTCGATCTCGTACTCAACCCCGTCGAGGCCGAACACGATCGTCTCATCGGCGTCTCCGCCGGAGAGGTCATCCACCAACTGCGTGATGATCTTCTGTGCCATACAGAAAAGGATACGGCACACACAGATTCTCAGGGGACGCACCTTCGAAGCTCTGGGCTGTCTCCTAGACTGAGGCTCGGCTCCCCCGGTCAGGCAGACTGAGCGCGTTCGCGGTAAAGCTCTCGCACCATCACGGCAAAGAGCGGAGCGTCCGCGAAGGGCCTGTCCTCACCGACCTTGCGGTATCCCCAACCTTCGTAGAGCGCTTGTACCTTCGGATGCTCGGTGTCGACCAGAAGGGCCGCGAGGTGTTCGGGCCGCTCAGCGAACAGGGCCTCGTGGATCGACTGAGCCGCGCCCGTCTTGCGCCACTTCGGCCGGACCATCAGCTCAGACAGGTGGTACGTCGCCCTGTGCCCGTTGTGCGGCTGGTACTTGGTGCCCCGCCACCACTCACGGCTCTCGGGTGCGGCAGCACCGTAGGCGTAGCCGACTGCTTGTTCCCCCTCGTAACCGATCACGCATGAGAAGCCTGGGCTGCTGCTCCAGTGGTCCACGAACCATGCGAACCGCTCACGCTGATCGAACTCGTCGGTGCTGTCTGCGTAGCACTCATCGTGGATGTCGAGAAGCAGATCGCGGATTTGCGCCGCGCTGTCACGGTTGTGGTGGCGAAGGGTCAGCTCTTTCATCGGTTCCTCATCCTGTCGATGTAGTCGCGCGTCACTGCTGCGTCTGGGGCCCGGCTGATCAGTTCCCGCTGGAAGTCACCGATCAAAGTTCGAAGCCGCGCGGACCCGTGAGCAGTTTCGGCAACTATCTCTGCCTCTCCGATCGTGGCAATGGCCCGCTCGACATCACCTTGTCGTAGCTGCGCAGTGGCCATTCGCACCGTATAGACAGCCCGGTTCCTCACGAAGCTGGGCCTTATGCGTGCAAGCGACTGGTGAGCGTGATATTCCGCCTCTTCGTGCCGTCCGACGGCAAGCATGCAAACAGCGCTGATTCCATTCAGCTCAGCCAGGTCATAGAACGCCATCCAAGCAGGCCGGGAAACGTCCTGGGCACGGTCGATGGCAGTGTGCGCACGTTCCAGCGTCCGAAGCGCGCTATGGTGTTCACCGACGAGCCCTTGGGCGAGCGCAACACGGGCATGCGCGAGGGAGGCAAAAAGCGGATCACGACGCACTGCCAGTGTGTTTCTCATTGCCTGTGCTGCGGCCAGCGATTCGGCTTCATTGTCCTGCAACTTTGCCAACATCGAGAGCAGATTCCACACATCGAATTGGGCGGCGCCGTCTCCGCTCATAATGGCCAGCGGCATGGCCTGCTCCAAGTACCGCCGCCCGTCGTCGTGCCGTCGCCCATCAAGGGCAGCCCATGCCGCGGCGGTGGTGGCGTCGGCCGCTAGACAGTAAAGCTTGTTTCGAACGCGCGTTGCTGCCGAGCCGTGTCTCGCTAGGTCGATCGCCACCTGAGCTTGTTTGAGCGCTGCCCTCTCGACAGAAGAGGTGCCTCCGGTGGCTTGGTCAACGTCGTTGAGCTGGTCGAGGGCGACTCGAAGGCGTTCAACGTCACTGGCTCCCACGGTTCGGCGACTGGCTGGCGCTGGCACCGCCGCCGTGCCGAAGGCGACGAGGAATGATCGGCGGAGCAAGGGGTCTTCCTCCGTAGGTGACTTGATGCTGGGTGCAATCAAGCCTAGTTCCTCAACGGGGCATCCGAACACCTCTTCCAACGCGACACATGTGCGCCCGATGGGGCGTCTGGTCTTGCCCTTCACAAGGTTGCGCACCGACCGGTCGGACAGCTTGCCCGGCCTGCCGGTGATCCTGCGCAGAGCCTCGTTCATCTGACGCGCTAACTCATCTTGGGAGAGCCCAAGGGCACGCATCCGCTTCTTCAGAACGGCGTTCTCCGCCATACCGCCGACGGTAGCCGCTGTCCGGGCCACGGGCCAGAGGCATGGTAATGGAGTCTTAAAGTTTTCCGGTTCCGTGCGAGCAACTTCTACCGACTTTTCCTGGTCAGCACGGGTTGCTGGTCGTTTACTTGGTGACCGGACGCCCGCAGGGCACTTCGCATCGGGCACAGCCAGCGGTCTGCCAAGTCCAAGACGAACGCTGGCCCCTTGTATTCGCTGACGCCAGGAGCCGGCATGACCTACGTGGGCAGTACGCGCTTCTCCATCCCCACGGACCCCAGGTGTCTCAAGGCGGCCCGTAACCGCGTCGTCGGAGCGGTCCGTGCCTGGACCGGACTGGATGCGGCTGCCCTGGACGGCCTCCGCTCGGTGGCCTCGGAGCTGCTGGCCAACGGGGTCGAACACGCGCCCGGCGCGCCGCTGACGGTCCGTCTGCGGCAGCGCGACCACCAAGTTCTTCTTGAGGTCTTCGACGGCAGCTCGAAGCCGCCGCAACCGCGCTGCGTTCCCGAGGGAGCCGAGCGGGGCCGGGGTCTGGTGGTGGTCGCCGCGCTGGCAGAGGACTGGGGATGGGAACCGATCGATGTCGGAAAGAGGGTGTGGGTCACGATGAAGTTGCCGGAGCCGGCCGGGAACTCGGCCGCCAGCAGCGTTGAAGACGCCTTACGGCTCTGCGACACCGGAACGCGGTTGTCGCTGAACCTCGTGCCGGGGGTGGCCTGATGGGGCGCCACGGACGGGACAAGCCCGTTCAGGACGAGGAGATTGAGGACTTCAAGCTCCGGCACCTCGCTCCCGTTGCGGCGGCTGTGTTCTTCACCCTCTACGCCACCTTGGGTCACCCGGGAGCCCTCCACCATGCGGCGCCCCGCGTGGGGACGGCGGAGGTCACGGAGCCGGCCGACGGGGAGGGTACGAAGTGATCCCCCTGCCCATTCAGTCTGACCCGCAGGACCCCGTGCACGTTGCCGTCCGCCAGGTCGAGGCCGATCTGGTCGAGCTGGGGCTGGGCGTGAGGTGGGCAACCGGGCCTAGCGGGCACCGCTTGATGCAAGTGCCCAAAGGGCGGGGCTGGTGTGCTGCTCAGCCTGCCGCTGAGGTGGCCTGGCCGCACGGGGCTGAGCTGTGCGTGATCGTGCAGTGGTATCCCGATGACGAGTTCAGGGACGTTTGGCGCACGGGCGAGGTGTCGCCCCGGGCTGAGGATCACTGGTCTAAGAGCCTGGAATACCTTTCCTCGGGGTTGGAATCCCTCGGTTACCTGGTCGGGCATCCGCAACCGCCACACTCACCCGCAACTCGCGCGAACGCAGACCTTCTTGTCTGCCGCATCCCTGACCACCCTCCGCCTCTTCGGACCTATATCTCGGTGAAGGCCACTCCTCGTGTGCGAAGGCGTTTCGTCGACGGCCCTCAAGACTCGATTCGCAGAGTGCTGGAGAAGGCAGGTCTGGACAGCCGTGCCAGGCCGGAGCGCAATAAGGGCATGGGTGTCTGCATTGCGGTTCCCGTCGACCACCTCTTGTGGCCGCCGGAGTCCGAAGCTTGTGCCCGGGTGGAGTGGTACCCGGACCCACAGTTCCGCCGGAGCGCGCTGAACGGGACGGCACCTGCGGGAGAACAGGCGCACTGGGACGAGGGCGCCGCTCATGTGGAGGCCGTCCTGAAGGAGGGCGGCTACGAGACCCGACGGCGCGAACGTCCGGCTTCCCCCGAGACCGATCTCGGGATTACCTGGCTCGTGTACCGAGGCCCCCAGCCTGCGAGCCCACTACTTCCGTCGAAGCCCTGATACGGACTGTCGGCGGAGTAACGCCCTCTGTCGGGGCGATCGTCTAGAGCAACACTGAGGAGCAAAGGTAAGTGGCAAGGGGAAAGCGCACCGATACGGTCAGGGCGGTTGAGCAGCGCGCCGCGAAGCTGGGGGACGGAAAGGCCACCCCTGAAGCGAATCAGGCGGCGGCGCTGAACGGCGCATTGATGCGTGGGGTGCCCGACGACCTACGCAGGGAGCACCACCGCGACGGTGTTCAGACCCGGCAGGTGGACCGGAACTCCGGCAAGGGGTAACCCGCCCGTTTCTCTGCCGTCGGTGGGAATTTCCCGGAACCACTGGCATCACCTCTCTGCCGATGGTTCCGCCGACGGCAGGCCCAGCCCCGCCAACGTGCCGCGTTTGCAGCGGGGCTGGGCACCCCCTCACCGATGCATGAATGAATGAAAGGAGCGGAGAATGCCCGCTGCGACGGAGCCCGGCACCGAAGCCGAAGAGCCCGTGAAGGTCACTTCCACCGAGGGCGGCGACCAGCCCGACAGGGCCCCGGAGGAAGCCTCCGACCTCGTGGGCGCGGTGGTCCTGGCCGCGTAGCTCAAGCCCCCTCTCCGGCCGGTTTAACCGCCGGCCTGGCCGGAGAGGGCGAGCCTGGAGCAAGTCCGTCCTGGGAAGCCCCCCGTCGCGCAGGGAAGACCCGGCGGGGTTGTTACTGCACCACCGATCCGAGGAGGTCAGTAAGTGCCCGAGAAACCCAGTTTGTATGACCGGCCGATCGCCGGACCCTTCGCCGCGCTCTGTGGTGGTGGGGACAACGGCGACGAGTCCATGGAGAGTTGCATCAGTGTGGCCGAACTCCACGGTGGCGGATACGCCCTTCGGGACACCAAGCCCGAGGGCAAAGGCCACGAACTCCGGATGAGCAAGACGGAGATCACCGCGTTCGCCCGCACGTGGCTGAGCCAGCACGACGAACCCCAGCTCGGCTGAGCAAAGTGGGCGCCCCGGTTTCCGGGGCGCCCCCCCTCACCTGTTGATCGCTCGCCAGGAGCGCACATGTCGCTGCAACTGATCGTGGACGACCCTGCGGTCATCCTCCGGAGCTGGCCGCACGAACCCCTCCGGTTCCGTCGTGATCCTGCTGAGTTCGGCCGGTGGCTGACGCTCGCGGAGGTGGATACGCTCATCGACGCCGGTTGTCTGGCCATGCGTAACGTGGTCCTGCTCAAAGACGGCCGGGTAAGCGAGAAGTGGGAGTACGCGGACCCTGACGACCCCACCATGCCCCGCTGCGGCGCCGTGCGAGAGCACATCAAGGCCGGTGGCTCGGTCTCGCTCCGGGAGCTGGAGCACCTGAAACCGTCGGTTGCCGACCTGTACAGAGCGCTGTGCAGAGAGACCGGCTACGGGGTCCACATCAACGCCTACCTCACGCCGCCAGGCTGCCAAGGGCTGAAGTACCACTTCGATCCGTACGTGACGCTCATCCTCCAGATCCACGGCCGGAAGACCTGGCCCGTGCATCCTCCGTTCGTGGCGAACCCGGTGCAGGAGTACGGATCCTTCCACCTCATCGGCTTCACTCCCGAGCAGCGTCACTACCTGGCACACACCCCGCCGGCCGCGACCTTCACCCTCGCGCCGGGCGATGTGCTGTGGCTCCCCCGAGGTTACGTGCACTCTCCGTACACCGAGGGCAGCGAGACCTCCCTGCACATCACCGTGGCATTCAAGGAACGGACCTACCACTGGGCCGCCGAACGACTCGCCGAGGACATCCTGAGAAGGGCCCTGGCGGACCCGGAGATGCGCGAGGAACTGCCGCCTCACCTGGTCACCCTGGACACGCTCCCTGTCGTGGAGCAGGCACGCGACTACCTGATCGGCGCCTTGCTCAGCCTCGATCCCGAGACTGCGGTTAAGTACCTCCAGCGCAGCGCCCTCGTCCTCTGAACAGCGCCTCGGGAGCACCTATGGACCAGCAACCGCCCCACTGGCACGCTTACAGCTACACCGGCCGGTCGTACTCCGACGGGCAAGCGCGCAGGGGGGAGGCTCCGGAGACGTACGAGCCCTTCCTGGTAGAGGACTGGCTCAGGAAACCGGCGCGGCTCATCTCGGAGACGTTCACGGACGTGGACTCGGCAGTGGACTGGCTGAGGGACTGCTACGCGTCCCACGTTCCTCTGGACGCCGCCTCGTTCCCGGTCGACATGCGGCTCCACTACTCCCGAGCCACACTCCTCCAGGAGCGAGGGAGGGACGTGGTGCTGGGCTACTACTCAACCGGCCGTGACTACGTCACACGAGCGCTGATCGCCTGCCCGAGGCCGAAGCGCCACGCCTACAGCGAGGAGCCTCCGCGTTGCCCGGCTCCGCTGTGACCACCGGTCCAAGCTGCGCCTGAACGAATGAATGAGTGCCTGTCCCGACCATCACACCGGCGAACCGTGAATGAATGAATTGGCGGTTCGCCCCCCATCGGCCCCGCTCGTCCGTCCCTCCCCGTGGCGGATGGGCGGGGCTTCAACATCCCGTCCGAGGAACACCGCATGCGTCAGTGCATTGCCACGGCCGCCGCACCGCCCGAACAATTACTCGTAGCAATCCTTGCCGAGCAAAGCTGCGTAAGCACCAGCGACCTGAAGTACGCCACCTTTGACCTCCGCTGCGAACTCGGCCTCTGGCACGAGGGAGAACACGCTGACCACGTGTGGGAGTGGGAAGACGGCATGGCTCCGCCGCTGTGGGCACGCTGGACGGCGGACGGACTCCTAAGGTTCGAGTGTCTGTCCTGGTGCGAGGCTCCCCACCTAACACGCGACGAGGTGTGCACGCTATTCCAAGACCATCCCCGAGAACACTCGTGGAACGTGGCCGATCCTCGCATCGAGGCGCTACGACGCCGGGTCCTGGCGGAGGGCGCGGGATGGATTCCCAACCGGCTGGACTAGCAGGTGCGTGCGTCCCCGTCTTGGAGACGCACGCACTCTCGCAACCAGAACCACGCTGCCGGGCGTGGGCTAAATCCACTCGATCGTGCTACGGACGCTCGGGGTCTCCTTCGGCTTCGGCAGGGCCGCCCAAGGCGCCTCCGTCCTCTGCGGCTCCCGGCGGGGCCGGGCCCCCAACATGGCCAGCAGAGCAGCCACCTCAGCGTCCGAACAACCCGGCAACGACTCGATCACCTTGCGTAACGGGTCGGTCACGACTCCTCGTTCCCGCTGGTCAGGGGCTTCTTCACGCTCAGCGGCAGCAGCTTCTTACCGCTTTCGCTCAGTTGTGGCCATGTGTCAAACTGGGGGCAGACGCCGCAGTCGAAGCAGGGGGTCCAGCGGCAGTCCTCGACCTCGGTCTCGTCGAGGGCGTCCTGCCAGTCCTCCCAGAGCCAGTCCTTGTCGAGGCCGGAGTCGAGGTGGTCCCAGGGGAGCACCTCCTCGTAGGAGCGCTCCCGGGTGGTGTACCAGTCGACGTCGACGCCCATGGCCGGCAGCACCGCCTCGGCGCACGCCATCCAGCGGTCGTAGGAGAAGTGCTCGCGCCAGCCGTCGAACCGGCCGCCGTCCTCGTAGACCGCGCGGATCACCGCGCCGATCCGCCGGTCGCCGCGGGAGAGCAGGCCCTCGACGATGCCGGGCTTGCCGTCGTGGTAGCGGAAGCCGATGGAGCGGCCGTAGCGCTTGTCGGAGCGGATCTTGTCGCGCAGCTTCTCCAGCCGGGCGTCGGTCTCCTCGGCGGACAGCTGCGGCGCCCACTGGAACGGGGTGTGCGGCTTGGGGACGAAACCGCCGATGGAGACCGTGCAGCGGATGTCGTTGGACCGGGAGACCTCGCGCCCCTTGGCGATCACCTTGGTGGCCATGTCGGCGATCTGGAGGACGTCCTCGTCGGTCTCGGTGGGCAGGCCGCACATGAAGTACAGCTTCACCTGGCGCCAGCCGTTGCCGTAGGCGGTGGCGACGGTGCGGATCAGGTCCTCCTCCGAGACCATCTTGTTGATGACCTTGCGGATCCGCTCGCTGCCGCCCTCCGGGGCGAAGGTGAGGCCGGAGCGGCGGCCGTTGCGGGTCAGCTCGTTGGCCAGGTCGATGTTGAAGGCGTCGACCCGGGTGGAGGGGAGCGACAGGCCGATCTTGTCGGCCTCGTAGCGGTCGGCGAGCCCCTTGGCGACGTCGCCGATCTCGCTGTGGTCGGCGGAGGACAGGGAGAGCAGGCCGACCTCCTCGAAGCCGGTGGCCTTCAGCCCCTTGTCGACCATCTCGCCGATGCCGGTGATGGAACGTTCGCGCACCGGCCGGGTGATCATGCCGGCCTGGCAGAAGCGGCAGCCGCGGGTGCAGCCGCGGAAGATCTCCACCGACATCCGCTCGTGCACCGTCTCGGCCAGCGGCACCAGCGGCTGCTTGGGGTAGGGCCACTCGTCGAGGTCCATCACGGTGTGCTTGGAGACCCGCCACGGCACGCCCGGGGTGTTGGGCACCACGCGGGCGATCCGGCCGTCGGGCAGGTACTCGACGTCGTAGAACCTGGGCACGTAGACGGTGCCGGTGCGGGCCAGCCGCAGCAGCAGCCCGTCCCGGCCGTCCGGACGGCCCTCGTTCTTCCAGGCCCGGACGATGTCGGTGATCTCCAGCACCGCCTGCTCGCCGTCGCCGATGACGGCAGCGTCGATGAAGTCGGCGATCGGCTCGGGGTTGAACGCGGCGTGGCCGCCGGCCAGCACGACCGGGTCCTCCTCGGTGCGCTCGGCGGCGGCCAGCGGGATGCCGGCCAGGTCGAGGGCGGTGAGCAGGTTGGTGTAGCCCAGTTCGGTGGAGAAGGAGACGCCGAACACGTCGAAGGCGCGCACCGGGCGGTGGGAGTCGACGGTGAACTGCGGGACGCCGTGTTCTCGCATGAGCGCCTCGAGGTCGGGCCAGACGCTGTAGGTGCGCTCGGCGAGCACCCCCTCGCGCTCGTTGAGCACCTCGTAGAGGATCATGACGCCCTGGTTGGGCAGCCCGACCTCGTAGGCGTCCGGGTACATCAACGACCAGCGGACATCGCAGGAGTCCCAGTCCTTGACGGTGGAGTTGAGCTCTCCGCCGACGTACTGGATCGGCTTCTGGACATGCGGGAGAAGCGCTTCCAGGCGCGGGAAGACCGACTCGACAGGCATCACAGGGGTCTCTCGGCTGTCTCTCGGGGGCTGGGCAGAAGGTGGCCACCCGCACAGGGGTGACCACCCAGCTTAACCCGACGCTAGGCGGAGACCGGCCGCTGCATGCGCACCGACTGGAGCAGCCCGACCCCGATCCACACCGCGAACATCGACGAGCCGCCGTAGGAGACGAACGGCAGCGGGATGCCGGCCACCGGCATGATGCCCAGCGTCATGCCGATGTTCTCGAAGGACTGGAAGGCGAACCAGGCGACCACCCCGGCGGCGATGACCGTGCCGTACAGGTCCGGGGCGTTGCGGGCGGTCTTGCAGGCCCGCCAGAGGATCACGCCCATTATCAGGATGATCAGCCCGGCACCGAGGAAGCCCAGCTCCTCGCCGGCCACCGTGAAGACGAAGTCGGTCTGCTGCTCGGGGACGAACTGGCCGGTGGTCTGGGTGCCGTGGAAGAGCCCCTTGCCCAGCAGCCCGCCGGAGCCGATGGCGATCCGCGCCTGGGCGGTGTTGTAGCCGACGCCGGAGGGGTCGAGGGTGGGGTTGGCGAAGGCGGCGAAGCGGTCGATCTGGTACTTGCTGAGCAGCTGGAGCTGCCAGATCGCCACCGCCCCGGCCGCGCCCACCGCCAGCAGCCCGAGCACCCAGCGGTTGGAGGCGCCGGAGGAGAGCAGCACCCCGAGCACGATCACCACCATGACCATGGTGGAGCCGAGGTCGGGCATGAGCAGGATGACGCACATCGGCAGCGCGGCCATGCCCAGCGACTGGAGCACGGTGCGGTTGTCCGGGGTGAGCTGGTCGCCGGCGTCCACCCGGGCCGACAGCAGCATCGCCATCCCCAGGATGATGGTGATCTTGGCGAACTCCGACGGCTGGAGGGAGAAGCCGCCGCCGATCACGATCCAGGAGTGGGCGCCGTTGACGGTGGAGCCCAGCGGGGAGAGGACGGCGAGCAGCAGCAGGATGGAGACCGCGTAGAGGATCGGGATCACCCCGCGCACCCGGCGGTGGCCGACCGCGATGGTGCCCACGCACAGCCCGATGCCGATGGCCAGGTTCATCAAGTGGCGGATGAGGAAGTACTGCGGGTCGCCGTGGTTGATCGAGGTGCGTCCCCGGGTGGCCGACCACACCAGCAGCGAGCCGACCGCGGAGAGCACCGCGGCCGCCGAGAGCAGCACCCAGTCCAGCCGCCGCACCACCGAGTCGCGGGCGAGCAGCTTGGCGAAGGTGCCGCGTTCCGGGCTGAACCGGCGGATCGCGTAGCCGCCGACGCTTCCGCCGGTCATACGTGGTACCTCCGGCCCAGCAGCAGCTTCTCGTTACGGTCCGGGGCGAGCGCGGCCGGCGCGTACCCCGGGGCGGCCGGGCCGGCCGGCTCCGGCGGGTAGGCGAAGGCGCGGGCCGGGACGTAGGCGACCTGCTGGGCCTGGCCGTCGGGACCGAACTTCGGCAGCGTCTCCCGCGGTTGGGGCAGCAGCCCCTTCTTCGGGTCGATGTTGCCGCCGTCGACGCCGTAGAGCGCCTCGTAGATCGCGCGGACCGCGGCACCGGAGCCACCGGAGCCGGTGCCGCCCTGGGCGATGGTCATCACGATCGCGTAGTCCTTGCTGTACGTCGCCAGCCAGGAGGTGGTCTGCTTGCCGTAGACCTCGGCGGTGCCGGTCTTGGCGTGCAGGGTGATCTTGTCCTGCGGCCAGCCCTGGTACTTCCAGGCCGCGGTACCGCTGGTGATGGTGCCGGCCAGGGCGTCGTCGATGTAGTGCAGCGTCTCCTGGGAGTCCGGGAGCTTGCCGGTGGCCTTGGGCTTGATCTCCTGGACGTGCTTGCCGTCGGCGCTGACGATGGCCTTGCCGATGGTCGGCTGGTAGAGGGTGCCGCCGTTGCTGAGCGCGGAGTAGATGCGGGCCATCTGCAGGGGGGTGACGAGGGTGTCGCCCTGGCCGATGGAGTAGTTCACCGAGTCACCGGCGCGCAGCCGGTTGCCGTCGGTGCAGTCCTCGCGGGCGATGCGGGTGGCGTAGTCGTCCTTGTCGCTCTTGGCCTGGGCGCACCACGCGGTCTTGTTGGCCTCCCAGAACCGCTGCTTCCAGGTGCGGTCCGGGATCCGGCCCTTGGCCTCGCCCGGCAGGTCGACCCCGGTCTTCTCGCCGAGGCCGAACTGGCGGGCGGTGGTGTAGAACCAGTCCTTGGGGTGCTTGGGGTTGTTGCCGCCGTCCTTGAGCCACTGGTCGTAGGCGAGGCCGTAGAAGACGGTGTCGCAGGAGATCTCCAGCGCCTTGCCGAGCGAGATGTCGCCGGCGCTCTCGCTCTCGAAGTTGCCGAAGGTCTGGCCGCCGATGGTCATGCTGGAGGTGCACGGGTAGTGGCCGTCGGCGGCGTAACCGGCGTTGATGGCGGCGGTGGTGGGGATCACCTTGAACGTCGAACCGGGCGCGGACAGGCCCTGGATGGCGCGGTTGAGCAGCGGGTAGTCGCTGCCGTCACCGGTGAGCGCCTTGTAGTCCTTGGCGGAGATGCCGCCGACCCAGACGTTGGGGTCGTAGGTGGGGGCGTTGGCCATGGCGATGATGCGGCCGGTGTGGACGTCCATCACGATCGCGGCGCCGGAGTCGGCCTTGTACCAGGTGTTGGTGTTCTTGTCCCAGACGTGCCGGGCGTCCTCCATGGCCTGGGCCAGTTCCTTCTCGGTGACCGCCTGGACGCGTGAGTCGATGCTGGTCACCAGGGAGTTGCCGGGCTGCGGCGGGGTGTCGCCGGCGTTGCCGATGACCCGGCCGCGGTTGTCGACCTCGTAGCGGGTGATCCCGGCCTTGCCGCGCAGTTCGGCGTCGTAGGTGTGTTCCAGGCCGGAGCGGCCCACCTGGTCGGAGCGTTGCAGGGTGGGCTGGCCGTTCTTCATCGACGCCTTGATCTCGTCGTCGGTGACCGGCGAGAGGTAGCCGAGGACCTGGGCGGCGTTGGCGTGGTCGGGGCTGTCGTAGCGGCGGACCGCGGTGGGCTGGGCGGCGATGCCGGGGAAGTCCTCGCGGCGTTCCATGATCTGGAGCGCCTGCTGGGTGGTGGCCTTGTCGGTGATGGGGATGGGCTGGTAGGGCGAGCCGTTCCAGCACGGCTTGGGGGTCTTGGCGTCGCAGAGGCGGACCTTGTCGGCCACGTCCTTCTCGCTCATGCCGAGGACGGCGGCGAGGCGGCCGAGGACCGCCTTGCCGCCGTCCTTCATCTTCAGCATGTCGGTGCGGCTGACGGTGACCACCAGGCGGGTCTCGTTGTCGGCGAGCGGGACGCCGCGCTCGTCGAGTATCGAGCCGCGTACCGCGGGGGTGACGACCTCCTGGACGTGGTTGCTGGCGGCTTCGGCGGTGTACTGCTGCCCGTTGCGGATCTGGAGGTACCACAGCCGTCCGCCGAGGGTGCAGAGCAGGGAGACGACGAGGATCTGCAGGATCACCAGGCGGATGGTGACCCGCTGGGTGCGGCCGGTCTCAGGGATATTACTCATCGGCTCGGGTGCACCTCCTTAGGAGCGTCGGGGCGGCGGGGCGGGTGGCCGGCGGTGCTCACAGCTTCCGCGCCCCCTTCAGCAGGTTGTCGCGGCGGCCGGAGCGCGCGGTGCGGGAGACGCCGGGGGCCATCCAGCGGTACGGTCCGGCGCCCGCGCCGCCCGAAGGGTCCGACGCCATCGGGTCGTTGTCCAGCCGGCGGGCGAGCGCCATGATCCACGGCACGGTGAACGGCGCCAGCAGCAGGTCGTAGACGGTGGCCGTCAACAGCAGCTTGGCCAGGCCGACATGGCGGGCGGCGGTGTCCCCGACGAGGGCGCCGACGCCGGCGTAGAGCAGCGTGGAGCCGATCGCGGCGACGGCGACGGCGACCATCGGCACGGCGGCGGAGCGCAGTTGGCCGGTTTCCGGCTTGGCCAGCCCGACCACGTAGCCGATGACGCAGAGCACCAGGGCGTACCGGCCGGCCGCGTGGTCGGCGGGGGGCGCGAGGTCGGCGAGGAGTCCGGCGCCGAAGCCCACCAGGGCGCCGCCGACGTGGCCGTAGGTGATGGCGAGCGAGAGGACGACCAGCAGCAGCAGGTCGGGGACGGCGCCGGGCAGGTGGAGCCGGGCCAGCGCGCTCACCTGGAGCACGAGCGCGACGACCACGAGGGCGGCGGAGAGCAGGATCCGGTTGATGCGCATCGGTCAGCTCCGGGGCGAGGACGGCGAGACGGAGGCGCCGGGGGTGACCGTGACGGTGACCGTGGGCGTGGGATGGGCCGCCGGCTTGGGGGGCAGCACGGTGTCGCGCGGGTCCTGGCGCGGGGCGACCACGACCACGCCGACCACGTCGAGCCGGGAGAAGCCGACGAACGGCTGCACCTCGACGGTACGGGTCAGCCCGCCTCCCCCGGTGTCCACCTTGACGACCTGGCCGATCGGCACGCCGGGCACGAAGGGCTTGTCGGCCTGGGAGCCGAAGGTCACCAGCCGGTCGCCGGGCTTGACCCGGGCCCGGCCGTTGAGGAGCTGGATGCGCAGCGGCCGGTCGCCCTGGCCGGTGCCGAAGCCCAGTTCCATGGAGTTCTCCAGCCGGGCGCCGACGGTGAAGTCGGGGTCGCAGGCGAGCAGGACGGTGGAGGTGCTGGGGCCGACCGTGGTGACCCGGCCGACGAGTCCGTCGCCGTTGAGCACGGTCATGTCCCGCCGGATGCCGTCGGCGCTGCCGGCGTCGATGGTGATCGTCCAGGAGAAGCCCTGGGTGGCTCCTATGGCGATCACCTGGGCGCCCTTGATGCCGTACTGGCCGGCGCCCGCGGTCCCCAGCATCTTGTCGAGTTCGGCGGCGCGGTTGCGGGTGATGTCGCTGCTGCCGAGCTTCGCCTTGAGCGCGGCGTTCTGGCGTTCCAGGGCGGCGATCCGGTCGTGGCGGGTGCCGGAGTCGCGCACCGCCGCTATGGCGTTGCCGACCGGGTTCACCACCGAGGACACGCCGTTCTCGACGGGTCCGAAGACGGATGCGGCGGCGCTGCGGGCGACCGCCAGGGGGGACTGTTCGCCGCCGCGGATGTCCACGGTGATCAGCGCGAACGCGATGGCGATCAGTAGGACCAAGAGCAGCCGGCTCTCTCGTGTGTCCCTCACGTGCGGCGGCCGTGCCTTCCTCGTCGGACCGGACCGGCCGCGAGCCACGGCCGGTCGGCGATGTCGTAGTTCGGGTCGTTACGTCCGGGGGGACGACCGACGGGCGGGCCGTGCGGTGGGGCCCCGGGACGGGGCCGCGCGGCGGTCCGCGGCGCGGGCGCCCGCAGAAGGCGGGGCCACGGCGCCGCGGCGGGTCACCTGCGCGGCTGGGCGTCGAGCACCTGCTGGAGGGCCTCGAACTCCTCGACGCACTTGCCGGAGCCGAGCGCCACCGAGTCCAGCGGGTCCTCGGCGATGTGGATGGGCATCCCGGTCTCGCGACGCAGCCGTTCGTCGAGGCCGCGCAGCATGGCGCCGCCGCCGGTGAGCACGATGCCGCGGTCCATGATGTCGCCGGAGAGTTCCGGCGGGCACTTGTCGAGGGTGGTCTTGACCGCGTCCACGATGGCGTTGACCGGTTCCTCGATGGCCTTGCGGACCTCGGCGGCGGAGATCACCACCGTCTTGGGCAGGCCGCTCACCAGGTCGCGTCCGCGGATCTCGGTGTGCTCGTCCTTCTCCAGCTCGAAGGCGGAGCCGATGGTGATCTTGATCTGTTCGGCGGTGCGCTCGCCCAGCAGGAGGCTGTACTCCTTCTTGATGTGCTGGATGATCGCATTGTCCAACTCGTCGCCGGCCACCCGGATGGACTGGGCGGTGACGATGCCGCCGAGCGAGATCACGGCGACCTCGGTGGTGCCGCCGCCGATGTCGACCACCATGTTGCCGGTGGCCTCGTGGACCGGCAGGCCGGCCCCGATCGCGGCGGCCATCGGCTCCTCGATGATGTGCACCTGGCGGGCGCCCGCCTGGCTGGACGCCTCGATCACGGCGCGCCGTTCGACCCCGGTGATGCCCGAGGGCACGCAGACCACGACCCGCGGGCGGGCAAGGTAGCGCCGCTTGTGGATCTTGAGGATGAAGTAGCGGAGCATCCGCTCGGTGATCTCGAAGTCGGCGATCACACCGTCCTTGAGCGGACGGACCGCAACGATGTTGCCAGGGGTACGGCCGATCATCTTCTTGGCTTCGGCGCCAACCGCCAGAATGCCGCCCGTATTCGTATTGATGGCGACAACCGACGGTTCGTTGAGGACGATCCCGCGACCCCTGACGTACACCAGCGTGTTGGCGGTGCCGAGGTCGACAGCCATGTCACGGCCGATGAACGACATATTGTTCGCCATGAGGATACGTCTGGCCTTCCCGAGCTGGAGCGATGGGGACTTGAGGGCGGCGTTCTGGCGCCCCCGCGGGGCAGGGGGCGTGATCTGCTGCGGAGGTCCGTAGCGGTGTATCCATCGTAGTCGCGCCCGGTGGACCAGGAGTGAGGGCGCCCCGGCCATTGTCAGCAGAACACACAGCCGCCCCTTGTAATGGTGACGTCGTGTCGGGGCGATTGGTTCCCGCATTACCGTCGCATATGCGGGACCGCCGCCCGGGCAAAACCCTCGGCGGCGGCCGGTGCCCGCCGGTGTCCGCGTTTCTGACTTGCCGTCAGCAACTGACCGGCGGCGGGCGGGATCCCGGAGGGCGTCCGCCTCAAATCAGCCCGGGGAAGAAGAGCTTGATCTCCCGCTCCGCCGACTCCGGGGAGTCGGAGGCGTGCACCAGGTTCTCGCGCACGATGGTGCCGAAGTCGCCCCGGATGCTGCCGGGGGCGGCGGCGATCGGGTCGGTGGGGCCGGCCAGCGCGCGCATCCCCTCGACCACCCGCTCGCCCTCGACCACCAGCGCCACCGAGGGACCGGAGGACATGAACTCCACCAGCGGCTCGTAGAACGCCTTGCCCACGTGCTCCGCGTAGTGGCGCTCCAGCGTGGCCCGGTCCAGCGAGCGCAGCTCCAGCGCGGTGATCGCCCACCCCGCCTTGCGCTCGATCCGCCCGATGATCTCGCCCACCAGACCCCGGCGGACGGCATCGGGCTTGAGGAGGACGAGGGTGCGCTGGCTCATGTGCGGCTCCTTGGAACGCGAGTGCGCCGCGGCTTCGACTGTGCTGCGGCTTCGAAGTGGACTGACCCTATCGGGCGACCCCGTGTTCCCCGCCAGCGGCTACCCCGACCGTGGGGCAGCAGTCGCACCCGGCAGTGTCCCCCGCGCGGGTGACAGTGGGCCGAACGGGTGGCGGCGCGGCGGTGGCCCCGGGACGGGCGTGTCGGCGCCGCGTCCCTTGACGGCGCCGCCGGGGCGCCGCCGTCCGCCCCGGCCGGGTCAGCCGGCCGTGGCCGCGGCGTCCTGCGGCGGCTCGGCGGCGCGCGCGGCGTTGGCCGCCTTGAACGCGTCGATCTTGCGGCCGAAGTGGACCGCGGCCCACCACAGCGCGGCGAAGACCGCCCCCAGGAAGTACATGGTCGGCACCACGAACCCGGAGGCGATCAGGGCGATCTGGAGCACCCAGCCGATCACCACCCCGCCCGGCCGCGTGATCATCCCGCACAGCAGCACGCACAGCACCATGGCGACCCCGCTGACCGCCCAGACCGTGCCGGCCGAGAAGTGCGAGAGGTTCATCGCCACCAGCCCGGCCAGGCCGATCACAAAGGCTTCACCGAGCAGGGTGCTGGCACACAGCGTTCGCATCGGAACTCACTTCCGGCCCAGCAGCAGCCGGGCCTCTCCCACGGTGATCACGGAACCGGTGACCAGCACGCCGGCCCCGGCGTACTCGCCCTCCTCCTCGGCGAGGGTGACGGCGGCCTCCAGCGCGTCGTCCAGCCGCGGCTCGACCTGGACCCGCTCGCTGCCGAAGACCTCCACCGCCACGGCCGCCAGCTCGTCGACGTCCATCGCACGGTGGCTGGAGTTACGGGTCACCACCACCTCGGCGAAGATCGGCTCGAACGCCTCCAGCACCCCGCGGACGTCCTTGTCACCGCTGGGGGCGACCACGCCGACCAGGTGGGTGAAGGCGAACGCCTCGCGCACCGCCTCCGCGGTCGCCTGGGCGCCGGCCGGGTTGTGCGCGGCGTCCAGCACCACCGTGGGGCTGCGCCGCACCACCTCCAGGCGGCCCGGGGAGGTGACCGTGGCGAAGGCGCCGCGCACCGTGTCCACGTCCAGCGGGCGGGCCGCGCGGGCCGAGCCGACGCCGAAGAACGCCTCCACCGCGGCGAGCGCCACCGCCGCGTTGTGCGCCTGGTGGGCGCCGTGCAGCGGGAGGAAGATCTGCTCGTACTCGCCGCCGAGGCCGCGCAGGGTCAGCATCTGGCCGCCGACCGCCACCTCGCGGGAGACCACGCCGAACTCCATGCCCTCGCGGGCCACCGTGGCGTCCACCTCGACGGCGCGCTTGAGCAGCGTCTGGGCGGCGTCCACCGGCTGCTGGGCGAGGACGGCGGTGGCGCCCTCCTTGATGATGCCGCCCTTCTCCAGCGCTATCTCGCCGGGCGTGCCGCCCAGCCGGTCGGTGTGGTCCAGCGCGATCGGGGTGACCACGGCGACGGTGCCGTCGAGCACGTTGGTGGCGTCCCAGCGGCCCCCCATGCCCACCTCGACCACGGCCACGTCGACCGGCGCGTCGGCGAAGGCGGCGTAGGCCATGCCGGTGAGGACCTCGAAGAAGGAGAGCCGGTAGTCCTGGCTCGCGTCGACCATCTCGACGTACGGCTTGACGTCCCGGTAGGTGGCCACGAAGCGCTCGACGGAGATGGGCGAGCCGTCCAGGCTGATGCGTTCGGTGACCGACTCCACGTGCGGGCTGGTGTAGCGGCCGGTGCGCAGTTCGAAGGCGCGCAGCAGCGTCTCGATCATGCGGGCGGTGCTGGTCTTGCCGTTGGTGCCGGTGATGTGGATCGCCGGGTAGGCGCGCTGCGGCTCGCCGAGGACGTCCATCAGGGCGCTGATGCGGGTGACCGAGGGCTCCAGCTTGGTCTCGCCCCAGCGGTCGGCGAGCTCGGCCTCCACCTCGCGCAGGGCCTCGGCCTCCTCGGGGGACCGCGGACCGGCCGGGGTCTCCTCGCCGAGGGTCGGGGAGACCTGTGCGCGCAGCGTCCTGCTGCCGGCCTCGATCACCGCCAGATCCGGGTCCCGGTCGGTCTCCTCGGCGATGATCTCGTCGAATTCGTCCGGTGTGCCCGGGGTGTCCGAGGACGGGTCTTCGTTACGGGGGCGCTCGCTCACGGTGTCCAGTCTACGGAGGGGGACCGACGACGAAGGGCAAGGCCCCCGCACCCACCGGGGCGGGTACGGGGGCCGGGGCGGGCGTCAGCCCTGGGGCAGCGACTCCAGCTGGGCGGAGATCCGCGCGATGTCGGCCTCCGCGGTGGCCTTGCGGGTCCGGATCTTCTCCACCACCTGATCGGGCGCCTTGGCGAGGAACGCCTCGTTGCCGAGCTTGGCGTCGGCCTGGGCCAGCTCCTTCTCCGCCGCCGCCAGGTCCTTCGTCAGCCGCTTGCGCTCGGCGGCGAAGTCGATGACGCCGGACAGGTCGAGGGAGACGGTGGCGCCGGCCACCGGGAGCGAGGCGGTGGCGGTGAAGGCGTCACCGGCCGGCTGGAGGCGCAGCAGCGAGCGGATCGCCTCCTCGTGCGCGGCCAGCGGGGTGCCGGCCAGCTCCAGCCGGGCCGGGACCCGCTGGCCGGGCTGGAGGCCCTGGTCGGCACGGAACCGGCGGACCTCGGTGACGGCGTCGCGCAGGGTGGCGATCTCGGCCTCGGCCGCCGCGTCCCGGAAGCCGCTGTCGGCCGGCCACTCGGCGATCACCACGGACTCCCGGCCGGTGAGCGCGGTCCACAGGGTCTCGGTGACGAACGGGACGATCGGGTGCAGCAGGCGCAGCGTCACGTCCAGCACCTCGCCGAGCACCCGGCGGGAGCGCTCCGCGCCCTCGCCACCGGCGGCGAAGACCGTCTTGGACAGCTCCACGTACCAGTCGAAGACCTCGTCCCACGCGAAGTGGAAGAGGGTGTCGGAGACCTTGGCGAACTGGTAGTCGTCGTAGTAGGCGTCCACCTCGGCGACCACGGCGTTCAGCCGGGACAGGATCCAGCGGTCGGCGGCCGACAGCCCTTCCACGGGCGGCAGTTGGCCCTCCACGGTGGCGCCGTTCATCAACGCGAAGCGGGTGGCGTTCCAGATCTTGTTGGCGAAGTTGCGGGAGCCCTGGACCCAGTCCTCGCCGATCGGCACGTCGGTGCCGGGGTTGGCGCCGCGGGCCAGCGTGAAGCGGAGCGCGTCGGAGCCGTAGGCGTCCATCCAGTCCAGCGGGTTGACCGCGTTGCCGAAGGACTTCGACATCTTCTTGCCGAACTGGTCGCGCACCATGCCGTGCAGGGCGATGGTGTGGAACGGCGGGGTGCCGTCCATCGCGTACAGGCCGAACATCATCATCCGGGCGACCCAGAAGAAGAGGATGTCGTACCCGGTGACCAGCACGGAGTTGGGGTAGAACTTCGCGAGCGACTCGGTCCGCCCGGGCCAGCCGAGGGTGGAGAACGGCCACAGGCCGGAGGAGAACCAGGTGTCCAGGACGTCGGAGTCCTGGCGCCAGCCGTCACCGGTGGGGGGCTCCTCGTCCGGGCCGACGCAGACCACCTCGCCGTTCGGCCCGTACCAGACCGGGATGCGGTGGCCCCACCACAACTGCCGCGAGATGCACCAGTCGTGGAGGTTGTCGACCCAGTCGAAGTACCGCTTCTCCATCTCCTGCGGGTGGATCTTCACCCGCCCGTCGCGCACCGCGTCACCGGCCGCCTTGGCCAGCGGGGCGACCTTGACCCACCACTGGAGCGACAGCCGGGGCTCGATGGTGGTCTTGCAGCGCGAGCAGTGGCCCACCGAGTGGACGTACGGGCGCTTCTCGGCGACGATCCGGCCCTCGGCGCGCAGCGCCCCGACGATGGCGGAGCGGGCCTCCAGCCGGTCGAGCCCCTGGAACGGGCCGTGCGCGGTGATCACCGCGTGCTCGTCCATGACGGTCAGCGACGGCAGGCCGTGCCGGCGGCCGATTTCGAAGTCGTTGGGGTCGTGGGCCGGGGTGACCTTCACCGCGCCGGTGCCGAACTCCGGGTCGACGTGGGCGTCGGCGACCACCGGGATGCGGCGGCCGGTCAGTGGCAGTTCGATCTCGGTGCCGACCAGGTGGCGGTAGCGGTCGTCGTCGGGGTGGACGGCGACCGCGGTGTCGCCGAGCATCGTCTCGGCCCGGGTGGTGGCCACCACGATGGCGTCGTCCCCGTCGCCGTAGCGGATGGAGACCAACTCGCCGTCGTCCTCCTGGTACTCCACCTCGATGTCGGAGATGGCGGTCAGGCAGCGCGGGCACCAGTTGATGATGCGTTCGGCGCGGTAGATCAGCTCGTCGTCGTAGAGCTTCTTGAAGATGGTCTGGACGGCCTTGGACAGGCCCTCGTCCATGGTGAAGCGCTCCCGCGACCAGTCGACGCCGTCGCCGAGGCGGCGCATCTGGCCGGAGATCTGGCCGCCGGACTCCGCCTTCCAGCGCCACACCCGCTCGACGAACGCCTCCCGGCCCAGGTCGTGGCGGGACTTGCCCTCCTTGGCCAGTTCGCGCTCGACCACGTTCTGGGTGGCGATGCCGGCGTGGTCCATGCCGGGCTGCCAGAGCACCTCGTACCCCTGCATGCGCTTGCGGCGGGTTAGGGCGTCGATGATCGTGTGCTCGAAGGCGTGGCCCAGGTGGAGGCTGCCGGTGACGTTGGGCGGCGGGATGACGATGGTGTACGGCGGCTTGTCGCTCTTGGCGTCGGCCGCGAAGTAACCGCGTTCTACCCAGCGCTCGTACAGCGTTTCCTCTACCTCGGCCGGGACGTACTGGGTCGGCAGATGGTCAGGGCTGCTGCTGGGCCCGCTGTTGGGGCGCTGGTTCATCTCGGTCACGCGGCAATTCTAGGGCGGCGGGGGCGGCGTCCCGCACCCGCCGGGCCCGGGGCGCGGGGCCCCGGCGTGCCGGTGGCAGCGGCCATCGGCAAGGATATGGGCCGCGTACACGTCAACGGGAGGAACCCCATGAGCTTCAACCAGCCGCCGCCCAACCCGTACGGGCCGCCGCAGCCGCCCGCGCCCCAGCCGGGCTACGGCTACCCGCAGCAGCCGCCGGCGGCCAACCCCTACGCGCAGCCGCAGCCGCAGGGCCCCAACCCGTACGCACAGGGCCCCGCACAGCCGCCCGCGCCGCCGTACGGCCAGCCGCCGGTGCCGGGGGCGCCGGGCCCGTACGGGCAGCCGCAGGGGTGGGGGGCCGGCCCGGTGCCGCCGCCGCTGCCGGTGAAGAAGAGCAACAAGGGCAAGATCGTCGGCATCGTGGCCGGTGTCGTGGTGGTCGCCGCGATCGCGGTCGGCGCCGTCACCCTGACCGGCGCCACCTCCTCCGGCGGCGGCTACAAGCTCGACACCCCGGCGACGGTGCTGGGCGGCCAGTACACCAAGGACTCCACGATGCCGGGCGCCACCGGCGGCGACTCCGACACGCAGAAGGGCTCCGACAAGGGCATCACCGACGCCACCTCGGTGCGCGGCGCCTGGAAGAGCAGCAAGGACGAGATCATCCTGGGCGGCGCCTACGGTGACGTCACCGACCCCAAGTCGGCGGTGGGCACCCTGCTGTCGGCGGCCGGCATGAAGGACGCCACGGACCAGAAGCCGTCCGGTTTCGACGGTGACCTGATGCAGTGCGGGGTGAAGGACTTCGGCATCTACAAGGCCCCGTTCTGCGCCTGGGGCGACAACAGCACGGTCGCGCTGGTGATGTGGAACGGCAACCCGGACACGGTCGCCACCGGCGGTCTGCCCACTCCGCCGTCGACCGCCGACTTCGCCCAGACCGTGGCGAAGCTGCGCGGCGAGATACGCGTCAAGAAGTAACCCGCACCGACGCGGCACCGACACCAAAGGGGGCGCCCGGATCACTCCGGGCGCCCCCTTCGCGCTACAGGACGCTACGCGCTCTTCTCGTGGCGTTCGCCCTCGTCACCCCGAGTGCGGGGGACGAGAGTGGGGTTCACGTTCGAGTGAACGACTTCCTTGGTGATGACGACCCGGGCGACGTCCTTGCGGGACGGCACCTCGTACATCACCGACTGGAGGACCTCCTCCATGATGGCCCGCAGGCCACGGGCGCCGGTGCCGCGCAGGATGGCCTGGTCGGCGATGGCCTCCAGCGCGGAACGCTCGAACTCCAGCTCGACGCCGTCCAGCTCGAAGAGGCGCTGGTACTGCTTGACCAGCGCGTTGCGCGGCTCGACCAGGATCTTCAGCAGCGCCTCGCGGTCCAGGTTGTGCACCGAGGTGATCACCGGCAGGCGGCCGATGAACTCCGGGATCATGCCGAACTTCACCAGGTCCTCGGGCATGATCTCGGCGAACTGGTCCACCGAGTCCAGCTCCCGCTTGGAACGGATGGTGGCACCGAAGCCGATCCCCTTGGCCCCGGCCCGGGCCTCGATGATCTTCTCCAGGCCGGCGAAGGCACCGCCCACGATGAAGAGCACGTTGGTGGTGTCGATCTGGATGAACTCCTGGTGCGGGTGCTTGCGCCCGCCCTGCGGCGGCACCGAGGCGGTGGTGCCCTCCAGGATCTTCAGCAGCGCCTGCTGGACACCCTCGCCGGAGACGTCCCGGGTGATCGACGGGTTCTCGCTCTTGCGGGCCACCTTGTCGATCTCGTCGATGTAGATGATCCCGGTCTCGGCCTTCTTGACGTCGTAGTCGGCCGCCTGGATCAGCTTGAGCAGGATGTTCTCCACGTCCTCGCCGACGTATCCGGCCTCGGTCAGGGCGGTGGCGTCGGCGATGGCGAAGGGGACGTTGAGCATCCGGGCGAGGGTCTGGGCGAGCAGCGTCTTGCCGGAGCCGGTGGGGCCGAGCAGCAGAATGTTGGACTTGGCCAGCTCGATGCCGTCGTCGTGGCCCGGACGGCCGTTCTCCCCGGCCTGCACCCGCTTGTAGTGGTTGTAGACGGCGACCGACAGCGCCTTCTTGGCGGGCTCCTGCCCGACCACGTAGCTCTCCAGGAACTCGTAGATCTCCCGGGGCTTGGGCAGGTCCTCCCAGCGCACCTCGGAGGACTCGGCGAGCTCCTCCTCGATGATCTCGTTGCACAAGTCGATGCACTCGTCGCAGATGTACACACCAGGCCCTGCGATGAGCTTCTTCACCTGCTTCTGGCTCTTTCCGCAGAACGAGCACTTGAGCAGGTCGCCGCCGTCACCGATGCGTGCCACGAGGTGCTTCCCCTTCGCCTGGGATCCGCTTCGCTCAGCGGAACCTGGTGCTTGCCGGGTCGTCCGGGTCCCTGTCAGTGTGCGGCTGACGCCGCGGGGCCCCCGGACCCCCCTCCGACGGTACCTTGCCGAGCCCTGGGTGTGGGCCCCCCTTGAACCGACTCGTCGCCGGCCCAAGGGCGGGCCCGTGGTTTCCGGCCCTGTACCGGGCCGGTGGTCAGGCCGAAAGCGCGGCCTTGCGGGAGGAGGTGATCT
Source organism: Streptantibioticus cattleyicolor NRRL 8057 = DSM 46488 (assembly GCF_000240165.1). Lineage (NCBI taxonomy): Bacteria > Bacillati > Actinomycetota > Actinomycetes > Kitasatosporales > Streptomycetaceae > Streptantibioticus > Streptantibioticus cattleyicolor. Next base: position 1,842,226 of record NC_017586.1, read on the forward strand.
GGTCCACGAAGCCGAAGCTGAGCGCGTCCTCGGCGGTGAGGATCTTGTCACGCTCGATGTCCTCGCGGATCTGCTCCTCGGTGCGGTGGGAGTGCTTCGCCAGCATCTCCTCCATCTGGACCCGCATCCGGGTGATCTCGTTGGCCTGGATCTCCAGGTCGGAGATCTGCGCCCGGCCGGTCTCGGTGTACGGCTGGTGGATCAGCACCCGCGCGTTGGGCAGCGCCATCCGCTTGCCCGGGGTGCCGGCGGCCAGCAGCACCGCGGCGGCCGACGCGGCCTGGCCGAGGCAGACCGTCTGGATGTCCGGCTTGACGAACTGCATCGTGTCGTAGATCGCCGTCATGGCGGTGAAGGAGCCGCCGGGCGAGTTGATGTAGATCGAGATGTCCCGGTCCGGGTCCATCGACTCCAGGCACAGCAGCTGCGCCATCACGTCGTTGGCGGAGGCGTCGTCGATCTGCACGCCGAGGAAGATCACCCGCTCCTCGAAGAGCTTGGCGTACGGGTCGTACTCACGGATGCCCTGCGAGGTGCGCTCGACGAAGCGCGGCACGATGTAGCGGGCCTCCATGCCGTGCGAGCGGGAGGCGTCCACGCCCTGCTGGAGGGCGAGCGGGTTGCGGGTGTTCATGGATCGGTTCACCGTCCTGAGGGGTGAGCGGGAAGGGGAAGCGTAACTGTCCGGTGCGCCGGGGCCGCGCCCGGCAGGGCTCCGCGCGGGCGGGGCTCAGGCACCGGTACCGCCACCACCGGGGACGTCCGCGGCCGTGTGCATGACCTCGTCGATCAGGCCGTACTCCTTGGCCTCCTCCGCGGTGAACCAGCGGTCGCGGTCCGCGTCGCGGTTGATGGTCTCGACGGACTGGCCGCTGTGCTGCGCGGTGAGCTGCTCCATGCGCTTCTTGGTGCGCAGCAGCTGCTCAGCCTGGATCTTGATGTCGGAGGCGGAGCCGCCGAGGCCGGCCGACCCCTGGTGCATCAGGATGTCGGCGTTGGGCAGGGCGAACCGCTTGCCGGGGGTGCCGGCGGTCAGCAGGAACTGGCCCATGGAGGCGGCGAGGCCCATGGCGATCGTCACGACGTCGTTCTTGATGTACTGCATCGTGTCGTAGATCGCGAAGCCGGCGGTCACGGAGCCGCCGGGCGAGTTGATGTAGAGGTAGATGTCCTTGGTCGGGTCGGCGGCGAGCAGCAGCATCTGCGCGCAGATCCGGTTGGCGATGTCGTCGTCCACGGCCTGGCCGAGGAAGATGATGCGTTCATCGAGCAGCCGGTTGTAGACCGCGTCACCGAGGCCCGGTCCGCTCGGGGCGCCGTTGGCGGTGGGCATCAGGAGTCCCGGCATCTCGATCTGCGGAGTCGTCACGTATCCACCTGCTCGTTGTCGGACGGCGACGCCGTCTTTCGCGTCTTACGTCGTCTTCTCGAAAGGGCCGGGGAGGAGCGGCGCGCCTTTCGCCTTCCGTCCCTTCTCAGGGTCTCCCTGCCCTCGTTACTACGGACCCTAACGCCCTGGTAGGGCCCAGCAATCCCGCACACGGAACTGTTCGCTGTGAGCGCAGGCAGGGGGTACGAGGGTTGGTCCGGCCGTCCGCGGGAAGGGCGCGGACGGTACCGACGGGGACGGGCCCGGACGCGTGGGTACGCGTCCGGGCCCGTCCCGTGAGACGTGCGACGGGGCTCAGCCCTCGTTCTTCTCCTCGGACTCCGCGGCGGCCTCGGTGGCCTCCTCGGCGGACGCCTCGACCGTCTCGGCGGTCTCGTCCTCCTCGTCGAGGTCGACGACCTCACCGTTGGTGTCCTTGACCGTGGCGGCCTCGACGACCGCGGCCAGCGCCTTGCCCCGGGCGACCTCGCCCACCAGCATCGGGACCTGGCCGCCCTCGACGACCGCCTGGGCGAACTGGTCGGGGGACATGCCGGAGGAGGCGGCGCGGCGCATCAGGTGCTCGGTGAGCTCCTCCTGGTTGACCGAGAGGTTCTCCTTGGAGACCAGCTCGTCGAGGACGAACTGGGTCTTGATGCCCTTCTTGGCCTGCTCCTCGAGCTCGGCGTCGTACTCCTCGGCGGTCTTGCCCTCGCGCTCCAGGAACGACTCCCAGTTCAGCCCCATCATCGGGAACTGGTGGTGCTCCAGGTTGTGCTTGCGGGTCTCGATCTCGTCCTTGAGGAGCTTCTCCGGGACCGGGACCTCGACCAGCTCCAGGAGGGCGTCGAGCACCTTCTCCTGGGCCTGGGTGGCCTGGTCGTACTTCTTGATCCGCTCAAGACGCTTGACGCTGTCGGCGCGCAGCTCCTCGAGGGTGTCGAACTCGCTGGCGAGCTGGGCGAAGTCGTCGTCGAGCGCGGGCAGCTCACGGGCCTGGACGGCGGTGACGTCGACCTTGACCTCGGCCTCACGGCCGGCCGCGGAGCCGCCCTTCAGCTCGGAGGTGAAGGTGGCGGAGGCGCCGGCCTCCAGACCGGTGACGGCCTCGTCGATGCCGTCGAGGAGCTGGCCGGAGCCGATGGTGTAGGTGACACCCTTGGCGACGCCGTCCTCCAGCACCTCGCCGTCGACCTTGGCCTCCAGGTCGATGACGACCACGTCGCCCTCGGCGGCGGCCCGCTCGACCGGGGTGGTGGAGGCGAAGCGCTCGCGGAGCTGCTCGACCGACTTGTCGACGTCCTCGTCCGAGACCTCGACGGCGTCGACGGTGACCTCGATGCCGGAGTAGTCCGGGATCTCGAACTTCGGCCGGATCTCGACCTCGGCGGTGAACTTCAGCTGCTCGTTGTCGTTGAACTCGGTGATGTCGATCTCGGGCTGGCCGAGCACGCTCAGCTCACCCTCGTTGACCGCCTCCGTGTAGAACTTCGGCAGCGCGTCGTTGATCGCCTCTTCGAGCACCGCGCCGCGGCCGAACCGCTGGTCGATGATGCGTGCGGGGATCTTGCCCTTGCGGAACCCGGGCACCGTGACCTGCTGGTTGATCTTCTTGTACGCCGCGTCGAGGCTGGGCTTGAGCTCCTCGAAGGGCACCTCGACGGTGAGTCGAACCCGGGTGGGGTTCAGAGTCTCCACGGCGCTCTTCACGGTTGGGTCTCCTTGGGCTGACATCAGGGGCTTGTGTGGCCGACGAGACGTACTTGCTTGGGCCTACCTGGGGTTCCGGCCCCTACGTCGCCCCGTATACAGGGCCAGCCTGCATAGTACCCGGTACCCGTGACACGGCGGTCGCACGGTGGGCGTGTTCGAACGTCTGGTCGGGGTGGCCGGATTCGAACCGACGACCTTCCGCTCCCAAAGCGGACGCGCTACCAAGCTGCGCCACACCCCGTCGGTGCGACACGTAGCGTACATGGCTCCGCACACCACGACCGCAATATTTCCGCGCGGGGTCCCGCGAAGGCCCGGCCGGGGCCGTGGCCCGGGGGCGGAGGTCGACCCGCTACGATTCGGTGTGCCAGAATGACTGGCCGTTGCGGGCGTAGCTCAATGGTAGAGCCCCAGTCTTCCAAACTGGCTACGCGGGTTCGATTCCCGTCGCCCGCTCCACACCGGCCCCGGCGCCGGGTCACGAGGGTGTTCCCCGTGGTCCGGCCGCCGGGGCCGGCCGTTTTCCCGGCGGCTACAGTGCTCGCCATGGAGATCTGGGTCAATCCGGCGTGTTCCAAGTGCCGCTCGGCGGTCTCGCTGCTGGACGCCGAGGGCGCCTCGTACACCGTGCGCCGGTATCTGGAGGATCCGCCGAGCGCGGCGGAGATCACCGAGGTGCTGGCGTGGCTCGGCCTGGAGCCGTGGGACATCACCCGCACCCAGGAGGCCGTGGCCAAGGAGTTGGGCGTGCGGGAGTGGCCGCGCACCCCGCAGGAGCGGCAGCGCTGGATCGACGCGCTCGCCGCGCACCCGAAGCTCATCCAACGGCCCATCATCACCGCCGACGACGGCAGCGCGGTGGTCGGCCGCACCGAGGAGGCCGTCCGCACGGCGCTCGCCCGCACCCAGGGGTAACCGGTTCGGCGCCGCGCGGCCGTGCCGTGGCGGCGCACCCGCGGGTGCGCCCGGTCAGAGCCTTATCTGGTTGATCGTCGAGGCGATCGACTCCATCAGGCGGTTGATCGACGGGGCGAGCCCCGATGAGGCGAGGAAGAAGCCGAGCAGTATGGCCACGATGGCCGGGCCCGCCTTGATCGATCCGCCGCGCATGAGAACGATCAACACGATCGCCAACAGCACGACCACGGACAGGGAGATGGCCACTCGGGATCACTTCCTCGCTCGGTACGCCTCGCCGGACGGGGGGTGGGCCGCCGGACGGGGGTGCGTCGCCGCCCCTGCTCCCCCGCGCCGACCATCGTGCCACCTGCGCGGCGCGAGCAGGACCCGTCGGGCCGCCCGACACCCGCGTGTCGTACGGGTGTTGGAGCAGCGGTCCGGTCATACCCCGCCAACGCCCGGGTTACTCACGGCAGATGATGAGCAGCGCGCGGTCGTCGTTGGTGTCCTTGGCCACCGCTTCGATCAGCGGGTAGGCCGCGCCGCGGAAGCCGTGGGCGACGTAGCGGTCGGCCTCGCCGATCAACCGGTCGATGCCGTCGCCGAGTTCGCGGCCGGGCAGCTCGACCAGGCCGTCGGTGAAGAGCAGCAGGACGTCCCCGGTGCGCAGGGTGCCCTTGACGCCGTGGAACTCGGCGTCCGCGGCGATGCCCAGCGGCATGCCGTCGGCCGCCTTCTCCTCCCAGCGTCCGGTGCCGGCGATCAGTTGCATCGCGGGCAGGTGGCCGGCCGAGAGGAGTTCGTAGTCGCCGCTCTCCAGGTCGAGCACGAGGTGGGCGGAGGTGGCGAAGCCCTCCTCCCAGTTCTGCCGCAGCAGGTAGCCGTTGGCGGCGCTGAGGAACTGGTGCGGCGGCAGCGAGCCGAGCAGCCCGCCGAAGGCCCCGGAGAGCAGCAGGGCGCGCGAACCGGCGTCCATGCCCTTGCCGGAGACGTCGGCCAGCACCGCCTCCAGGACCCGGCCATCACCCGAACGAGTGGCCACCACGAAGTCACCGGAGAAGAGCTGGCCGCCGGCCGGGCGCAGCCCGATCTCGGCGTGCCAGCCGGCCCCCAGCTCCGGCAGCCGGCTCTGCACCCGGATGCGTTCGCGCAGGTCGAACAGCATGGTGCCGCCGCGCCGCCAGGGCACGCCGACGCGTCTGCGGAACTGGGCGAGCATCAGGCCGCCGAAAGCGACCCCGCCGACCACCAGCACGGTGCCCGGGGAGACCCCTCGGCTGTGCGGGCCGGTGCCGAGCACGGCGTCCTCGACGATGAGCGCGGTGGCCGCGCCGGCGTAGAGCACCAGCAGGCTGGCCGGGCGGAGCATCAGGCCGCCGATGATCACCGGGAAGACCAGGGCGGTCGGCGGGACCCAGGCGGGCGCGACGCTGGTGGCCCAGGCCAGGGTGGGGACCATCGTCGTCTGTATGGTCAGCGCCAGCCAGTCGGAGCCGTTGCCGCGGAAGTACTCGACGGAGGACCGGCGCACCATCGTCCAGGCCCGCCGTGCCGATCTGCGGATCTGGGCCCGGATGCCGTCGTGGACGGGGCGCGGCAGGGCGTCGCCGCGCACGCTGCGCACCACTTCGGCCGTGCGGCCGATGCCCTCTTCAGTCCCGTCCGTCCCGCCCTCCCGCCGGTCGTACCACTGCCCCTCGCCCTCCCCGGGCTCCCGGCACGCGGATGCCGGCACCCTCATCGGAGAGCGCTTCGCACTCCTGCTCTCCATCCCGTTCTCCTGAAGCGCCGAGCGCGCCACTGCCGGCTTGCCGTTCGTGGGTGACCTTATCCACCCGTTCGGCGGTGCGTCGATTCACGACTCGCCGGACGAAGGCGGATGAAGGGATCCTGTCACCGGGCGTTCGAAAAGGAGTCGCTCATCCGGGGAGCCGTTGATAGGCAGGGGTCATGACAACGGATCTGCGGGTGCTGGAACCGGAGCACTGGGACCACTGGTACGGGCGGCTGGAGCGGGCGTTCGGGGGCGCCGACGACGCCGAGGAACGGGCGTTGTGGCGTGATCTGACCGAGTTCGAGCGGTCGTTGGCGGTGTGGGACGGCGGTGAGGTGGTCGGCACCGCGGGGGCGTTCTCGTTCCAGGTGTCGGTGCCGGGCGGGGCGGCGGTGCCGGCGGCCGGGGTGACCATGGTCAGCGTCCAGGCCACGCACCGCCGCCGGGGCGTGCTCACCTCGATGATGCGGCGCCTCCTGGACGACGTGCGCGGACGCGGGGAGCCGCTGGCCGTGCTGACCGCCTCGGAGCCGGGGATCTACGGGCGGTTCGGGTACGGGCTGGCCACCCGGCAGATGCGGATCGAGCCGGACACCGACCGGGTGCGGGTGCTCGCGCCGCCGGAGGCGGACGGGGTGCGGCTGCGGGTGGCCGATCCGCGCGAGGCGGTGGACGCCTGCGAGGCGGTCTACGCGCGCCGGGTGCCGCTGCGGCCGGGGGCGCCGGTCCGGCCGCCGGGCTGGGAGCACCTGCCGCTGCTGACCGGCCAGTGGCGGCGGGAGGGCGCCGGCGAGCTGCTGTGCGTGCTGGCCGAACGGGACGGCGAGGTGACCGGGTACGCGCGCTACGCGGTCAGCCCCGCCTGGGAGTTCACCGGTCCGCGGGGCGCCGTCCTCCTGCGTGACCTGGAGGCGCTGGACCCCGTGACCTGTGCGGCGCTGTGGCGTTACCTGTTCAGCGTCGACCTCACCTCCTCGGTGCGCGCGGGGAACCGGCCGGTGGACGATCCGCTGCTGCACCTGGTGTCGGACGTGCGCCGCTGTGACGTGCGGGTGCGGGACGGGATGTTCCTGCGGGTGGTCGAGGTGGGGGCGGCGCTGACGGCTCGGGCCTACGCGGCGCCGGTGGACGTGGTGCTGGAGGTCACCGATCCGTTCTGCCCGTGGAACGAGGGGCGGTGGCGGCTGAGCGGGGACGCCAAGGGGGCCTCGTGCGAGCGCACCGGGGACGCGGCCGATCTGGTGGTGGGCGCGACGGAGCTGGGCTCGCTCCACCTGGGCGGGGTCTCGGCGGCCGGGCTGGCGGCGGCCGGCCGGATACGCGAGGTGCGGGCGGGGGCGCTGGCGGAGCTGGAGACCGCGTTCCACTCGCCGCTGGCGCCGTGGCTGCCGCACGGTTTCTGAGCCGGCCCGGGGCGTTCGGGCCGGGTCAGCGGGTCTGGCAGCCCGGGCACCAGAACAGGTTGCGGTTGCCGAGGTCTGCGGTGCGGACCTCGGTGCCGCAGACCAGGCAGGGGCTGCCGGCACGCCGGTAGACGTAGACCTCGCCGCCGTGGTCGTCCACCCGGGGCGGGCGCCCCATGGCCTCGGGGGTGTGCTCGGGGCGCACGGTGTCGATGCGGTTGAACCGTACGCCCTCGCGCATCAGGGCGACCAGGTCGGCCCAGACGGCGTCCCACTCGGCCCGGGTCAGGCCGCGGCCGGCCCGGTAGGGGTCGATGCCCTGGCGGAAGAGGACTTCGGCGCGGTAGACGTTGCCGACGCCGGCGATCACCTTCTGGTCCATCAGCAGGGCGGCTACGGAGGTGCGGCTGCGGGAGATCCGTTCCCAGGCGCGGTCGCCGGTTCCCGGGCGAAGGGGGTCCGGGCCCAGGCGGTCGTGTATCGCCCGCTTCTCCTCGTCGGTGATCAGCTCGCAGGCGGTGGGGCCGCGCAGGTCGGCGTAGTGCTCGTCACCGGCGAGCCGCAGCCGCACGGTGTCGCCGGCCGGCGGCGCCGGGGCCGGGCCGAAGCCCAGCTTGCCGAAGAGGCCGAGGTGGATGTGGACCCAGCCGAGCGGCCCGAAGCCCAGGAAGAGGTGTTTGCCGTGGGCCTGGGAGTCCTCCAGCGGGCGGCCGTCGAGGAGGGCGGCGCCATCGGCGAACTTGCCCTGCGGGCTGGTGACGCGCACGGGCCGGCCGCCGAACCTCTCCCAGTGGTCGGCGGCCAGCCGGTGGATGGTGTGCCCTTCCGGCATCCGGTGCTCAGCCCTGCTGGGGGTGGTGGGCCGGGATGGCGGGCAGCTCGCCGGTGGTCTCGTAGGCGCCGAGCATGTCGATGCGGCGCACGTGGCGTTCGTCACCGGAGAACGGGGTGGCGAGGAAGGCCTCGACGAAGCGGGTGGCCTCCTCCTCGGTGTGCATCCGGGCGCCGACGCTGATCACGTTGGCGTTGTTGTGCTCCCGGCCCAGCTTGGCGGTCTCCTCGCTCCAGGCGAGGGCGGCGCGGACGCCCTTGACCTTGTTGGCGGCGATGGCCTCACCGTTGCCGGAGCCGCCGATGACGATGCCCAGGGCGCCGGGGTCGGCGGCGGTGCGCTCGGCGGCACGCAGGCAGAACGGCGGGTAGTCGTCCTGGGCGTCGTAGATGTGCGGGCCGCAGTCGACCGGCTCGTGGCCGCCTGCCTTGAGCCACTGGACGAGGTGGTTCTTGAGTTCGTAGCCGGCATGATCCGAGCCGAGGTAGACGCGCATGCCCCCGAGTGTGGCACGGGCCGGGGCGGTGACGGGCGGCGGCCCCTGGGCCGGTGTCGTCAAAGGATCACCGGTCGGCGGCCGGACGAGGGCAACGATTCGGACACAGGTATTCCATTCGGACGGCTGCCTGGGATTCCATGCCTGCACTCGTGAACCGAGAGCAAAGGAATGGCGCATGGGCGCGCAACCGCCGCTTACGAAGGACGATCTCACGGCCGGTGAACCCGGCGCGGGCGCCTCGGAGCCGACCGGGCACGGCTTGCAGGCCGGACTGAAGAACCGCCATCTGTCCATGATCGCGATCGGCGGGGTGATCGGCGCCGGGCTGTTCGTCGGCTCCGGCGCCGGTATCGCCGCCGCGGGACCCGCCATCCTGCTGTCGTACGCGCTGGTGGGCGCGATGGTGGTGCTGGTGATGCGGATGCTGGGCGAGATGTCGGCGGCCAACCCGGCCTCCGGCTCCTTCTCGGCCTACGCGGACCGGGCGCTGGGCCGCTGGGCCGGGTTCACCATCGGCTGGCTGTACTGGTTCTTCTGGGTGGTGGTGCTCGCGGTCGAGGCGATGGCGGGCGCGGGCATCCTCAACGGATGGTTCCCGGCGGTGCCGGTGTGGGGCTGGGCGCTGATCGTGATGGTGGTGCTCACCGCGACCAACCTGTTCTCGGTCGGCTCCTACGGTGAGTTCGAGTTCTGGTTCGCCGGGATCAAGGTCTTCGCCATCGCGGCCTTCCTGGTGCTGGGCGCGCTGGCGGCGTTCGGGGTGCTCCCGGGCACCCACGACCAGGCGGTGGGGCTGACCAACCTCACCGGCCACGGCGGCTTCCTGCCCAAGGGGCCGGGGGCGATCCTCACCGGTGTGCTGATGGTGGTCTTCTCCTTCATGGGCAGCGAGATCGTCACGCTGGCCGCCGGTGAGTCGGCCGACCCGCGCAAGGCGGTCACCAAGGCCACCAACAGCGTGATCTGGCGCATAGCCGTCTTCTACCTGGGCTCCATCCTGATCGTGGTCTCGCTGCTGCCGTGGGACTCCGCCGAGGTGAAGAAGAGCCCGTACGTGGCGGTGCTCAACCACATCGGCATCGCCCACGCGGGCCAGGTGATGAACGTCATCGTGCTCACCGCGGTGCTCTCCTGCCTCAACTCCGGGCTGTACACCGCCTCCCGGATGGCGTTCTCGCTCAGCAAGCGCGGGGACGCGCCGCGGGCCTTCGGCCGGACCACGCCGCGCGGTGTGCCGGCGGTGGCCATCCTGGCCTCGGTGGTCTTCGGCTTCGTGGCGGTCTTCTTCGACTACGAGTTCCCGACGACCGTCTTCCAGTTCCTGCTGAACTCCTCGGGCGCGGTGGCCCTGTTCGTGTGGCTGGTGATCTGCTTCTCGCAGCTGCGGATGCGGCGGATGATCGAGCGGGACGCGCCGGAGAAGCTGACCGTGAAGATGTGGGCGTACCCGTATCTGACCTGGGTCACCATCGGGATGATCCTCTTCGTCATCGGCTACATGTTCACCGACTCCGACGGGCGGCAGCAGATGGTGCTCTCGCTGCTCGCCGCCGGGATCGTGCTGGTGGTGGCGGTGGTACGGGAGCGGATCGGCAAGCGCGCCAAGAGCTGAGCCGCGGCGGGACGCGGACAAGGCACCGGCCCGGGGAGTGACTCCCCGGGCCGGTGCCTTGTCGTGTTCCGTGTGGTGCGCCGGTCACCGGCCGCCGCGGCCGACCAGCTTCCACGCGGTGGGGAGCACGCCCATGGCGAGCGCGGCCTTGAGGGCGTCGCCGAGGAGGAACGGCACCAGGCCGGCCGCGACGGCCTGGCCGAGGCTCAGGTGGGCGGCGACGGCCAGGTAGGGCACGCCGACGGCGTAGATCACCGCTTCACCGGCCACCATGGCACCGGCGGTGCGCCACACCCCGCGGTCGGCGCCGCGCCGGGCGAGCGCGCCGACCAGCGCGGAGGCGAGGACCATGCCGAGCACGTAGCCGAGGCTGGGCATCAGGGCACCGTGCGCGCCGCCCGCGAAGACCGGCGCCCCGGCGACCCCGGCGACCGCGTACACCAGCAGCGAGAGCATGCCGCGGCGGGCACCGAGGGCGGTGCCGACCAGCAGCGCGGCGAAGGTCTGGCCGGTCACCGGCACCGGGGAGCCGGGGACGGGGACGGCGATCTGGGCGGCCACGGCGGTCAGCGCGGCGCCGCCGAGCACCAGCGCGGCGTCGCGCAGCCGGGCACGGGTGGCGGTGGACGCAGTAAGCAGGTCGGCGAGGACCGGCTGCGGGCGGGCGGGGGCGGCGATGCTCATCGGGACTCCGCGGGGTCGGGGACAGCGGTGGACACGGTGACGTTAGCCCAGCGGACCGCTGCCGATCACGGTCAGCGCATGACAAGGCGCGGTGACGGTGGTGATGGTGTCCCTACAAAGCGTGGCGGTCACCGGACCACCGGTGCCGGAACGTCCGTGACGCTCGTCACTGCGCACTCGTCGTCGCGGGATCGTTTTGCCGGGGCGGGGCGGCAGCGGGGAGACTGTGGAGTCCCACCAAAGCCCTGAGCACTGCGAGAGTGACCAGCACCATGCACGACGCACCGCCCGCCGACGCGCGCCCGACCTCCGGCGGCGGCCGGGAACCGCTGGGCGCGGGGCTCAAGCAGCGCCACATGACCATGCTGGGGCTGGGCGGGGTGATCGGCGCCGGGCTCTTCGTGGGGTCGGGCGCCGGGATCGCGGTGGCCGGGCCGGGGATCGTGGTGTCGTACCTGATCGCGGGTGCGCTGGCGATGCTGATCATGCGGATGCTGGGCGAGTTGTCGGCCGCGATGCCGTCCTCCGGGGCGTTCTCGGTCCACGCGGAGCGGGCCTTCGGCCGCTGGGCCGGGTTCACCGTGGGGTGGCTGTACTGGTTCATGCTGGTGGTGGTGCTGGCGGTGGAGGCGACCGGGGCGGCCACCATCGCCGCCGGGTGGTGGCCGGCGGTGCCGCAGTGGGCGTGGGTGCTGCTGTTCATGGTGGTCTTCACCGGGGCCAACCTCGCCTCGGTGCGCAGCTTCGGCGAGTTCGAGTTCTGGTTCGCGGCGCTGAAGGTGGCCGCGATCGTGGCGTTCCTGGTGCTCGGGGTGCTGGCGGCGTGCGGGGTGCTGCCGGGTACGCGTCCGGTGGGGGCGGCCAACCTGACCGGCCACGGCGGTTTCCTGCCGCGCGGCTGGAACGGGGTGGTCTCCGGGGTGCTGGCGGTGGTCTTCGCCTTCGGCGGACTGGAGGTGGTCACCATCGCCGCCGCCGAGTCCGACGACCCGGCGCGGGCGGTGGGCCGGGCGGTGCGCAGCGCGGTGGCGCGGATCCTGCTGTTCTACGTCGGCTCGATGCTGGTGGTGGTCACCCTGCTGCCGTGGACCTCGATCACGCCGGGGCACAGCCCGTACGTGGCGGTACTGGACCGGATCGGCGTCCCGGCGGCCGGGCAGATCATGAACGCGGTGGTCTTCGTCGCCCTGCTCTCGGCGCTCAACGCCAACCTGTACGGGGCGTCGCGGATGGTGTTCTCGCTGGCCCGGCGCGGGGAGGCGCCGCGCGGGCTGCTGCGGGTGACCGGCGGGGTGCCGGTGCGGGCGGTGCTGGCCTCGGTGGCGTTCGGCTTCGTCTCGGTGCTGCTCAACCTGAAGTGGCCGCACTCGGTCTTCCTGTACCTGCTCAACGCCGTGGGCGCGGTGCTGCTGGTGGTGTGGGGGCTGGTGATCGGTTCCCATCTGCGGTTGCGGCGGCGGATCGACCGGGCGGCGCGGGAGACGGGCGGCGTTGTTCCGGCGGTGCGGGCGTGGGGCTTCCCGTGGCTCAACTGGGTGGCGCTGGCCGGGATGGTGGCGGTGCTGGTGCTGATGGCGGCCGACCCCGGGTCGCGTCCGCAGGTGCTGTGGTCGGGCGGGGCGACCGGGCTGGTGCTGCTGGCGGCGTGGGTACGGCAGGCGCGCAGGGCGGGCGATTCGGCGGAAGCGGCCGGAAAACCCCGTACCTGACGACGGATTGGTCACATTCCGTTAACAAACCGTCCGTATAGCGAACTCTTCATTGCTGGCACCGGTGCACCCCCGCACACTGATGCGGCCTCGTCGTGAGGCGACCCGTACCGCTCTCACCAACTGGACGGTCGAGACATGAATCGGACCACTGAGCCGAGTCCTGGCACGGCGCCGGTCGCCGACGACGGCGTGGAGCGCGGATTGCGCCATGGACTCAAGCAACGCCATCTGTCGATGATCGCACTGGGCGGGGTGATCGGCGCCGGGCTCTTCGTCGGTTCCGGGGCCGGCATCGCCGCGGCCGGTCCGTCGATCGTGGTCGCCTACGCCCTCTCCGGCCTGCTGGTCATGCTGGTGATGCGGATGCTCGGCGAGATGTCGGCGGCCAACCCGGCCTCCGGCTCCTTCTCGGTGCACGCCGAACGGGCGCTGGGCCCGTGGGCCGGGTTCACCGCCGGCTGGATGTTCTGGCTGCTGCTGTGCGTGGCGCTGGCCGCCGAGGGGATAGGCGCGGCCGGGATCATGACGAGCTGGTTCCCGGGGACCCCGTCGTGGCTGTGGGTGGGGTTGTTCATGGCGCTGTTCTGCGGCAGCAACCTGGCGGCGGTGGCCAACTTCGGTGAGTTCGAGTTCTGGTTCGCCACGTTGAAGGTGGCCGCCATCACGTTGTTCCTGGTGCTGGGCGTGCTGGCGATCGCCGGGGTGCTGCCGGGCACCTCGGCGCCGGGGGCGGCCAACATCACCGGCTCCGGCGGCTTCCTGCCCAAGGGCGGCGGCGGCCTCATCGTCGGCCTGCTGGCGTCGGTCTTCGCCTACGGCGGGCTGGAGACGGTGACGATCGCGGCGGCCGAGTCGCAGGATCCGGTCAAGAGCGTGGGCCGCGCGGTGCGCACCGCGATGTGGCGGATCGCCGTCTTCTACGTGGGCTCGATGCTGGTGATCGTCACGCTGATCCCGTGGAACGACCCCGCGCTGGTCAAGCACGGCCCGTACGTGGCGGTGCTGGACCACATCGGGATCCCGGCGGCCGGCCAGGTGATGAACGCGGTGATCCTGGTGGCCCTGCTGTCGGCGATGAACGCCAACACCTACGGCGCCTCGCGGATGGCGTACTCGCTGGTCTCCCGGAACCAGGGGCCGCGGTGGCTTCGGCGCAACCCCACCGGGGTGCCGCGGCTGGCGGTGCTGGCCTCCTGCGCCTTCGGCTTCTTCGCGGTGCTGCTGAGCTACTGGTGGCCCGACACGGTCTTCACCTGGCTGCTGAACATGGTGGGCGCCGCGGTGCTGGTGGTGTGGGCCTTCATCGCCCTGGCCCAGCTGCGGATGCGCCGCCTGCTGGAACGCGACGAGCCGGAGAAGCTGGTGGTGCGGATGTGGGCGTACCCGTACCTGACGTGGCTGGCGCTGGCCGGGATCGTGGCGGTGCTGGCGCTGATGGCGTGGAAGCCGGACACCCGGGTGCAGCTGTACTTCACCGGGGGCGCGGCGGTCGCGCTGGCGGTGACCGGACTGCTGCGGCAGCGGCTCGCGAGCCGTCGCCCGGCCGCGGAGCAACTGGCAGGATAGGGCCGCGTTTCACACCGGACGGACGGGGCCCCGCGCGGTGGTGTCGCGCGGGCCCCTCGCGTCCGGGAACGCGGGCGCTCGGTCGCTCAGTCGAAGACCGGCCCGGTGGTGCGGGTGCGCTTGATCTCGTAGAAGCCGGGCGTGCCGGCGACCAGCAGGGTGCCGTCCCACAGCCGGGCGGCGGCCTCGCCCTTGGGCGCCGGGGTGACCACGGGGCCGAAGAAGGCGATCCGCTCGCCGTCGGCGCCGGGCACCGAGATGACCGGGGTGCCCACGTCCTCGCCGACCAGGCCGATGCCCTCCTGGTGGGAGATGCGCAGCTCGGCGTCGTACTCGTCGGTGTCGGCGGCGTCGGCCAGTTCGGCCGGGAGCCCGGCCTCCTCCAGGGCGGCCACGACGGTCTCCCGGGTGCGCGGCAGCGCCTGGTTGTGGAAGCGGGTGCCCAGCGCGGTGTAGAGCCGGCCGAGGGCCTCCGCGCCGTGCTTCTGCTCGGCGGCGACGCACACCCGTACCGGGCCCCAGGCCTCGGTCAGCAGCTGCCGGTACTCCTCGGGAAGGTCGTCGAGGCGCGGCTCGTTGAGGACCGCCAGGCTCATCACGTGCCAGCGCACGGTGACCGGGCGGACCTTCTCCACCTCCAGCATCCAGCGGGAGGTCATCCAGGCCCAGGGACAGACCGGGTCGAACCAGAAGTCGGCGACGGTCCGGTCGGTGCCGGTTGCTGCGGCGGTGTCGGTCACGGGTGGTACTCCCCTGCCTTTTTCGGTCGATGACGTCCGTCGCCGGATGCAACACGGGTGGCCGGGCGGCCATTCCCACGCGACCGCCACCAGCGGGACGTGCGATGATGCGTTCGCTTCGCCCGGCACGGCGTACGGAGGGTCGACGACGACCGTCCCGGCCCGGCCCGCGGACGACCGACCCGGCCGACCGCGCCGGCGCCCCCGTCCGGTCACCGACGCACCGCCCGTCACCGCGACAAGACGAAGGAGTCACCCGTGCCCGGAGAGAACCTCACCCGCGACGAGGCCCGGGAGCGGGCCGGGCTGATCTCCGTGGACGGCTACGACGTGGCGCTCGATCTGCGCTCCGCGGTCCGCCCCGAGGAGCACACCTTCCACTCGGTGACCACCATCCGGTTCCGCTGCGCGCGGCCGGGCGCCTCGACCTTCGTCGACCTGCTGGCGCCCTCGGTGGACTCGGTGGTGCTCAACGGCCGGGAGCTGACCCCGGCCGCCGTCTTCGACGGCGGCCGCATCGCGCTGGACGGCCTCGACGCCGTCAACGAGCTGGTGGTGAACGCCCGTTGCGCCTACAGCCGCACCGGCGAGGGGCTGCACCGCTTCGCCGACCCGGAGGACGGCGAGGTGTACCTGTACACCCAGTACGAGCCGGCCGACGCCCGCCGGGTCTTCGCCACCTTCGAACAGCCCGACCTGAAGGCGCCGTTCACCTTCACCGTCACCGCGCCCGAGCACTGGACGGTGCTCTCCGGCGGCGAGCGGGTCTCCCACGAGCCGGCCAGCGAGGCCGCCGCCACCTGGCGGTTCGCGCCGACCGAGCCGATCTCCACCTACATCACCGCGGTGGTGGCCGGGCCGTACCACATGGAACGGGACGTCTACGAGCGGACGCTGCCGGACGGCGGCACGCTGCGGGTCCCGCTGGGCGCGCTGTGCCGCCGGTCGCTGGCGAAGCACTTCGACGCCGCCGACATCTTCACCGTCACCAAGCAGGGGCTGGACTTCTTCCACGACCACTTCGACTACCCGTACCCGTTCGGCAAGTACGACCAGGCGTTCGTGCCGGAGTACAACATCG
The DNA here is from genome assembly GCF_000240165.1 of Streptantibioticus cattleyicolor NRRL 8057 = DSM 46488. Lineage (NCBI taxonomy): Bacteria > Bacillati > Actinomycetota > Actinomycetes > Kitasatosporales > Streptomycetaceae > Streptantibioticus > Streptantibioticus cattleyicolor. The sequence continues at coordinate 1,858,111 of NC_017586.1, forward strand.
GGGCGATGGAGAACCCGGGGCTGGTGACCTTCCGGGAGGAGTTCGTCTTCCGCGGCAAGGTGACCCGGGCGTCCTACGAGGGCCGGGCCAACGTCATCCTGCACGAGATGGCCCACATGTGGTTCGGCGACCTGGTCACCATGGAGTGGTGGGACGACCTGTGGCTCAAGGAGTCCTTCGCGGACTTCATGGGGGCCTTCTCGCTGGTGGAGGCGACCAGGTTCACCGAGGGGTGGATCACCTTCGCCAACCGCCGCAAGGCGTGGGCCTACCGCGCCGACCAGCTGCCCTCCACCCACCCGGTCACCGCCGACATCCACGACCTGCAGGACGCCAAGCTCAACTTCGACGGCATCACCTACGCCAAGGGCGCCAGTGTCCTCAAGCAGCTGGTGGCCTACGTGGGCCGGGAAGCCTTCCTGGAGGGCGCCCGCCGCTACTTCAAGCGCCACGCCTACGGCAACACCCGCCTCGCCGACCTGCTCGCGGTGCTGGAGGAGACCTCCGGGCGGGACATGGCGGCCTGGTCCCGGGCCTGGCTGGAGACGGCCGGGGTCAACTCCCTGGCCCCCGAGGTGCGTTACGACGCCGAGGGCCGGATCGCCGAGCTGGCCGTGGCCCAGCAGGCGCCCGCCTCCCACCCCGTGCTGCGCCCGCACCGGGTCGCGGTCGGCCTCTACCGGCGCGGCGCGGACGGCGCGCTGGAACGGTACGCCCGGGCCGAGGCCGACGTGGCCGGCGAGCGCACCGTGGTGCCGGAGCTGACCGGCGTCGGCCGGCCCGACCTGGTGCTCGTCAACGACGAGGACCTGACCTACTGCAAGGTGCGGTTCGACGAGGACTCGCTGCGCACGCTCCGCGGCCACCTCGGCGACCTGACCGACCCGATGGCCCGCGCGGTGGTCTGGTCGGCGGTGTGGAACATGACCCGCGACGCGCTGATGCCGGCCCGGGAATACCTGGCGATGTTCCTGGACTTCGGCGGGCGCGAGTCCGACATCGGCGTCCTGCAGATGCTGCACTCCTGGGCCGGGACGGCGCTGGAGCACTACGCGGCGCCGGCCTGGCGGGCCGAGGGGGCGCGGGCGCTGGCCGACGGCGCGGCGCGGGAGCTGCGCCGGGCCGAGCCGGGCAGCGGCCACCAGCTCGCCTGGGCGCGGTTCCTCGCCCGGGTGGCCTCCTCCGAGGGTGATCTGGCGCTGCTGCGCGATCTGTTGGACGGCACCGAGCGGATCGAGGGGCTGGAGGTCGACCAGGAGCTGCGCTGGACGTTCCTGGAGCCGCTGGCCGCCCACGGCCTCGCCGACGAGGAGGTGCTCGCCGCCGAGCTGACCCGGGACGACACCGCCTCCGGCCGCCGCCACCAGGTGCGCTGCCTGGCCGCCCGCCCGTCGGCCCAGGTGAAGGCGGCGGCGTGGAGCGAGCTGGTGGAGACCGACGCGCTCTCCAACGCCCTGGTGGAGGCGACCATCTCCGGCTTCGCCCAGTCCGGCCAGCGGGAACTGCTGGCGCCCTACGCCGAGCGGTACTTCGCGGTGATCGAACGGGTCTGGGCCGAGCGCACCATCGAGATCGGCATGGCCGTGGTGCGCGGACTCTTCCCGCACCACCAGGACTCGCCCGGGACGCTGGCCGCCGCCGACGCGTGGCTGGCCGGCCACCCGCAGGCCCCGGCCGCGCTGCGCCGCCTGGTGCTGGAGGCCCGCGACGACCTGGCCCGGGCGCTGGCGGCCCAGGGGTGCGACGGCGCGGTCGCCTGACGACCCGACGGCGCGCGGCACCGGCCGCGCGCCCCGGTCCGTCCCGGGGTCGCCTTCTCGGCCGTCGAACGCGCGTACTTTAGCCCCGTACCGTCCCGGTTTGTCGACGGCTGGGTAACAGCGGGTTACCGGCCCGGTACCGCCCGGGAATCGGCTCGGCATGAGTCACGAGAGCACGCCGTCGGGCCCTTGCCACCTGGTCCACCTGGAGCGCACCCGACGCACCGTGATGAGCGCGCGTGAGCTGCGGGCGCACGGGATGACCGGGCGGGCGCTGGCCGAACGGACGCGGCCGGGCGGGCCGTGGCGGGAACTGCTGCCGCAGGTGTACCTGCTGCACGAGGGGCCGGCCTCGGGCGAGGAGTGGCTGCGCGCCGCGCTGCTGTACGCCGGGCGGCCCCCGCGCGGCCAGGAGGGCGGCGGGGAGGCGATGCTCACCGGGCCGGCCGCGCTGGCGCTGCACGGCTTCGCCTCGGTGCCGGAGCCGCCCGGGCTGGGCCGGATCGACGTGCTGGTGCCGCGCCGGCGGCGGCTGCGGGACACCGGCCCGGTACGGCTGCGGCGGGCGCCGGTGCTGCCCCGGCCGGTGACGGTCGCCGGGCTGCCGTGCGCCCCGGTGCCGCGGGCGCTGGCCGACGCGGTCGAGCAGGCCACCGACACCCGTACCGTCCGTACGCTGCTGGTGGAGTCGGTGCGCGACGGGCACTGCGAAGCGGCCCGCCTGGTAAGGGAGTTGACGGTCGCCGGGCTGCTGGAGCGGCCCCATGTGACGGCCGCGGTGGCCGCGTTGCACGCCGAGGCCCGGTCGGCGGCCGAGGGGCTGCTGTACGAGATGGTGAGCCGGTACGGGCTGCCGGACCCGGTGTGGAACGTGGAGCTGCGGCTGCCCGGCGGCCCCGCCGTGGCCGTGGTGGACGCCTACTGGCCGCAGCAGGCGGTGGCGGTGGTGCTGGACGGGCGCGGGGTGCGCCACGACGAGCTGGAGCGGCTGGGGGTGACGGTGGTGACCGCGCCCGTCCGGCGGCTGCGCGGGTCCGCCGCGTGGCAGGCGGCGGCGGTGCGTACCGCGCTGGTGGCCGCCGAGGACCGGGAGCCCCACGCCTACCTGGTGGTCCTCCCCCGCTGAGACCGCCCACGGGGGCGCACCGCGTGGCAGGATGGCGTCATTCGTAACGAATGGCTGATCACTGCTGACGCGAAGGAGCTCAGGTGCCGGGAACGAACCTCACCCGCGAGGAGGCGCAGCGGCGGGCCCAGCTGCTCACCGTGGACTCCTACACCATCGACCTGGACATCAGCGACGCGGCGGATTCGGGCACGTTCCGGTCGGTGTCCGTGGTGCGGTTCGACTGCGCCGAGGAGGGCGCGGAGACCTTCATCGACCTGGTGGCCCCCACGGTGACCGAGGTGGTGCTCAACGGCACCGCGCTGGACCCGGCGGAGGTCTTCGCCGACTCGCGGATCACGCTGCCCGGGCTGCGCGCGGGGCGCAACGAGCTGACGGTGACGGCGGACTGCGCCTACACCAACACCGGTGAGGGGCTGCACCGGTTCACCGACCCGGTGGACGGCCAGACGTACCTGTACACCCAGTTCGAGGTGCCGGACGCGCGGCGGGTCTTCGCCGGCTTCGAACAGCCCGACCTGAAGGCCACCTTCGCCTTCACCGTCAAGGCCCCGGCCGGCTGGACGGTGATCTCCAACTCGCCCACCCCGGAGCCCACCGCGGACGGCGTGTGGGCCTTCGAGCCGACGCCGCGCATCTCCACGTACATCACCGCGCTCATCGCCGGGCCGTACCACAGCGTGCACAGCAGCTGGGAGGGGAAGGACCGTACCGTCCCGCTGGGCATCTACTGCCGGCCGTCGCTGGCCGAACACCTCGACGCCGAGGCCATCTTCGAGGTGACCCGGCAGGGGTTCGACTGGTTCCAGGAGAAGTTCGACTTCCCCTACCCGTTCGCCAAGTACGACCAGCTCTTCGTGCCGGAGTTCAACGCCGGGGCGATGGAGAACGCGGGCGCGGTCACCATCCGGGACCAGTACGTGTTCCGGTCGAAGGTGACGGACGCGGCGTACGAGACGCGGGCCGAGACGATCCTGCACGAGCTGGCCCACATGTGGTTCGGCGACCTGGTCACCATGGAGTGGTGGAACGACCTGTGGCTCAACGAGTCGTTCGCCACCTACACCTCGATCGCCTGCCAGGCGGCGGCGCCGGGCAGCCGCTGGCCGCACTCGTGGACCACGTTCGCCAACTCCATGAAGACCTGGGCGTACCGGCAGGACCAGCTGCCGTCCACCCACCCGATCATGGCGGACATCCGGGACCTCGACGACGTCCTGGTCAACTTCGACGGCATCACCTACGCCAAGGGCGCCAGCGTCCTCAAGCAGCTGGTGGCCTACGTCGGCGAGGACGAGTTCTTCCGCGGCGTACAGGCGTACTTCAAGCGCCACGCGTGGGGCAACACCCGGCTGACCGATCTGCTCGGCGCCCTTGAGGAGACCTCCGGGCGGGATCTGAAGACCTGGTCCAAGGCGTGGCTGGAGACCGCCGGCATCAACGTGCTGCGGCCCCGTATCGAGCTGGACGCGCACGGCACCATCGCCGCCTTCCACGTCGAGCAGGAGGCCCCGGCGCTGCCCGCGGGCGCCAAGGGCGAGCCCACGCTGCGCCCGCACCGGATCGCCATCGGCGCCTACGACATGCGGGACGGCAAGCTGGTGCGCACCGAGCGCGTAGAGCTGGACGTGGACGGCGCCCGCACCGAGGTCCCGCAGCTGGTGGGGCGCCCCCGCCCGGCGGTGGTGCTGCTCAACGACGACGACCTGTCGTACGCCAAGGTGCGGCTGGACGCCGACTCGCTGGCCGTGGTCACCCGGCACATCGGTGACTTCGCCGAGTCGCTGCCGCGCGCGCTGAGCTGGGCGTCGGCGTGGGACATGACGCGCGACGGGGAGCTGGCCACCCGCGAGTACCTGGAGCTGGTGCTGGGCGGCATCGGCAAGGAGTCGGACATCGGCGTGGTGCAGTCGCTGCACCGGCAGGTCAAGCTGGCGCTGGACCTGTACGCCGACCCCGAGTGGCGGCCGGCCGGGCTGGCCCGGTGGACCGAGGCGGCCTGGGAGCACCTGCGGGCCGCCGAGCCGGGCGGGGACCACCAGCTCGCCTGGGCGCGGGCGTTCGCCGCCACCGCCCGTACCGACGAGCAGCTGGACGAGCTGGCCGGGCTGCTGGACGGTTCGCGCACGGTGCCGGGGCTGGTCGTCGACGACGAGCTGCGCTGGGCGCTGCTGGAGCGGCTGGCGGCCACCGGGCGGGCCGGGGAGAAGGAGATCGAGGCGGAGCTGGCCCGGGACGCCACGGCGGCCGGCCAGCGGCACGCGGCGACCGCGCGGGCGGCCCGGCCGACCCCGGAGGCCAAGGCGCAGGCGTGGGCCTCGGTGGTGGAGTCCGACACGCTGCCCAACGCCGTCCAGGAGGCGGTCATCGGCGGCTTCGTCCAGACCGACCAGCGGGAGCTGCTGGCGCCGTACACCGAGAAGTACTTCGCCGCGGTGAAGCAGGTCTGGGAGAGCCGCAGCCACGAGATGGCCCAGCAGGTGGCCATCGGGCTCTACCCGGCGGTGCAGGTGGCCCAGGAGACGCTGGAGGCCACCGACGCGTGGCTGGCGTCGGCCGAGCCCAACGCGGCGCTGCGCCGGCTGGTGACCGAGGCGCGGGCGGGCGTCGAGCGCGCCCTGCGGGCCCAGGCGGCCGACCGCGCGGCGGCGGCCCGCGGCTGAACGCACGACGGCCCGGCCACCGGAGGCGACGCCTCCGGCGGCCGGGCCGGGCAGTTCGGGGTCAGCCCTGCGGCTTCTTCTTGCGCGAGCGGTCCAGGGCCATCACCAGGCCGGCGATGATCACGAAGAGTACGAGGGGGCAGCCCACGTAGAGCCCGAGGGTCTCGCCGACGCTCAGACCCGGCCCCGGGTCCATGCCGTTGGTGGCGAAGGCGGGCGACGACAGCAGCATCATGAGCGTCGTACCGGCGGCGATCGAGCCGGCGCGCAGGGCATTCTTGTTGACCACGGTCCAAACGTAGCGAAGGGTGCGGCGCCCCGCGCGCCCGGGGTGGCTCTCGGGTCATCCGGCGCCGGCCACCCCCTGCCGCAGCAGCTCGGCGAGGGCGTGCACCCGGGCGTCACCGGCCAGCCGTTCCAGGGTGACCGGGCGGCCCCGGTGGTCGGCGACGGGCAGCCGCCAGTTGGGGTACTCGTCCCGGGTGCCGGGCAGGTTCTGCGGGCGCCGGTCGCCGACCGTGTCCGGCAGCCACACGCCGATCAGCCGGGCCGGGGTGCGCAGCAGGAAGCGGTGGACGGCCCGGACGGCGCCCTCCTCGTCGTGGGCGCCCTCCGGCAGCAGGCCGAGCCGGCCGAGCAGCGCCAGCCATTCGGCGACCTCGGCGGTGTCCTGGCCCTGCTCGTCGGCGAGCGGACGGGTGAGCAGGCCGAGCCGGTGGCGCAGGGCCACGTGTTCGCCGGTGAGCCGGGCCGCGGTGCTGGGCAGGTCGTGGGTGGTGACGGTGGCCAGGCAGTCGGCGCGCCAGCGGTCCGGGGGCAGCGGGCGGCCGTCGCCGGTGTGGTCGCGTTCGAACCACAGCACCGAGGTGCCCAGGATTCCGTGGTCGGCCAGGCTCTCCCGCATCCCCGGCTCCACGGTGCCCAGGTCCTCGCCGATCACCACGGCGCCGGCCCGGTGCGCCTCCAGCGCGAGGACGCCGAGCATGGCGCCGGCGTCGTAGCGCACGTAGGTTCCCTCGGTGGGCGGACGTCCCTCGGGCACCCACCACAGCCGGGAGAGCCCCATGACGTGGTCGACGCGCAGGCCCCCGGCGTGCCGCAGCACCCCGCGCAGCAGATCGCGGTAGGGGGCGTAGCCGGTGGCGGCGAGGGCGTCCGGGCGCCACGGCGGCAGACTCCAGTCCTGGCCGCGGGGGTTGAACAGGTCCGGCGGGGCGCCGACGGACATCCCCCGGGCGAGGACGTCGCCGAGCGCCCACGCGTCGGCCCCCGAGGGGTGCACCCCGACCGCCAGGTCGTGCACGATGCCCACGGACATGCCGGCCCGCGCGGCGGCGGCGGAGGCCGCGGCGAGCTGGGTGTCGGTCAGCCAGGCGAGCCAGCAGTGGAAGTCCACCCGGTCCAGGCGTTCGCCGCGGGCGCGGGCGGTCTGCGCGGAGCGCGGGTCGCGCAGCGCGGCGGGCCAGGTATGCCAGTCGGAGCCGTGGAGTTCGGCCAGCGCGCACCAGGTGGCGTGGTCGTCGAGGGCCTGGCCGGCCTCGGCGAGGAAGTCGCAGTAGGCGGCGCGGCGGCCGGGGGCGAGCGGCACCTCGCGGACGATCTCCAGGGCCGCGCTCTTCAGCCGCCACACCGCGTCCCGGTCGATGAGCGCCCCCTCGTCGAGCACCGCCGCGCGCAGTTCGGCGGCGCGGGCGAGCAGCCCGTCGACCCGCGCCCGGGCGGCCGGCTCCAGGTAGGCGTACTCGGGGACCTCCTCCACCCGCAGGTAGACCGGGTCCGGGAAGCGGCGCGAGGAGGGCCGGTACGGGGAGGGGTCGGTGGGGTCGCCGGGGACGGCGGAGTGCAGCGGGTTGACGGTGAGGAAACCGGCGCCGAGCGCCCGTCCCGCCCACCCGGCCAGCTCCGCGAGGTCGCCGAGGTCGCCCATGCCCCAGGAGCGGGCCGACAGCAGCGAGTAGAGCTGCACCATCAGCCCGTAGGCGCGTCCGGCGGGGCCGGGCAGCCGGCCGGGGACGACGATCAGCGGGGCGGCGGCGGTACGCCCGTCCGGGGTGCGGGCGCGCAGCAGGTGGTGGCCGAGGGGGAGCGCGCCGTCGCCGGTGGCCGGACGCGCCGCGCCGGATCCGCCTTCGGGCACCACCGTCAGCTCGGTGCCCGGCGGCACCTCCAGGCGCAGCGGCGCACCGTCGCGTACCACCACGCACGGCGGCAGCAGCCGGGTGCGCGCCAACCGCTCGTGGCGGTCGAGCGCGTCGCGCACCGCGCCGGGGCCGGCGGCGTCCACACCGAGCGCGGCGAGCACGGCGACCACGGTGGCCTCGGGGACGTGCACGGTGCGGCCGGGCGCGGGCTGGTACGAGGTCTGGACCCCGTGCAGGGCGGCCAGCCGGGCGAGTGCGTCGGGCAGCGGGGCCCGGGTGCGGGGCGGTGCGGGGGCGGCCCCGTCGGCTCGGCCCATCAGATCTCCATCGGCCCCGGCACCGCGCCCACCGGGATCACCGCGGTGGGCTCGCTGGTCAGCGCCGGCTCCGCGGCCAGCGGCGGCTCGCTGGTCAGCGGTACGTCCTCGGCGAGCGGCGGCTCACTCGTCAACGGCGCCCCCACGGCGGCCCCGGCCGGCTCGGGCAGCCGGGCCGCCCAGGGTTTGGAAGGGGCCTCGTCGGCGTCCTCATGGCGTGCGGTGAGGGCGGACAGCAGCAACTCGACGGGGTGGGCCACGGGTGCCTCCGGCGGTCGGGACGGAACGGACACGTCAGCCCTACCCCGTGCGGGCCGGGCCACGCCCGCGACCTTCCCAGGTCGTCACGGCGTGACCACGCCGGTGTGCCGGACCCCGTATCGAGGGGCTTTCCCGTTACTGGGTGTTCAGGTCCAGGCCAAGGCTATTCTTGCCCGGTTCCACCGGGTGACCGCCGTCGAGGGTGCCCGTGGCAGCAGATCCTTGGCGTCGGAGTGTGGTGATCCGTGGAAACCCCCGATCGGGAGGGGCGGTCCGAGCAGCAGCGGTCGAGGGCCGCGCGATGGGCTCCGGTCACGCTCGGTACGGTCTTCGGCGCGCCGTACGCGGTACTCGCCGTCGCCCGCTACCGGCGGATGGCCGACACCTCCTGGGACCTGGGGATATTCGATGAGGCGGTACGCCACTACGCCCACTTCCAGGCGCCGGTCGTCGACATCAAGGGACCCGGGTTCGACATCCTGGGCGACCACTTCAGCCCGGTGCTCGCCGTACTCGCCCCCGTCTACCGGCTCTTCCCCGGCGCCGTCACCCTGCTGATCGCGCAGGCGCTGCTCCTCGGCGTCTCCGCGGTGCCGCTCACCCGGGCGGCGATCACCCGCCTCGGCACCGGACGCGGCACGGCGCTCGGCATCGCCTACGGAACCGCGTGGGGGCTGCAACGCGCCGCCGACAACGGCTTCCACGAAATCGCCTTCGCCGTCCCGCTGTTGGCGATGACCACCACGTGCCTGCTGGACCGCCGCGGGCGGGCGGCGGCCTGCTGGTGCCTGCCGCTGGTCCTCGTCAAGGAGGACCTCGGGCTCACCGTGGCGGCCGTCGGCGCCCTGCTGGTGCTGCGCCGGGAACGGGTGCTCGGCTGCGCGCTGGTGCTCTTCGGCACCGCCGCCTTCGCGGTCACCGTCGGCGTGCTGATACCGGCGATGAACTCCGCCGGCCACTACGACTACTGGTCCAAGGTGGGCGGCGGCGGGACCGCCGGCTCCCTCCTGAAGCCGTTCCTCTCCGGCTGGGACGTGAAGTCCCAGACCCTCCTCGTCCTCTTCGGCACCGTCGGCCTGCTCGCGCTGCGCTCCCCGTTGTGCCTGCTGGCGCTGCCCACCCTCGGCTGGCGGTTCACCGCCACCGACACCGTCTACTGGGGCACCGACTGGCACTACAGCGCGGTGCTGATGCCGATCGTCTTCGCGGCGCTGGTGGACGCGGTGGTGGCCGCCGAGTCCTCCCCGCGCCGGTGGCTGCGCGGCTGGGCGCACAACGTCGTCCCCGCCGTGCTCGGCATCGCCCTCACCTTCACCCTCGCCGGCCGGCTCCCGCTCCAGGACCTGCTGCACACCGCGACGTACGACCCCGGCCCGCGCGCCCCCGCGGCCCGGCACGCCCTCGCCGAGATCCCCGACAACGCCACCGTCGAGACCAACATCGGCCTGATGTCCCACCTCACCTCACGCTGCGACGTCTTCTGGGTCGGCGACACCAAGGGCCTCACCCCGCGCTACATCGCCCTCGACCTCCTCAACGGCTGGTCGACACCGGTCACGGACCCCGTGGGGTACGCGCGGTCCCTCCACCCCGGGGCGACCTACGCCCTCCTCTCCAACGTCGACGGCTACGCCGTCCTCCGCCTGAACTCCCCGGCGAACCGTTGACCCCCTGGGGTGCGCCCGTTTCTGCTTCGTCGTGGCTGACGTCACGGATGCTTCCCGCCCGCCCACCCGTGGCTGTACTCGTACAGTGCGGGATGCGCACTGTCTTCCTGGGTTTCCGGGGGCCCTCCGGGGTGACTCCTCGCTCCGCGTATCCGCCAAGGCTGCGCTCCGGCTGCTGGGTCGCTGCGGGGACACCCCTGCACGCCCCCGTTCTGTTGCGTTCCGCGCTGCGGCACGGAGGGGGTGAGAAAAAGACCGGGGTGACCCCAACCTCCTATCTCACCCCCCACCCGCGAAGTGAGGCACCCGCACGACGGCACAAGGGGGTGTGCCGGGGGTGTCCCCGCAGCGACCCAATAGCCGGAGCGCAACCATGGCGGATACGGGGAGCGAGGAGTCACCCCCGGCGCGCCCCCGACCCCGCACCGGCAATAGGCGAAGCCACCCCGTGCCGAACCAAACCAAAAACCCACCCCCACCCCCCACCGGACAGGGGCCGCCGGAGGCCACCCCGGCACCCTGAAACGGGCGAACCGGGCCACGGAGTAATGGCTGACCGCAAGCGCGTAGCGGACCCGTTGGGCAGCGGTGGCAAAAGCGATCGCGGCGGCTCGCGGGGGTGGTTAGCGTCAGCGGGGTGGCAGGGGAACGTGGTGAGGGAGACGTGCGGGTGCGGCCGGGCGGGGAGGGTGACGCCGGGGGGATCGCTCGGGTGCACCGGGAGTCGCGGGCCGGGACGATGCCGTATTTGCCGCCGCAGAGTCGGAGTCATGAGCAGGTGGTGCGGTGGGTGGAGGAGGTGGTGCTCGCCGGGTGCGAGGTGTGGGTGGCGGTGATGCCCGGCGAGGGGGAGGAAGAGGAGGTGGTGGGGTACGCGGCGGGTGCGGACGGGTGGTTGGAGCATCTGTATCTGCTGCCGCACGTCCGCCGTCGCGGCATCGGGACGCGGTTGCTGGAGCGGGCCCGCCGGTCCTGCCCGGCAGGGCTGTCGCTGCACGTGTTCGAGGCCAACACCGAGGCCCGCGCGTTCTACGAGCGTCACGGTTTCACCGTGGTCGCCACCGACGACGGCAGCGGCAACATGGAGCGGCTGCCCAGCCTCACCATGCGCTGGGCCCCGGCTCCGGCCCCGGCTCCGGCGCCGTCGACGGCGAGTTGACGTACCGTCAGGCAGACACCCGGGCCCGCGCGCCGCGGGCCCGGTACCACCGCAGGGGGAAGTAGACGACGACGCTGAACACGATGGCGTAGACGGTGTGCGTCAGCGTCGCGCCGCCTTGGCGCACCACGTTCCAGGCGGCCCAGCCGATCACGGCGACCAGTGGAACGGACATCACGGTCAGCCCCAGCGCCCCGCCGGGGATGCGGTAGGGGCGGGGCAGGTCGGGTTCCTTGACGCGTAGCGCGATGAGCGCGGCCAGTTCCATCAGCAGCGTGATGTTGGTGAGGATCACGTCGAAGTTGAGCAGGTTGCTGAAGGAGTCGTTGCAGAAGAGGGCGTAGAAGACCGAGCAGACCACGATGGCCACCACCGGGGTGCCGTACTTGGGGCTGGTGCGGACGAAGCGGCGCGGTATCCAGCCGTCCTCGGCCATCACGAACGGGATCCGCGAGTTGGACATCAGCAGCGAGGAGTACAGCCCCCACGCGGAGAACATGCCGCCGATGGAGACCGCCCACATCAGCCAGGCGCCGCCGAGGTGGCCGGCGATGGCGGCGAAGTCACCGTCGCCCCATTTGCTCCAGCCGCCGTCGGCCATGGCGCCGAGCGCGGGGATCACGTAGGCGGCGATGATCAGCGCGATCGCCAGGAAGAGCGCCTTGGGGAGGTTCTTGCGCGGGTTGTCGATCTCCTCGGTGACGGTGGAGATGGAGTCGAACCCGTTGTAGTTCCACATCACCACCAGCAGCCCGGCCCCCAGCGCCGACAGCGGCGAGGTGTGGGGCGGGGTGAAGGGGGCCACCGGGTTGACGTGGTGGGTGAAGAGCTGCGGGATGCCCCAGGCGGCGAGGAGGACGAAGGGGGCGATGGCGAGCACGGTGAAGACCAGCGAGCTGTCCCCGACGCTCTTGACCCCGCGGATGTTGAGCAGGGTCAGCGGCACCACGACGCAGACGACGCCGACCACCCAGTGCACGTCCACCACGAAGGAGCCGATCGGGCCGAAGCCGGGGACGGTGAACAGCTCGGTCTTGCCGTCGGCGGCCGAGGGCAGCAGGTTGGCCAGGTAGTCGGCGAACATCACCGGGTAGAGCGCCATGTCGACCAGGCTGGTCAGCCAGGACAACATGCCGACCTGGAAGCCCCCGAAGGCGCCGAAGGCCCGCTTGACCCACTGGTAGTAGCCGCCCTCGACCGGTATCGCCGAGCTGAGTTCGGAGGTGAACAGCGCCACCGGCACGCTGTAGATCAGCGGGGTGAGGAAGAGCAGCAGCATGGCGGCGCCCGGTCCCGAGGCGCTGAACAGCGGCTCCAGCCCGTACGCCCCGCCGGAGACGCTGAAGAAGATCAGCGCCACCAGCGGCATGAGCCGGACCTTGGACCGGAAGGTACGGGCGGGAGGGTCCACGGAGACGGGGGCGGTCAGCACAGGGGTGGTCCTCCTGGGGGGGGGCGACGGGGAATGGTCCCCCCATATTCAGGTGCTCCCCTGCCGGGCACAACGCACAGTCTGTCAACTTCGCGGTAACGGGAATGGCAGAGTGTGAGCGCCGGCCCCGCGGTTCAGCGCTGCTCGTCCGCGACGCCGGCGACGAAGTGGTCGAACTCGCCGGCCTTGACGCCCTTGACGAACGCCTCCCACTTGGCGTGGGTGGTGACCGCGACGGTCTCGGGGCGGGTGGCCTCCCGCAGGTAGACCAGGCCGTCGTCGCCGAAGCCCACTTCGATGACCTCACGCCCGGTGTCGGCCTCGGCCGTGCTCGGCCTGCGCCAGGTGATCTCGGGCACCATTCCTCCCCGTCCGCTCGACGTCCCTCGATGCGACCACGTTATCGGTGTCCGGCGCCGTCCGGCAGTCGCCGCGGGCACCGGTGGCGGGCACGACGACGCCCGCCCACGGCGCGGCGGGCGCCGTGGGCGGGCCGGGTTGCACACGGCAAGACGAAGGCCCGGACTTCAGGCCGATATGCCGTCGATCCGGGCCAGGGCGTCGTCCGCGCCGTATGGCTGCAGGTATGGCAGCCAGCGCGGGTCCCTATGGCCGGTGCCGATGATGCGCCAGGCCAGGCCGGTGGGCGGGGCGGGCTGGTGGCGCAGCCGCCAGCCCAGTTCGGTGATGTGCCGGTCGGCCTTGACGTGGTTGCACCGGCGGCAGGCCGCCACCACGTTGTCCCAGGTGTGCTTTCCGCCCCGGCTGCGCGGAATGACGTGATCGACGCTGGTTGCGGCGCATCCGCAGTACGCGCATTTTCCGCCGTCCCTGGCGAAGAGGGCCCGACGGGTGAGCGGAACCGGGCCCCGAAAGGGGACCCGGACGAATTTTGTGAGCTTCACGACACTGGGTGCCGGAAGGGCTCGGGTCGCGCTGTGCATCAGGGCGCCGGATTCCTCGAGGCAGATGGCCTTGTTGTTGAGGACGAGAACGAGCGCGCGGCGGAGCGGTACGACGCCGAGGGGCTCGTACGACGCGTTGAGGACCAGGACATGCGGCACGGATGCCTCCTTATACGCCGGCGGCGCGTGGCTCGCGCCGGGACGATCTCCCACAAGTGTCACCGCAAGGACGCTTCCGGCGCCACCATGACCGGGTAACAAGCGGGAGGTCATTTACGGTGCGCACTCTTTACATCCGTGCATTCCGGACGGGCGATGGGGTGACCCGGTTGCCCCATTAGGGTGGTGAGGATTCGGCCCGTCTGCCGTCACCCCCGTCACCGACGGGCCCGTGTGAAGCGACACGGAAGGCTCCCGGAAGGTTTTTCTGCTGTGCTCTGGTCCTGGTTCACCACCGCCGCCGCCGGTCCCGCCGCCGGCCCCGATCCGCTCGGCCACGCCCAGGAGACCGCGAACAACGCCGCGAGCTGGGTGGAGAACAACTGGATGAACTGGGTGGAGGCGGCGCTGCGCATCGTGCTCATCGTGGTCGTCGCGATGGTGCTGCGCGCCACCGTGCGCCGCATGATCACCAAGCTCATCGCCCGGATGAACCGCAACGTCACCGGGCGGCCGGCCGGCGCGCTGGGCGGGCTGCTGGTCAACGCCGAGCGCCGCCGGCAGCGCAGCGAGGCGATCGGCTCGGTGCTGCGCAGCGTCGCCTCGTTCGTCATCATGGGCACCGCGGCGCTCACCGTGCTCTCGGTGCTCAAGATCAATCTGGCTCCGCTGCTGGCCAGCGCCGGGGTGGCGGGCGTCGCGGTCGGTTTCGGCGCGCGCAACCTGGTCACCGACTTCCTCTCCGGCGTCTTCATGATCCTGGAGGACCAGTACGGGGTCGGGGACGTGATCGACGTGGGGGTGGCCACCGGCACCGTGATCGAGGTCGGGCTGCGGGTGACCAAGCTGCGCGGCGACAACGGCGAGATCTGGTACGTGCGCAACGGCGAGGTCAAGCGGGTCGGCAACCTCAGCCAGGGGTGGGCCACCGCCGTGATCGACGTCCAGGTCGGCTACGGGCAGGACCTGGACCGGGCGCGGGAGCTGATCTCCCGGGCGGCCGAGGAGATGGCCGGCGACGAGCCGTGGGACGAGGCGCTGTGGGAGCCGGTGGAGGTGCTGGGCCTGGAGTCGGTCAGCGCCGACTCGGTGGTGATCCAGGCGCAGGCCAAGACGATGCCCGGCAAGGCGGCCGGGGTGGCGCGGGAGCTGCGCTGGCGGATCAAGAAGGCGTTCGACGCGGAGGGCATCGCCATCGTGGGCGGCACGCCGAGCGCCACCGTGGCCGACGGCGTCGCGGCGGCGGACGGGGCGGCCCCGTCCGCCCTGGCCGACCCGGAGTCGCCGCAGGCCAAGGCGACGGCACCGATAGCGCAGGAGGCCGCCGAGCAGCCGTCCGGCGGGGCCTCCCACACCCATGGCGCGCGGCTGGGCAAGGACGACTGACCCTGCCCCGCGCCAACGGCCCCCGGTGAACCGCCGGGGGCCGTTGCCGTCCGGCCTCTTGACGGGGAAATGGCCCGGCCCTAACTTTCCAGTCACCGATAGGAAACTTTCCTAATAGAGGGCGGGTCTCGGTCGCCCCGGGAGGGAGCGGGCGGTGGCCGGAACACCTGGTACGCCCCGTGTGCTGCGGGCCATGAACGACCGGGCCGCGCTCGATCTGCTGCTGGCGCACGGGCCGCTCTCCCGGACCCGGATCGGTGAGCTGACCGGGTTGTCCAAGCCGACCGCCTCGCAGCTGCTGGCCCGGCTGGAGGCGGCCGGCCTGGTGGTGGCCACCGGCACCACCGCGGGGCGCCCGGGGCCCAGCGCGCAGCTGTACCGGGTCAACCCGGACGCCGGTTACGTGGCCGCGCTCGACGTGGCCCCCGACCGGATCACCGCGGCCGTCGCCGACATCGGCGGCGCGGTGCGCGGCGAGCACGTCCTGGTCACCCGGGGACGCTCCGCCGCGCGCACCCCGGCCCGTACCGTCGCCCAGGTCACCTCGGTGATCGAGACCGCGGCCGAGCGGGCCGGGATCGACCGCTCCCGGCTCAACCGGGTGGTGATCGGCATCCCGGGCGCGCTCGACCCGGTCACCGGCGTGCTGCGGTACGCGGCCCATCTGCCCGGCTGGCACTCGCCGTCCCTGCTGGAGGAGTTGGGCTCCGCGCTCGGGGTGCCGCTGGCGGTGGAGAACGACGTCAACCTGGCGGCGGTGGCCGAGCAGAGCGCCGGCGCCGCGGCGGGGTGCGAGGACTTCGTGCTCTTCTGGGCCGACGAAGGCATCGGCGCCGCGATCGTGCTGGGCGGCCGGCTGCACCGCGGGGCCACCGGCGGCGCGGGCGAGGTGGGCTACATCCCGCTGCCCGGGGCGCCGGTGCTGCACAACGTCAGCCGGGCCAACACCGGCGGCTTCCAGGAGCTGGCGGGCGGCGAGGCGGTGCTGAAGCTGGCCCGGCAGGGCGGGCTGACCGCGCGCACCCCGCGCGAGGCGGTCGCCAAGGCGGTGGCCGGGAGCCCGCACGACCCGGACGCGGCGGCGGTCCTGAAGGAGCTGGCGGTGCGCTTCGCCACCGGGCTCGCCGCGATCGTCGGGGTGCTCGACCCGCAGCGGGTGGTCCTCTCCGGCGGCGTGATCACCGCCGGCGGCGAGGAGCTGCGCGCGCGCATCGCCGAGGAGCTGTACCAACTGGCCATCCCCCGGCCGCCGTTGCTGCTCGGCACGGTGGAGGGGTCACCGGTGCTGGCCGGCGCCGTGCAGCGCGCGCTGACCGCCGCCCGCGACGAGCTGTTCGACACCCTGGCCCCCTGACCCGGCCGCCCGTTCCGTACCCCCTCCGGCCCCGGCCGCGTACCGGGCCGCACCCCCGCACACCCTTTTCCGCCCGGAATGCCCTGCTTTCACCCACCCCATGTGCACCCCGAGGAGATCCAGCATGCTCCGCCCGACGAGAGCCCGACTCACCCGAGCGTGTGCCGCCGTGACGGCCGCCGCGTCCATCGCCCTGCTGGCCGGGGCCTGCACCGGCCAGGGCGGCACCCGGGCCGACGACGACCCGAACAAGCCGGTGACCATCAACTTCTGGCACGGCTGGAGCGCCCCGTCCGAGGTCAAGGCGGTGAACGCCGCCATCGCCGGGTTCGAGAAGGCCCACCCCGCCATCCATGTGCACGCGGTCGCCAACGTCAACGACGACAAGGTCAACCAGGCGCTGCGCACCTCGGGTCCGGACGCCCCGGACGTGATCTCCTCGTTCAGCACCGACAACGTCGGCGGCTTCTGCCACTCCGGGGCGCTCACCGACCTCACCCCGTTCCTGAAGAAGTCCGGCATCGACCCGCGGCGCACCTTCCCCAAGCCGATGCTGGACTACACCGCCTACCAGGGCGTCCGCTGCACCCTGCCGCTGCTCGGCGACGCCTACGGGCTCTACTACAACAAGGACGCCTTCAAGGCCGCCGGGATCCAGGAACCGCCGAAGACGTGGTCGCAGTTCAAGGCCGACGCGGTCAAGCTCACCAAGACGTCCGGCGATAAGTACTCCCAGCTCGGCTTCATGCCCGACTTCCACGGCTACGAGACCCGTCCCTCGCACTACGTCGCCCAGTGGAACCCGGTCTACTTCGACGCCCAGGGCAAGGCGCAGCTGGCCAAGGACCCCTCCTTCGGCAAGATGTTCACCTTCCAGAAGGACCTGGTGGACTCGCTCGGCGGCTACGCCAAGCTGGAGAAGTACCGCAACACCTTCGGCGACGAGTACGGCTCCAAGAACCCGTTCCACACCGGCCAGGTGGCCATGTCGCTGGACGGCGAGTGGCGGCTGGGCATGGCCGAGGCGGCCGGGGTGAAGTTCCCGATCGGGGTGGCGCCGCTGCCGGTGCCGGACGACCAGGCGAGCACCTACGGCAAGGGCTACATCACCGGCACGATCATCGGCGTCGCGGCGCACAGCGCCAAGCAGAACGCCGCCTGGGAGTTCGTGAAGTACCTGACCACCGACACCGACGCGGTGGTGAACTTCGCCAACGGCATCCACAACGTGCCCTCCACGCTGGCCGCCCTGGACTCCCCCAAGCTGGTGGCCGACCCCGGCTTCCGCACGTTCCTGGACATCGCCCGCAACCCGCGCAGCAGCACCACCCCGGCGTCCCCCAACGGCGGCCAGTACATCACCTCCATGGAGGACTTCGCCTACTCCTACGAGTCCGGCCGCACCACCGACCTGGCCGGCGGGCTGGCCAGGCTGGACGCCCAGATCGACCGCGACACCGCCCAGGCGAAGTAGCCGTGGCCGCCGCCCTCGCGGCCGGCCCCGGCCGCCCCGCCCCCGCGCTGAAGGCCAGGCGCCGCCGCCAGGCGCTGGTGACGCTGGCCTTCCTGGCGCCCTGGCTGATCGGCTTCGCCGTCTTCTTCGCCTACCCGCTGCTGTCCACCGTCTACTTCTCCTTCATGAAGTACGACGGCTTCCGCCCGCCGGTCTTCACCGGCGCCGCCAACTGGCGTTACGTCTTCGCCCACTACCCGCTGTTCTGGCCGGCGCTGCGCAACACGCTGTGGCTGGTGGCGGTGATGGTCAGCGCCCGGGTGGTCTTCGGGCTCGGCGTCGGGCTGCTGATCACGAAGATCAAGACCGGCGCCGGTTTCTTCCGCACCGCCTTCTACCTGCCCTACCTGGCCCCGCCGGTGGCCGCCACCATGGCCTTCGCCTTCCTGCTCAACCCCGGCACCGGCCCGGTGAACCACCTGCTGGGCGACCTCGGGCTGCCGCAGCCGGGCTGGTTCAACGATCCGTCGTGGTCCAAGCCGGCGCTGACCATGCTCGCCCTGTGGGGCATCGGCGACCTGATGGTGATCTTCATGGCCGCCCTGCTCGACGTGCCCAAGGAGCAGTACGAGGCGGCCGAGCTGGACGGCGCCGGGCCCTGGCAGCGCTTCCGGTACGTGACCTTGCCGGTGATCTCCCCCATCGTGCTGTTCGCGGTGGTCACCGGGGTCATCCAGACGATGCAGTACTACACGCAGCCGATCGTCGCCGGAAAGGTGGCCAGCGGCATCATCGGCAATTCCGGCCAGGCGTTCGAGCCGGGTTATCCGGACCATTCCACCCTGACCTTGCCGCAACTCGTCTACAACCTCGGCTTCCAGCGGTTCGACACCGGTTCCGCCTGCGTCATCGCGCTGGTGCTCTTCGCCATCGCCATGGCGTTCACCGCGCTGCTGATGCGCCGCCGGGGCGGCCTGTTCCAGGCCGGGGAGTGATCCACATGACCGACGTCCTCACCTCCCCCTCGTCCACCTGTGCGGCGCCCGCCGCGAAGACCCCGCCGGCGGTGCGCCGGAAAGCGGTGCTGCACTGGACAGCGGTGCACGCGCTCGGCGTGGCGGCGGCGCTCTTCTTCGTGCTGCCGTTCGTCTTCGTGCTGCTGACCTCGTTGATGAGCGACAACCAGGCGCTCACCCGCAGCCTGTGGCCGCACCCGTTCGTCTGGCACAACTACGTCAGCGTCTTTTCCACCCCGGGGTTCCTCACCTGGTGGCGCAACAGCCTGGTGTACGCGGTGTGCGGCACGCTGCTCACCGTGGTCTCCAGCATTCCGGTGGCGTACGCGCTGGCGAAATTCCGGTTCCGCGGCCGGCATCTGTCGCTGATGCTGGTGGTGGCCACCATGATGCTGCCGCCGCAGGTGGTCGTGGTGCCGATGTACCTGTTCTGGGCGAATCAGCTCCACCTGTCCGGGACGCTGTGGCCGCTGATCATCCCGATGGCGTTCGGCGACGCGTTCACCATCTTCCTGCTGCGGCAGTTCCTGGTCACCATTCCGGACGAATACACCGACGCCGCCCGGGTGGACGGCTGCGGGGAACTGCGCACGCTGCTGCGGGTCGTGCTGCCGATGGCGAAACCGGCGGTGGCGGCGGTGGCCCTGTTCCAGTTCTTCTACTGCTGGAACGACTATTTCGGTCCGCAGATCTACGCCAGTGAGAACCCGGCCGCCTGGACGCTCAGTTACGGCCTGGAATCCTTCAAGGGGGCCCACCAGACGAGCTGGAACCTGACCATGGCGGCCACGATGCTGGTCATGGCACCGGTGATCATTGTGTTCTTCTTCGCCCAGAAGGCGTTCGTCGAAGGCGTGACGCTGACAGGAGTCAAAGGCTGATGGTGAATTCCCTGAGCCGCCCGGTGAAGCTGGCGGTGGTCGGCGGGGCGTCGACCTACACCCCCGAACTGATCGACGGTTTCGCCCGGTTGCGGGAGGTGCTGCCGCTGGCCGAGCTGGTGCTGGTCGACCCGGCGGCCGAACGCCTGGAGGTGATCGGCGCGCTGGCCCGCCGCATCTTCGCCCGGCAGGGCCACCCGGCCACCGTGACCTGCACCTCCGACCTGGAGGCGGGCGCGGCCGACGCCGACGCGGTCCTGCTCCAACTGCGCGTCGGCGGCCAGGCGGCCCGGCAGCGGGACGAGACGTGGCCGCTGGAGTGCGGCTGCGTCGGCCAGGAGACCACCGGCGCGGGCGGCCTGGCCAAGGCGCTGCGCACCGTCCCGGTGGTGCTCGACATCGCCGAGCGGGTCCGCCGGGTGGCGCCGCGGGCGTGGATCGTGGACTTCACCAACCCGGTCGGCATCGTCACCCGCGCCCTGCTCCAGGCCGGCCACCGGGCGGTCGGGCTGTGCAACGTGGCCATCGGCTTCCAGCGCAAGTTCGCCGCGCTGCTCGACGTCGACCCGGGCCGCCTCCACCTGGAACACGTCGGCCTCAACCACCTCACCTGGGAGCGGGCGGTACGGCTGGACGACCCCGAAGGCACCGACCTGCTCCCCGCTCTGCTGGCCGAGCACGGCGCGGCCGTCGCCGAGGACGTCCGCCTCCCGCGTGACCTGCTCGACCGGCTCGGCACGGTCCCCTCGTACTACCTGCGCTACTACTACGCCCACGACGAGGTGGTGCGGGAGCTGCGCACCAAGCCGTCGCGGGCCGCCGAAGTGGCCGCCCTGGAGGCCGAGTTGCTGCGGCTGTACGCCGATCCGGCGCTGGACGAGAAGCCCGAGCAGCTCGCCGGGCGCGGCGGCGCCTTCTACTCCGAGGCGGCCGTGGCGCTCGTCTCCGCGCTGCTCGGCGACACCGGTGAAGTGCAGGTGGTCAACGCCCGCAACGACGGCACGCTGCCCTTCCTGCCCGACGACGCGGTGATCGAGGTGCCGGCCAGGGTGACCGCCTCCGGGGTGGCCCCGCTGCCGGTGGCCCCGCTGGAGCCGCTGTACGCCGGGCTGGTGGCGGCGGTCACCGGGTACGAGCACCTGGCGTTGGAGGCGGCGCTGCGCGGCGGCCGGGACCGGGTGTTCGCGGCGCTGCTGGCGCATCCGCTGGTGGGCCAGTACGAACACGCCGAGCAGCTCACCGACCGGCTGGTCGCGCACAACCGGGAGCACCTGGCGTGGGCCTGACCTCTGCGGCGTCCGTGCCCGGTGGCGTGCTCGCCATCGACGCGGGCAACAGCAAGACCGACGTGGCGGTGGTCGCCGCCGACGGGACCGTCCTGGGGACGGCCCGCGGCGGGGGCTTCCAGCCGCCCGTCGTCGGCACCGAGGAGGCCGTGGCGGGGCTGGTGCCGCTGGTCGCCGAGGCCGCCCGGCAGGCCGGCGCGGCCCCCGGCGCCGCCCCGCTGGCCTCGTACGTCTCCGCCTGCCTGGCCAACGCGGATTTCCCCGTGGAGGAGGAACGGCTCCAGGCCGCGCTGCACGCCCACGGCTGGGGGGAGCGCACGCACGTGGCCAACGACACCTTCGCGATCCTGCGCGCCGGGGTGGACGAGCCGCGCGGGGTGGCGGTGGTCTGCGGCGCCGGGATCAACTGCGCCGGGCTGCTGCCGGACGGGCGCACCGCGCGTTTCCCGGCGATAGGGCGGATCTCCGGCGACTGGGGCGGCGGCGGCTTCCTCGCCGAGGAGGCGCTGTGGCACGCGGCCCGGGCCGAGGACGGCCGGGGTGAGCCCAGCGCCCTGGCGACCGCGCTCCCGGCGCACTTCGGCCTCGGTTCGATGGCCGAGCTGATCGAGGCGCTGCACCTGGGCCCGGTGCCCGCGGACCGCAAGCACGAACTGGCCCCGGTGCTCTTCCGGGTGGCCGCCGCCGGGGACGCGGTGGCCACCCGGATCGTGGAGCGCCAGGCGGCCGAGGTCGCGGTGATGGCCGAGGTGACGCTGGACCGGCTCGGGCTGCTCGACGAGGAGGCGGTGGTCGTCCTCGGCGGCGGTGTGCTCGCCGCCCGCCACCCCCAGCTGATGGACGCCCTCCACCGCCGTCTGTCGGTCACCGCCCCCAAGGCCGTCACCCGTGTCGTCACCGCCCCGCCCGTCCTGGGCGCCGCCCTGCTCGGCCTGGACCAGCTGGCCGCCCCGCCCGCCGCCCACGCCCGCGTACGGGCCCACTACGCGGCGGACGCCCCGGCCCGGACGGAAGGGGGCCCGTCGAGGGCACCGGCGTCCTGACCGCGGGACCGCCGCCGCGCACCCCGGTCGCCGGGGCGCTAGGTGGTCGGGCGCCCGGGTGGCCATACTGCTGGCCGGGACGTGTGGTGGTCAGGGCGGGCGCGGAGGGGGCGGGGTGGCGGTCACGTCGGCTGGGGGCGCGGAGGGCGTGGCGGCGCGGCCTCCGGCGGTCGTCGAGGGGGTGCGGCGGCTGCGCGGCGCGGCGGCCACCGAGCCGGGCCGGCTGCGGCTGGCCGGGCTGGTGCTGACGGCGCTGCTGATCGCGTTCGGTTCGGTGACCGCCTGGCAGGTGACCGGACGCGCCGCGGCGGCCGACGACGTGGCCAGGTGCAGCCAGCCGCTGAGCGCCGCCGCCGCGGAGATCTACCGTTCGCTGGCCGACGCCAACACCACGGCGGCGGCCGGATTCCTGGTCACCGGGCAGGAACCGGCGGTGGTGCGCCGTCGTTACCAGGAAGACATCCGTACCGCCGGCCGTCTGATCGCCAACGCGGCCGAGAGCAGCGGCGGTTCGCCCGACGCCCGTGCCCAGGTGGAGCTGCTCGCCACCCAACTGCCCGGCTACACCGGCCTGGTGGAGACCGCCCGTGCCGACAACCGTCAGGGGCTGCCGCTCGGCGGGGCCTATCTGCGGTACGCGGACGCCCTGATGACCGGCACCCTGCTGCCCGCCGCCCGCAAGCTGTACGAGGCCGAGAACGCCCGGCTCGGCCAGGACTACGCGGCGGCGCGGGCGCTGCCGTGGGCCGCGTGGACGCTGGGCGCCGTCTCGCTCGCCGCCCTGGGCTGGTTCCAGCGGCGCACGTACCTGCGGACCAACCGGGTGTTCAACCCCGGTCTGCTGGCCGCCACCACGGCCGCCGCCGTCACGCTGCTGTGGCTGGCCGCCGGGCACACCGTGGCCCGCGACGGGCTGGCCGACGCCTGGCGGCACGGCGCCCGAACGGCACGCATCCTCGGCCAGGCCCGGATCGCCTCGCTGACCGCCCGCGGCGACGAGAACCTGGCGCTGGTCGCCCGGGGCACCGGCACCGGCTACGAGGACGCCTACCGGGCCGGCATCACCACGCTGGGCGGCACCGGTGACGGCCTGCTCGCCCGCGCCCTGGCCGCCGCCGACGGGGCGGAGGACCGGGCGCCGGTACGCGCCGCCGCCGAGGCCGCCGCCCGCTGGCGGACCCGGCACGCCCAGGCGCACGCCGCCGACGTCGACGGCGACTACGACACCGCGCTGGCGCTGGTGATCGGCGGCAAGGACGCCACCGGGCACCTCGTCCCGGAGACCACCGGCACCTGGTTCGACCAGGTCGACCGTGACCTCCGACTGGCCGTCGACCGCGGCAACGACCGGTTCCGGCAGGCCGCCGGGGACGCCCGCGGCGCGCTGGACGCCCTCCCGGCGGGCGCGGTCCTGCTGACGGTGCTGGGCGCGGCGGGCACGGTCACCGGCGTCGGGCGACGGCTGGCGGAGTACCGGTGACGGCCCGGGGAACGGACGAGGGGAGCACGCCGATGGACGGTCCGGACGCCACCACGACGACCGGCCGCCCCGTGGCGCCGGGACGCCGTACGGGCCGGCTGCGCGGCTGGGGCGGAGTCGGGTCGATGGCGGCGGCGTGCGCGCTGGCGCTGGCCGTCACCGTGTCGGTGCTGCTGTGCCCGGGGCGGGACGCCGGCCACCGCGCGGGCACCTCCGGCACCGGGGTCGCCCACGCCCGCCAGGCGGTGGCCACCAGGTCGTGCCGGGGCCCGGAGGCGAGCCTGCGCCCGTCCGCCGCGGCCGGCCCCGCCGTACGGCGCATCCAGGCCCGCGGCTACCTGGTCGTCGGCGTGGACCAGAGCAGCTACCTGTGGGGGTACCGCGATCCGGCCACCGGACGGATCACCGGCTTCGACATCGACCTGGTGCGGGCGATCGCCCGTGACCTGCTCGGCCCCGACCCGCGGATCGTCTACAAGACCGTCCCGACCGACGAGCGCATCCCCGCGATAAGGTCCCGCCAGGTGGACATGGTGGTACGCACCATGACCGTCAACTGCGACCGGATCCGCCAGGTCGCCTTCTCGACCGCCTACTTCGTGGCCGGACAGCAGCTGCTGGTGCCCAGGGCCGGCAGCGAGGTGACCGGTTTCGACACCAGCCTGAAGGGCAAGAACGTGTGCACGGCCTCCGGTTCCACCGGTCAGGCGCTGCTCGACGAGGGGGCGCACGGTGCGCGGGTGGTGCTCGTCCCCAACCAGCTCGACTGCCTGGTGCGGCTCCAACTCGGCCAGGTGGACGCGGTGCTGACCGACAACGCCCTCGCCGCGGGCCAGGCCGCGCAGGACCCCGCGGTCCACCTGATCGGCGCCCCGCTCACCCGGGAGCCGTACGCGGTGGCGATGAATCCGGCCGACACCGACCTGGTCCGCCGGGTCGACAAAGTGCTGGACGACTACCGCGGCGGCGGGGCGTCGGGCCCGTGGATGCGCGCCTACACCAAGTGGCTCGCCCGCGACCTGCCCGGCGTCACCGGACCGCCGGCGCCGCGGTACCGGGATTGACGACGGGCCCCCGGCCGCGCGGGGCCGGCCGGGGAACGAGGGACGAAGGACGAAGGGACCGAGCCGGGAAGGGAGTTCGATGGCCGTAGCGGGACCTGCGGGACCGGTGATGAGCCGGGAGGAGGTGGACCGCGCCCTGGCGCGCCTGGGCGCGGAGTACGAGGCGATCGCCGGTTCGCTGCTCGTCCTCCAGGACCACGCGGCCCGCGAGCGGCTGGCGGCGACCGTGCTGACCGGGGTCACCCGGCGGCGGTGGTCCGCCGTCGCCCCGGCGCTGCCCTGCCTGCGGGCGCAATTGGCGGTGTACGAGGAGGCGTTGCGCACCGCCCGCGCGCTGCGGGGCCGGCGCCGCTGGCCCGCCTCGGCCGATCTGGCGGAGCTGACCGGCCTGCTGCGCGGCACCGGCGTCACGGTGACCTGCGCCCCGGTGCCGGACGCCGCGGAGCAGCCGTGGCCCGCCACGCCCCCGACCGAGCGGACCAGCCTGGAGGACCTGGCCGAGCGGATGAACGGCTGGTACGAGCGCGTCTTGGAGGTGGTGCGGGGCGCCGAGGCGGTCTGGGCGGTGCTGCCGGCCCGGATCGACCTGCTGATCGCCGAGGCCGGCCGGGTCGGCGCGCTGGCCCGTTCGGTCGGGGTGACCCCGGGCGAGCACCCGGCCGGTGACGAACTGGAACGGCTCGACGCCGAACTGGCCGCGTTCCGCGCCGAGGTGCTCGCCGATCCGCTCGCCTTCTGGCTGCCCGCCCGGGGCCGCGGCGGCGCCCCGGGCCGTCCCGACGCCACCCGCTACGAGCGGGCCGAGCACCAACTGGAGGACATCCGGCGCGAGGTGGAGGCGGTGCTCCACGTCCGCGAGGACGCCGACCACCGGCTGCTGCGGGTACGCGACGTGCTCTCCCGCGCCGACCGCACGCTGACCGAGGCCCGGGCGGCGCGCGGCGAGGTGCTCGCCAAGATCGCCGCCTCCGAGGTGCCCGCGGTCCAAGGCCCCTCCACCGACCTGCACGAACAGCTCGCCACCGCCGAGGCGTACCGCCGGGCCGGCCACTGGCACCGCCTCTCCCCGCTGCTGGACCGCGTCGAGGAACGCGCCGACGAGGAACTCGCCCGCGCCCGCGACTCGTTGACCGCGGTCACCACACCGCTCGCGGTACGGGCCGAACTGCGCGGCCGGCTCGACGCCTACAAGGCGAAGGCGGCCCGGCACGCGGTGGCCGACGACCCGCTGCTCGCCGAACGGTACGACCAGGCCCGCCGCCTGCTGTGGAGCGCGCCGTGCGACCTGCGCGCCGCCGAGCACGCCGTGCTGCGCTACCAGCGCGCGGTGGCCGAGGCGCTGGCGCCGGACGCCCCGAACCCGGACGCGGGGGGTGACCGCCGGTGAACTGCGGCCGGCCGGGCTGCCCCGGCGCCCTGGAGGACGTCGGCGACGGCGCCGTCTACTGCGACACCTGCGGGCTGGCACCCCGCGCCGCGTCGTCCCCGGCCGACGCCGGTCCGCCGGGGACGACGAGGACGAGGGGGACGACGGGCGGGCCGCCGACCGCGCGGCTGGTGCCGGTCCGCGGCTCGGGCCGTACCGGGTCGGGGGCGAGCGGCGGTACGGGACGGGGCCGGCTGGGCGCGGGGGTGCTGTCGGTGCCGCCGGTCCCCCGGCCGGATCCGCGCGCCGCGGTGCCGGCCGATCCGCGGGTGCCGGAGGGGAAGCGTTACTGCGGACGCTGCGACGCCCCGGTGGGCCGTTCCCTGGGCGACCGGCCGGGACGCACCGAGGGCCGGTGCACCGCCTGCGGCACCCCCTACTCGTTCGCCCCCAAGCTGCGCCCCGGGGACGTGGTGCACGGCCAGTACGAGGTGGCCGGATGCCTGGCCCACGGCGGGCTGGGGTGGATATACCTGGCCGTGGACCGCGCGGTCAGCGACCGCTGGGTGGTCCTCAAGGGGCTGCTGGACACCGGTGACCCGGACGCGCTGGCCGCGGCGGTCGCCGAACGCCGCTTCCTCGCCGAGATCGAACACCCCAACATCGTGCGGATCTACAACTTCGTCGAGCACCGCGATCCGCGCTCGGGCACCCTCGACGGCTACATCGTGATGGAGTACGTCGGCGGCAAGTCGCTGCGGCAGATAGCCAACGAGCGGTACACGCCGGACGGCCGGCGCGATCCGCTCCCGGTCGGACAGGCCGTCGCCTACGGCATCGAGGCGCTGGAGGCGCTGGCCC